>NZ_JAAIKQ010000037.1:0-503 GCF_012263345.1 Shewanella sp. WXL01 | reverse complement strand
AAGCTGACAACAGAGGTGTTGTCAGACTCATCGTTAGTTAATACGTTGCCTGAAGCTTGCGTATCTTCGCCAACCGTTACTGCATCATCAGTCACGTCTGTGTTATCTGGCGTAACAGTAATCGTCAGTGTCGCCGTTTCACCCGTATTGGTGGTGTAAGTGATGACCGGCAGTGTACCGTTCCAGTCAGCAGCTGGATCGAATGTGTAAGAGCCATTAGCGTTAAGGACCAGTGTACCGCCTTGGACGGTCACTGAGTCACCTGCGTTGTAAGTGGTGTTATCACCAGCAATAGTGAAGCTCACAACAGAGGTGTTATCAGACTCATCGTTAGTTAATACGTTGCCTGAAGCTTGCGTATCTTCGCCCACGGTTACAGCATCATCAGCCACGTCAGTGTTATCCGGCGTGACAGTAATTGTTAAGGTTGCTGTCTCACCTGTATTCGTGGTGTAAGTGATAACCGGCAGTGTGCCATTCCAATCTGCCGCTGGGTCAAAGGT
>NZ_JAAIKQ010000036.1:0-569 GCF_012263345.1 Shewanella sp. WXL01 | reverse complement strand
ACTAACGATGAGTCAGACAATACTTCAGTCGTGAGCTTCACCATCGCCGGTGACAACACTGTCCATAACGCGGGCGATTCCGTCACCGTTCAAGGCGGCACATTAGTGCTGAATGCTAATGGCACGTATACCTTTGACCCTGCGGCAGACTGGAATGGCACACTGCCGGTTATCACTTACACCACTAACACAGGTGAGACGGCGACACTGACGATTACTGTTACGCCAGATAACACAGACGTGGCTGATGATGCAGTTACGGTTGGCGAAGATACGCAAGCTTCAGGCAACGTGCTGAGCAATGACGAGTCTGATAACACGAGCGTGGTCAGCTTCACCATTGCTGGTGACAACACCACTTACAATGCTGGTGACTCAGTGACCATTCAAGGCGGCACATTAGTGCTGAACGCTAATGGCTCTTACACCTTTGACCCAGCGGCTGACTGGAACGGCACACTGCCGGTCATCACTTACACCACTAATACAGGTGAGACTGCGACACTGACGATTACTGTTACGCCAGATAACACAGACGTGACTGATGATGCAGTAACCGTGGGCGAAGA
>NZ_JAAIKQ010000035.1:0-609 GCF_012263345.1 Shewanella sp. WXL01 | reverse complement strand
TCAGACCCGAAAAGAGATTTTCCTCTCCCGCATGGAGCAGATTCTGCCATGGCAAAACATGGTGGAAGTCATCGAGCCGTTTTATCCCAAGGCGGGCAATGGCCGACGGCCCTATCCGCTGGAGACCATGCTGCGTATTCACTGCATGCAGCATTGGTACAACCTGAGCGACGGTGCCATGGAAGATGCCCTGTACGAAATCGCCTCCATGCGCCTGTTTGCCCGATTATCCCTGGATAGCGCCCTGCCGGATCGCACCACCATCATGAATTTCCGCCACCTGCTCGAGCAGCATCAACTGGCCCGTCAATTGTTCAAGACCATCAATCGCTGGCTGGCCGAAGCAGGCGTCATGATGACCCAAGGCACTTTGGTGGATGCCACCATCATTGAGGCACCCAGCTCTACCAAGAACAAAGAGCAGCAACGCGATCCGGAGATGCATCAGACCAAGAAAGGCAATCAGTGGCACTTTGGCATGAAGGCCCACATTGGTGTCGATGCCAAGAGTGGCCTGACCCACAGCCTGGTCACCACCGCGGCCAACGAGCATGACCTCAATCAGCTGGGTAATCTGCTTCATGGAGAGGAGCAATTTGTCTCAGCCGA
>NZ_JAAIKQ010000034.1:0-629 GCF_012263345.1 Shewanella sp. WXL01 | reverse complement strand
ACTAACGATGAGTCAGACAATACTTCAGTCGTGAGCTTCACCATCGCCGGTGACAACACTGTCCATAACGCGGGCGATTCCGTCACCGTTCAAGGCGGCACATTAGTGCTGAATGCTAATGGCACGTATACCTTTGACCCTGCTGCGGACTGGAACGGCACACTGCCGGTGATCACCTACACCACCAACACAGGTGAGACTGCAACCTTAACCATCACAGTGACGCCAGATAACACAGACGTAGCTGATGATGCTGTAACTGTGGGTGAAGATACGCAAGCTTCAGGCAACGTATTAACTAACGATGAGTCTGATAACACCTCTGTTGTGAGCTTCACCATTGCCGGTGATAACACCACTTACAACGCAGGCAATTCTGTGACTGTCCAAGGCGGCACCTTAGTACTGAATGCTAATGGCTCTTACACATTCGATCCTGCTGCGGACTGGAATGGCACACTGCCGGTGATCACCTACACCACCAACACAGGTGAGACTGCAACCTTAACCATCACAGTGACACCAGAAAACACTGATGTAGCTGATGATGCTGTGACCGTGGGTGAAGACACCCAGGCAAGTGGCAACGTACTGAGCAATGACGAATCTGATAACACGAGCGTGGTCAG
>NZ_JAAIKQ010000033.1:0-688 GCF_012263345.1 Shewanella sp. WXL01 | reverse complement strand
TCGAACTGGATCTCAACAGCGGTAAAATCCTTGATAGTTTTCGCCCCGAAGAACGTTTTCCAATGATGAGCACTTTTAAAGTTCTGCTATGTGGCGCGGTATTATCCCGTGTTGACGCCGGGCAAGAGCAACTCGGTCGCCGCATACACTATTCTCAGAATGACTTGGTTGAGTACTCACCAGTCACAGAAAAGCATCTTACGGATGGCATGACAGTAAGAGAATTATGCAGTGCTGCCATAACCATGAGTGATAACACTGCGGCCAACTTACTTCTGACAACGATCGGAGGACCGAAGGAGCTAACCGCTTTTTTGCACAACATGGGGGATCATGTAACTCGCCTTGATCGTTGGGAACCGGAGCTGAATGAAGCCATACCAAACGACGAGCGTGACACCACGATGCCTGCAGCAATGGCAACAACGTTGCGCAAACTATTAACTGGCGAACTACTTACTCTAGCTTCCCGGCAACAATTAATAGACTGGATGGAGGCGGATAAAGTTGCAGGACCACTTCTGCGCTCGGCCCTTCCGGCTGGCTGGTTTATTGCTGATAAATCTGGAGCCGGTGAGCGTGGGTCTCGCGGTATCATTGCAGCACTGGGGCCAGATGGTAAGCCCTCCCGTATCGTAGTTATCTACACGACGGGGAGTCAGGCAACTATGGATGAACGAAATAGACA
>NZ_JAAIKQ010000032.1:0-692 GCF_012263345.1 Shewanella sp. WXL01 | reverse complement strand
TACATCCTTGAGTGAAGGCCGATAAAGGCGAGTAAAGAAGCGACAAATAAGAATAACCCGGCGTTGGCACTGTTGCAAATAGTCGGTGGTGATAAACTTATCATCCCCTTTTGCTGATGGAGCTGCACATGAACCCATTCAAAGGCCGGCATTTTCAGCGTGACATCATTCTGTGGGCCGTACGCTGGTACTGCAAATACGGCATCAGTTACCGTGAGCTGCAGGAGATGCTGGCTGAACGCGGAGTGAATGTCGATCACTCCACGATTTACCGCTGGGTTCAGCGTTATGCGCCTGAAATGGAAAAACGGCTGCGCTGGTACTGGCGTAACCCTTCCGATCTTTGCCCGTGGCACATGGATGAAACCTACGTGAAGGTCAATGGCCGCTGGGCGTATCTGTACCGGGCCGTCGACAGCCGGGGCCGCACTGTCGATTTTTATCTCTCCTCCCGTCGTAACAGCAAAGCTGCATACCGGTTTCTGGGTAAAATCCTCAACAACGTGAAGAAGTGGCAGATCCCGCGATTCATCAACACGGATAAAGCGCCCGCCTATGGTCGCGCGCTTGCTCTGCTCAAACGCGAAGGCCGGTGCCCGTCTGACGTTGAACACCGACAGATTAAGTACCGGAACAACGTGATTGAATGCGATCATGGCAAACTGAAACGGATAATCGGCGCCACGCTGGGA
>NZ_JAAIKQ010000031.1:0-798 GCF_012263345.1 Shewanella sp. WXL01 | reverse complement strand
AGGCCGCGTTCTTCGACCAGGCGCCGGGCTGGCTGGCGGCCAAATACGGCGCGGATCGCATCGTGACGGCCAGCATCCACCGCGACGAGGCCACCCCGCACCTGTCGGCCTTCGTCGTGCCGCTGACGCAGGACGGGCGGCTGTCGGCCAAGGAGTTCATCGGTGGCCGCGACAAGATGCGGGCCGACCAGACCAGCTTTGCCGAGGCGGTGAGGGATCTCGGGCTGGAACGCGGCATCGAGGGCAGCCGGGCCACCCATCAGCGCGTCCAGAGCTACTACGGCGCCATCGAGCGCCAGCCCGGGCACGCCACCATCACGCCGCAGGCCATCGAGCCGCGGGTGCTGCGCAAGGGGATTTTCTCGAAGGACGTGGAGACGCCGGAGGCCGTGGCCGCCCGCGTGACCGCTGCCGTCAGGGAAGGGTATGGCCCGACCGTCGCAGCGGCCGCAGGAGCGCGTCAGGAGCGCGAGAAGGCCCGGCAGGCACAGGAGACAGCCCGGAGCCTGCGTGACCGCCTGAAGCCCGTTCTGGACGCTCTGGGGCCGCTTAATCGCGATATGCAGGCCAAGGCGGCCCAGATCATCAAGGCCGTGGGCGAGAAGCTGCTCGCCGAACAGCGCGAGGCGACACGCCAGCGGCAGGCCCAACGGCTTCGCAGTCGCGGCCGGGATCGCGACGACGGCGGGCTGTCTCGTTGACCCTACAGGTGGCCGACGGAAGGGGTTTATGGCTTGCAGCTACTGAGGACGGTTTGCTCCTTCCCGCCATCGTGGGTCGAAAGGTTCATGTCGTTGC
>NZ_JAAIKQ010000030.1:0-798 GCF_012263345.1 Shewanella sp. WXL01 | reverse complement strand
GACTTGAGCGTCGACTTTTGTGATGCTCGTCAGGGGGGCGGAGCCTAGGGAAAAACGCCAGCAACGGAGATGCGCCGCGTGCGGCTGCTGGAGATGGCGGACGCGATGGATATGTTCTGCCAAGGGTTGGTTTGCGCATTCACAGTTCTCCGCAAGAATTGATTGGCTCCAATTCTTGGAGTGGTGAATCCGTTAGCGAGGTGCCGCCGGCTTCCATTCAGGTCGAGGTGGCCCGGCTCCATGCACCGCGACGCAACGCGGGGAGGCAGACAAGGTATAGGGCGGCGCCTACAATCCATGCCAACCCGTTCCATGTGCTCGCCGAGGCGGCATAAATCGCCGTGACGATCAGCGGTCCAATGATCGAAGTTAGGCTGGTAAGAGCCGCGAGCGATCCTTGAAGCTGTCCCTGATGGTCGTCATCTACCTGCCTGGACAGCATGGCCTGCAACGCGGGCATCCCGATGCCGCCGGAAGCGAGAAGAATCATAATGGGGAAGGCCATCCAGCCTCGCGTCGGGGAGCTTTTTGCAAAAGCCTAGGCCTCCAAAAAAGCCTCCTCACTACTTCTGGAATAGCTCAGAGGCCGAGGCGGCCTCGGCCTCTGCATAAATAAAAAAAATTAGTCAGCCATGAGCTTGGCCCATTGCATACGTTGTATCCATATCATAATATGTACATTTATATTGGCTCATGTCCAACATTACCGCCATGTTGACATTGATTATTGACTAGTTATTAATAGTAATCAATTACGGGGTCATTAGTTCATAGCCCATATATGGAGTTCCGCGTTAC
>NZ_JAAIKQ010000003.1:449236-641719 GCF_012263345.1 Shewanella sp. WXL01 | reverse complement strand
CGACATATCGGGTTCGAACCGATGACCTAAACCTTGGCAAGGTTTCGCTCTACCAACTGAGCTAATGTCGCGTTGTCTATATTTATACTCTGTTGACTAGAGTTTTGCTTCAAAGCTCATTTTGTAAGGTTTCAACTTTCCACCTTTAGCAACTGAGCTAATGTCGCATATTGTAAACTTGGTTAAAGCAACAACCTAATCAGTTATCGGCTAGTCCGTTGTCTACGAGGGAGCATTCTACCGATTTAACCTTTGCTGTCAAATGCTGATTTGGTGTTATTTAACTGTTTGCACAGTTATTAAACTTATTGGCGTTTTTGCGCGCTATTCTCTGGTTAAATCTTTCCAAGCAGCGGCAATGTAAGCAAACATAGACCAACAAGTTAAGATTGCGGCAAAATAAAATAGACCAAAAGCGACATTAGTTAACAGCTCATTTGGTTTCCAAATTAAGCCAATAATCGCCACCATTTGCGCAGCGGTTTTATACTTACCAATCCATGACACAGCGACTACACCACGCTTGCCAATCTCAGCCATCCACTCGCGTAATGCAGAAATCACAATCTCGCGACCAATCATAAATAATGCCGCAATGGTAATAAACAAGTTATCGTATTGCTGCACTAGCAACACCAACGCCGTTGACACCATCACTTTATCCGCAACGGGATCGAGAAATGCACCAAATCGAGTTGATTGATTCAGCTTTCTCGCTGCGTAACCATCAAGCGCATCGGTTACCGCAGCCAACCAAAATACAAATGCAGCAGCAAATGCCGACCAACTATGCGGCATATAGAAAAGAACCACGAATACTGGCAACAGCAGCAGTCGAAAGAAAGTTAGAGCAATGGGGATATTGAACGGCATTAGTAAAACCAATTGTATATAAGCTGCGCCATCTTGCCTTAATTTTACCCTGCCCGCAATGCGTCATGGATTGTTTGTGCCATTTCTAGGCTAATACCTGGCACTTTTGCCAATTCAGCCACACTGGCGCCTTTAACCTCTTGTAAACCACCTAAATGTTGCAGCAATGCTTTACGACGTTTTGGTCCAACTCCGGCAATGGATTCTAAGGTTGAGGTGTTACGTGTCTTTTGACGTTTATTTCGATGGCCGGTAATCGCAAACCGGTGAGACTCATCCCGAATATGCACCATCAAATGAAATGCTGGCGAGTCATTTGGCAGCTCAAACGATTGTTCCGTGCCACCAATTAAAAAGGTTTCCAGCCCCATCTTGCGGCCCTCACCTTTGGTTACACCAATGAGTAATGGCGGCTTATCCAAATTTTGACATTTATCATCAACCACTTTTTGGGCGATTCTGAGTTGACCAATACCACCATCAATAAACAAGATATCAGGTACCTTGCCAGAGTTATCGATTTTATCGAAGCGTCTAGAAATGGCTTGCTGCATAGCGGCGTAGTCATCACCTGCTGTGATACCACTAATGTTATAGCGACGATAATCTGCTTTATGCGGCCCTTCACGATTAAATACCACACATGAAGCAACCGTGCTTTCGCCCATGGTATGAGAAATATCGAAACACTCCATACGGCCAATGGGCGTTGATAACTCTAACGCTTCTTCGAGCAGAGCAAAGCGCTGCTCGACCGTATTCTTATGCGACAGTCTAGTCACAACCGCGTTGTGCGCGTTAGTTTCAGCAAGCGCTAAAAACTTTGCTCTATCGCCTCTTACTTGAGTTTTAATAGCAAACTTTTTCTCTAGTGCGGCCTCAATAGACTCTTGCAGTGACTTGAGTTCAGCAAATTGGTGATTAATGATCACTTCTTTAGGCACTGTGCGCTGAATATCAGCGTTTAAATAAAACTGACTAATAAACGCACTTAAAACTTCATCAAGCTCAGTCTCTGCTGGTACGCTCGGATAGTAACTGCGTGAACCAAAGATTTTGCCTTCACGCACAAACATTAAATGAAAACATGCAATACCCGACGCATAATGCACGCCAATCACATCCATATTACCGCTTTGGTTTGACACTTCTTGCTGCTCAGCAACCCTTCTTAACGCGGCAATTTGGTCTCGATAACGAGCTGCAGCTTCATATTGCATATCAATGGCCGCCTGCTCCATTTTAGCAACCAAAGTACTGATGACTTGTTTGTCCTTACCTTTTAAAAACAAGGTGGCAAGCTTAACCTGCGCTTGATATTCCTCATCAGACACAATGCCAACACAAGGCGCACTGCATCTATCTAACTGATACTGCAAACATGGACGCGAGCGAGATTTATAATACACGTCCTGACACTGGCGGATGGGAAACAGCTTTTGCATCAGGTGCAAACTTTCACGCACTGCGCCACCATTAGGGTAAGGTCCAAAATACTGGCCTTTTTCGCGGCGTGCGCCACGGTGATAGGCTAGCCGAGGGTGTTTGTGACCGCTTAGCAGGATATAAGGATAGGATTTATCATCACGCAGCAATACATTGTACTTAGGCATGTATTGCTTGATGTAATCGTTCTCTAACAGCAGAGCGTCAGTTTCACTGTGAGTGACTGTGACATCGATATTGGCAATGTTTGATACTAGCGCCTGCGTTTTAACATTAGGCAGATTAACGCGGAAATAGGAGCTTAAACGCTTTTTAAGATCTTTCGCTTTACCTACATAGATCACCTGCTGCGCGTTATCATACATGCGATAAACGCCAGGGGCGGAAGTGACAGTTTTTAAGAAGGCTTTAGGGCTAAAACTATTAGGCATGGTGACACCATTTGGCCGCAGCAAGTTAGGCGCTGCAGCCTAAAACGAAACTTAGAATGAGCTGGTGTCGAGCATTTTATAACGAATTGCTAAACGAGTTAACTCGACGTCGCCACTGATATCAAGCTTGGCAAACAAGCGATAGCGGTAACTGTTTACTGTCTTCGGGCTTAGATTGAGCTTCTCAGAAATATCATTGACTTTTTCGCCGCTGGTGATCATCAACATAATCTGCAGTTCACGCTCCGACAAACTGGTAAATGGGTTTTCATCAGTATGACTAAACTGGCTCAGTGCCATTTGCTGGGCAATTTCTGGTGAAAGGTAACGCTGACCACGAGATACCTGAGTAATCGCACGTAACACTTCAGGAGAGGTTGAGCCCTTCGTAAGGTAACCTGAAGCTCCTGCTTGCATCACCTTAGTTGGAAATGGGTCTTCTGTTTGTACTGTGAGTACGATGATTTTTGCTTCTGGCTGATAACGCAAGATTTTACGGGTAGCTTCAAGGCCGCCCATTCCCGGCATATTCATATCCATTAAAATCACGTCAGCCTCATTCTGGCGCGACCACTGCACGGCTGTTTCGCCATCAGGCGCCTCACCCACCACTTTTATGCCGCGTTCATCTTCAAGAATGCGCTTAATACCGGTTCTAACCAGTTCGTGATCATCAACCAAATATACAGAAATCAACTTCATCCACCTATGTAATATGCGGTAAATGCCTTCTACCGAGGCTTATCACACTAGCTATTGAGGGAATTAACCATTAACTAGCTAACTGAATCTAACATTAATCAGAAGAACGCTACAATAACCGACTGCAACAATTCGCAACATCATTATCTCTAATTGCTGCATAATCAAACAATTATGCTTAATAACAACCCTGAATCATCAATTACCGTTAATCGCTAAACTTCGCCATTCAGTGTAATCACTAACTGCCGTGAGCCACCATGATTACGATGCTCACATAAATAAATGCCTTGCCAAGTACCTAGGTTTAACTGTCCTTGGGTGATAGGAATACTATGACTCACGCCGATAATAGTGGATTTAATATGCGCGGGCATATCGTCACTACCTTCATAGGTGTGGCGATAGTAAGGTGCATCTTCTGGTACAAAGTGATTAAAGTGGCTTTCGAAATCGTGACGCACTGTAGGATCAGCGTTCTCATTTAGCGTCAATGATGCCGATGTGTGTTTGAGCAGTAAATGCAATAAACCCATTTTCACATTCGCAAGCTCAGGGATTGCACTTAATATTTCATCATCAATTAAATGAAATCCTCTTTTTCTCGGCTTCAAACTAATTGTCTTTTGTAACCACATATCCTTTCCTTTCTACAGATGACAACGTAAGGAATATCTCATCACTAATTTGCACCATAGCATAAGTGCTATGGGCTTAAATACGTATGGCTTTGAAACACAAAAAACCGAGCGCCGCTGCACTCGGTTTAGTTAGACTCGCATCTGTGATGAATAAGCTGTGATATGTAAAGCTAACGAATATACGAGGCTAAACTGCGAAGCTTAAACCACAGCTCACCAAGGGTGTTCATGATCCCCTGGCTCTGGGTATATACAATGACATCGACCTGCCCGCCAACTTTAAGCACATCTTCAGCGACATTCGGTGCAACCTTAACCATAACCGGGAAATACTGAGGCTCAGCCAACCAGCTTGATTCGAGCTTGGTGTTGTTGGGTGCTTCTACACCTACATGAACGCCATAATCGACATAAGCGACTTCACCATCAAAGACTTCACCAGGTGCAAAATCGAGCGCAAACTGTACTTTGTCACCACTATTGATATTGCCTAGATGATTCTCTTTAAAGCTTACTTCCACCCATACAGCATCTGATGCCAGAAAATGACTGATTTTGTCGCCAGCAGCAACGTAAGCGCCGTTTTGAATATTTAGCTGAGTAACATAGCCATCTGCTGGTGCAGTGATTTGCGTACGCTCAAGATTCAACTGAGCTTGCTCAAGGTTTATCATCGCAGACTTAACATTATTGTTGCTGCCACCTTCGTCAGTAAATTTTTGCTTGGCGGCCAAAAATCGCTCGGTTGCAGCAGCAAGGTTTGACTCAGCCACACTGAACTCTTGCTTGATATCAGCACTTTGCGCCTCTGGAATCTCGCCATTTGCCACTTTATCCAAGGTAGTATTTAGCTCTGCTCTGGCTTGCTCGAATACAACTTGCGCTTGCTTAACATCGTTTTGAGCAACACGTAACGCCTTTGAAAGCTCGCCAATGTTTTTACCAGCAGCAGTTACTTGTTCCTCAGCCTGGCGCAATGCCAGCTCGAAATCAGTTGAGTTTAACCTTGCTAGTACATCACCCTGGCTCACCTTCTGATTTGGGCTAACTAAAACTTCAGTAACCTCACCTGCGACTTGCGGCGAGATAGCGACAACTTCACCTTTAACTTGGCCCAACTCAGAGATGGGCACTGTACGTTGACCAACAACATTTAAGCAAACGGCGCCAAGGGCAACTATCGCAGCACTTGTAGCCCAGCGTTTATAATTTAAAGAAGAACGGGTTTCGCTACCACCTTGATTACTCGAAGTACTAGCTTGATTGAGTGTCGACTCGTTAGGATTGGTGCCATCTGAGCTTAAATTTGTTGACGTATCCACCGCATGAAGATGAATATCAGCCACTTTAGCGTTATCTTTTTTAGACTCTTTGAGATCTGCCGAATCACTACTTTTAATATCAGGGCTATTGGTATCAGGGTTAGTCACTTTAGGGTCAGCTGCTTTATTATTGTCATTATTCATTGACTACTCATTCCTTAGAGTCAGTTTCAGTAAAATGTGTCCACATATAACTTCAATTTGAAAAGGCGATGTACACATATTCACCGCCATCAAAACTGCAAACTTAACATTCTACTAACATTAACAAATAAGTCTACTTGTCGATAAACCTAAACTAAAACTAAGCTTTAGCGATTAACCGTACAAAAATGAGCGTTGGTATCTGCAACAAAGGCCTAGCCGTTTACACAACACGCAATATAAAAATGGGAAAATGAAAACGTAGTAAACAAAGTTCTGAATAACGAATGGGCTAGACTCACAGATTCAAGTAAATTGGAATAGATTGACCCATAAAGCAAAAATCCCGCTTAACTTTCGTTAAGCGGGATTCTCTAAATATGGCGGAGAGATAGGGATTTGAACCCTAGAGGGGCTACAAACCCCTGCCGGTTTTCAAGACCGGTGCATTCGACCACTCTGCCATCTCTCCGAACGCCGCGAATAATATGACAAGCTAACGGGCGTGTAAAGGGCTAATTAAAAAAAACTGTTCAACTGTGTACTTTACAACCAATATTAACGTTACACGCTGCACTATCGTCTTACATTACTCGTTGTAACTTGCTCGATTCTCTAAGTTCATTAGTGATGCTTTGGCACTAAAGAGTGAAACTAAAGCTAAACAAACCAAGCTTGCAGTAATTAGACAAGGGCCTGTTCATCTTTCAAGATTATTTTTGCAGCGGCTTGTTGGAAATTTATACAAGGCAACGACTTTGATGTGTGGTTGTTCCACATGATAAGTCGTTAACACAGTAGAAATGACAACAAACGCTGCCTGAAAGGTTCGTTTAAAAGCACCTAGGCTCTTAGCTAAGAGTTCTGCGTTGCGAGCCACTTATTTAGTCGGCTAAACGGCATAGCTCGCATCTTGATTAAAGTGCTTTTAATTCGAACAAACTCTAATCAGCAAAGATCAACAGGCCCTAGCTGTTTATGCTAAAATCCACTGCAATATCGAATACATAGCATTCAATTAGACCGAAATATATGACACAGACTAAGTTAGCTAGTGCAACGCTTGCCCCGCAATACCATATTCCAAGCCAGTTACCCGCAATAAGCTACCCAAGCCATTTGCTTGTCGGACAAGAGAAATTAGTCGACAGTTTCAACCTAGCTAGTGGCATCGAAGCGCAGCAACTATATATTGCAGACTACACAGGGATTGACCGTATCGCCTTGTTTGATGCCTTAACCCTGCAAGCAAACACACCTAGCGACACATATTTAGTTGCAGTTAAACGCACTGATAACACAGTTGCATTTGAGTGGCAGCAGCAATTGCCTAACGATAAAGTCGGCACTATAGCGTCACAAACTAAAAGTCATATCTACCTCAATGGCCGCATCACGCGCCAACAACTAGTGGGTAAGGTGGTTAATAAAGGTAGTGGCAGTCAATACTTGCCTGGAGCGCTAGCACAGCATCACTATGTCTATATCTGCGCAGAGTCTTTGTATAAACGAGAAGGTATGTGGGAACTCGTGATGCAAATTCTTGATAACCGCAAGTATCGAGTCAACAGTGAACTTGCAGAGATCCCACTTAATAGCAAAATTGTTCTGGTTGGCTCAGGTTTGTTGTTCAGCCATATGCGCCAAGAAGACAGCGTATTTGCCGAGCATTTTCCAATTTTAGCGGAAATGAGTCATGAGCTGGATCTGACCAAATATAAAGAATCTCAATATATACAATGGCTACAACAACTCGCTAAAAAACACCACGTTGAGCTAGATCAATCAGCTATTTTACCGCTGTTTTGGTACAGCGCTAAGTTAGTCGAACATCAACAGCGACTCAGCCTAAACATGTTGGCCATGTCACACCTTATGGCTCAGGCGCAATATTTCGCGACCAGTAATAACAGCTCGATGCCAACTAAAGTTGGTGCAACCGCGATTGCAACCGCGATTAACAAACAAATTGCCCGCCACAACACTTCTGAAGAGTTTTCCGCTCAAAGCTTTGACGACAAGTTCATAAATCTCGCCACCGACGGTGAACTCATAGGTCAGGTTAATGGTTTAACCGTTATCGATACTGGAGACTATAGCTATGGCGAGCCTGCGCGCATTACCACTAGTGTGCACTACGGCGACGGTGAAGTGGCTGATATTGAGCGAAAGTCTGAGCTTGGCGGTAACATTCATGCCAAAGGCATGATGATCCTTTCTGCATGCTTATATCGTATCTTTGGGCGAGACGCGCCTTTGCACCTTAACGCCAACATTGTTTTTGAACAGTCTTATCAGGAGATTGATGGTGACAGTGCTTCACTAGCTGAATATTGCTGCCTAATGTCTGCCATTGCCGAAAAGCCCATTAAGCAGTCCATTGGCGTCACAGGTGCATTAGATCAATTTGGCAATGTTCAGGCTATTGGTGGCATTAACGAGAAAATTGAAGGCTTTTTCAACATTTGTCGCAGACGAGGGCTAACGGGTACTCAAGGCGTCATTATGCCTTCTGCAAACGTACTGCAATTAAACCTTAATCCAGAGGTGATAAAAGCAGTCAACGATGGTCAATTTGCAATCTATGCCATCGACCATATGGACGACGCAATAGAGCTATTGATGCAAATACCAGCTGGCGAGCCAGATGACAACAACACGTTTGCACCAGACTCACTCTACGGTTTAGTTCAGCAGCGCCTTGACCGCCTAGCAGGACACGAAGAAGTTGAAGAGTTGTCGCTTTTAGGGCGCATATTACAAAAATTTAATCGATAATCGGCATGAGAATATAGTGATCGGAGTTGTTTAGCTTACACGTGTTCGCTATCTTGTTGCCATCAAAATTCACACTAGAGTGGTATCAAGTTAAATGGAACGAGCAAACAGCTTTACAAAAGAAGAACTAATAGCCTGTGGTCATGGCGACTTATTTGGCCCAAACAGCCCTCGCCTGCCAATTGATAACATGCTAATGATCGACCGTATTACGACTATCAATGCTGATGGTGGTGAATTTGGTAAAGGCGAGATTGTAGCTGAGCTTGATATCAACCCGGATCTTTGGTTCTTCCAATGCCACTTTGCGGGCGACCCAGTAATGCCTGGCTGTTTAGGTCTCGATGCGATGTGGCAACTTGTTGGCTTTTACCTAGGCTGGGAAGGCGCTGAAGGTAAAGGTCGTGCATTAGGGGTTGGTGAAGTGAAGTTCACCGGACAAGTGTTACCCGAGGCAAAAAAGGTGACCTACAAGCTTACATTGAAACGTAAAATTCACCGTAAGCTGGTTATGGGTATTGCCGATGCTGTAATGGAAGTGGATGGCCGTGAAATTTACAGTGCGACAGATCTAAAAGTTGGTATTTTTACAGATACTTCAACGTTCTAAACCAAAGTGTTTTATATGCAGTTCTAAGCGGTAAGTTTGCCGTGTTAATTATCGTGCTTTTCTAGACGTTTTCTTTTCAATGCCCTCCCCCTTTGCAAGTGAGAGGGCATTTTGTTATTAGTTAAATCAAAACTATTTGTTAAATAAACCCGATAAGCGACCGTCTACGCCCTCTCGCCAACCACCAAGCCATTGTGACCGTGAATCTAAGTTGGCATAAGGACAATTCTCTTTAGAGCGCCCTCCAATCCCTGCTTGAAATCCTTTTGAAAAAGCTCTATCTAAACGATCTCTTTTTTGTCTTTTCATGCAAAACGTCCTCTTAAAGTTGTCCATGAAATATCAGTCTCTCAAGCAACATCAGGACTCGATATAAACAAGGGTGACCCACTAATATCGACGTTAACGCTAGCATTGCACTAATCGCTTTTTTCGCTGCTCATTTACTGTATTTCGACACTATGAATAGATCGTTTTTTCGCCAAGATCAATCGAAAAAAACGATCAGTTTAACGATCATTTATTAAACTATTGAGAAGCCTTTCAAAAAATATTTTTACTATTTTCACTGGATTTTTCGTGGGATTGAGCTAGGCGGCCTGAACAACTTGGTAAATACACATTCAAATTTAATCACACTTAATCAAACTTAATCAAACTCAATCAAACTCAATCAAACTCAATCAAACTCAATCAAACTCAATCGAGGTATATCTAGGTTAATCGAGCTAGGTTTTCATTAAGTCGTATTCTTTTCCGGCCAAGACAGCCATCGAGGCAAGGCACCCTCCTGAATAACCGTCATATGCTGACCAAGAAGACTGTTACCAAAAATCTAATAAAGGTAACGATAGTATGCCGATGATCGTCTGAGCTTTAAGTCACCACTCAATTTTATACTCATCCACAACTTACATACTTTTAATGGTCTTTCTCACATCATATTTCACACGCCACAAACAAAAGCGCCGTAGTATTTACTACGGCGCTTTAATCTATTTATGCTTGAAATGTTACTTGAAGAAACGTCTTCTCAGTAACACTAAAGGTAATGCTAACAGCCATACTAAGCTAGCAGCACCTTTTCGCTCATATGGCTTGTCTTCGTTATCATCTACCACTGTACAAGCTTCAGCGCCACTTGCAGGCTTTAACACAACCATACGTGGAATGTTAGTCGTTAACGGGTTACCGTTACCATCTAGCGCGAAGTATGGGCGGTTGTTCTCACCAATAATTAGATTACCTTCATCATCATATTGATACTCAGGCTTACGAACAAACGCGGTACCAACAATGGTGCCATCTTCAGCGACACTGTTAGCTTCAACAAGGTAAAAGCTAGATTCATAAGTTAATTGTTTACCATCACCATCGGTAATCGTAACCTTATGACGTTCCCAGTTATTGTCATCGTTACGCTTATATCCTTTTGACTCACAGGTAAGCTGGTTATTTAAGTTAACAAAGTCACCATCGTTGTGGTTATACAAGAAAGCAGCCTTAGCACGTGGCTTATCTTTCTCGTAAGTCACTTCAATGTTACCAACGACCATACCGGCATTGTTAATGTCTTTTGGATACGAACTGAGCTCAGATAGGCCATTAGCAAAGTCGTTTGGTGTCGTCACCTCTGTATCACCAGAGTTAATGTCGTAAATAAAGAACTTATTACGCTGATACCCTTGTATATAACGCTGGTAGTAACCCACCATCAAACCATCGTCATTAATATCGTAAGCAAGGCCGAAATACTGATCATTGTTTAAAGGTGCACGATGATGCTCATACACACCCTCATCATTTTTCACCCAATAAGCAGGATCTTGATACAAGGTATCGCTGCCGGTGCGGTAGGTGTGGGAGCGACCAACAACAACACCGTTATTGTTAACACCTAGCCCTTGTGCCACGTACGTTGCGGTCGAGTTTTCTTCAGGCTCCAAGCCTAACGGAAGCTCGGTAAAGGTAGGCGAGCCGTTGGCGTCAAGTGTCGCTAAGTCCCATACACCAGCTCGAATCTGGTATTGAATATAGATAATGCTATTCGAGTTAGGATATTGGTTATTTTGAATACAAGCTTCAACTGGTACAGGTGAATCAGTTTCTGCAGAGCTTGCCGCTTGCGTAACACAGTTATTAATGGTCGACTTACTGGTCTCTGCAATATCAGTAGATACATAACCTGCAGCTAAATTGTTATTACTCACAGCGGCAAGTAGTGAGTAACCACCTAGCTCAACATCTTGCTCTGGCAATTCGTCCGTCGCTTCAAACGTATAAGTCGTATAAGGCGGAATAAGGTCATACTCAGTACCGGTAACAACCGCTACGCCGCGCTGCTCAAAATCGCGGTAGTACCAAAACTCTTGCTCTTCATCAGTCCCTTCATATGGCAAAGTTTTTTCTACACCAGAGCGAGAACCAACTTTGGTATCATTGTTATTTAAGCCATACAAATAGGTATCAATCGAATTAACGACCAATTCACCTTCATCATCACGCTCAGATGGCGGTGTTGTACCTGCAATACTAAAAAATGTAGGCGTCCAAGCGTCGACAGGATCGTTTTCTTGAGCAGTAAAAGTAAAGTTATTAGCTTGTATAGGGCTTAACACAGAATAGGTAAGCGTTTCTTCAGGCTGTAAACCATCTTCAGGGTTAATGATACCGCTGTTAATATCATCATCGGTCAACAGCTTTTTACCCTTAGAAATACCAATAAGCTCATTATCAGCATTCAGCCCCATACCATAACCGTTACGGGTATTTTCAAGCGTACCATTCAAGTCGACTTCAACTAGGCCTGTCTCGTCGTTAAGTACTTCAGTGATATTTTGGATTTCGTACACTGGAGCCGCGTGAGCAGAGCTAAGCGAGGCCAACACACCCGCAGCCACTAACGATAAGGCTTTGTCCAACTTTAACTTCATTTAGTTAATTCCTGTTATTGTTATTTACTGCTTAAGCGACTCGAGTTCTTCCCAGCGCTCAAAACAGGTCTCTAATTCTTGTTCTTTATTAGCAAGTGACGTCAAAGTGTCATTTACTGCTTGTTGATCTTGGTTATAAAAATCAGCACTGCTAACGGCTTGTTGCATTAACTCGAGTTCTTGCTCGAGCTGTTCCATCTTTGCAGGTAGCGCTTCTAACTCACGCTGCAATTTGTAAGAGAGTTTTTTAACAGTCTTTTCAGCTTGCTTTGCTACCTTGGGCTTAACTGCCTCTGGCTTTTCGACAACAGGATCAGCTTCAGGTTCCTCAGAATAGAATTTTGCTCCTTGAGAAACCGCGTCCTGATAGCCACCAACAAATTCGCTCCAGTGACCATTACCGGCAAACCACCAGCTACTTGTGACCGTGTTATCAATAAACTCACGGTCATGGCTCACAATCAGCAAAGTACCTTGGTACTCAGTTAATAGCGACTCCAGCAGCTCAAGTGTTTCAATATCGAGATCGTTGGTTGGCTCATCGAGAATAATTAAGTTTGCCGGGCGCAATAATAAGCGCGCTAATAGCAGGCGGTTTTTCTCTCCACCAGACAAGGCTTTTACCGGCGTTCTGGCTCGCATCGGCGAGAATAAAAAGTCCTGCAAGTAACCTAAAATATGACGGTCTTGACCGTTTACAGTAACCGTACTCTTGCCTTCACCAACGTTCTCTTCAACCGTCTTTTCTGGGTCAAGGGCTTCACGATACTGATCAAAATAAGCAACTTCAAGCTTGGTACCGACTTTAATTTCACCTGACTGAGGCTCAAGCTGTTCAATTAATAGTTTGATTAACGTTGACTTACCACAACCGTTAGGACCAATCAGTGCAATGCGGTCGCCGCGCATAACAGAAGTCGTAAAGTTTTTTACCAAAGATTTTTCAGGAATTGAGTAATTAATATCTTTCACATCAAACACTAACTTACCTGAACGCTCAGTATCGCCCACAGACATTTTTGCGTTACCTTGACGCTCAAGACGAGCTTTACGCTCAACCCTTAATGCCTTAAGTGCTCTTACCCGCCCCTCATTACGGGTGCGGCGAGCTTTAATGCCTTGACGGATCCAAGCTTCTTCTTCAGCCAACTTTTTATCGAAATGGGCATTTTGCTCAGCCTCGACTCGCAGCCATTCAGCCTTACCTTCAAGATAAGCTTTATAGCTGCCAGGCCAAGAGGTCACCACGCCGCGATCTAAATCAACGATGCGCGTTGCCATGCGTTGAATAAAACCACGGTCATGGCTAACAAACACAATTGCACCTTTATAGCTCAGTAAAAACTGCTCGAGCCATTCAATGGTATCGATATCCAAGTGGTTAGTTGGCTCATCGAGCAATAACAAATCAGGCTCGCTTACCAAAGCGCGAGCAAGTGCCACTTTACGTTGCCAGCCACCAGAGAGTTCTGACAAGGATTTATCAGGGTCTAAACCTAAACGTTTACAGTTTTGATTAATGCGGGTATCAAGCTGCCAACCATTGTTGTGGTCAAGGGTTTCTTGCAGCTGCTGCATTTGCTTAAGCATTTTATCCATTTGCTCAGGCGCAGCATCCGACACAGCAACTGAAAGCTCATGATAACGCTCAAGCATCTCACCGATTTCTTGCAAGCCACCTGCAATAAACGAATACACAGTGCCTTGCTCTGCTTTCGGTGGGTCTTGCTGCAAACGACTAACTGCTATGTCGTTAGCAATATTGAATTCGCCATCATCAAGCTTAATGTCACCGGCAAGCACTTTCATTAAACTAGATTTACCCGCTCCGTTACGGCCGACAATACAGACTCGCTCACCCTCTTCAATGGTGAAATCGGCATTTTGCAGCAGTGGAGTATAACCATAGGCCAGCGAGCCATTATTAATTCGAACTAGACTCAAACTGAGCTCCCTATAAATTGTTGTAACTGCTCAAGGTCAAAAGGCCAATTTAGATCGCGTTGGCCATCACTAAATACTGGGATACTTGTGCCATATTTATCGGCTAAAGTTTGCTGGTCACAAATATCAATAAGCTGATACGAAACCTGTGCACCTTCAAGTAGTGCTTGCTCTATAAGTGCTTGAGCAAGCTCGCACAAGTGGCAGCCATCGGTGTGATAAAGGCGAAACCTGTTGTTATTCATTGACCTTGTCTTGTTATTATTTTGCGTTGTGTTTTCTAGGCTAGCGCGTTGACTATCTTGCTCAAGCGGCTAGCCACTAGTGTTTAAGTTATTTCTGTTCGAGCTACTTCTATTCAAACTACTTTGCGTAAGTCAAACGCCACACATTATGGATCTGTGGGTTACGCTTAAAGTCTTGCGGCAAACACTGACTATCGATGTTCTTTACGTCAATACCAATGGCATTCAAGCCATCAATATCCATCTTAAATTTACGCTTGTTGTTAGAGAAAATAATCTCACCATTTGGCGCCATCAGTTTGACCAAGTCAGTCAGCATGGCCAAGTGGTCACGTTGTACGTCCCAACTATCTTCCATACGTTTAGAGTTTGAAAAGGTCGGCGGGTCGATAAAGATCAAATCAAACGCTTGGTGATCATTATCTTTAATCCATTGCAGGCAATCGGCTTGCACAAATTGGAACTTTCGATCGTTTAATCCATTGAGTGCAAAATTCTCTTTTGCCCAGTTCAGGTAAGTATTAGACATATCGACAGTAGTGATTGACGATGCGCCGCCTAACGCTGCATGCACTGACGCTGAGCCTGTATACGAGAACAAGTTAAGTACGCGCTTGCCCTGAGACTTCTCACCGACTAATTTACGGGTGACACGATGATCGAGGAACAAACCTGTATCAAGGTAACCGGTCAAATTAAGCTTAAAGCGCGCATTGTATTCTTGGGTGATCACCTCAAGCTTTTGAGAGTCTAGCTTTTCATACTGATTCGTACCCTTTTGGCGCTCACGGGTTTTCAACGTGATATTGTCAGGGTTAATACCCAAGGCATGTGGTAGCGCTAAAAGCACATCACTAATACGCCTCTTGGTTACCGCTTCTGGAATAGATGACGGCGCAGCATATTCCTGGATCACGACATAATCGACATACTTATCGATAGCGACATTGTATTCAGGCAGGTCGGCGTCATAAATTCTGAAGCTATCAATATTCTCGCGCTTAGCCCACTTAGTCAGCTGCTTCATGTTCTTTTTAATGCGATTGGCGAATGCTGGGGCGATATCTGCCACATCAACACCTTCGGGTAACTCTGGCGCACTGCGACGGGTGCTTTTCGCATGTAAAGTATAAAGGTTAAAGGCACATTCTAACGCACCATTAAACATCTTCATTTGCTTGTCAGCTTTTAGCTTTAGCGAAGAAAGTAACTCAATATCGCTACAAAGCATGGCAACCTTCCAGCCACCAAACTCCTTCTTAAACTTGTCGCCAAGCTGATAGTAAAGCTGCAGTAGCTCTGAGATATTACCTAAACGCTCACCGTAAGGAGGGTTAGAGATTAAAAAGCCCTCGCCGGCTGGCGGAGCCACATTCAGCGCGTTCGCAACATTAAACTCAATAAGGTCGGCCACGCCTGCATTTTGCGCATTGCGTTTAGCCAGCGCAACTAAGCGAGAGTCGATGTCTGAGCCGTAAAACTTAACTTCGCAGCGAGTTTTACCTAACGATGCGCGTGCTTTTGCCTCTTCAACTACCTCTTGCCACACAGCTTTGTTGTGGCTGCGCCAGTGCTCAAAACCGAAACGTTGACGCTGCAAACCAGGAGCAATATCTGCGGCAATCAGTGCAGCTTCAATCAATACCGTACCACTACCACAAAATGGGTCTAACAAGGTAGTTGGCTCATTTTGCCAACCACAGCGCGCGAGCATGTTGGCAGCTAAATTTTCTTTAAGCGGCGCTTCACCAGTAGTTGAACGGTAACCACGTTGGTGCAGCGCTGAGCCTGAGAAGTTGATAGCAATGGTAATTTGGCCATTACGGTAGTGTGAATCGATACGAATATCGGGATTGACTCGCGACACATCTGGGCGCGACTCACCATCATCACGGAAACGGTCTACAATGGCGTCTTTAATTTTAAGCGCGCCAAACTGAGTGTTATTGATGAAGCCACCCGTGCCGTGGAAATCAATACTAAATGTGCTGCGATTAGAGAAGTGCGACGGCCAGTCAATACAATATGCAGCGTTATACAATTGCTCAGGCGAGTCACATGGGCCTTTGTAGATAACCAATACAATACGGCTAGCGAGGCGAGTCCACATGGTAATGCGGTATGCCAGCTCTAGCGGAGCCGAAAAGTACACCCCTGCCACACTCTCCTTGACTTGTTCTGCTCCAAATCCTTTAAGCTCATTAGCCAGACTGTATTCAAACCCTTTTGGGGCTGCAGCAAAAAAATTAAACATGTATCTATCAATCGCCTTCTCAAAATTCAGTCGGACATTATACCTGCTAGGCGACTTATACCCAATGACTTATCTGCTTTGATTAGGGTAAAAGCCTATCTATTTGCAGAAACGACAATAACTCGCTGACAAATCAATCAAGTTGGATAAATAATCGCAAAACCGTACATTTTCACAGCAAACGGTGACACTTTTATGATTTATCGCTTGCAAAGGTTCTGAGGTATCGTTATAGTTCGCCCCGCTTTGAAGGACAGCACATATCGACTAGAGAGTGTGAACTTTGAAGACAACAATACGGACGCGGGATGGAGCAGCTTGGTAGCTCGTCGGGCTCATAACCCGAAGGTCGTCGGTTCAAATCCGGCTCCCGCAACCAATTTTTTTGGTATGTTCGTAGCATTCTTGCCTAAATAGAATTAAAACAATTTAGCATCCGGACGCGGGATGGAGCAGCTTGGTAGCTCGTCGGGCTCATAACCCGAAGGTCGTCGGTTCAAATCCGGCTCCCGCAACCAATTCTTTCTAAATAGAATCAAAACAGTTTAGCATTCGGACGCGGGATGGAGCAGCTTGGTAGCTCGTCGGGCTCATAACCCGAAGGTCGTCGGTTCAAATCCGGCTCCCGCAACCAATTCCCCTTCTTAGATTTACCTATTATTTTTTAAATAAAAATCCCAGGCTTAAATATCAAACGTACTTTAGCTGTTATGTGATGAATCACCTTGGTAGCTCGTCGGGCTCAGC
Organism: Shewanella sp. WXL01; assembly: GCF_012263345.1. Taxonomy (NCBI): domain Bacteria; kingdom Pseudomonadati; phylum Pseudomonadota; class Gammaproteobacteria; order Alteromonadales; family Shewanellaceae; genus Shewanella; species Shewanella sp. WXL01. The sequence goes on along the minus strand of NZ_JAAIKQ010000003.1, from coordinate 624,649 downwards.
TCTTATAAACACCGGGCGAAGGTCGTCGGTTCAAATCCGGCTCCCGCAACCAATTTCCCCTCTTAGTTTTACCCTTTGTTTACCAAACTAAATATAACAGCACTTGAATTGTATTTTGACGAACCAGCTTGGTAGCTCGTCGGGCTCAGCTCTTATAAACACTGGGCGAAGGTCGTCGGTTCAAATCCGGCTCCCGCAACCAATTTCCCCTACTAGATCTACCTATTATTTCCTTAAAAAATCTCAAACAATTTTATTATCGATGAACAGTTGGTAGGTCATCCTGTCCAGCGCTATATCCACTCAAAACAACGGTTCTACTTAAGCCAATGCTTTACTCTTGTGCGATTATTAGTATCTCGGCTTTGTTTAATCAGCTCATCATCAGCGGTCACTGAAGATTTAGCTAAGCGATCATAAAGCAGCACATTGGCACTTGCGGCAAGATTCATGCAACCAACAGTTGGCACATAAACCACTTCGTCTGCTGCATCGATTATTTGCTGAGGAATTGTGCCATCTTCTGGGCCGAAGATATAAAAGGCATTTTCAGGGTGAGTAAACTCAGGTAGTGGCGTGGCGCCAACAACAAGATCAACGCAAACAATCTTTGCTTGTTCAGGCACAGATTCAAGTAATTCTTCAACGCGAGTGAGTGGGATCTTAGCCGCAACATTTTGAGTGTCGACTTCAAACTGACGTTCTGCCCGTTTGGCATAATCATAACGATTACCGGTATAAAACACCTGAGATGCTTGATAACAACCACAAGCGCGCATCACGCCATTTACGTTAGTTGGTGTTTTTGGGTTGATCAGTCCAATTGAGACCTGATTTTTCATCGCACTATGCCCTGTAAAGTAACAAACCCCAATGAGTTTTTAAGCGACTCATTAGGGTTTGATAAAATTTAAACGTTAAATGCCGAAATTAATTTTTAAATTGCAGCGACAATACGCTCTCGTAGTTGCTGCCAAGCGTTGTCAATCAGCGCGTAATCGGATTGATTAAGCTCATCATCAGCAAGCGCTAAACAATCAACCATCTTTGCATCTAATGCTGCTAGGTCTTGTTGCTCCTGCGCTTCTAATTCCGACAACACAACAGCAATGTGTCCTTGCAGGTAGCCACTGGCAAATAAAGCATCATCATCACCATGGGCAACAGCCTCTTCAATCCAGCTTTCTACTGTTGCATCAATTTTTTCTAACATGCTTTACTCCGCTTTACTTAATTCTTCGCTTGGTAGAGGTGCAGCTACATCTGCATCCACAAGATCTGGGTTGGCTACTGGATACATAACATAATCTCGATACCCAGTAATGACCTTAAAGTAGCCAGTTAAGGCTTTATCTAATTCAGGGTCGCCACTATCCACAATTAGTGGCCGACCTTCAAGGGCTTTTAACTTAGTTTTTGTGGCAACCAATAAAATATTGTCTTTTCCTAACTGTTTAATCAATGCAGGAGACAATTGCTGGTTACCGCGGCCTAATATGTGCCCTTGGCCACCAATTAAGGTGATCACCAATTTACAAGCATTGTTAGCTGCTAGCTCGAGTAGCGCTTTGGCATCTAAATCTTGACCCACTAGTTGCTCGTGTTGCACGGCATCAACGCCAAGTAAGGTGTTCTCTAACCCAAGTTCTTCCATGACGGCTTCGACAGTGCTGCCCGAGCCCATAATGAATAGCTCGTCATCCATTTGCTCAATGACTTCTGCTGCAATATCAGCAAGCACTAGCTCATCACTTTCTTTGCCACCCATTTTGACTGCTTGTACGTATCTTGGCTCAGCAGGTACCTGCATTTCCCCATAGCGCTTAGCTTTCACCACGCCTTGCCTGAATAAGGTTTCATCTATATCCATGACATCAGCAGACATTAAGCTGACTAGCTCACCTTCAAGTAGCATTTTAACTACCGTGCCTGCTGCATTTGGAGTGATGCCGTATACACCAGAGTGAATTTTCACACCAGCGGGTACACCTAAAACTGGCAGCTTGTCATCAACAACGGCATAGATATCGCGCGCGGTGCCATCACCTCCAGCAAACAGCAATAAATCAAGGGTTTCAGACAGCATCGCAGTCGCGGCATTTTTAGTATCTTGTGCGTGAGTCTCTTGCGCATTAGTCTCTTGGAGGGAACTCGAAGCGATACTAACTCTTGAGTTATTCTCGACGTTTTCATCAGCGCCGCAGCGATAAACAACTTCAGTGTTAAAACCCATTTGCCGACAAAGCGTTTCGCCCATATCACCGCTACAAGTCTTAATCGTAATGTATTGCTTAAAAGGCAATATCACGCTCAGTGCTTGCTGCATTCTTAACTGCGCTTTAGGCTCAGCGCCTTTAGCAATAGCTTTGGCAGCAACGCCATCCGAGCCCTTTAACGCTACGCTCCCACCTAACCCAGCAAGTGGATTAATGATTAAACCAAGTCGAAATTGCTTCACTTATATTCCTTGAACTTGAATTCCTTGAACTTAAATTCATTTAGAGTGTTTCTGATTTCCAGCCTATCAAAGCGTGCTAAATACCCTTTGCAAATATGTTTGGCTAGGTAGATGCGTGACTTTGAGTTAGCTCATGCTGATGAGGCTTATCCATATTTATCGCCAGTACAACCAGCGCCGAGATTATCGCGCAAATTGCCGCAAAAACCCACACTAAAGCACTGCTACTACCATCCCCCCAGATGATCCCAGCAAGCCAAGTACCTAATGCACCGCCCACGCCAAAACTGATGCTCGCATACAATGCCTGACCGCGACTACGATGGCCTTTGGGGAATTGCTGATAAATAAACTGAATCGACACGGCATGGGTTAACCCGAAGGTAAATGCGTGCAGTACTTGGCTTAAACACACTAAAGATAAATTTTGCGGATACCAAGCTAAAATAAGCCAGCGCAATGCTGTGAGCGCGGTGCTGATAATCAATAACAGCTTTAAACCGAACTTTTGGATAAGCCAAGGCGCTTTTATAAATATGCCAATTTCTGCTAGTACCCCCAACGCGACTAACACGCCGGCGAGCGTTTCGCTGTATCCGACTTGCTTTAGATAAAGTACGAAAAAACCATAAAACGGCCCAACACTCATTTGCATTAACAGAGCTGACAGTAAAAATAGCGATACTGAGGCTGAAAGCTTAAGTGGCGTAATGGCGCGTTTTTGTGCCTCATCAACATTAGCTTTGGGTAACGGTAAAGTGCACAGTGCTAACAGCAAAAACAATCCCATACCTAGGCTTGGCAAAATTTCTGCACCATAGCGGTCAATTGCCGCACCTGCAGCTATTACCAATACGATGTAACCAACACTGCCCCAGCTACGGATTTTGCCATATTGATGAGCATTTTCACCTAATGACTCTAATGTGACCACTTCCAGCTGCGCCAAAATCGAGTTCCAGAAAAAGGTGTAAATCACCAAGCTCAGGGCTAGGTACAGTATAGAGCCATGATAGAAAAAACTAACGAAGCTAATTGCAGCGCCAATGGCACCGAGTTTAATCAGCTCGGTGCGATAACCGGTTTTGTCGGCAACCCGTGCCCAAACATTAGGCGCGATAATTCGCGTACCTAGTACAATTGCTAACAGAAAACCAATTTGCTGTGGATTAAAACCGCGTGACTCGAAGAAGACCCCAAGATACGGGACGAGCAAGCCTAGGATGGCAAAGAAAAAGAAGTAACAGGCTCTAAGCCAGGTAAACGTGTGCTTAGAGCCAAAGTTGTGTGGCATTTAACGCATTCCAATCACGGGAGTTGCTGATACAACGTCCTGATTTTGCGCTCGATGTCTAAGCAAGTGATCCATCAATACAATCGCTAACATGGCTTCAGCAATTGGTACCGCGCGAATGCCAACACAAGGGTCATGACGCCCTTTAGTCACCACATCTGCAACCTCACCTTGTACTGTCATACTTTGCCCTGGCACGCTAATACTCGATGTTGGCTTTAAAGCCATGTGCGCAACGACTGGCTGCCCAGATGAAATGCCACCTAACACACCGCCAGCATGGTTAGACTCAAAGCCTTCAGGTGACATTAAATCACGACCTTCTGAGCCTTTTTGCGTTACTACGCCAAAGCCATCGCCAATCTCAACACCTTTTACCGCGTTAATCCCCATTAACGCATGAGCTATGTCTGCATCGAGGCGATCAAATACTGGCTCACCTAGGCCTACTGGTACATTGGTTGCTACTACTGATACCTTAGCACCAACCGAGTCACCTGACTTTTTAAGCTCACGCATGTATTCATCAAGCGCATCTAGCTTGCTGGCATCAGGGAAGAAAAACGGATTTTGCTCCACCTGATCAAAATCAATTGTTTCAGCACTAATTGGGCCTAGTTGTGAAAGGTAGCCGTGGATTTCAATACCATGCACCGCTTTTAGGTACTTTTTCGCTACCGCACCGGCGGCTACACGCATCGCTGTTTCACGAGCAGATGAGCGCCCACCACCGCGATAATCACGCATGCCGTATTTTTGCTGGTAAGTGTAGTCAGCATGTCCTGGACGGAATAAGTCTTTAATATTGGAGTAATCTTGGCTGCGCTGATCGGTATTTTCGATCAGCAAACCAATAGAAGTACCTGTCGTTTTCCCTTCAAACACGCCAGATAAAATCCGCACTTCATCGGCTTCTCGGCGCGCCGTGGTATAACGTGACGTACCAGGGCGACGGCGGTCAAGGTCGATTTGCATATCCTCAATACTTAACTCAAGCCCTGGAGGACAGCCATCGATAATACAACCTAGCGCCACACCATGACTTTCACCGAAGGTGGTCACAACAAAGTTTTGTCCAATACTATTTCCCGACATGCGTACAACTACCCTTTTACATAATTCAGTTAGATTATGTAATGCTACACTATTACAGCATTAACATTCACTACCTATTCACCATCTTTATAGATGGCGAACAGTGATTCATTTTCAACTAACTGATCACGGGTTAATACAAACACGCCGTCACCACCGAATTCAAAATCAACCCAGGTAAATGGCACATCAGGGAATTGCTCCATTAGATGCACCATAGAATTACCCACTTCAACCACTAGCACGCCGTCTTCAGTTAGGTAATCAGCAGCATTGGCTAATATACGTTTGGTTAGATCCAAGCCATCACGACCAGACGCTAGACCAATTTCAGGCTCGTGATGGTACTCATCTGGCATATCGCCAATGTCTTCTTCATCCACATAAGGTGGGTTAGACACAATTAAATCGTACTGCGGCCCTTTAGGGATAGATGAGAAAATATCAGACTGGATTGGGAATACTCTGTCCATCACTCCAAGCGACTCGATATTCACCTGAGCCACTTCCAGCGCATCTTCGCTAATATCTAGCGCATCAACTTCAGCATCTTCAAAAGCATAAGCACAAGCGATTGCAATGCAGCCGCTACCGGTGCATAAGTCCATTACTCGGTTAACTTGCTTGTTGTATAACCAAGGGCTGAACTGGTTGTTAATCATCTCGGCAATTGGCGATCTTGGCACTAGCACACGCTCATCAACGTAAAAATCAAGACCAGCAAAACGTGCCTTGTTAGTTAGGTACGGCACAGGTAAACGTTCGCGTACTCGACGAATGATTAACTCGACGATTTTGTGTTTCTCACTGCTGGTTAAGTTGCTCAGCAACACTTGCTGGCCAATCTCTTCTGGTAAATGTAAGGCATGAAATACTAGAGCAATCGCTTCGTCCCATGCGTTGTCAGTGCCATGGCCATAATAAATCTCGGCATCGTTAAAGCGGCTCACCGCCCAACGCAGCATATCGCCAATGGTTCTTAGCTCTGTGACAGCTTCATCTACAAATATTTTATCCACAACACGCTCCTAGTATTCTGTTCGCCGCTATTGTAACTGATGTCTACCATGCTGGACTAGATTTCCATATAATATGCTGATGAAAGATGATAAAAACCTTGCAGGCGGCGACTTTGCAGCGCTTTTTGCTGATGTCAAACCCATAGAGCAGCGCGCGCATCACTTTAAACAACAAGTGAAAGCCAAACAGACGCTTGAAACTGCCAGCCAGAAAGTTTACGCCGATAGCTATTTCTCTGATCAATATCAGCCTTTATTGCCTAGTGAAGGTCCAATGAAGTGGATTAACGAGGACGTTGATAAGTTAGAGCTAAAGCGTTTAAGGCGTGGTGATTATGTACCAGATCTGCTGTTAGATTTACATGGCATGCGTCAGGCGGAAGCTAAGCTGGAAATTGTTGCGCTTATCCAAGCGACGATGAAACAGCAAAGCCAATGTTGCTGCATTATGCATGGTCACGGAACAGGTATTTTAAAGCAGCAAGTACCTATGTGGCTTGCACAGCACCCAAGCGTTAAAGCCTTCCATCAAGCGCCTAAAGAATGGGGCGGCGATGCAGCACTGCTGGTGTTACTTGATATTGGCGACCAACCTTTTCGCCGCTAGTTTTTAGCAGTTAGTGCTTTACAGCTGATGTCGAGCAGCGGTTTTACCAGTAAAGAAATGCAAAAAAAGCCTCATGGTTTGAGGCTTTTTGTGTATTTGAGCTTTTTGTCTACGACCATATGGCCGATTCACGGCAGCGCCTTTTGTTAGGCTACGTTTTGCGGTGTGTACATGCCTTCGAAGTTAGCCACCTCACCTTGACTATCAATTTTTGCAATGGCTGATGTTGCGAAAATCGGTGGTTCAATACTGGTATCAAATTCATGCACCATAAAACCTACGATTGGCATGTGCGAAATCACTAATACTTTCTCAGCGCCGAATTGCTCGGCGTAGGCTTTAATCGCATCGACTCCATAACTTGGGTCGGCATTTGGCGTGACATCATCAAGTGTCACAAAATGGCCAGGCTCAGGCAGTGACTTACTCACCTCTTGCCAGGTTTGCTGAGCACGAAGATACGGGCTTACAATCACTAACTCGAATTGGTCTGCGTGCTTGCTTAGCCAATTTGCCATTAAACGGGTTTGATAACGTCCTGTATCGGTTAACTTTCTTTCTCTATCTGACGGCGCATCAAATCCGGCTTCACCATGGCGCATTAAAAACAGCTGCATACTACTCTCGAGGCAATTTTTGTTGTTAGTCCAATAATTGTACCGTGATTTAAAACGCTACAAAACAAACTTTCGTTATTCTTTAGTCGATAATGTCATGAGTTATTTGCCAAAAACTCTGAAGCAGATCAATATATAAAGAGTTTTGTTATGTGGAGCTATTCCTTGTCTGATTTTCCACCAGTAATAAAGAGCCCAAACGACCATCGCCAGTATCAATACCTAACTCTGGATAACCAGCTGCGGGTATTGTTAGTCGAAGATAAACAGGCGACTCAAGCTGCAGCCTCTATGGCTGTAGGTGTTGGGCATTTCGACGATCCAATAGAACGCCCGGGCATGGCGCATTTTCTTGAGCACATGTTGTTTTTAGGAACAGAGAAGTTTCCAGATGCCGGTGAGTACCATGCTTTTATCAACCAGCATGGTGGCAACAACAATGCCTGGACAGGCACCGAGCACACCAACTTCTTTTACAGTATCAACGCCAATGTGTTTGAAGAATCTCTAGATAGATTTAGCCAATTCTTTATTGCGCCTAAATTTGACCTAGATTTAGTTGACCGTGAACGTCAAGCGATTGAGTCTGAATACAGCTTAAAGCTTAAAGATGATGTAAGACGCATATATCAAGTACAGAAAGAATCCATCAACCCAGCGCATCCGTTTTCAAAATTCTCAGTAGGCAACTTAAAAACCCTTGCAGGCACGCAGCAACAAATGCGTGATGAACTAGTCGACTTTTATCAAACTCATTACAGCGCAAACCTTATGACCTTGTGCTTAGTTGCGCCATTGCCGCTGACTGAGCTCAAAGCACTGGCTACTCGCTTCTTTGGCTCGATTAACAACAATAAAATTACCAAACACTATCCTGATGTACCTTTTATTGGTAAGGCGCAAAATCAACGTCAAATTAATGTAAAGCCGCTGAAAGAACAACGCAGAGTTTCCATTAGTTTTTGCCTGGATGGTATCGACAAATACTATCAACGCAAACCGCTCACCTTTATCAGTCACCTGCTTGGTAACGAAGGTCCTGGTAGCTTATTGGCTTACTTAAAGGAGCAAAATTGGGCGAACAACTTATCTGCAGGCGGCGGCGTTAACGGCTACAACTTTAAAGATTACGCAGTCATGATCCAACTTACTGAGTCTGGCTATCAGCACCTTGATGACGTGATTAGCTGTGTATTTGAATATATCGCCCTGATAAAACAGCACGGCCTTGAACAATGGCGCTATCAAGAGCGCGCGAGCTTATTACAAACCTCATTCCAATTTCAGGAACAGATCAAGGTATTAGACCTAGTGTCGCACCTCAGTATTAACATGCATCATTATCATGCGGCTGATGTGGTCTACGGTGACTATCGCATGGACGAGCTTGATATTACTGAGGCCAAAGAACTACTTGATGCATTTAATGTCGACAACATGCGTATTCAACTGGTTTGTAAAGAGGTAGAGACAGATCAAGCTGCAGACTGGTATCACACCCAATATAAAACTAGTGCGATTAACAAAGAGCGCATCGAAAAGTGGCGCAGCGCTACTCAACCAAGACAGGAATTAGTCCTTCCACCTAAAAATCCATTTATTGTGGATAGCCCAACGACTCGACCGAGCGATAATGTCAGTCAAGTGCCCGTTATTGTATCTAAAGGCGATGGCTACCGTATCTGGCATAAAAAGGATGATGAGTTTAATGTCCCTAAAGGACATATGTTCCTATCGATGGACTCAGCGAAAGCCTCGCCGACACCAAGACACGCTGCTCTGACTCGTTTGTATGTCGAAATGGTATTGGATTATTTATCTGAAGCCACCTATCAAGCTGAGGTTGCTGGGTTGAATTATCATATTTACCCTCACCAAGGCGGCATTACCCTTCACCTTACAGGCTACAGCGGTAATCAAGAAACGCTACTTGCACTAATCATCAATAAAGCACGCGAGCGTAACTTTACGCCTGAACGCTTTAAATTAATCAAAAAGCAGATCCTGCGCAGTTGGCACAATGCGGTTCAAGCAAAACCCATTTCACAATTATTTACCTCGTTAACTGTAACCTTGCAAAAGCGCAGCTATGAACCCGCAAGGATGGCTGAAGAGCTAGAAGATATTACACTTGAAGATCTCCATAACCATGTCAGTGATTTTTACGAGAAGATTTATCTTGAGGGTTTAGTTTATGGCGACTGGTTAGCCGAAGAAGCGCAAAGTTTGGGCGCCAGACTGCAAGCATTACTGTCGCTGGTGACTAAGCCAAGTGGTGAATCATCGCGAGAACTTGTTGACCTTAGAGGCCACAGTACCCTGCTGAGGGAAAAGTCTATCCCTCACCAAGACAGTGCGATTATTGTTTATTACCAGTCACCAGAAACAACGCCAGATAGAATGGCCCTGTTTAGCTTGCTTAATCACACTATGTCTTCAAGCTTTTTCAATGAGCTACGAACCAAACAGCAATTAGGCTATATGGTTGGCAGCGGTTACTTACCGCTGAACAGACACCCAGGGATCATTTTCTATATCCAATCACCAAGTGCAGGACCACGTAAATTACTTGAAGCAATCGACGAGTTTATTGCAGATTTTAGCTACGCAGTCATGCAGATCACTAATGAGCAATGGCAAATGACCAAGCAAGGCTTGATCAACCAAGTAATGGAACACGATGCCAACCTTAAAACGCGAGGTCAACGCTACTGGGTTAGTTTAGGTAATCGTGATTATGAATTTAATCAACGTGAAAAAGTCGTGGCTGAAATTACTAAACTTACACGTGCTGACCTAATCAAACTGATTATGGAACATATGCGCAGTAGAACCTGCAATCGCCTTGTGCTATTTAACCAGGGTGAAGCCCATCTCACTGAAGAGTCATTGCATAACGACAACATGATTGAAAACCTAAAGCAGTTCAAAGCTCGCGCCAATAAGTTCGAGTTTTGATAGTTAGACAGCGAGCAAGCCTGACGAAAACAATTGTGAGAAATTGTATTTGCATACAAATCCGCGGACTAACCGCGGATTTAACACGAACGACTAAAATTCACTATACACACGATAATATCGACTACAATTTAGGCAGGTAACAGTAAAAAAGTCATATTGAAACGGTTAAAAATCTGTCACTTAGCACATCTTGAATAACATAATTTTGACAACGGGATGCCTTTCTGAAAAAGTAGTATTTTTAACAACTTTTACTCGGCATCTTCAAAAAAAGTATAATACCTATGCCTCGATTTTTACTCGGATGTTTTCTGCTCTTCTCAGTACTACTCAGTACCTTTTCTTATGCTGACTTCAGCATCGACTCATCTACGAGTCAGTTCGATATCCAGCTTAACTATGACAGCTATTCAGTTGCAGATGGTTTGTCGCAGAACACCGTATCATCGTTTGTCGAAGACAGCGAGGGTTACATATGGGTCGGCACTATCAATGGACTAAATCGTTTTGATGGTAACGAATTCAAGCAGTTTCATGCCAACAAAGATCACCCGCATCTAGCAAGCTCCTTCATTCGCCAACTACTTATTGACAGCCAAGGGAGAATGCTTGTTGGTACAAACTTAGGCTTAAGTGTATTTGATCGACATACAGAAACATTTCACAGAAGTAATGAACATAGTTTAATTGGAGAACGCCCAATTTGGTCGTTACAGGAACAAGCTGGCGAGCTACTAATCGGGTTTAATAACGAAGTACTAATATTAAATAGCTCTAACCATTCACTAATCAACCGATTCACATCGGCCGATTTTAAAGAAATAAAAAAGGTCATTAAGCTAGGAAACAGTTATTATGCCCGAAATTATGATGGGGCTATATTCAAGCTTAGCAATGGAAATATTGAAAAACTACAACCAACAGCAATCGACATATCTCTATTAGGCGATATTATTCTTGTTTCCACAGATGAAGGTACATACAGACTTGACGATAGCCTTTCTAAGATAAGCGACATAAAATTTGATGCGTTTTACAATCCCAAAAAAGGAAAGCAAAACAATTTTGTAATCGCTACTTCCAACCGAACCATATATAAAATTGACAACAAAACATCTGTGACACCTATTGGTAAAACGAAAGCAAATATAGATCGAACAAATGCTCTCTACATTAATGAATCAAACAGCACTATACTTGTGGCGAATTATGATGAAGGGTTTATTTTTATATCAACAAATAATAACCTAGTAAAAAATGTAGCACCAGGCCTATCAAACATTTGGTCGTTAGTAAGTCACAACAATACTTTATACATTGCAACAAGTAGTGACACAGTTTATACATTGGATGAAACATTAAAGATAGATAAAGGCATTTATTTCGAAGGGATAATAGGGCCTAAGTATATAACATTTCAAAACAATGAACTTTATGTCGGTGGTAAGCAAGGTTTATTTGTAAGAGGCGAAGATAACCAAGTATTAAAACTGTCAGACGAACATATCACTTATATAGAGACTTCAGATAACACTGTAATTGCAGGAACATTTTCGGGAAAAATACTAGAAGTTAGTGAACGGAGAATAATAAGGACGTTAGACTCGAAACTACAATATCCGATTTTTGACACAGCTATTATAGATTCGGAAACTTGGGTTGCCAGCCAAAAAGGCGTACATGTAATTAACCCAGTAACAGGTGATGTTCGTACTGTTTTTGATAATGATATGGCAACTAGTTTCAAAATTGAAAAAGATAAACTTTATTTTGGTACAAGAACGTCACTACTAAGCATCAACCTTAAAAACCCTGAACATATATCTGAAGTTTTCAATAATGAAAAAGTTATTTATTCAGTAGACAAATACAACACTTTCCTTTTAACATCGTCAGCATATGAAATAAACGTACTTAGCTCTATAAAAAAATCACATATCAGATTAGGCAAGAACAATGGCGCACTTGGTGATTATGCCATAAGTTCATCACTATCTATTGGTGAGAACATTCTATTTGGTGGAACTGAGGGACTCAGTTTGATCAATACTAATGAAATATCCTCTGAACTAAACAAAATACCAAGCATAAAAACCAATTTAAAGGAGTTGCTCCTATTCAACTCACCGATAAAAGTAGATGGAACAATTTTATCATCAACTTTAAACCATCAAGATAGAATTAAACTAAAATACTCTGACTATCCGTTTAGTATTAAATTTAATGCTGTCGGCCGAGCTTCAAATACAGTTGATTTCAGATATAAATTACTAGGTCTTGATCAAGAGTGGATTGCAGCGCAAGGTGTAAATTCTGCAACCTACACGAACCTATCTCCTGGAGACTATATATTTACCATAGAAGCGGTAGATAAAGTTTCAGGACATTACGGGCCAGAGAGACGCCTAGCAATAACCATTACTCCGCCTTGGTGGCTCACTGTTCAAGCAAAGCTTGTCTATGCCCTGATCGTACTCATTATTGCATCGCTTATATCACGAGCAGTGATGAAGCGCCGACAAATTCAACGTCAAGTAGCCTTGAGTGAAGAACGTCTTAAACTATCACTTTGGGGAAGCGGCGATGAAATGTGGGACTGGGATATTGAATCAGGTCATATTTATCGTTCCAATATTTGGGGTACGTTGGATTTCCCTCGTGACGGTCGCCGCTCAGGCACTGAAGGAGAACAAAGTAATATCCACCCTCATGACCAACATAGGGTACAAAAGGCACTGAACGATCATTTCAGCGGCCTAACCGACCACTTTGAAATCACTTATCGAGTAAAAGGTAGAGACAATCAGTGGAACTGGATCCTTGACAGAGCTAAGATAGTGGAGCGAGATCAAAAAGAACGGCCTGTTCGTATGACCGGCACAATTAAAGACATTAACAAGATCAAACAAACGGAAGAGCAACTCAGACTGTTTGCGCGCGCAATCGAAAATATCTCAGAAGGTATGTTTATCCTCGACGAAAACTACTTTTTCGTTGAAGTAAACGATGCCTGTTGTGACATATCCGCAAACTCAAGAGAAAAGTTTGAAGGCATTCGACTTGAGTTTGACCGCTACCCTACCCAATATTCTGAGCAAATAAGAAGCCTACTCAAACAGCAAGGTCGCTGGGCAGGCGAAGTTGAAGCTAGCCGCGGCGATGGCGAGCATTTCTTAATGGAACTAACCATTGATGCCATATACAACGAACAAGGCGATACCAGTCACTACGTGGGCGTATTCTCTGACATTACTCGTCGTAAACAACAAGAAGAGGAACTTAGAAAACTAACCAATAACGACATTCTTACAGGCCTTCCTAACCGCTCGAGCTTACAAGTAACCTTAAGCAATCTTGTAATGAAGGATGTTCATCACACTCTTATGGTGCTCGATGTCGATAACTTCAAACGAATAAACGACTCACTTGGTCATCAGATTGGTGATGACTTACTTATTGGTATCGCTGAACGGATTAAGATGTCGGTGCCAAACGTGGCTTCACTTTATCGCCTTGGCGGAGATGAGTTTGCTTTGCTCATCGACCAAACGCCTGATATTGGCTCCTGCGCTGCTATCGCATCCAATATCATTCAAGCACTCAACCCAGCCTTTGAAATAGGAGACGAATCGTTAGTAGTTGGTATCAGCATCGGCATCGTACTCTATCCTGAAGACGAACAGAGCGAGCAAGCACTGTTACGCAAAGCAGATATTGCTATGTACCATGCAAAATCTGCGGGCGGAAATCGCTACCAATTCTACTCAGAATCGCTCAACCAAAATGCACTTAAGCAACTAGAGACTGAAAGCCTAATTCGTGAAGCATTAAAAGATGATTTATTCGAGGTTTACTATCAACCTAAAGTCGATGTGAAAAACGACTGCCTAGCCGGAATGGAAGCACTAGTACGCTTGAAACACCCACAAAAGGGGCTCATTCCACCTAACGTATTTATCCCACTTGCTGAAGAAAATGGCCTAATTGTAGAAATTGGTGACGTAGTACTTCGAAAGGCCTGTTTTGCTGCGAATAAATGGTTAGAGGATGGCGTGTTTTCTGGACGAGTTGCCGTCAATTTATCGTCACGTCAGTTTGCGCTACCGGATCTTCAGCAGCGAATTGAGTCAATTTTGCGTCTTACCAAGCTACCAGCCAAACACTTAGAATTAGAAATCACTGAAGGGACAGTAATTAAAAACCCTGAAAATGCCATAAAGGTGATGCTACAACTATCAAAAATGGGGGTTAGCCTCGCATTAGATGACTTTGGTACAGGTTATTCATCATTATCTTACCTAAAACGCTTTCCAATCAATTGCTTAAAGATAGATAAAAGTTTTGTTGACGACATCGATAAGTCTGATAGGGATCTCAAGATGGTCGACTCGATTATTACGATTGCACACAATATGGGACTATCAGTAGTTGGAGAAGGTGTTGAACAAACGGCGCAGCTCAACATCTTAAAAGCGCTTAATTGTGAAGAAATTCAAGGTTATATATACAGCAAACCCATACCAGAAGCTGACTTCACACTATTACTTGAATCTGACGCACAACGCAAACTGCAGAAAGTAAACTAACTGAATAAATATTTTTTTCATCATTAGCAGAACATTGGCATAGCACCTGCAAAACCTCTCTCAGATAACAAAAATCAGTCTTCGTACTAAATTTAACCTGAGAGAGATGAAAAATGATTAAAGGACTAATTGCCCTAAGTGCAGCAGCCGCTTTAACTAACCCAGTTTTAGCTTTTGAAAATACCATAGAAAGCATCCCAAATATTAAGCTATCGAATACGCAAACAGCTAGTATTCCGAACATCAAACTATCTAATACGCAAACAGCTAGCATCCCGAACATCAAGCTATCTAACATGCAAACAGCTAGCATCCCGAACATCAAGCTATCTAACATGCAGACAGCTAGCATCCCAAACATCAAGCTATCTAACATGCAGACAGCTAGCATCCCGAACATTAAGCTAATTGACACGCAAACAGCTAGTATTCCGAACATCAAACTATCTAATACGCAAACAGCTAGCATCCCGAACATCAAGCTATCTAACATGCAAACAGCTAGCATCCCGAACATCAAGCTATCTAACATGCAGACAGCTAGCATCCCGAACATCAAGCTATCTAACATGCAGACAGCTAGTATTCCGAACATCAAGCTATCTAACATGCAAACAGCTAGCATCCCGAACATCAAGCTATCTAACATGCAAACAGCTAGTATTCCGAACATCAAGCTATCTAACATGCAAACAGCTAGTATTCCGAACATCAAGCTATCTGATACACAGACAACTAGCATCCCGAACATCAAGCTATCTAACATGCAGACAGCTAGCATCCCAAACATCAAGCTATCTAACATACAGACAGCTAGCATCCCGAACATCAAGCTATCTAACATGCAAACAGCTAGTATTCCGAACATCAAGCTATCTAACATGCAGACAGCTAGCATCCCAAACATCAAGCTATCTAACATGCAGACAGCAAGCATCCCGAACATCAAGCTATCTAACATGCAGACAGCTAGCATCCCGAACATCAAGCTATCTAATATGCAAACAGCTAGCATCCCGAACATCAAGCTATCTAACATGCAGATAGCTAGCATCCCAAACATCAAACTATCTAATATGCAAACAGCTAGCATCCCGAACATCAAGCTATCTAACATGCAGACAGCTAGCATCCCAAACATCAAACTTGCTAACGCGCAAACAGCTTAATTGAGAGGTAATGATTATGTTTAAATCACTAAAAGTTGCTTTAGGTCTAGCTAAGCCAGCAAGAAAACAAGTTAAATTGCCTGAGGGCTTAGATCATTTAGAAGTTATCCCAGCAAAAGCCTGGTGGAAATAACGATTGAATAAGACGAAAAGGGAGCCATATGGCTCCCTTTCGCTTTATGTACTGACAGGAAACTACTCTTCTAGCGAAACTATTCTCTAATGGGCTTTACACCGCCTCAGCTTCAATATTAGATCTAATTGCTAGAACTTAGACACTCCCGCCTGAGATGTGTCTAGCTTCCCTTGAGCGATACGCTTATGAGCGTTAAATAGAGGGTAAGCGGCAGGTCCTAATATAAATCCTGCACAAGCCCAGCGCTTTACCGCTAAGCCTTGGTAAAACGCGCTATTACCAATAAGCAAGCCACTGGCAACCCACACTAAAGCCATCAATAACCAATCAATTTGCAAAACTGAAACCTCAAACTTCTTCAGAAACAACGCAACAAAACAGCGCTAGGGTAATCGCTAACTTTTCTGCTGAACAGCTCAACTAGGCAAAATACAACTAAATATCTAGCTTGCTGACTACTTCACCTAGACCTTATTACTAGCGAGGCGCGCAAATATACACCAAAAAACCACTAAAATCGAACAATAATCAGGCAAAAGTCTTCCTTACAGGCAAAAAAAAACGGCAACAATATGCCGTTTTTTTATACAAATGTAACTCATTCATGCAATTGCATGACACAAAACCTTTAGCTAATGACCATTATGAGTAAAAAGATTTACCCTCAGCCGCCATATCTTTGAGCATTTGAGCCGGAGCAAAACGCTCACCGTACATAGATTGATAACGCTCTAAAGTAGCCACCAGGTTTGCAGCGCCTAATGAATCAATATACCTAAATGGCCCGCCCAGGAATGGTGGGAAGCCAATACCGAAAATAGCACCAATATCACCATCACGTGGCGATGCGATGATCTTTTCTTCTAAACAGCGCACCGCTTCATTTAGCATTTGCACAACGCAGCGCTCAGCTACCTGCTTGATATCTTTATCCGAGCCAGCTTGAATACCTAACACGCCATACACAGACTCATCAACCTGCTTACCTTTCTTGGCCTTAGCACCATAAAGATAGAAGCCCTTACCGTTCTTACGACCCTTGCGATCATCAGCAAGAAGTTGATCAAACGCTTGTGGAGCTGAGAAACGCTCGCCTAGCTCTTTCTCTAGAATAGGAGAAATCTTAGCACCAACATCAATACCTACTTCATCAAGCAAGGTCATAGGCCCAACAGGGAATCCAAATTTAACCAAAGCTTTATCAAGATGCTCAACACGTTGCCCCTCTAGCAACCACTGAGCAGCTTCGTTCATGTAAAGCGCTAAAATGCGGTTAACATAAAAACCAGCACCATCTTGCACCACAATTGGCGTTTTACCTTGCTTACGAGCAAAGGCTACGGTTGTGGCAATAGTTTCTGGAGACGTTGTTTTGTGCGCAATGACTTCAACCAGAGGCATTTTTTCAACCGGAGAGAAGTAATGCAGGCCAATAACGTTTTCTGGGCGTGATGCAGCCTGTGCAATTTGACCAATAGGAAGTGATGAAGTGTTAGACGCAAAGATAGTATTCTCACCACATTCACGCTCAACATCTTTTACCATTTGATGCTTGAGGCTTAAATCTTCAAATACCGCTTCAACAACAATATCGGCATCTTTAACGCCTTTATATTCGGTTGTTGTAGTCATTAGCGCCATTAAATTATCGCGCACAGCTGGTGTCATATGGCGGCGTTTTACGCCTTTAGCTAACAACTTGTAAGCGTATGCCAGTGCATTGCTTAAGCCTTGCTCTGAAATATCTTTCACGCGCACAGGCACTTTAGCCTTGGTGGTCGTAACCGATGCAATACCGCCACCCATCAAGCCGCCACCTAGAACCATCGCCTTGTTAATATCGCGTGGCTCAGCGCCCTCTGCGCCGGTTTCTTTTTTCATCTCAGTGGTTGCAAAGAAAATGCTGCGCAGAGCTTCAGACTCTTTTGACATCACCAGCTCAGCAAAGTGGCTTGCTTCAACTTCTAAGCCTTTTGTTAGGCCTTTGTTCAAGCCTTGGCGAACACAGTCAATAATTTTAGCTGGCGCAGGATAATTACCATGAGTCTTGCTCTCAACTTGCTTGCCTGCTTGTTTAAATACCACATCACGCGTAAATGAGGTTGACTCAAGCACCTTATTCACCAGAGTAGGCTTGACCTTATTAGCAGCTTTTTTGCCTTTTTTAGCCAGCTTAATCGCCGCTTCGAGCAAAATTGAACCTGGCACCATGTCATCAACCAAACCCATTTTAAGTGCCTTTTTCGGACGGATTTGCTTGCCGGTTAGCATCATATCCAGTGCGGTTGTCACACCAACCAAGCGAGGTAGCCTTTGAGTACCACCGCCACCTGGAAGTAAACCAAGCTGAACTTCAGGTACACCCAGCACGGTTTTCTTATCGTCAGTACATACTCGCAAATGACACGCAAGCGCCAGCTCAAGACCGCCACCTAAACATGCACCATTAATTGCTGCCACAACAGGAATCTTTAAGTTTTCAAGCTCGTTGAAAACAACATGACCTTGCTGGGACAGCTCCTTTGCAGCTTCTACGCTGGTGCAGGCATCAAGCATAGTAATGTCAGCACCTGCTACAAATGAGTCAGACTTGCCAGAAATAATCACTAAGCCTTTGATAGAAGTGTCTTGCTTAACTTCGCTAAGAATTTCACTGATCTCAGGACCAAACTCAGCTTTAAGGGTATTCATGGTCTCGCCCGGCACGTCCATGGTTAAAATAGCAATACCATCTTCACGGCGAGTTAATTCAAAAGTCTTTTCCATGTTCTATTACTCCACTTCTACAATCATTGCTGCACCTAAACCGCCTGCGGCGCACGCAGTCGTTAGGCCTGTACCGCCGCCGCGACGCTTAAGCTCGTTACACACTTGAGTGATCAGACGAGCGCCAGTTGCAGCAAAAGGATGACCATAAGCAAGCGAGCCACCTAATACGTTGAACTTATCCATGTCGATTTCACCAATGGCGCGATTGCGACCTAGCTTTTCTTCAGCAAACTTTTTCGAACCAAACATCTTCACATTTGACAGTGCTTGCGCAGCAAACGCCTCATGCATTTCAATCAGGGTAAGATCTTCAAGCTCCATTCCTGCACGTTTAAGCGCCAGTGGCGTCGCGTAAGATGGCCCCATCAACATGTCTTCCCACACGTCAATAGCGGTAAACGCATAACTCTTGATATAGCCAATAGGGTCATAACCTAAGGCCTTGGCTTTGCCTTCACTCATTAGCAAAATGGCTGATGCACCATCAGTTAGTGGTGTACTGTTCGCTGCGGTAACACTGCCGTGCTTGCGGTCAAATACAGGACGCAATTTGGCGTATGACGCTAGCTCTGAGTTTTCACGAATATTGTTATCGCGGTCGATAAACTGCTTGTATGGCGGCACATGGGCAGCCATCACTTCATTAGCAAGATGACCCGAATTCCAGGTTTGCGTTGCTAACGTGTGTGAACGGTGAGCTAATGCGTCTTGCTCTTCACGGGTAATACCATGACTTTTAGCCATCTGTTCTGCGGTTTGTCCCATCGAAAGGTTGGTAGAGTACTCGGCAACAGCAGGAGGCACTGGTAGTAAATCTTTAAGTCCAAGACGTCTGAAGATAGCGAGCTTCTGGCCAAAAGTGCGCGCTTTAGTTAAATCAACAAGCGCATGGGCAAGCTTAGTCGACACACCAATAGGTAAAACGGAAGAAGAGTCCGAACCACCAGCAATACCAATATCAATGTTGCCAGTCATGATTGATTCAGCAACGTTAACCGTTGATTGGAAGCTAGTCGCACATGCACGAGTCACACTGTATGCATCAGTATGAATATCCATACCAGTGCCAATCACAATTTCACGTGCAATGTTTGGTGCTTTTGGCATTTGCACCACTTGGCCATATACCAACTGCTCAATTAATTTTGGGTCAAGCTCTGAGCGAGATAACAACTCATTGACGACCATCTTGCCCATATCTAATGCCGAAACACCATGAAAGGCGGTCGCCTGTTTTGCAAAAGGCGTACGTAAGCCTGCGACAATCGCAACGCGCTCCCCTTTAGCATTGGTTACTTGCTGTCTATCACTCATTGGTCACCCTCTTCTTTTATCAACTGCCAACTGGCATGCTTGAAATCCATTTTGCCCAACCTTGCTGGTCAGACCATTAAAGTGTGATCTGATTCTAACTTTTTATTTTGCAGTTTTAAACACCCGTTTACCAATATCTAAAAAGCCAATGTAAAAGCACCGAGTTAAAATCTGTTAATGCTACTAGCCAAACACCACTAGAACCCATACCATAAGTCGCTATAAACTGTTTTTTACAATAACAATTATTGAGTAAGTTCAATGCCTTTAAGTCGCTTCCACTCCCTAAGAGGCTATCTAGATAAAGTCGTCTTAGGCCAACCTGTATTAACTGAAAACCTGCTTATCGCACTGATCGCCGATGGTCACTTATTAGTTGAGGGGCCTCCAGGTTTAGCAAAAACGCGCGCAGTAAAAGCCTTATGTGATGGCGTTGAAGGTGATTTTCACCGTATTCAATTTACCCCCGACTTATTGCCAGCAGACTTAACTGGTACCGATATTTACCGCCAGCAGACAGGTAGCTTTGAGTTTGAGGCCGGGCCAATTTTCCATAATTTGATCCTGGCAGACGAAATCAACCGCGCTCCAGCAAAAGTGCAATCTGCATTGCTAGAAGCCATGGCTGAAGGTCAAGTTACCGTGGGTAAAACCAGTTACCCGCTACCAAAGTTATTTTTGGTAATGGCGACGCAAAACCCGCTAGAAAACGAAGGTACTTACCCGCTACCAGAGGCGCAGCTGGATCGTTTCTTGATGCACTTAAATCTTGATTACCCAAGTGCTGACACCGAGTTTGAGATTTTGCGCCAATCAAGAAATGAAGCCATCACTCACGAGCTACCAAAAATTGAGCCGATTGCTCAAGCTGATATTTTCGCTGCGCGTGAACAAGCTTTAGAGATCTACCTTGCAGAGCCGTTAGAGAAATACATTGTTGAAATAATCATGGCGACTCGTGAGCCACAGCGTTATTCAGACGAGCTTGCATCTTGGCTTGAATACGGCGTGAGTCCGCGTGCCACCATTTCACTTGAACGCTGTGCCCGCGCCAGAGCCTGGTTGCATCAACGCGACTTTGTCTCACCTGAAGATGTTCAAGCCGTTGCATTTAACGTACTGCGCCACCGATTACTATTAAGCTACCAGGCGCAAGCCGAAGGCGTGAACGCGGATAAAGTGATCAGCAAAATTCTTAACCTGGTTGCGGTGCCTTAGAGTAATGAGCTCGGTTAAGTTTCCTTTATTTGCCGATGGCATCAATCTAAACGAGCAAGAACTGATTGCTTGTCAGGCGATTTCAAAAGCAATTCCTGATAGAAAGTCACGCGCCAAAGCGGCATTAGCAGGCCATCGTAATAGCTTAATCAAAGGTCGCGGCATGGAGTTTGCCGAAGTGCGTCATTATCAAAATGGTGATGATGTCAGAACCATTGATTGGCGCGTTACTGCGCGCACTGGTGTCGCCCATACCAAATTGTTTATTGAAGAGCGTGAGCGCCCTATTCTGCTGTTTGTCGACTTGAGCCACAGTTTATACTTTGGCTCACAGCTGCTTTTGCAATCGGTGCAAGCAAGCCACCTCGCCGCTACGCTAGGTTGGAACGCAATTAATCACGGCGATCGCCTTGGCGGACTTATTGCCAGTGAAACCGCTCATTTAGAGCTAAAACCTCGCAGCCGCCAGCAAGGTATTTTGCAACTCACCTCTGGGTTAATTGAGGTGCATAGCAAGCAACTGAAACAATTTGAGCAACTAGACAAAGACCCTGACCACTTATTTAAAGCTTGTCAGCGACTACAACGTATCGCTAAGCCCGGCTCACTGGTATGGATTATCACCGACGGACAACACTTTTCTGATAAGTGTTTAGCACCACTAACTGAGCTTGCTCGCCACTGCGATGTCGGCACCTTTGTTGTTACTGATCCGATCCGTCAAGGCACAGCTTCGCTTCCTAAGCAGTTCAATTTGCCAGTTAAAGATGGTAACCGTAAGTTAATGCTTAACCGCCAAAGCTATGAGTTTTGGCTTGCCAGTCAAAAGGCGCAGCAAAACAAATTTATCGACCTAATGCAGCAGTTAAAAGTAAGACCAAGGTTTATTGACTCAGCGCAGCCTTTAAGCCAACAACTGGATAAGCTACGTTCATGACACCTCAATCTCCACTTGCACAAATGCAAGACATTATGTTGCCAGAGCCAATTCATAATTGGCCAATTGCATATGGCTACTGGATTGTCCTTGCAATCATTATCACTGTGCTTTGTTATCTTATTCTTGCATGGCGAAAAAAGCGTAGGCTTAATGCCGCTAAAAAGCAGACACTTACGCTACTTAACCAACTTAACGACAGTGCTGCAGACTACCCACAACAGGTTAATGCTTTACTTAAACGCCTAGCATTGAGCTATTTACCCCGTGAGCAAGTGGCAAATCTAAGCGGCGCCAAGTGGACTGAGTTCTTAGATGCTCGCATGGCGCCAGCACAACAAGGCCAGCTTGGTAAATTGCTGAACATGCGCTATCAAAAACAAGGTTTGAACACTGAGCAAACAGTGCAGCTCAAGCAACTTGCTACAAGCTACATTACCAGCAAAACGACATTTACTATTCCAACAGATATCAAGCCAAAACAAGGAGCAAAGCTATGCTAACCTTTGCTTGGCTCTGGCTGCTGGTTTTACTGCCTTTGCCCCTGCTCATTCGCTCAAAACACAAACAAGCTCAAAGTGGCCACTTATCGCTGCCTGGTATCGAGTCAAATCAGGCGATTGAGTCGACCCATGCCAAACATCGTCAACCTAAACTGGCCTGGATATTATGGCTGCTATTGCTAAGTGCGCTTGCACGACCGCAATGGCTAGGCGAGCCAATCGAGATCCCCGCAAGCGGTCGAGATTTAATGGTAGCTGTCGATTTATCTGGCAGTATGCAAATTGAAGATATGACGGTAAATGGTCGCAAAGTTGATCGCTTTACCTTAATCCAGCACGTATTGGGCGATTTTATCGAGCGCCGCCAAGGCGACCGTATTGGTCTAATCCTGTTTGCCGATCACGCCTATCTGCAGGCGCCAATGACGCAAGACCGACGCTCAGTGGCTCAGTTTTTACGCGAAGCTGAAATTGGCCTAGTGGGTAAGCAAACTGCTATCGGTGAAGCCATTGCACTGACCGTAAAGCGCTTTGAAAAGCTAAAAGAGAGTAACCGAGTACTGGTGTTGCTTACCGACGGCTCCAATAATGCTGGCAATATTGACCCAGTAACAGCGGCTAATATTGCCGCAGAGCGCAACATCACCATATATACCGTAGGTGTAGGCGCAGAAGTGATGGAAAGGCGCACAGTGTTTGGCACCGAACGAGTGAATCCATCATTCGACCTTGATGAAAGCCAACTTATCGAGCTGGCGAAAATGACTAACGGTCAATACTTCCGCGCCCGCAACGCTCAAGAGCTAGATCTTATTTATCAAGAAATCGACAAGCTTGAGCCTGTTAGCCGCGAAAGTTTGAATTACCGCCCAAAGACCGAGCTGTTTTATTTGCCTCTGGGTTTATTAGCAATCCTAAGCTTTTTACAAGTATTACTCCCTAATTTGCAGCGTTTGCGCCGCAACTCATACAAGGGAGACAAAGCACTATGATCCACTTTATTCGCCCAGAATGGCTGTGGGCACTTATTCCCGCTATTGCTGTTTTCGTCTACGTTTCAAAAGCGGTGGCGACATCATCAGCCTGGGATAACTATATTGCGCCGCACTTAACCCAAACTCTTATCGGCGACAACAAACTCGAAACCCGCAAACCTAAATGGTTGATGCTTGCGACCTGGATTATCGCCATCGTGGCGCTATCAGGCCCAGCGGTCACTAAACAATCACTGCCAGTATTTGCCAAAGAGCAAGGGCGAGTCATTGTGCTTGATATGTCATTATCTATGTACGCCAATGATTTGAGTCCAAACCGTTTATCGCATTTACGTTTTCGCGCGACCGATTTGGTTGATGCGTTAAATGAAGGTGACACAGGGCTGATTGCCTACGCGGGTGATGCCTTTGTGATAAGCCCGCTCACTCAAGATAAAGGCACCATTCTTAACTTGTTGCCGACGCTCGCACCTGAAATCATGCCAGTGCGCGGATCGAATCTCGCTGCAGCGCTTGAACAAGCTCAGGCATTGTTGCAACAAGGCGGACATCAAAAAGGCGACATCATAGTGCTAACTGATGGTGTATCGTCAAATCAGTTTGATGATGCCTACAACAGTTTGAAATCACCCTATCGCCTAAGCATTATGGCCATTGGCACTGAGCACGGCTCACCAATAAAACTGCCTGATGGCCAGTTTTTAAGAGACAGTACAAATGAGGTAGTCGTTGCCAAAACTGACTTTAACTTATTAAACAAGCTAGCCCAGCACAATCGCGGCATTTTAGTGCCAATGCAAGCCGATGGCTCAGACATAAGCACCATTAAAGATTGGCTTGATACTGGTGGTGAAGCCAGCGAAACTGAGTTTTCAGGCGAAGCCTGGGAAGATCTCGGCCCTTATATAGCGCTGCTGTTATTGCTACCTTTGGCGATTAACTTCAGGCAACGATTATTTCAGCTATCACTGCCGTTAGTGACCGCCACACTTTTAAGCACAACGCTATTCATAAGCCATGATGCTCAAGCAAACCTTTGGGGTGACCTATGGCAAACCCGCGACCAACAGGCACAACAAGCTTTTGATGCCGAGGATTACCAACAAGCTGCTGATAAATTCAGCTCAAGTAACTGGCAAGCGAGTAGTCACTACAAAGCAGGAAATTATGAGCAAGCCCTGTCACTGTTTGAGCAAGATTCTTCTGCCAACGGTTTATACAATCAAGGCAACAGCCTAATGCAGTTGGGTAAGTATGCAGATGCGATTGGCCGCTATGAGCAAGCATTAAAGCAACAGGCAGATTTTGCGCAGGCTCAGCAAAACCTTGAGCTAGCCAAGTCTTTGCTAGAGCAACAACAGGCTTCAGACGACCAGCAATCGAGTAACGGCGGCGATAACCAAGAGCAAAGCGATGGTAATAAACAGAACCAACAAAACGGTCAAAACCAAGACAGTCAAAGCCAAAGTGATCAGAGCCAAAGCGACCAGCAACAACAAGGTCAGGATCAGCAGTCACAACAACAGCAATCTGAACAAAACCAGTCTCAACAAAGCGGCAGTGATGAACAAAGCGATGAACAAAGCGGTGACACCCAGCAATCCAACGAATCGCAAGCAAATAACGAGCAGCAAACTGGCTCGCAAAGCGCTAATGAACAAACTGATAATGAAGCGCAGATGCAGGCAAATGCTGAGCAACAAGACGACAGTCAAAGTAAGCAACAAAGCGCAAATCAAACTCAGTCTGAACAATCAGAAAGCGAGCAACAGGAAGCTCAGTCAACACAAGCGAATGCCCAGCAAGCTGAGATGAACGAAGATGGTGAGAAGCAAGCTGCAGTAAGCCCAATTATTGCTGATGAAAACGCCATGCCAGTTGAAATGGAGCGTGCATTACGTGCGGTTAGCGAAGATCCACAAGTGCTCATTCGCAATAAAATGCAGCTGGAATATCAAAAACGTCGTCAAAACCGCCAATTACCAAAGGAAACACAACAGTGGTGAACAGAATCGTTTTAAGCCTGATGTTATTTGCAGGCAGTTTGTTTATCAGCCTACAAGCCCATGCAGTCACTCAAGTACAAGCAAGCGTTGACCGCAATCCAGCCGTTGTTGGTGAATATTTTGTACTCACGGTAACAGCTGACGATGACTTGAGTGCTGGCGCTTTCGACCCGTCAATTTTGCTCGACAACTTTATCGTTAACCGTACTAGCGTTGGTCGAAGCACTAAAATGATTAACTTTAAAACGAGCAAAGAAACTCGCTGGCAAGTGATCTTATCACCGAAGCAATCTGGCCAAGTTACCATTCCTGCTTTCACCATCAATGGCGTAAGCTCACAACCCATTGAGCTAACAGTCGCCTCACCTGGTACGCAAACTGATGAAGTGCAAGACTTATTTATTCGCGCTTCGGCAAGCGTTGATTCTGCCTATGTGGGCCAATTAATCACCTACAAAGTGAAGCTGTACCTTGCTGCTGAGTTGCAACGCGGTGCAATCAACTCTCCACAAGTTGAGGGTGCTCAGGTAAAGCAAATTGGCGAAGATACAGACGGCACTGAAATTATCAATGGTCGCCGCTTTCGAGTGATTGAACGTACCTACGGCATTATTGCTGATCTGCCGGGCCCACTTGAGATCAAAGGTGCCAGCTTTAACGGCGACATTTTGGTGGAAGCGCCAAGACGCGGTGGTATGTTTGGCTTTAACGAAAGCAAACCGATGCGTAGCCAAGCAGATGACATGCAAATTGACATTAAGTCAGCTCCAGCTAGCTATCAAGGTGAATGGTTAGTGGCAGATATTGCCGTGTTGCAAGAAGAGTGGCCAACTGACGGCGACTTTAGCGTAGGTAGCCCAATCACTCGTACCATTACCCTCACGGTAACAGGCAGTGATGAATCAAGTATTCCAGATATCGACATGCCTTTGCCATCTGGCCTAAAAGCGTACCCTGAAAAGCCAGTACGCCACTCATTTGTTAGGCAGGGTCAGGTGGTTTCGCAATACAGTATTGCTACTGCCATTGTGCCAACCAAAGCAGGCGAGTTTACCTTGCCAGAAGTTGTAGTGCCTTGGTGGAATCCGCGTACTCATAAGCAAGAGTATGCTCGTCTTCCGGCAAAGGTCATCACCATTAAAGCGGGTGATACCTCAGCACCATTGACCCCAATTACAAATGTACAAACTGAGCAAGTCAGTGCTGGTTACTGGCCTTGGGTAAGTGCAACCTTTGCCCTGTTGTGGTTGATTAGCACTGCACTGTGGCTCAATGCCCGTAAGCAACAACCATCAGCTACGCCTCCAAAACTTGATAATGAGCAACACAATCAAGCTGATTTACTGGCACTGACCAAAGCCTGTAAGCAACAAAATGCCAGCCAGATTTTACGTGCCTTGCAACAATACTTTAGCGCCATGCAAGACAAACCTGTGACACTAAATCAGATCAGCGCCCTTTCACCAGAACTAAAAGCCGCTATAGAACAACTGCAAGCAGCCAAGTATTCAGCGACGCCGCAAGGTATTGATAGTCAAAAACTGATTAACGCAGTAAAAGGTTATAAGTCTAGCGAGCGCCGCATAACTGCTAGTGCCGTCGCGCCGCTTAACCCTTAAGCGCGTTAACTACTCATTTGCAGAGCATTTTCACAAGAGTAAGCTAGCGTAAGTCCAATTTACGCTAGCTTGCTATAAGAGTTGTTCGAGAGAGTTATTCGTGAGAGCTATTTGATAAACTTACTGACTACAGTTTCTCGCATTAGTTATTTACGATAGTTCCTCATGATAGTTCCGTGCGATAGCGGGAATTCGTTTACAACGTGCCTAAACCACTAAAATACTCAGCCCCATACCGTATCTTTTAACAAGTTTTACTTGCTATTAACCACTTTCGTTTTAAGCTAACCAACATCTTGCTTTTAAAATAATTAAAAAATGTTCGATAGTTTGCGAAAGAAAAAGACAGATGCCTCGGTCTTATCTGACATGGTAAGTAAACAACGACGATACGATAGCCTTGTCAGGGCACTTCATGGCGACATTTACCGCTACGCTTATTGGCTTTGTGGCGATAAACAGGTCGCAGAAGATATCACTCAAGAAACCTTTCTTAGGGCTTGGCGTGCTTTAGATTCTTTAAAAGACGACAAGGCGGCTAAGTCATGGTTAATCACTATTTTGCGCCGCGAAAACGCTCGCCGTTTCGAGCGCAAGCAATTTGACTATAGTGATGTCGAGCAGGAACAACTCGAAGATGTATTTTCATCGACTAACGAGGAACAAACGGAGCAATACTGGTTGCGTAAGCAAATTGGTAAACTTGACATTGAATATCGTGAACCTTTGCTATTGCAGCTTATTGGTGGCTTTAGCGGAGACGAAATCGCGCAGATGTTAGAACTTAACCGTAATACGGTGATGACTCGATTATTCAGAGCCCGTAACCAATTAAAAGATGCGCTAGAACCAACAGAAGTAAGAGGTAAAGCCAATGGATGATCTACAATTTCGACGCCAAGCCTATGGTGATCCTAATGATCAATCACAGGACTTTATCGAGCACCTAAATAACAATCCTGACGACGCTAAGCTAGTTCAGGACTTAAAAGCACTCGATGCCAAACTCGATGCTGCGCTTAATATTGATGTGCCGGACGATTTAGCTGAAAAGCTGATTTTGCGCCAACAGCTCAACACTCACCAAGAGACGAAAAAGCGCACTCGCTACCTAATGGCAATGGCCGCATCTGTAGCATTTGTTGTCGGTCTTAGCTTTAGTATGTTGAAGTTTACCCCTGTAAACTTAGGTGAGCATGCCATAGCCCATGTGTACCATGAGCCAAAGGCATTAGCTTCTGAGCGTGATATTAACTTCAACGACATCAACTTTAAGTTGGCAAGCATTTCAGGCTTAGAGCAAACCAAATTTACCGACCAACCAGGACGAGTGTTTTACACCACCTTTTGTGACTTTCAAGGTGTGAAATCATTGCATTTGGTAATGGATGACAATCAAGGCAATAAAGTGACCTTGTTTATCGTGCCGGTTGAAAATCGCATGCAGCTGCAAGAGAAATTTGCTGATGACAAGTATCAAGGTATGGGCTTTGAGTCTGCCGACGCATACATGTTACTTGTGGGCGAACAAGGCAGTGACTTGAAGCAAGTTCAAAAAGAGATTGAGCAAACCTTCATTTAATACCAATTAGCACAAGTATTTGATCATTCTTACTGGTTAAAACCACTTATAACTTCGTTATAAATTTTGTAGGTAGAACAACTAGCTAGCTGCAATTTCCGCCTTGTTCTAAGCGATTTTACCTGCGTAACCTCTGATCACTTATTTATCCCAATTGGTATAAGCCATAAACAAAGCTTGATAACGTCAACTCGATTAAACAGCCGCTCACTTGAGCGGCTGTTTGTTTTTATGTCACCTAATGGCGCAAAAGTGTGAACTGCGACTAACTTCTGCTAGCATGGCAGCAATTCCCACAAAACGAGAACAATATGGAAATTCAAGCGCCTATCCTTATAACCTTTATTGGTTATCTCGCCCTCATGATTGGTATTGGCTTTTGGGCATACCGTAAGACAGATACTGTTGACGATTACATCCTTGGTGGTCGCCAAATGGGCCCAGCGGTAACTGCGCTAAGCGTTGGCGCATCTGACATGTCAGGTTGGTTATTGCTGGGATTACCCGGCGCTGTGTACCTAGGTGGCTTAGGCGAAGCATGGATTGGTTTTGGATTGGTTTTTGGCGCCTGGCTTAACTGGCTATTTGTAGCAAAACGCTTACGTATTTATACCCAGCTAGCTGATAACGCCCTCACCCTACCCGACTTTTTCGAGAATCGTTTCCATGACAGCAAAGGTCTATTAAAGGTTGTCGCTGCTATCACAATCTTACTATTTTTTACCTTCTACACGTCATCAGGCATGGTCGGCGGCGCAATTTTATTTGAAAAAGTCTTTGGCCTTGATTACACCCTAGCCCTGCTCATTGGTTCAGTAATTATCGTCGCATATACCTTTGTTGGCGGTTTCTTTGCGGTAAGCTGGACTGACTTTTTCCAGGGTTGTTTAATGCTGGTCGCCTTGTTAATTGTGCCAGTCGCCATCTTTTCAGAGCCCAAAGTACAAGAGAACCTAACTCAATTAGACCCTGCGATGCTGAGCTTTATTAGTGATGAAACCACCATCATAGGTCTGGTTTCACTATTAGCCTGGGGCTTAGGTTACTTTGGTCAACCGCATATTTTGTCGCGTTTTATGGCAATTGGTAGCGCTAAAGATATTCCTGTATCTCGCCGTATCGCCATGAGCTGGATGGTGGTATCACTAATCGGCGCATTGGCTACCGGTCTGGCTGGTACCTTGTATTTTGCAGACTCTGCACTGGAAAACCCAGAAACCGTATTTATTCACTTGGCTCATGCAGCATTTAACCCTTGGATTGGCGGTATCCTCATCGCAGCGATTCTGTCAGCAATTATGAGCACCATCGACTCACAGCTATTAGTTTGCTCAAGCGTGATCACAGAAGATGTGTACCGTAAATGGATCCGCCCACAAGCCAGCAATAAAGAACTGATGCTAGTTGGGCGTTTTGGCGTAATTGCCATCGCAGTTATCGCCGTGATTATCGCCTTAGACCCGCAAAGCAGCGTACTTAGCCTAGTGAGTTATGCCTGGGCAGGATTTGGCGCAGCATTTGGACCAGTGGTCATACTTGCACTGTTTTGGCAGGGTTACAGCCGCAACGGCGCAGTGGCAACCATTGTAATTGGTGCCATTACTGTGGTGGTTTGGAAAGAACTAAGTGGCGGTATATTTGAGCTTTACGAGATTGTTCCAGGCTTCATCCTAGCAACCCTTGCGGGTATTGTTGTGAGTAAACTGTCTCCAGCTAATGAGCAGGTGAGTCAGTCATTTAATCAGTTCAATGAATCATTGAAGCAGCACAGCTAAGCGCGAGCTGATTAACACTTAGCTATTGTGGGGGGACAGATACATAGAACCTTTCGTATTTGGCACCTTGTAGGTTTGATACCTTGATTGTTTAAACCTTAACAATTAAAAAAACGAGCGCTACTTAAGTAGCGCTCGTTTTATTTTTGCATTGTGGGCAACCAGATACAGGTATCCTTAGGATAGCTATCGCGGCAATTGATAATTGGTACTGGTTAGTTCAGCCAAAGTACTAACTCAATAGTAATTTCACCTATTGAAGGTAACAACTTACGTTGATGAACATAGTGAAAATTAGCTCTTTCAACACCTTGCTTAACCCTGTATCTAACCACACCTCATTAGCCACATCTATATCAGCCACACCTTTATAAGCCCAAATTAAACCAGCACTCGCTACAATACGCTAAGTGATTGAGTTTAGAGTAAAAGCACTAGAGTTAAGAATAAATTTTTACGTTTTTTTACTGTTGGAATTTTAGCCTGCGTTCACATTTTATCAACAGAGGCATAAATCGCCTTACGCATGTAAGTCGCGGTTTTAAGTCAGATTTTATTGTAGTTTGAAACTAGAACTTATTTTTTAATCAATCTACCTCAGTTAATTAACTGAATTTTAACAAAATTAACCACTGGTCGGACTTGATCGAGTCAATGCGGTTACCTAAGATGCGCTCAATTAAAAAGTGTCAGCATCAAAGCGACTACGCAATAAGACTGACACATTATTATAAAACGGTGAGAAGTATCATGACCAAATTCAACAAGACTCTGCTTGCGGCTGCTATTACATTAGCAAGCACGCAAACTTTCGCAGCTGGTTTCCAGCTAAACAGCCAATCAGCAACTGGCCTAGGCCGCGCAATGGCAGGTGACGCAGTCATCGCTGACAATGCATCAGTACTTGCTCGCAACCCTGCAGCAATGGCACTATTTGACTCGACAACCGTTTCTCTTGGCGCAACCTACGCAGACGTAAAAGTTGAAGTATCAGATGTTCAGTACACTGACCCTTTCGGAAACGACCAGCACCTAGGTAGCTTAGATAACGCTGCAAGCGGCAAGTTTATTCCAAATGGTTACTTCATCATGCCTGTAAACGACAAGTTTGCATTTGGTTTTGGTGCATTCAGTAACTATGGTACTGGTACAGACCTATCTCCACTTAACGCTAACCAAGACGTTAACACACCAATCGATCTACTAGGTAACACTGAAGTTACTACAGTTAACCTAAATGCTAGCGTGTCTTACCGCATTAACGATGCTCTGAGCCTAGGTGCGGGTGTCGATATCATTCACGGTGCAGGTAAACTTACCCGAAATGGTGAGGTAAATCTTGGCGGTGGTTCTGTGCCAATCAACCTAGTTGATGTAGATGCAGACGGTTATGCATTTGGCGGTATTCTTGGTCTAACTTACGAGTTTAACGATGACAACCGCATTGGCCTAAGCTACCGCTTTAGCCCAACCATGAAAGCCTCTGGTGACATCATGTACAACCCACTACTAGTTGCACCAGAGAACTTCGACGAAATCGAAATTCCAATGGCTGACATTGCACAACTTGCTGGTTACCACAAGCTAACTGACAAGTTCGCTATTCACTACACAGCCCAGTGGACTCAGTGGAGCGCGTTCGACAAGATCTCTGTAACTGGTGGTGACGGCCTAGTTGGTGAAGCAGCAATCAAGCAATACAACTGGAAAGACTCTTGGTTCCTAAGTGTTGGTGGTACTTACGAGCTAAGTGACAACTGGACTCTACGTGCAGGTATCGCAAGTGACCAAGGTGTCGTAGGCGAGATTTCATCACTGTCTATCCCTGATTCAGACCGTATGTGGTACTCAGTTGGTGCTAGCTACCACATCAGCGACAAGTCTTCTATTGATCTAGGTTATACCCTAGTGAAAGGCGAAAAAGTTCACGTTATTGAGCAAAGTGCTATCGTTGGTCAAACGAGCGCGTACACTGAGTCTGGTGCTAACTACTTCGGTCTTCAGTACAGCCACAGCTTCTAATTTTTAGCTGAACAAATAGAATTATTAAGCCGCTTGCCACCGCAAGCGGCTTTTTGTTTTTTACCCCCGCAGATCTTCTGCAACAGTTAAATCTTTTCATCAACTCAGCTCTCAGCAATGCCTTGATTCGTCATTGTTTATATAAGTTAAGTCTTATTCTGTTGATAAAACCTACAACAAATCCTTTGTAAATTCTCATAAAAACAAAACGCTACAACCAAATCTTCAATCATCACCCACAAGTCCATTAGATTTTTCTCATAAATTGATTGCAGCCACCTTTAAAGTCCATTAGAATTTTCTCATAGACTTTAAACAAGTAATCAAAGTTAGGTAAGCCATCATGCAGCAGTCAAATACTCGTTACGCCATTGCCCAACAGCAAATGACAGCGAGCGCAATCGAACATGCAAATAACAAACTATCGAGTCAAAACCCATTACCAGGGCTTGCACGCTTGAGCTTTCCTTTGCTGCTAATTGTGCTTGCTGCATTCACAACGCTATCAAACAGCGTTGTCGCCAAGCCACTCGCTATCTGGACTGTCAAAGAGGTTGAAATAACTAAACCGGTTTATTTCAATGCACAAGTTGAGGCAACAAAAGCGGCGACGGTATCTGCACAAACCTCAGGGCGAGTCATTGCGGTACATTATGATGTTAATGACCTAGTCGAAGCGGGTTCACCACTGCTTGAAATCACCAGTGAAGAGCAAGCTGCTGAGCTTGGCACAGCCCAAGCAGAACTTGCTAAAGCTAAGGCCATTAACCAAGAAGCTCAGGCGACATTAAAACGTTTTGACAAGCTGTTTCCTCAAGGCGCGATTTCTCAAGGACAAATGGATGAAGCCATCGCAGCGGCTAACACCGCTGAGCAAGCTGTATCCGCAGCTAAGGCGCAGCTTGTTAAGGCAAAACAAAGCCTAAATTACACAACTGTTTCAGCACCCTTTAGCGGCCGCGTCACCCAAAGACACGTGGAACAAGGCGAAACCATTGCTTATGGCCAAGCATTATTTTCTGGCTATGACGACAAACAGCTCAGGGTTAGCTTTTACGTACCTAACTCTCAACTCTCTGAGCTAAAACAAGCCAAAGCTATAGAAATTATCCTTGGCTCACAGATAACAGCCAACAAGCAAGCAACGCTAACAACGAGTGACTTCAACGTGTTTGAGTTTTCCCAAGCGAACCAACAACATCAGGTGCGCGCTAACTTCAATGTAAATAATGCAGCACAAAATCAAGTTCACTTAGGGCAATGGCTTAAAGCGGGTTATCGCAGTGCAGCTCAGCAAGTGATCAGCATCCCTAACTCGGCAATTCATCAGGTCAATGAATTAACAGCAGTCTATTTAAAAGTCGACGAGCAAATCTTACTTACACAAGTGCGTTTGGGGGAGCGGTTAACTTCAGCGCAGGGTGAAAGTGAGCCTAATCTACGCATGGTTATTTCTGGACTAAAGCCGGGAGATCAAATCATTGAAGATGCGTCCGCTTATTTATTGCAACTAGCTGCGCGCAAAGGAGAGTAACCATGCAAGATGACAATGCAACAATGGGGATTTCCGGCAAAATCGCTAGCCTATTTCAACTAAGTGCAATCACGCCGCTACTTGCACTTCTTGGTCTGTTACTTGGCGTATTTGCGGTGCTGGTGACACCAAAAGAAGAAGAGCCGCAAATAGACGTTACCTTTGCAGATGTGTTCATTCCATATCCTGGTGCAACGCCAGAGCAAGTTGCCAATCAAGTCACTTTGCCGGCAGAGAAACTGATCTCAGAGATAAAAGGCATCGATACCTTATATTCATTTTCTCAACCCGATGGAGCATTAATCATCGCTATTTTTGAGGTGGGCATTCCACGTGATGAAGCCATCATCAAAATTTATAACCAACTGTATTCAAATAAGGACAAATTCAACCAGGCTGCTGGTATCGGCGAGCCTTTGATCAAACCGCGCGGCATTGAAGATGTACCAATCTTTGGTTTAACTCTGTGGTCGAAAGACCCAAGCGTCAGCGCGCAGCAATTATCTGATGTTGCTAAGGTTGTTGAAACTGAGCTCAAGCGTATTCCTGGTACGCGCGAAATCTACACTCAAGGGCTAGCCGAGCAAACACTAAATATCAAACTTGACCCAAACAAGCTGCGCCAGCACCAACTGGCCTTTAACGACATCGCGCAAGTGCTGCGAGTAAACAACCAGATTTCAACTCACGGCGAATTTACCCAGGACAATCAGGTTATTCAATTGCAAACGGGTGAGTTTTTGCAATCTGTTGATGATGTCAAGAACCTACTTATTTCTGTCACGCAAAACACTGAGCACCTATTAGCAAACGGTGTCTATCTTAAAGATCTCGCCGAGATCACTCTGCGCCCAGATACGCCAAAACAACTTGTTATCCATGCCGATAAAACTGGGCAATATAATGCGGTAACCATCGCCATAGGTAAGCAAGTAGGAAAAAATGCTGTCGATATTACTGGTCAAATCAAGCAACACTTAACTGCTATCGACAATGTGTTGGTGCCAGATAATATCAATATGGCTATATCACGAGATTATGGCGCTACCGCCGGCGATAAAGCCAATACGCTGATATTTAAACTGATTTTTGCCACAGTGGCAGTTGTGCTGTTAGTGCTGCTAACCATGGGCGCCCGCGAATCTGCAATTGTCGGTGTTGCCATTATCATTACCCTTGCTCTTACTCTTTTTGCGTCAATGGCTTGGGGTTTTACCTTAAATCGTATCTCACTGTTTGCACTGATTTTCTCAATCGGTATTTTGGTTGATGATGCCATTGTCGTGGTTGAGAATATTCATCGCCACATGGCACTGAGTAACGAGCCGTTAAGTAAACTCATCCCTAAAGCTGTGGATGAAGTTGGCGGCCCGACCATTCTTGCCACCTTTACCGTTATTGCAGCACTGTTACCTATGGCGTTTGTTTCTGGCCTCATGGGCCCTTATATGAGTCCTATTCCAATTAACTCAAGCATGGGTATGTTGCTGTCATTGGTTATAGCCTTTGTTATGACGCCCTGGCTAAGTAACAAGTGGCTTAAACCCCATCAGCATCAGGGCGAGCAAAATCTAATTCACAAACAAAATCAGCATCACGAGCAACAAGCACCCGATACAGCATCAGGCAAAATGCTTACGCTATTTAGCAAACTAATTAGCCCATTTTTGCATCCAAAGTACGGCAAAACAGCTCGAAAACTAATGGCAGGTGCAATTGTGCTACTTATCGCCATCGCAGTCTCTCTGCCTTATATGCAAGCTGTGGTGCTTAAAATGCTGCCTTTTGACAACAAGTCTGAGTTTCAAGTGATTGTTGATATGCCAGAGGGAACTAGCGTCGAGCAAACGCAACGTTTAATGCAAGAACTTGGGCTGTATTTAACACAGGTTGAAGAGGTTGAGCACCTACAGTTTTATAGTGGTAGCCACTCGCCGATTAACTTTAACGGCTTAGTCAGACATTACTTTTTAAGACAAAGTCAGGAGCTGGGAGACATACAGGTTAATCTAGTGGCAAAAGACAAGCGCGAGCGTAACAGTCATGACATTGCGATGTCAGTACGCGAGCCACTGCAACAAATTGGTAAAAGCTATAACGCCAATATCAAAGTTGTAGAAGTGCCACCAGGGCCGCCAGTTTGGTCGCCTATTGTCGCTGAAGTTTATGCCCCAACCGCTGAGCTGCGCGAGCAAGCTGCAAATATGATTTACCACGGTTTTAAACAAACCGAGCATGTAGTCGATGTCGACATCTATCTGCCAGAAATGCAGCAGCGCTGGCAGCTAAGTATTGACCGCAACAAAGCCGCGCTGCTGGGCGTATCGATTGCAAATGTGGTGAATACGGTCGATAGCGCGATTAATGGCAATATAGCCAGTTATTTATATCAAACAGAGCGCAAACAACCGACGCCTATCAAACTGCAATTAACCGATGCAGATAAAAGTGACTTTTCGCGGGTGCTAAACCTAACGGTCAACGATAATAAGGGCCAAGCAATCCCTATAGCTGAGGTTGTCAGCATCAACCAAGGCAATATCAATAACACCATTATTCATAAGAATATGCGCCCAATGATCATGGTTGTGGCGGATATGGCGGGCCCTACTGGCAGCCCACTTTACGGTATGTTTGATATGGTCGGTCAGCTGAATGTTCCACAAACACCTTTGTCTATTGAGCAGCACTTTGCTAGCCAGCCACAGGGGCTAACCGAAGTTGCTGTGCTATGGGATGGCGAATGGAAAATAACCTATGAGACTTTCCGCGACATGGGCATTGCCTACGCTGTTGGGATGATAGCCATTTATCTGTTAGTGGTCGCTCAATTTAAATCATACTCGGTGCCGCTGATCATCATGGCGCCTATTCCACTGACAGTCATTGGCGTGATGCCTGGTCATGCTCTGTTAGGCGCGCAATTCACTGCGCCGTCAATGATCGGCATGATCGCCCTCGCTGGCATTATTGTGCGCAACTCTATCTTGCTAGTCGACTTTATCCATAGTCAGCAACAAGCAGGTATAGCGTTGGAGCAAGCTGTCATCAACGCAAGTGCAGTAAGAGCCAAGCCAATTATGCTCACCGCCTTTGCCGCTATGATTGGTGCGCTGTTCATTATTGACGACCCCATCTTTAACGGTCTGGCGATCAGTCTGATCTTCGGCATATTCGTTTCAACTGTTTTAACACTAATTGTAATTCCAGTGCTGTATTACGCCTGGATGCATAAACGAACTAACAACCAAGCAAAACAATCCTAATGAATAAGGGGAACACTATGAGTTACAAGCTAAATCTTGAACAAAGCATCATGGCCTTTGCTGCATTAATGATATTGCTTTCTGTAGCATTAACCGTGTGGGTTCACCCACTTTTTGTGTGGTTCACGGTATTTATTGGCGTTAACTTATTACAAAGCGTGTTTACTGGCTTTTGCCCTGCGGCAATGATTATGAAAGCCCTTGGTGTAAAAACTGCAGAACAAATGGCAGCCACAAAACCGGAATAACAAGCCCAGCTAAAGAGATAAAGTAATGGTCAAACATCAGGCTGATGCGATAAAGTAATACCCCATTGGATGTAGCAACTTTTTGGACTAAGTTAATGATGTTATTTAAGCAATCTCTCAACACTCGCATGTTTGCAACCCTTGCATGCGTACTGTTAATCATTTGGGCTAATCTTGCACAAGCATCTGAGCCCAGCAGAGAGTTACAGGCATGGGATAAAATTGCTAATGGCGCTATGGTCATTGATGTAAGAACCGCAGAAGAGTTTGCAGCAGGTCACCTTGATAATGCGATAAACATTCCATTTGAGTTTATTGTGTCTCGCTTGGCCAAACTCGGTGTCGCTAAAGATACTGACATAGTGCTTTATTGTCGCAGCGGACGTCGAAGCGGTATCGCCCACAATGAACTAATCAAAGCTGGGTTTACCAATAGCCATAATGGTGGCGGCTACATGCCGATGCTAAAAGTAAAAGCCAATACGCTTAAACAATAGTGTTAAGAACCAGCACTCACCTGATTTAATACAAATCATGACAAAGCCAAGCTAACTGCTTGGCTTTGTATTTTTAATACCAATTAGGATAAATAAGTGATTAGAGGTTACGCAGAAAAAATCGCTTAGAACAAGGCAGAAATTGCAGCTAGCTATTTGTTCTACCTACAAAATTTCTAACGAAGTTATAAGCCATTTTTACCAATAAGAAGCAACCAGTAAGAATGATCACATTCTTGTGCTAATTGGTATAAGTTCAATCACTTAAATGCTTATGCATTGGAATACAGGCAAGGTCAAATCCACGGGGAGAGTGATAAATGCTTTGCTGCTCACCTTTAAAACCACAGCGACGATAGAACCCAGCGGCATTTAAGGTCGCATCCAGCTGTAAGCGTTTAATACCTAGCCCTTTTGCCAGCGCCTCTAAGCGCTTCATCATATGAAAACCTAAGCCTGTGCCTGTGTAGTTTGGCTCAGTAAATATCGCATCAATTAAGCCGATGTCTGTTTCATCAGTCTTCGCCACCAGCATGCCAGACACTAACACTTTTTCTTGTTTCGCATCGGTCAGCACATAGCCATGGGCTGCTAAATCAGCAATAAACTGCTCTGGCAAATCACCAGATGTCCAGCGCTGCATCAACTCAACTGGATACGCCTTGGTACATAACGCCATAATAGCGCGGTTACGAATATCAAATACCGCTGGCGCGTCCTCTCGAGTTGCTTTGCGAAATATCACATCCAATTTGTGCTCCTACGC
Organism: Shewanella sp. WXL01; assembly: GCF_012263345.1. NCBI lineage: Bacteria > Pseudomonadati > Pseudomonadota > Gammaproteobacteria > Alteromonadales > Shewanellaceae > Shewanella > Shewanella sp. WXL01. The sequence goes on along the minus strand of NZ_JAAIKQ010000003.1, from coordinate 585,656 downwards.
TAACCTACTAGCTAACTTAAAGTTGAGCTAAAGAACCTTAATGCAATGACTACTCGGCTTTCAACACTTCCAGTTCAACAGACAAACTGTGTTCAGCATTTGCTAACAAGATTTCATCTTCAGTGATGGTGACGCTTAACTCGATATTGCGGTCTACAAACTGCGCCATTGCCGTTACCGCATCTTCTGGAATGTTATACACCTTGAGGTTTTGATAGCGTGCTAATGCCGCCTGATTTTGTTGCCACCAAACTGGTACGCTGCGCCCTCCATAGGTGTATAGCACCACAGACTTAGCTCTACCAGCCGCTTTACGCAGCCATTTCTCATCGCTTTGACCAAAGGCAACCCAAAGGTCGACCTCACCAGAGAGACTCACGTCCCAAAGCTCTGCTTCATCATCAACACAAAGCCCTTTGCTAAAGCTCAATGTCTCAGAGGCATTTAACGCAAAAGCCAGCAAGCGAACCATCATGCGCTCATCAGTTTCTGAAGGGTGCTGTGCCAACGTCAAACTATGATCGCAATAATAGTGACGTACCATATCTGCAATTTGTAGAGATACTTTGAAAACAGTGGATTTTAAAGCCATGAAGATCCTAAACGGGGAAAGAGAAAAACTTGACCCGATGATACCGCGAAGTGCCAAATTGGGCTAACGGTAAAGTTAGCCAAGGGTCTGAATTAGCGGGTCAGCGGCTGAACGGATTAAACGGTTTCACATAACTGCCTAAAATACTAACAGCCCCCAAAAAAGAGAGCGCCTAAGAACACTCTAAGGTTTGGGGAAGTCATTTTAAAAAACTAAATCAGGCCTGGACGTATATGCTTAGCTTCTGGGAAGTGAGCAACTAACTCTTTAATGACTTGCACATCGGCAATAATTAACAAACGCTCACCTGAAGCTAATCGCGCGCTAATATCACTCTTGAGCAATAATTCGCTGCGCTCAGCATCCCGGCGAAACAACTCATTAAGCCCACTCGGAATCGCGCTGTCGCAGCATACGGTATCAATACGCTGCAATAATGGCATAGCCGCCATTGGTAGCAGATCTGCAGGGGCATCAATATTAACTAACAACAACTCGCCTGCCGCGCTTAAATCATTAAACGCGGCGTCAAAATGATAAGGGGTTTGCTCATCAAAGCGCTCTTGATTGAGTTTAAAGAACCGTTCCCAAAATAAACGCCGCGACTTGCCCTCAGGTAACGCCTGTTGCACCTGTTGGCGCTTAGTGGCAACAAAATCAAATAAAGGTGCCAGCGAGCGCGGCAACATGGCTTCTAGTTTAGCGCGGATAGTGCGAGCAAATACTGGCGCGGCGCCTGAAGTACTAATCGCGATCGTGAGCTTACCTCTATCGACGATTGATGGCGTAATAAACTGGCAATACTCAGGATTATCAACCACATTCGCCCAAATTTTGCGCTGAGCAGCGATTATAGATAGCTGGCAATTCAGGGCATTATTTGCGGTAGCAAGATAAACTAAATCTACATCATTAATGTCAGCCTCAAGCACTTCGCGCTCTATAAGCTCTATTCTTCCTTGGCGATGATATTGACGTATCTCGTTACTAACATCAGGCGCAATCACTAAAATACTAACTTGTGAACGAGCCAATAAATCTATCTTGCGACTGGCCACATCACCCGCACCAACCACCAGCACCTTAAGCTTGCTAGTATCAACAAACAGTGGGAAATACTGCATTTGCAGATTACTCCGTTACCACATTTAAGCCTGCGGCTATAGCGCCCTTGTAACCGCCAATGAGCGATTTAACCTGGCTATAGCCCATCTTGTTTAAATGATGAGCCGCCATCACCGAGCGGTGACCACCACCACAATAAAGGACAATTGTTTGCTCGGTATCTGGATACAAGCGCTCAATATCTCGTTCAATAATACCGCGGCCAAGATGCACAGCATTTGGTAAGCGCCCTTGTGCCCACTCATGATCTTCTCGTACATCAATTAATAATACTGACGTGATAGCATTGAGTTCATCAAGCGTCACTTCAGTAACTAGGGGGCGAATTGATTCTACAAGTGCGACAAAACCTGGAGAGTGCTGCATATTTTTGACCTGCAATAGTAATAAACGGGGAAGATTAGCATCTTGGAAATATCTGAGACTTAGCTTGAGTCAGCAAATATTAACTACAGAGCCTCCGCTAGCAACAATAGCCTCATTTAGGAGTAAAGCTCCGTCGCTAATTACAAACCTTTGGCTTAGGCGCGCTGCATTGCCAGCAAAGCTCAAAATTACCTTGGTTAAGCTCTTGGCACTGCACGCATTTCCATTGTGGACGCTCAACTTGATGATTTTCAAGCAATGACTGCGCAGCTTCTAAGTGAGCGGCCTCGACCCATAGCTCAACATTTTGCATATCAACGGGCAATTCGCCCACACCACCAAGTAGCGCCTCACCTTTGAGTTCAACTGCAATCCCACGGGTTTCAAGCAAGCCCTTCCATGTGTGTGCTTGAAGTAGATTCCCGCCTGTTAACAAGACTTTTCTGTTTTCCATTTGTTATCCTAACTGCATTGCTCTTATTGGCAAATTTTGTTCATCCTAACCGTCTCGATTGCTGCTGTCGAGAGTCTGATGTTGATTTACAATACTCAGCAGGTACGATTTCCGAACGGTAAAGTGCACAAAAATCAGCCAGTAAAACTATTTGCAAGCAATTGCCGAGAAAAATACAAATCTAATCCATACGTTTGTAAAAGAAGTCCTTCCTCCTCGACTCCCCATCAATTACACCGATATCAAAATTAACATCTGTATCAACCGCAATATGGGTACTAAAGGAAAAACAGCTACAGCTATTATCAATGCTAGACATGGTAAACCTAGCCGATTAGGGGAAATTGATACATCTTACGATTAACAAATCCAGCCAAGAACATTTAACATGTTTTATTAAGTTTAAGGCATCAACAAGTCAATTGAATTGGCAAAATGGTTAATCTATAATCCTTTTACAGTCAAAGTGTTAACTATTTCTCAACACAAGCACAACTTCAGTGATTATTATGATGCGCACCTCTAAAACTCTGCTGAGTGTATTTAGCGCCATTGCAGCCGCTTATTTCATTTTCGTCCTGGCCTTCAGCCAAGGAATGAGCGTGTTACAAAACAAAGATTACCATCCTAAAATTCAACGTATAGATCTCAATCAAGTAGAGAAAGTTAATTCTGAACTGGTAGGATTTTTCCTGCTGGATTATGACATTGTAAAAAACAATCATGGCTTTTATGCAGTGTTGGACAAAAGCCAGCAAGGTGTTGTTGATGCGGTCAAGCTAAGTGATATTTTAAAAGAAGTAATGATGTTTAGTAATATTCCGCTATTACTGTTTATCATTATTGGCTTTGCTGTGCCGTTTTATATTAATGCGCAAACCTCCCGCAAACTTAACTCCTCACTGAAACAAGTAAACGAGCAAGCTGACAAACTACTCGATATTTACAAAATTGAACTGGCACCAATCCAGCTGCAAAACCCTATTGCTAAGCTTAATCAATCTCTGATCGAAATTCACAAAAGTGTGCTGACCAGTATGCAGCAAAATCAGATCAGTATTTTTCAAGACAAATTAACCGGCCTTGCCGACCGTCACGCCTATCTTGAGCATTTAGAAACAGAACTTGCTGACGCGCAAAAATTCAACCGTCGCCAAGCATTGCTGTTCATTGACCTCGACGGCTTTAAGCAGGTAAATGACTCTTTCGGTCACTCATTTGGTGATGAAGTATTGATTCAAGTTGCCGAGCGCCTAGCAACTGTAGTGCGCAACCATGGCTTGAGCAAAGTAAGTCCTATCACTCAACTTGAGCTAAACCTATCACGACTAGGTGGCGATGAATTCTCGATTTTTATCCAAGATATTATTGATGATAAAGGCGTGGTTGAAGTCGCTACAAATGTGCTGCAAGAAATTGAGCGCGACTTTGTGCTAGGAAATAAAACCATCAAAATTGGTGCAAGTATCGGTATTGCGGTATACCCAGATAGCGCGTCAAACCCCAATGCTCTGCTGCAAATGGCAGACGTTGCTATGTACCGAGCCAAATCCGATGGTCGCGGCATTTTCCGAGTATATTCTCCTGAGATGGGCAGTAAAATCCGCCGCTACCACTACTTACTTGAAGAATTGCGCCTAGCAATGGCAAGCCAGAACTTTCACCTGTCTTTTCAACCCATCGTGCGCGTTGAAGATTGCAGCATTGATTATTTTGAATGCCTACTACGCTGGAATCACCCAATTGAAGGCTCCATTTCTCCAGCCGAGTTTATCCCCATTGCCGAGGAGTCTAACCTTATCCTTGAGCTAGGTAACTGGATTTTGTTTGAAGCCTGTCGGCAGATGTCAGCATGGCATGCAGCCGGTATGAACAAGGTGCGCATGTCGATCAACATTTCAGGGGTACAACTCAAACACCTACCACTACATAGCTGGGTAATGGATACCCTTAATAAAGTCGGCTTGCCACCACGCGCTTTGCTGCTGGAGATCACCGAATCCTGCTTTATTGATGCTTCTGAAGAAGTCACCAATAACCTACAAAAACTGCGCGATGAAGGCGTGCAAATCGCTATTGATGATTTTGGTACTGGCTTTAGCTCGCTATCGACACTGGCAAACTTGCCGGTTGATGTGATCAAAATTGACCGTCTGTTCATCGACCAAGCCAACATTAACCCTAAATATCAAAAGATCCTTAACTCTATTAGCGAACTGGGCAAAAACTTAGACCTTAAGATTGTTGCCGAGGGTGTTGAGCTTGCCTCGCAGTTTCAGTTAGTTAAAAAGCTTGGTATTCATTGTGTGCAAGGCTATCTCATCAGCCGCCCAGAAACCTCACATCAGGTTGGTGCTAATGTGATCAGCAAAAACCTTGGTCACCTAGCACTGACTGGGACTAGCGTAGTAAGGCCTAAAGAGCTTTAATCGCTAACAGTTGATTCGTATACTTTGATTAAAAGCTTTGTTTTAAAAGCATAACCCAGAGCGTTACCTAACAGGCAGTAACTGCTCTGCCTGTAACACTATCTAAAACGACACAATGAAAGGACTCAAATGTACTTAGCGCTACTCAGCCAAAACACCTCTGCAAACGGCAAACAAGCTATCACCCAGCTTATCCAGCACTTAAGTAACAATACAGATAAGCGCATATCTGAGCTCAAGTTGACTTATATCGCCTCTGCACCGGATGCTACAAAGCAATTTTTCTCGCCAACAGCTGAATTCTATAAAAGCGTTGGGATAAATCACATTGAGTACCTTGAGATTGAGCAACCTCTAAGTGATGTAGAGTTGGCAATGCTGTATCAGGCTGACATAGTTCATCTATCTGGTGGTGATACGTATCGTTTTTTACACTGGCTAAAACAGCAAAACTTACTGCCTATGCTGCGAGAACTGGCCAATAGTGGCACATGTCTGATTGGTGTTAGTGCGGGTGCGATGATCATGAGTCCAGACATAGCGCAAGCCAGCTTATGTGGAGATGAAAATAGCATAGGGCTTCAAGATACTTGCGCCCTAGGTTTAATCGACAAGCTCTTTAGCCCTCACGCAAGCAAAAGTCTCGATGAACAAACTCAGGCCAAAGCGTTTACGAAACAACTAAGTCACCCGGTGGTATTGTGTAGCGACGATGATGCAATAGTGGTGACCAATGACACTGTGAGTTATTTTGGCCAGCCGATGGTCATTGGCTAAGCGCAGTCCTTATCTATCTTGAGAGCTGAATTCAGACCTGAATTGATGCTTCTTTGCTGATTAATACCTGCTTCACCAATACCTGCGCCTGCTAATTTACCCATGCTTTGCTCAAGGGTATAATGGCGTTTATATGACAATGAGACAGTCCTTAACGACTCAGCTCAAATCGACAAGTACTCTACTCAATGAAAAAATTTAAGTTTACCTTTGTTATATTATTTGCCGCCCTGGGCATGTATCTCTACAGCATAGTGACCGCACCCATTCCATACCGTGTTATCGACCAAGACAACTCAGGTATTGTGTCATTAGACGAAATTAGTGAGCTAAGTAACTTAAAAGTCAGAACGCTAATTAAAACCGGAGAAATCTGTCGCCAATATTATTGGCAACATCCTGATGACACAGTGCATCAAGTGTGTAAGCCAAGCACGGCTTCAAATTAATCGTACTTTTGATCCTCCTGTGTCATACCTCTTAGTTCACTTTCTTAGCTAACCTTCTTAGCTTTACCAATTAACTCGCGCATCTTAGCTGCATTCCTGTACGCTAAGAGCGTAGCTAAGAGGTAGATTGCAACATTGAATGGTTTTTTAGTTAATCTGAGCAACCGATATTGCTACCTGCGTTAGCACAAATACCCTCCGCAGAACCATTATGACCAAATGTGATATCGATATCTCATTTTTAGCAAACCTATGACTGTGCTAGCTATTTCAAGCCATTTAAAAAATCTGACATAAAAACACCCTATTAGTGACATAAATCCATCACTTGCTTGTCATTTAGCTAAATTAACTTAGCCGCACTCTATTTAATTCAAATAAAGCAAACGCAGAGTCTTAGGAGAGCGCAGTGAGTAAGGAAATATTTAATCCAACTCGTTTCAACAAGAGTGATAACGTGGAATTTGACAAGGTATTAGCAGCACACCTTAGTCGTCGTAGTATTCTAAAAAGTGGCCTAGGTTTAGGTGCGATGGCAACGTTTGGCACCTTTGGCCTTGCGGGCTGTGGTTCAAGCTCTAGTGACAACCCTATTGCCGACATCAAGCTAGGTTTCGAGTCAATTGTTGGTTCTAAAACTGATGCGGTCTCAGTACCTCAAGGCTACACGGCGCAAGTGCTAGCACCTTGGGGACAACCAATCACAGCAAACGGTTCACAATGGCAAGCCGATGGCAGCAATAACGCTGTTGACCAAGACAATGCCATGGGTATGCATCACGACGGCCTGCACTTTTTCCCACTGAATGACTCAGAAACAGACGGTCTTTTGTGTATCAACCATGAATACATCGACCAAAACGCCCTGCACCCTAACGGTAGTGACAAAGATGAAAATGGTATCCGCTCTAGTGTCGATCAAGTACGCAAAGAAATTAACGCCCACGGCGTAGCTGTGGTTCGCGTACAACTTGACGATAACGGTCAATGGAATGTGGTTGATAACGACCCATTAAACCGCCGTTACACTGGCTTAACCACTATGGATATTTCAGGCCCTCTCGCTAACTCAGCTAAGTTAGCTACGCCTTTTTCACCTGATGGTAGTCAAGCTCGCGGCACACTAAACAATTGCGGTAACGGCTATACCCCTTGGGGTACTTACCTAACTTGTGAAGAAAACTGGCCAGGCTACTTCATCAACACAGGTGAAACGACTGAGGAGCAAGAGCGCATCGGTATCGATACTTCAGGTACTACGCGTTATGGCTGGGAGACACTAGCAGGTAATGCCGAAGAGCAAAACGATGAGTTTACTCGCTTTAATGTGACACCAACGGGTAACAGCGCAGCAGAAGACTACCGCAATGAAGCAAATGGTCACGGTTATATCGTTGAAATTGACCCGTATACTGCTAATTCTCGCGCAGTTAAACGTACAGCACTAGGGCGTTTTCGTCACGAAGGCTGCACGTTCGGTAAACTAGAAGCAGGTAAACCGATTACCTTCTATTCTGGTCACGATTCACGCTTTGAATACATGTACAAGTTTGTGTCAAAAGAAGTGTGGAATGAAGCCGATGCCAATGCCCAAGACCGCATGGCAATGGGTGATAAGTACATGGACCAAGGTACCTTGTACGTGGCTAAATTTGACGCAGACGGCGTAGGTAGTTGGTTGCCACTTGCTCTTGATGCCATGACAAAAGATGGCGGCACCCTTGCCGATCACTTTGCCAGCCTAGAAGAGATTATTCTTAACACCGCAGGTGCAGCAGACCTTGTTGGTGCAACGCCAATGGACCGCCCAGAGTGGTGCGCTGTCGACCCATACACAGGTACTGTGTACCTTACGCTAACTAACAATACTAAGCGCGATGAATCAGCAGGCACTAACCCTGCAAACCCACGCTTGAACAACAAATTTGGTCACGTTATTCGCTGGGATGAAGGCGAAACGGCAACTGAGTTTACCTGGGATATTTTTGTATTCGGCTCTGACGCGGCTGGTGATGCGCAAACTAACCTATCTGGCCTTAACGAGTTTAACCAATTCGCTAGCCCAGACGGCCTTGCCTTTGATAAGCGCGGCATCATGTGGATTCAAACCGACAATGGTGCTGAAGAAGTAACCAACTATACCAACGATCAAATGCTAGCGGTAATTCCAGCAAAACTTACCGATAGCGATGGTAATCTAGAGACAATTAACTCTGAAAACCAAGGTGAGCTGCGCCGCTTCTTCGTTGGTCCAAACGGCTGTGAAGTCACAGGTTTTACCATCACCCCTGACTACAAAACCATGTTTGTTTCTATCCAACACCCAGGCAACTGGCCATACAGCAATGATGCTGCAGAAGCGACGCCAGCAGGCATGACAGTGCGTCCACGCGCATCGGTTGTCGCAATCCGCAAAACCGACGGCAGCGAACTTGGCGTATAAAAACACTAAATTGGGTCAGAGTAAAATGTTAACCTTCTGACTCTATTTACAATTAATTTGAAATAAAATGACAAAGGCAGGATTATTCCTGCCTTTTTATTTGCTCACAGTTGCACTTCGGAGTTGAATTCAGGCCTGTTAGCAACGCAATTACTGTTGCACGCTTGGTACTACACTCGCTATTCGCGCAATAAAAACTCCACAGCTTTGGCTAGGTTAGGGTCGTTAGGGTCTGATATGTTGGTTTTCCAAATTATCTCGCCGTCACGATTAATAAATACCGTGGTTGGCGTGCCGCGCACCTCATAGGTATCGGCAACCTCCTCTCCCTCTAGCAAAGTCATAAACTCGATGCCGCGATCACTCAGCACTTTCGCAGGCTGTGCCCCTTTATCTTCGCGAATACTGATCCCCAGCATAACTAAGTCAGTGTCTTTATGCTGCAGGCGTAATTGCTCTAACCCGGGCTGCAGTTTTTTACAATAAGGGCACCAGGTGGCCCAAAAGTGGATCACCATAGGACGCCCCTTAAATTGCATCAACGACACAATTTCACCCTCAGCATTTGCTAACTGAAAATCAGGTGCCTTGGTGCCATTACTCGCAGCTGACTGCGCATGCTTAGATAGCCCAATTAAGGCGCTAAAAGATACAACTAAAATCAATAACGTCAGTTTGATGTAATTTGGCATAAGAGTTCTCTTCATTTGTTAGCGACTGGATACTAGTTACCAATAACAGACCTGACGAGTTAACGTTTGTATTCAGCAAAAACAAACCTAAATTAAAAACTCACAGCAAATTAACCCGAAAGCATGATAACCAAGGGAAACTGCCATCCATTTGCTACAGTTAACAGTAAATAGCAATAACTAAGGCATAAGCCTTTATCTACTGCGCTTAAGCCTTGCCTTAGCAAGCCTTTCAACACACAGGAGGCTCCGTATGTCTACCTATTCCCAACGTTTAAAGCTGGTGCAACTAACTGCGATATCTAGCCTTTTGTTTGCGCTAATCGGCTTTAGCTATAACGTCTGGCGCATGCAAGCCTCTGAGCACAATGCCAATATTCGCGATGCCAGTTTTGAGATGTTGCTGCAACTCTCTGAATTAGAACTCATCATTTATGCAGGTCATTACGACCAAGACAGCAAGCTAGGCTCACCTCGTAAAGGCTGGGTAAAAGTGGGGCTCATTAATGACTTGAGCCTGATCACCACACCTAGCGTACAAAATAGTACAAAACAGCTAAAACAAACATGGCAACAACATTGGCAAAGCTACCAACAGCAACAACAATCAACCAATGAGATTGTTGCGCAAATTGATCAAGTGAGAGTGGAAGTCAGGGCATTACTCAAGGATTTAAACTAGCGTTTGAATCCAAAGATAAGTAAATGAAATTTAAAGAATATATTTCTACTCTATGTTTAGCAAAAAACGGCTGTTTTTATTAACAAACTTAAGTACAGTAATGACTATGGTTAATGCTTGAACAAGATTAACCACTGCATAATAACGAACTCATGCGCAAAGCACGCAAGGACAAACAACTAAGGACAGCAGCTATGCCTACATATCAAGCACCCATTCGCGACTATCAATTTATTCTCAATGAACTGCTCAATGTTTATCAGTACACAGACCTCAAAGGATTTGATGAATTTGATAGTGAACTAGTTGATGCCATCTTACAAGGCGTTGCAGACTTCACCACAGAAGTGATGCTACCTCTCAATGCTAGCGGCGATCTGCAGGGCTGCAAACTAGAAGATGGAAAAGTCATCACGCCGGATGGTTTTATCGATGCGTATCAGCAATACGTTGATAATGGCTGGGCCACCCTCACCTGTGACGTTGAATACGGAGGACAAGGCCTGCCTGAAGTCGTGGGTGTATTTGCCACTGAGATGAAATCATCAACTAATATGGCTTTTGCCATGTATCCTGGGTTAACACATGGCGCTTACGCCGCAATCCATGCCCATGGTAGCGATGAGCTAAAAAACAAGTACCTACCTAAACTGGTCAGTGGTGAGTGGACTGGCACCATGAACCTCACTGAATCTCACGCAGGCACCGACTTGGCTTTACTTCGCACTAAAGCTGAGCCTGTAGAAGACGGGTTGTTCGCCATTAGCGGCGAGAAAATCTTTATTTCATCTGGCGATCATGACCTTGCAGAAAATATCGTTCACCTAGTGCTTGCCAAACTGCCAGACGCACCCGAGGGCGTAAAAGGTATCTCGCTATTTGCTGTGCCTAAAATCATGGTTAATGGTGATGGCAGCTTAGGTGAAGCCAATACCTTACATGCTGCCGCGCTTGAGCATAAAATGGGGATCCACGGTAACTCGACTTGTGTCATGGTGTTTGATAATGCCAAAGGTGAGTTGATTGGCGAACCTCATCAAGGACTGCGCGCCATGTTTACCATGATGAACCAAGCTCGTTTAGGTGTGGGTATACAAGGCCTTGGACTATCAGAAATTGCCTATCAGAATGCCCTTACTTACGCTAAAGAGCGTATCCAAGGCCGTGCGTTGAGCGGCGCAAAACAAACCGAGCAAAAAGCTGATTCAATTTTGGTTCATGGTGATGTGCGCCGCATGTTGTTATCACAAAAAGCACTTAACCAAGGTGCGCGCGCATTAATGGGTCAACAAGCGCTATGGCTTGACCAAGCTGAGCGCAATGTCGATACCGTCAAGGCAAAACAAGCGCATGCCATTGCCGCCCTATTCACTCCAATCGTTAAGGGCTTTGTTACCGATCAGGGCTTTAAGGCCTGTGTCGATGCTCAGCAGGTCTTTGGTGGTCACGGTTATATTAATGAATGGGGAATGGAACAATTCGTACGCGATTGCCGCATTGCCATGATTTATGAAGGCACTAACGGTGTACAAGCGCTGGATCTTGTTGGCCGTAAACTATTATCAGATAAAGGCGCAGCTTTAATGGCCTGGTCAGAAATGGTGAAAAGCTTTATTGAGCAGCATGCGGGAAATGATGAGATGCAGCCATTCATTGGCGGTTTGATGAAAGCGGCAGCAGACCTTGAACGTGCAACCGGTTACATAGTGAAAGCGGCACAAACCAACCCAGATTTGATTGGTGCGGCATCAATGGCCTATATGCAAATTTTAGGGATCACATCGTTAGCCTGGATGTGGGCAAGGATGGCGGCAACCTCACTTGAGGCGCTAGCCAACGGTAGCGACGATACTGCTTTCTATCAAGAAAAGCTTAAAACAGCCAAGTTTTACATGGGTTACTGGGCTGTACAGACAGGCAGCCTAGCAAGACAAATCGAAGCCAGCAGCCAGGATATCGTCGAGTTTGAAGATGAGCTGTTCTAGCCGCTAGCTTTATCAATAAAAAAACAGCTTCCTCGGAAGCTGTTTTTTTTAATTATTCGGCTTGTAAATTGCAGTTACGCATCCCACAGGGTTTCTCTAAAATGCTTGCGGCATACTGACTCGTAACTTTCGTTACCGCCAATGGCAACCTGCTCACCTTCTTTCATTGGCTTACCCGTCTCATCAAGGCGCACCACCATGTTGGCCTTACGGCCGCAATGACAAATGGTTTTAAGCTCAACTAATTTGTCAGCCCACGCAAGAAGATACTGACTGCCAACGAAAAGTTCGCCCTGAAAGTCAGTTCTTAGGCCATAGCACAGTACAGGAATATCAAAGTTGTCGACCACATGGGTTAATTGGCGAACTTGCTCTTTACTTAAAAACTGACACTCATCAACTAATACGCAGTGGATATCTTGCGCCGCTTTTGCGGTGGCGACTAAGTCAATTAGATTGTCTTTGTCACCAAAGACTTGCGCATCGGTTTGAATACCAATACGTGATGAAACCTTGCCCTGACCGTAACGATCATCAATTGATGCGGTCATTACTAAGGTGTTCATACCGCGTTCACGGTAGTTATAAGAAGACTGTAATAATGAAGTCGATTTGCCGGCATTCATTGCCGAATAATAGAAGTACAACTGTGCCAAAACCAAGACCCTTTTTATATTTTGCGCTTGATTATACCCAAGCGGACAGCAAAAGGCATTGCGGTGGATCATTTTCTCAGTTTCGGTTAACTAACCGCGCGCCTTAACGGCCTGCATGCACTGGACTAGCAGCATAGCAGGTTAAATGATTGGCGAGAGTAGCTTCATTTGAAACGAAAAAACCGCGAAAATCGCGGTTTTTTTTCTGAAGACAACTAGCCGCTACTGAGCATTAGATTTGGCTTTAAGCACCAATACACTAATCACAAATAACACACTGGCAGTCGCTAGGCCAAATAGCACTGACGAAGTAAAGCCAAGCACGATATAACCCGCAATACTGATTAGCGCGACTATCACAGCGTACGGCAACTGAGTCCATACATGGTCTAAGTGATGACAACTTGCACCGGTGGATGACAAAATCGTGGTGTCTGAGATTGGTGAGCAATGATCGCCAAATACAGCACCAGCAAGCACAGCTGAGAGCATTGGTAACATCATAGTACTGTCGCTTCCCATCGCCATATCCGCAGCGATTGGCAACATAATACCGAAAGTACCCCAGCTAGTACCGGTAGAAAAAGCCGTTAAACCTGCTAGTAAAAATAGTACGGCCGGCAGTAATTCAAACGGGATATTACCAGTAGCAAGGCTTGCCATGTACTTACCCGTTTCTAATTGACCAATTACACCAGCAATAGACCAAGCAAAAAGTAAGATGTAAATAGCTGGCAGCATCGACTTAGCGCCCATCAACATACCTTTGGCAATCATGTTGAATGCTACCTTCTGCACAAATGCCAAAATGAAGGTCACCACAAAGCCAACTAACCCACCATAAAGCAGTGACTGAGCGACATCAGTATTCTCGAACGCACCTAATACTGAAAATGGTTTATTGTCAGCCGCTAACGCGTCTGCGCCGCTTGAAATCATGAAAAATACAGTGGCCGCAATCAGTACTAAAATCGGCACGAACAGACCAGAAATTTTACCTGTATCCGCTTCAGGTAAATCAGCAGTCGCCCCTGGCGGCATGCCCTTCGACTCATCGTACAATTCACCTTTTTGGGCGTTTTGCTCATGCTGGCGCATTGGACCAACATCTAAAGTGAACATAGCTACACACAGTAATAACAGCAACGCAAAAATAGCGTAGAAGTTCATTGGGATCATTTGCATGAAAATGGTCAAGTGACCAGTATCAGCAAAACCGTGGGCAGTAAGAATACCGCCAATAAGTGCAATGATGTAAGCACCCCAGCTCGAGATAGGTGAAATCACACAAACTGGTGCAGCCGTTGAATCAAGTAAATAAGCTAACTTGGCACGTGAGATATGGTAGCGGTCGGTAATTGGGCGTGAAATAGAGCCAACTACCAGACTATTGAAATAATCATCAATAAATACCGCACAACCAAGCACCATTGTCATCAGCTTAGCATCACGTTTGTTGCGAATGCGCTCCTTTGCCCAATCCGCAAAGGCTCGTGAGCTGCCACTAACACTAATAAGCGCAGTGATCATGCCAAGTAAAACGAGAAATCCAAGAATGTTTAGGTTCCAGGCATTAAGTGCACCATCATCCCAAACTAGGCCAGTGGCGGTATCGCCGATAAAGCTGGCGGTATTTGCGAGATTAAAGTCGGTAAGTAGCAGTGCGCCAATAATTATCCCCACACCTAGTGAAAGCAGTACTTTTCGAGTAAATACAGCAAGTACAATCGCAACAGCAGGCGGCAATAAAGACAATGCTGAGTCAGCATAGTTGATTAAATTCATTATTATTTTCTTCGTGTAAGTACGAATGGAGGGCGACTGAACCGGTGCAAGGTAAGGTCATACCTAGGAACACCTGTCCTCTCAGTAGCGCTCCATAGTAAAATCAGTTTTGTCATCCCGACAAAACAATACTATGGCAGTGCAGTACCTGTTCGGTAACAACACCAGCAGCTGTTTGCGATAAAACTAACTACTTCGGCACCAAATCCTTTCGTGGTAGCTCACAGGCATCACCCTAACGACCACTACTGATATTTAATGCTCCTCTACTAAAGGGCGTTTGTGAAAAACGCGGGCACATAAAAACATAAGCGGCTATGGGGATGCCACCCCAGAGCCGCTTAGTGTGATTCAGATCAAGTTTTAGATCAAGTTATTGAGCGCAGGCACGGCGTCAAACAAGTCTGCTTCTAGGCCGTAGTCAGCAACCTGGAAGATAGGCGCTTCTGGATCTTTGTTGATTGCAACAATCACTTTCGAATCCTTCATACCGGCTAGATGCTGGATAGCACCTGAGATACCAACGGCGATATATAGCTCTGGAGCAACGATCTTACCGGTTTGACCAACCTGTAAATCATTCGGTACAAAGCCTGCATCAACAGCCGCGCGAGATGCACCAACCGCAGCGCCAAGTTTATCGGCAAGTTGCTCAAGGATGGCAAAATTCTCACCACTGCCCATGCCGCGACCACCCGATACAATAATGCCAGCATTACCGAGCTCTGGACGCTCTGATTCAGTTAGGCTTTGCGATACAAACTCAGTTTTAGCTTCAATGACTTGCGTAAGCTCAGCTACATCTGCATTACCTGTTGCTGCTACTGCATCAAATGCACTAGAGCGAACCGTAATAACTTTCTTGTCATCTAAGCTTTTCACCGTCGCTAATGCATTACCCGCATAAATTGGGCGTACAAACGTATCGGCATCAACCACTTCAATGATTTCAGAAATTTGCGCTACATCAGCAAGCGCTGCTACGCGAGGTAAGGTTGCTTTACCCACACTTGAAGCTGCAGCCAAAATGTGTGAGTAGTCGCCACTTAGGTCATTAACAAGTTTTGATAGGTTTTCAGCAAGCTGTGCACCATAAGCGCCAGCGTCGGCAACCAGTACTTTAGCAACGCCATCAAGTTGCTTGGCACTATCAACAACTGCGCCACAGTTTTCACCAGCAACCAGTAGGTGAATGTCACCACCAATGGCTTTTGCTGCGCTAACGACTTTAGCGGTATCGGTTTTTAATTGCTGATTATCATGTTCAGCTAATACTAGAATAGTCATACTAAATCACCTTCGCTTCGTTCTTTAACTTCTCAACTAGCTCTTCTGCTGAAGACACCATGATGCCCGCTTGACGCTCTGTTGGCGGCGTAACTTTTACCACCTCTTGATGCACTTTAAGGGTTACACCCAAGTCATCAATGGTGACAGTTTCAAGTGGCTTACGCTTAGCCTTCATAATGTTTGGTAACTTAGCGTAGCGAGGTTCGTTTAAGCGAAGGTCAGCAGTAACAACTGCTGGTAATGGCATCGCCAATGTTTGCAAACCACCGTCAACTTCACGAGTGACGGTTAGTTTGCCATCTTCTACGTTTACTTCAGAAGCAAACGTAGCCTGAGGCATATCAGCCAGCGCAGCTAGCATTTGGCCTGTTTGGTTATTGTCGCCATCAATAGACTGCTTACCTAGCAATACAATATCTGCTTGCTCTTTTTGTTGCACAGCATGCAAAATTTTGGCAATTGATAGCGGCACTAATTCTTCATCAGTCTCAACATGAATTGCACGATCTGCACCTAATGCCATTGCTGTACGTAGTTGCTCATGCACTGCTTTAGTACCGACACTCACAACAACAACTTCAGTGGCCTTACCTGCTTCTTGCAAGCGTACCGCTTCTTCTACTGCAATCTCACAAAATGGGTTCAACGCCATCTTTAGGTTTGCTGTGTCTACGTTTGTGTTATCAGCTTTTACCCTGACCTTCACATTGGCATCAACGACGCGCTTTACTGGCACCAATACTTTCATAGGGGTTCCTTCCTACACCTTCATGTATGTGGACGACACATTGGCCTATGCCAATGCAAGTTAGCTCAACTCTACTTCCTGTTGACGTTAACGTCAATGCAATTCAAACGCTTGTTTAACACTTTTTAATTACCCGTTTTGGCAATCAAATTTGACATGCACACATTTATGATATTTTTGACGGAACTAGAAAAATTTACACTTATTTATATTTTATAATTTGCCAGTAACAAATTTTATTTCTATTATTAGCAATTCAAGCGTCTGCGTTATTTTTTGCTCGTTGTAATTCGCAATAAAAAGTCCGCAAACCTGTTAGTTAAAAGTGTAAGTTAGTTCACAGTCTTCATCGTCACGAACTAGGCTTCACTTTTAAAAATCTATAATTAAAATGAATTATCAAATCTCCCTTTTTAAATAATTAGGATAGTAGCAATGAGTGATTTTATTAGCGTGTTAACCCATGGCCGTCGTTTTAAAGCTGCAGTTAAAGACCTAGCTCTAGAAGATTTACGCGACGTAGCCACCAAACTAAATAAAATCATTGACGACCGTGAAGCTGAAGAGAAAGCTAAAGCAGAAGCAAATGCAGCGCGTGATGCACGTATTGCTGAAATTTTAGCTCAGATTGAAGAAAGCGGTTTATCAATTGAAGATTTAGATGCATCGGCTACCAAGCCTGCACCTAAAAAGCGTGCACCACGCCCAGCTAAGTATCAAATTACCGTAGACGGTGAGTTAATTACTTGGACTGGTCAAGGTCGTATGCCTACTGTATTTAAAAATGAAGTAGATGCCGGTAAATCAATGGATGATTTTTTAATTCCAGGAATGGCATAAACAGCGTCGTACATCATTACGCAGTTTAGCGCTTGTTGTCACAAGCAAGCACATGCAAAAGGCTGAGGTATCTCAGCCTTTTTTGTGGACAATTTTTTGCAATTTATTGTTTAAGTCTGCAGTAAAGCACTTTGCTTGCTACCCTATAGTGAGTAAACTTAACTAACTAACTCAAATGAGCGGCAACTACCTATGTTTAAGCCTCAATCAAGTTTATCAATTCTCGCTAGCTTAGCTCTATTATCAGGGTGTGCAGGTGAATACACCTTCAATAGTAATCTAGACAGCCAGGCTATCGACGAGTACTTCAAACCAGGCGAAGTGACACTATTTGATAAAGGCGTACAGCCTAGACAAAGTTATGAAATATTGGGCTTAGTTCAAGGCCAGGCTTGCCAACAAACGGTTAATGATGCTCCTGCGGACAAAGCACAGGCAAGGACTGAAGCAAGACGTAATGCAGCAGACATGGGGGCAAACGGGTTGCTCATTCAAAACTGTCACGTCATTGATGAGCCAGATTCTAGCTGTCAATCACAAGCATTATGTGTCGGCAAAGCAATTAAATTGCAGAATAACAACTAATATAAGGTGACAAACCTGAGTTTGGCAAAATTGGCAGCTAAATTTATATCTTGCTATCTCAGTTAAGTAAAATGCGCTATCACATCGTTTTTAAATAATGTTTGATAGCGCTGACACCTTCGCCATCATAGTAAATACCGCGCCTCCCTACTCCATACTGTATTAATTTAGTTTCGATTATGTCTACTTCTAGTTTCTCAAACCTAATCTCGGCCGTTGCAATTTGCCGTACACCATACAAACAAAAATTTGGCATCCCACGTCAACCCGGTTTAGTCGATACCAAAGGATATATAGAACTTGTTGGTGAGTTTAATAATATCGACTGTGTAAGAGGTATTGAGCAATATTCGCACCTTTGGTTAGTATTTAGTTTTCATGAAAACTTAGCTCAAGGTTGGAAAACAACTGTACGCCCACCTCGCTTAGGCGGTAATGAAAAGTTAGGTGTATTCGCTACTCGTGCTACATTTCGCCCAAATGGCTTAGGTCAATCAGTTGTTAAACTGCACCGAGTAATTCAGCAAGATGGCAAAATTAGACTAGAAATATCAGGTATGGACTTGGTTGATAAAACACCAATTATTGATATCAAACCTTATATCCCTTTTTCTGATGCAATCAGCGATGCCAAAGGCGGAATGGCACAAGAAAAACCTGAGTTAATTAGTGTTGAATTTAGCGAGCAAGCTTTAATACAAATTAGCCAATACGAAGCTAAACATGAACATGTCGATCAGTTTAAGCTGCTTATTGAAGGAGTATTGTCCCAAGATCCAAGGCCTGCCTACAAAAAAGCTAAAGTAGACCCAAAACTCTATCAACTGGCATTATATGACCGCGATATATTTTGGCGTGTTATCGACAATATTATAGTTGTTGAACAGCTCGTGAGTAGCAAAGTTATCGACAATAAAGAGCATCAATAAGCACTATAATTTAGAAAGACCTAAATTCTATCAATAAATGCAAATGACCATTGACTACCAAACCCAGCATAAAAAACGCTTATCTTATATGCCATGGCTTTACTTCAACCTAAAGCCTAAGCATTTTGCTTGGGCAAAACCTTGGCAAGAAGGAATTCAGCAGCAATTAAGTGCGCTCGAAACAGTCTCAATTGGCGACAATTGCTTTATCGCCCCAGAAGCAAACCTATTTGCCGAACCTGGACGCGACATCACAATTGGCTCTAAATGCATGATTGCCGCAGACAGCTTTATCCATGGTCCGATTAATATCGGCGATGAAGTCGCGATTAATCATGGCTGCAGTATTGATGGCGGCCGAGTAGGTATCACCATAGGTAATCGCACTCGCATTGCCAATAATGTCACCATTTATGCCTTCAATCACGGCATGAGTGTCGATGCTCCTATTTATCAACAACCAGTCAGCTCAAAAGGCATCACCATAGGTGAAGATGTTTGGGTTGGTGCGCAAGCCGGTATCGTCGATGGCGTGACAATCGGTAACCAAGCGGTTATCGGCATGGGCGCAGTTGTGACTAAAGATGTCGAAGACTTTGCCATTATGGCCGGAAATCCAGCTCGAAAAATTGGCGATCGCCGCGATAAATAACCTGAACTCGAGTTAAATTGTTAGCTAAGAATCATCCGCTATAAAGCTTAAATATTCAGTGACATCAGCGCTTCAAGTGCTAAAATGACGCTCATTAATAGCTATTGAGTGGACATTAGGAATGCGTGTAAGCAACTACCTGCTTTCAACCCAAAAAGAAACCCCTGCAAATGCAGAAATCGTTAGTCACCAATTGATGCTTCGTGCTGGCTTCATTCGTCGCAATGCATCAGGTTTATATTCATGGCTGCCAAGTGGCTTGCGCGTATTGCGCAAAGTTGAGGCAATTGTACGTGAAGAAATGAACAAAGCAGGCGCTATCGAAATTTTAATGCCGTTAGTTCAACCGGCAGACCTTTGGGAAGAAACAGGCCGTTGGGACAAGTTTGGCCCAGAGCTACTGCGCTTTCAAGACCGCCACAACCGCGACTTCGTATTAGGTCCAACTCACGAAGAAGTGATCACAGACCTAGTTCGTAAAGAAGTTAGCTCATACAAACAGCTACCTCTGACTTTATATCAAGTACAGACTAAGTTCCGCGATGAAGTTCGTCCACGTTTTGGTGTGATGCGTGCCCGTGAGTTCTTAATGAAAGATGCATACTCTTTCCATTTAACTCAAGAAAGCATGGATGAAACCTACCAGGCGATGCATAAAGCCTACAGCAACATTCTAGAGCGCATGGGTTTGGCTTATCGCCCAGTAATTGCTGATACAGGCTCTATCGGCGGCAGTGCATCACATGAGTTCCACGTACTCGCTAACAGTGGTGAAGACTTAATCGCTTACTCAACTGACAGCGATTACGCGGCCAACATTGAGAAAGCAGAAGCACCAATGCCAAGCACAACCTTGGCTGAGCCGACTCAAGAAATGAGCTTAGTTGACACACCAAACGCCAAAACCATCGCTGAGCTAGTTGAGCAGTTTGACCTTGAGATCACCAAAACGGTTAAAACGCTCATCGTTAAAGGTGCAACCGAAGAAGCACCATTAGTGGCACTGATGGTGCGCGGCGATCATGAACTTAACGAGCTTAAAGCTGACAAGCACGATCTCGTTGCTGCGCCGCTTGAATTCGCGACCGATGAAGAAATTCGCCAAGCGGTAGGTGCAGGCCCAGGGTCATTAGGCCCTGTTGGTCTTAACATGCCTATCATTATCGACAACGATGTCGCGGTAATGAGTGATTTTGGCGCAGGCGCAAACCAAGATGATAAGCACTACTTTGGTATCAACTGGAACCGCGACGTGGATATGCCACAAGCTATGGATATCCGCAACGTAGTGGAAGGTGAGCCTACACCAGACGGTAAAGGCACTTACGCGATGGCGCGTGGTATTGAAGTTGGTCATATCTTCCAGCTTGGCACTAACTACTCAGAAGCGATGGGCGCAAGCGTACTTGACGAAAACGGTAAATCTAAAGTGATGCTAATGGGTTGCTATGGTGTGGGTGTTAGCCGCATCGTTGCTGCTGCAATTGAGCAAAACCATGATGACCGCGGCATGATGTTACCAGAAAGCCTAGCACCATTTACTGTGGGTATTCTGCCGATGAATATGCACAAGTCTCACCGAGTGAAGGAAAAAGCTGAGCAGCTGTATCAAGATCTGACTGACGCGGGCTTCGAAGTATTATTCGATGACCGTAAAGAACGCCCTGGCGTGATGTTTAACGACATGGAGCTAGTTGGTCTACCTCATGTTGTGGTGATTGGCGATCGCAATATTGATGCTGGCGTATTTGAATACAAGAACCGCCGCAGTGGTGAAAAGCAAGAAGTTGCTTTTGACAATATTGTTGAGTTCTTAAAATCTGCTAAATAAAGACTGCTAAGCCCCTACTGACTGAGCACCAATACAATCAGCATCACAATTTAGGGGACAAAGCTGATATAAAAAACGCACCTTAGGGTGCGTTTTTTAATGGCCAGAATTTTCCGTAATTGCAAAAAGCCACCTTTATAGTGGTTAGTTTAATTCATGCTCTAGAATTTGGAGATAAGTTGAAAGCTAGCCTTAATTAGAAACCTCTTTATCAATATAAATATCGATTTCAAGTCCCTGGTTTGGCTCGGATAGGATCTCGATGCTACCACCTAACTTTTGCGTCACCAGATTATAAACTATCGACATACCTAAACCTGTTCCGCCCGCATTTCGCGCCGTAGTAAAAAATGGCTCAAAGATACGCTCTTTCACCTCAGCTGATAAGCCGACACCATTGTCTTTATAGTACATCATCACCCTATCATCCATGGCCTTTGCGCCAAGCTGTATTTTCTTATCGCCTTCAAAACTATCCGGGTAAGCGTGTCGAAAGCAATTCGACACCAGGTTGGTAAAAATTTGCGCTATGGCGCCAGGGTATGAGTCGATATGAATAGCATCTTCAAAATCGATAACAAGCTCGATGTTATGCTTACGTGTAAGCGGTCTAAGTGGTGTAGAAATTTGTTCTAAATATTGAGTCAAATCAAACTGCTCTCGCTCAAGCAGCAACTGATCGGCAGCTGTACGTTTAAAATTATGTACCAATTCTGCTGCGCGAGATAGATTACGGTTGATGAGCTGCAGGCCATCTTCCATGGTACTCAAAAAGTACTCAAAATCCTCCTCACCTAACTCACCAGCAGTAAACTTAGCTTTTAGCTTATTTAGCTCATCAATACAGTGACTTGTGGATGTCACAGATATTCCTAAAGGCGTATTAACCTCATGGGCAACACCTGCAACTAAGTTACCTAAAGCCGCCATTTTCTCACTTTCCACCAGCTTGGTTTGCGCGGCTTTAAGTTTATCTATAGTGATGTTTAGCTCTTCGGTGCGCCTATTAACTTCATCTTCAAGCCGGGTATTAATTTGCTCAAGCTCTAATTGATAATGCCTGACCTCATTAGCATTAACGGCACGACCATATAAATCAGCGAGAGAGCTTACAAAGGCTTGCTGCTCTCGGCTCCAGTCAAGCAATTGACCTCTATGCTCGCAGCAGATCACCCCAATCATCTTGCCTTTGTGGCGAATTGGGCAATCAAGCATTGACACTATGCCGTTAGGCTTAAGATAAACATCGGTAAACTCATGGGTGGCAACGTGATGACACGCATCTTCAGCAGCAATTACTCGTTCGGTATCTAATGCGGTAAAATATGCAGGGAATGCGCTGCGAGGCAAGGATAAATCGTCAAGATGCTGCTGCTTATCAAGTATAAAAATACTGTCGATTTGCTGCTTGTCATCGCTTAATAGCCAAATTCCGGCTCGATCAATGCCAAGCCCCTGAACGACCGAATGCACTATCAACTTAGATGCCTGGGTTAAGTCTCCTTGATCAATATCACTGGATTGACTTACATCTAAAAGCACGCTTTCTAGTTCAGTGTTCATCTACCGCTACCCTAGCTTTAATGGCCATCATCAGGCATCTTGCGCTGAACATCGACAAACTTCGACATAAGCGCCAATGTCGCCTTACATAGTTCAGGGTCAAACTGTTTACCTGACTGCTCGCGGATATATGCCTCTACCTTCTCTGCTGGCCATGCTGGTTTATAACTGCGTTTTGACAGCAGAGCATCCACTACATCAACCACAGCCATAATACGCCCTTCAAGAGGAATGTCTTCACCGCTTAACCCTCGAGGATAACCATCACCATCCCAACGCTCATGGTGAGTATAAGCAATCCGTGCGCCCATTTTGGCGATAATACGGTTTGACGCTGCCAACAGGTTATAGCCTTTTTCAGCGTGGGTTTTCATAATTTCCCACTCTTGCTCGTCAAGCTTACCTGGCTTATGCAAAATGCTTTCAGGGATACCGATTTTCCCCACGTCATGCAGTGGAGCAGCGTAGCGAATCGTCTCAATAAACTCATCACTCATATTTAAATACTCTGCGAGCATTTCACACATAATCGCAACACGTCTTACGTGAGCGCCGGTTTCTTTACTGCGCTGCTCAATCGCGTCACCTATGATCAGAATCAGCTCTTTTTGCGTCTGCTGTACGTTCTCTTTACCGGTAAGGTTTTCAAATGTAATGCTAACGTTGGCGGCGAATAGCTCAAGAATACGAACTTGCAGTGGCGTCAAAGAGGTATCGTGTTGCAGGTATAAAATGCTAGTGACATCTGAGCCGAATTGGTAAAAGCCTACATATATGTTGTCGTGGATCACCGATTTTTTCAGCGCAATCGCTTCGATAATGTACTCTTTCACATCACCGGGCAGCGACTCGACATTTTCTATCTCTTTATAGCTCACCATATCACCTGTGGCAGCTAGCAGATTCATCTGTGTATCTTCGTATAAATCCTGATGGTAACTAGTGAGGTAAAGTGCAGAGCTATTTAAACTCAATAGTTGCAGAGTTTGCTCTAACACGGCACTGCCAAAATGATATAAGGTTTGCGAGCGCAGCACAGACGATGAAGCGGAAATTACCTTCTCCATACCTTTTTGGCTTTGTTCGATGATTTTAATATCGCGGTAAGAGCGCAGTGAGGTATAAACGCAGGATTTTAGCTTTGCAGCTGTTAGTTCAGTTTTTGCTTTGTAGTCGTTAATGTCAAAATCACGAATAACGCGCTCTTCTGGTGCGCTACCAGGCTGACCTGTGCGTAAAATAATACGTGTACTGTGGTTTTCTAATTCACTACGGATTTGCTCAACTAAATCAAGCCCAGCATGGTCGCTTTCCATCACTACATCGACAAAGGCAAGTGCAATATCGGGCTCATCGCGCATCAGTGCAAACCCTTCAGCGGCGCTGAAGCAAGAGAAGAAGGTTAACCCTCTGCCATCCAACTTAAAGTTACTAAGGGCAAATTTAGTCACTTCATGAATACCAGGCTCATCATCAATGATAACCACTTTCCATGGGCTTAATTGGGTACGTTTTTCTTGCGTACCCGATGAGCGCATTTCTGACGACTTTTTAAATAGAGCCACACTGTATCCTTAAAGTTTGGGTTGGTTTACTGCGTAATATGAACGAAAACTAACCTTGGTTTCCTACCAGAACGGCGTAAGTGATGTATCTAAGGTGACACCTGCTACACACTTAATTGCCTTTCAAACCTGCCGCCCACACGAACATTTATTTAGCGATTTGCGCTTATGCTTAAGTCGAGTTATTCAGCGGCAATATCGATTCAAAGTATTTCGAGTGAAATTAACAAAAAGCGACTACAAAAAAATAACAAATCTGTTTATTTTAATAGCTCATAAACTACCTGTTTGTCAAAGAAAAATCCCCATTCAAACCGTCCTAAAACTACATGAAACTGCGTCACATTTACCAGGCAAATTGCTTGAAATAATTCGAGCTTCATCATCGATAAAATTTTTCACCTCTATATTGAAATAGCCTAGGCAATCGTCCTATGCTGAATGTAATCAAATAACAAAAAAGCATAACTAATTAAAGGAGTTGTATTGGCTGACTCAGTGGCATTGGTGTTAGGCGGTGGTGGCGCGCGAGCTGCGTATCAAATAGGTGTGCTCAAAGCCTTGGTGCAACTGTATCCGCGCAATCACCATATCCCGTTTAATATTTTGTGCGGTACTTCAGCTGGAGCGATTAACGCCACCTCTTTAGCAACTCACGCATCATGCTTTCATCTAGGCGTAAAGAAACTCGATTGGGTTTGGCGCCATTTCCATACAGGTAAGGTATATAAGTCCTCCATTTCAGGAGTAACCTCACATTTACTTAAAATGGCAGTAAAGGGTATTCAACTTGATAGAATAAGCACGGATGCGGGGAGTTTGTTCGATAACCAACCATTACGAGAACTGCTAAATCAACTTATCGACTTTGCTCGTATCGATAGAAACATTATTAACGGCGCGCTTGATGCGATTAGCGTTGATACCTCCTGTTATAACAACTCGCATTCTTATACTTTTTACCAAGGTCATGAGTCAATTGGCGACTGGCAGCGAGCTCGGCGCAATGGCATTCGCACTCGATTACACACTGAGCATCTGCTCGCCAGTAGTGCAATTCCTATGGTGTTTCCCTCCATAGCCTTAAATCGCAATTACTTTGGCGACGGTAGTGTGCATCAACTTGCACCACTATCAAGCCCAATTCACTTAGGTGCAAATAAGGTTTTTGTCATTAACCTGGATAGCCCACATCAACAAAGTCACACTGAGCTTGTGCATCATCCTAGTACGGCCACCATTGCAGGGCACCTACTTGATACCATTTTCTCCGACACCCTAAATAGTGATTTAGAGCGTTTGGAGCGAATTAACAAAACGCTTGATTTGATTGAACCAAAGCAGCGCCAGCAGCTCGGTTTACGTCAAATCGAAACGCTGGTATTTAAGCCCAGTGAGGATTTAAGTGAAATTGCCAGTCGCTATTATGAGGAGATGCCGTTTGCAATTCGTTCACTACTTAAGCTCATTGGTATAAGCAAGCAATCAGACTCAAGTATTGTCTCTTATCTGTTGTTTGAGAGCAGTTACACCAGCGCACTCATCGACCTTGGTTATCAAGATGCCATGGCAAGAATCGACGAGATAACAGACTTTTTCGATATTAGCATCCACACACCCTAGCCTCTTTTGATAACTACACACTGTAATAATCTTGCCACGTTTACCCGCGATACTTGAGTAAGAAAATAGGCTACTAACCTTAGGGATCAAGCAATGGCTAAGCGCGACAAGCACAAACGCTATGATGAAGATGAGTGGGGAGAGAACCTCAATGACAACAGTAAATCTAAGAAACTAAAAAATAAACGTCGACAACAAAAGCGTGTGTTGAGCGAAGATGATACCTATTTGATAGAGCAAGATTGGAGTCAGTCATAAAAATAAAGGCAAGATAACGTTTAGTATCTTGCCTTTAATGCCTATAGCTTATTTGAACAGCAATTCGAGCCTAACATGCCGCTGGTTAGGCTCAGCAGATGGTTGAGCTAGAACTTGATAGCGCCGCCGATGTGGAAACCATCTTCAAAGCTCTGGCTACTAGCATGGTCAAACTTAAGCTTCTGATATCGGTAACCTGCATACAGCCCCATATTTGGATTCAAATTGAACTGTACTTTAGCGCCGTACTCGACATAACCATCTACATTAGAAAACGACAACACCGATGGTGCATAGTAGGCCGAACCATGTAGCGAAAGGTTCTTACTAATACTTAAGCCATATTCCCCACCCACGGCAACAGCGCTACCGTTAGGGGCATGTTTGTGCCACATATGAACGTACTTAGGCCCGACTTGGAAGTGGTGAGGTCCACTTTGATGAACCATATGGGCAGCAACTTCAGCTAGGTGACCTTTGTTTTCATGGTAGGTGTAACCTAAATCTAAGTTGGCATTTTGGTTCAGACTATTACTCAAACCAACTGATACACGGTGCTCACTCAAACCTAAGTCAAACTCACCTGCTTGTACCATGGTGACAGGCATCGCCACAAACGTTGCAGCAACAATCACAGTTTTTACACCATTGAACGTCATAACACACTCCCTTTAGTTGTTGTTGGCTGAATTATATGAATCCAAAGGTAAAAGTCTTGCTAGATGGGGCAGAATTAACCTTTATTACAAGTTGCCATCCCTCCCTCAACCATAGAGAAACAATTCACTCACACCAGTTCAACTTTCACTTCGCAGCCATACATTGCAAAATTAAATTGCGCACAACTTAATTATCAACTATATTGCTGTTATTACTTTTCGGAGGTCAAAAAATGAGTCAATCAATTTATCAGTTTTCAGTAACAGACATTCGTGGCGAGCAACTTGAGTTAGCCGACTTTAAAGATAAGGTTATACTGATCGTCAATACTGCAAGTAAGTGTGGATTTACTCCGCAATACAAGGCTTTGGAGACCTTATATCAAGAGTTTAACGAGCAAGGTTTAATGATATTAGGCTTCCCATGTAACCAATTTGGCGCTCAAGAACAGGGGAGCGAAGCTGAGATTAGTGAGTTTTGCGAGTTGAATTTTGGTGTCACCTTCCCACTACTATCAAAAGTCGAAGTTAACGGTGAAAACGCGGACCCGCTATACAAGTTTTTAAAAAGCCAAGCAAAAGGCTTGCTTGGTAGTGAATCAATCAAATGGAACTTCACCAAGTTTCTGGTTGATCGTCAGGGACAAGTTGTTGAACGCTTTGCTCCAACAACAAAACCTGAAGCATTAAGAGGTCAAATTAGTCAGCTTTTAAAGTAGCGAAAATGGCTATAACGATTAAACTCAATATACCGATGAAGAGTTAACGTTGTGGGCACAAGAGCTTTGTCGCCTTTCATTGGCTCAAAGCTAGTAACCTTGATAGATAGTTCAACTGGGTGCGCAAAAAAATTACTGCTAATTTGGCAGCTTAAATTTTTGATTTTTAGTGCTATTTGCTAAAAAACCAAATTATTTTGCAAAAAATTAAGAAAAATTGACTCAATCAGTGAACTTTTTGGCGTAGATGCCTTCTAACAAAGTAACAATGTTCATCACTTTGTTCTTCATCTCCCTGGGACTTCTAGCGCAGTCCCCTTGATCTCAAGTAGATCGATAGGCAACCATTTGGTTGCCTTTTTTTATGGCCGCACATATTTAAATGAAATCCGGTTATACTCAATCATCAATAACCACTTAAATTTAGCCAAGTAGTTAATGGGCTTTTAAGAGAGATATTGGGAATTTCGAAGCGGCCTATATAAGCAGAGAAAAAATATTTAATTTTTTTCACAGCCTAATGAACTTTATTGAAAAGCACTAGTCTGAATAAGTAAGCAAGTTGACAAGTTTCCCCAGACTCCAACGCGCTTCTTCATCATCCCTTATGGCTGGCGGCTCATCACCGCCTTCCAATTTGCAAGATTCTTTTTATTGGCAACCCATTCGGTTGCCAATTTTTTTGCCTGCTCTTCAATTGAATATCTTGGAACTATTGCTCAAATAACTTATCTAATTGAAACCTAAGCGACGGGTGGTAGCCTTTTCGAGCTTGCTGGTAAATGGCTAACGCCTGTGAATTCATTCCAGCAATTTGTAACTCAAGGTATAACGGTCTAACAAACTTAGCCCGGCCGACTTCGACTAAGAAAGCGGTTAAACGCTGCATCACTTTCTGGTAACGATTTCGAATCGCTACTCTAAACCAATCACATAAAATCTCGCTGTTACTACTTTGTGTAAAGGCAAAGCACGTATCTAAATCATCAAGCTGCTCAGTTGTTAGCGCTAAAGGTAACTGGGTTAAAAAGTACTGCCAATGATGGACTCGCCAATCCTGGATTGCTAACTTGTTAGCATCAATACCAGATGTAAACTCGCTAAGCGCGAAATCGACCTTATTCAGACTGTCTGAGGTCGGCGCTTTGAACCAAGCTGGCATACCTGTGCCGTACACCCATTCATGTAGCTCCTGGGCAGAAATTTTGTCCCCATGGTCGATAAGCAATGTTTGCTCAGCATATTCCATAAAGGTTTCAGTGGTAATTGCAGTAAAAGCAAAGTGCTCAACATAGCGACGTAAAAAGATATCGAAACTATCCCGTCCAAGTCGCGATTCGAGTTCATGGACGAACATAGAGGCTTTGTCATAGGTAAAACGATTAAACGCCAGGTTTGGATCGCCCAGTTGCACATTAGCAGGTAAGGTTTGACTGCTGACTTCACTTGAAACTAGCTCTTCTTGTAAGCGGCCATACTCAATCATTTTCTCAAGTTCAGCTTGCTCCTTGCCATACACGGCTTCAACAATGCGGTTGGTAAAATAGGTAGTAAACCCCTCGTTAAGCCATAAGTCACGCCAAGTCGCATTACTGACTAAATTACCAGTCCAAGAATGGGCTAACTCATGAGCGACAATGGATACCAAGCTTTTATCACCAGCTATTAGCGTGGGTGTCATAAAGGCAAGCATTGGGTTCTCCATACCGCCAAAGGGGAAGCTTGGCGGCAACACTATCATGTCATAACGCTGCCAGGCATATTCACCTAAAAGTGATTCAGCTACCTGCATCATAGCTTCAGTATCTTCAAACTCATTTGCTGCGCGCTCAAGCATGCCCGGCTCTGTATAAATTCCGCTACGTTTACCGGTGGCCTTGAACGCAAGGTCGCCGACAGCAATGGCAAGTAAGTGTGTCGGGATAGGCTTATCCATAGTGAATTGATACACGCCGTCTTCCGCAATAGCAGGATCGTTTAACGCGCTCATCACAGCACGTAATTGCTTGGGTACACTCACCTTAGCATTAAAAGTGACTCTCGCTTTCGGTGTGTCTTGCAGTGGGATCCAGCTCCTGGCATTAATAGGTTGTGATTGACTAAACAAATAAGGTTGCTGTTTCCCCAATGTTTGGTCAGGTGCTAACCACTGTAATCCTTGAGCTTGCGGGCTTGTACAATAAACAATCTTGACTTTATTGAGTTGGGTTCCAACTTGAATACTAAGCTGTTGACCTAATGCATCGTTAACTTGAACTAGCTGGTATTCAAGTGCGTTATCCAGCTCATCCTTTACCGCAACGATATCCAAATCTCGACAATCGATTAGCAGGCTATCGCTTGAAGACAAACGCTCAAAACTTAGCACTACCTCGCCGGAGAGTTGTTTTAGGTCAAAGTCTACCGTGATATCTAAATCGAAATGAACAACGCGGTTTTGGTCGCAATTAGCGCTGGAATGGTAATCTTTGTTAAAGTCGAACACTTTCGCCACAACAGCTCCTTCGGCTGAATTTATATCCTAAATTGTATAACAAGCAATGATTTATTTATTAAGCATAGGTCAAAGATTTCTGCGGTGATTCGGGATCCGGAAAATTATCTGAAAAAAATTGAAAGAAGTGGGAACTAATCTAAAAGCCGCCAGTCATATATAGTGAACCGAATCTTATTTGAAAGTTTCATTGTTCATCATCATCCTCCCATTTGATAACACTGTTATCACCCATATTGCATTTGCAGTATTAGCAACCTCAAAGTAGGTTGCTTTTTTTTGTCTTTGAAATAGCAACATTTAAAATATAGTCATACCAATCGGGATAAATAAGCGGGCGGGTTAGATTGCCTTAGAAATGTCCAACGACGTAATAAGCCCTTTTAATCAATAAGAGTAAGCCAGTAGGCATACTCACATACCTGTGCTGATGGGTATAAATGGCAGACACAAAAAAGACCTCGCGAGGAGGCCTTTTAGGTTCAGGTTTTGTAAGCGTTTAAAGCTTAATGCCTGCTTTTTCTAAGTCTTTAGCAACAACTGAGCGAGGTAGCGGTACATAACCGTCTTTCTCAACAATTTGCTGACCCTGCTTAGAAAGCATGTACTTGATGAACTCGCGGTCCATTGGCGACAGCTCTTTATTAGGGTGCTTGTTGATGTATACGTATAGGTAACGAGATAGTGGGTAAGTACCGTTTGCAGCATTCTCGTGAGTCGCAGCGATATACTTCTTACCTTTCTTCGAAACTGCTACAGCTTTAACACCAGCAGTTTTGTAACCGATACCAGAGTAACCAATCGCATTCAGAGATTGAGAAACAGACTGTACTACTGACGCACTACCTGGTTGCTCGTTCACGTTTGGACGAAAATCACCTTTACAAAGTGCTTTCTTCTTGAAGTAACCATAAGTACCAGATACTGAGTTACGACCGTACAGCTGAACGTCTTTTGCGCTCCAGCTACCGTCTAGGCCAACATCGCCCCAACGCTTAACTTCGCTACCACCACACTTGTTAGTAGAAGAGAAAATACCGTCGATTTGCTCGATGCTTAAACCTTCAACTGGGTTATCTTTGTGTACGAATACAGCTAATGCATCAATCGCTACACGGATAGCAGTTGGTTGGTAACCAAAATGCTTCTCGAATGCTTCAACTTCGTTTGGCTTCATTTTACGGCTCATTGGACCGAACTGTGAAGTACCTTCAGTAAGAGCTGGTGGCGCAGTAGATGAACCAGCAGCTTGAATTTGAATGTTTACGTTAGGGTAGATGTGTTTAAAGTCTTCTGCCCAAAGAGTCATCATGTTCGCAAGCGTGTCAGAACCAACAGATGACAAGTTACCAGAAACACCACTTGTTTTTTCATAAACAGGTAGAGTTTGATCGATTGCAGCCATCGCGCCTGCAGAGAATACACCAGCGGCAGATAGGGTAATAGCGCCGACAAGTTTTTTCAGTTTCATTGTAATGCTCCAAATTAAGCGTACTTTGTTTTGAACACGGTCAGTATCAACTTCAACGATGACAAGTCTATTACTGCTAGATGACAGTTGTATGACAGAGTGACATTTCGATAACAGATTTATGAAACAACTTAAAAACACTTTTAAGCGCCGACATAAGATCACGATTAAGCTATATTCGAGAGAATGACATATGCTCGTTGATGATTGACGCAATCTACAGGTTCGAAGTAACAAGTTAAAAACACAGAAATTGAACGCAGAACGTTAGCCAGAATTAGAAAGCAAAAAGCAGCCAGAAGGCTGCTTATTCAAACTCTAAGTTAATACATCTGAATGACATCAAACTATGTCACTTCATCAGCTAAAAGGTGTGATGGAATAATAAAGCTAAAGGTACTGCCTACACCTACCTCACTCACAATAATTAACTCACTGTGATGATGACTCAGCGCATGCTTCACAATCGCCAAACCTAAACCTGTACCACCGGTTTTACTGCTTCTGGCATTATCAACCCGATAAAATCGCTCAGTTAAGCGGCTAATGTGTTGAGGTGCAATACCTTGACCAGTATCAGTTACCGAGAACCTTGCGCCTTGCGCAACCTTGTTCCAGGTAACTGTTATAGTGCCACCTTCTGGTGTATAACGAATCGCGTTAGAAATTAAATTTGAACAGGCACTTCTAAGCTGCAATTCAACACCATGAATGTTCAATTCAGGGTCACAGTCAAATACTAGGGTATAATCAGTTAACGCTAACGCTTTGGCTTCTTCCTTAAGCACATCAATCATCACACGCATATCGACCACTTGCGATAAGTCAATCTCATCCGCATCTTCTATCCGTGACAACGCAAGTAACTGCTCAACCATGGATTGCATCCGCGTGGTTTGCTGCTGCATTAACTCAAGCGGCTTACTATTAGGTGAGTCAGTGCCTTCCATGGTTTGCATGATCTCTAAGTAGCCCTGTAGCACGGTAAGCGGGGTTTTAAGCTCGTGCGACACATTGGCGACAAAGTCTTTGCGCATGCCTTCTAGTTGATTAAGACGGGTGACATCGCGAGCTATAAGTAACAGTTGTCTGTCACCGTATCGCATGATACGTATCTCTAGTGTTCGGTTATCCGATACTGGGGATGGGATTTCTAACGGTTCATCAAAACTAGTTGAACGTAGATACTCTGAAAAATCGGGGTGACGCAATAAGTTATCAATGCGCTGACCATTATCTTGTGGCCACACAAAGCCTAAAATCAACTGCGCAAGCTTGTTACACCACAAGATATTATGACTCGAATCGAGCACCACTGCTGCGTCTGGCAGTGCCTCAGCACCTTGACGAAAGCGACCTAGAATAGACGCCAACTGCCCTACTCGGCGACGATTTTTACCTTGCAGACGGTAAATACCATTAAACACGCCTTCCCAACTGCCTTGCCCTTGAGGCGGTGTTAGACGCTTATCTTTCCATAACCAAAAGTTAAGACGCGCGATTTGACGATAGTGCCAAACCAGCAAAACAATACAACCTAAAATGACAGTAACTGCGACCTGGCCAACTGCTAAACCCACAATAAATAGCAAGCCTACAACCAAACCCAATCTTAGTAACAATCGAAAGCCAGAATATGATTCAAACATAAGCAGACCTAAAAAAGGGTTGTGTAACAACCCTTAGAAAATAATTAGGTAAATAT
The DNA here is from genome assembly GCF_012263345.1 of Shewanella sp. WXL01. NCBI lineage: Bacteria > Pseudomonadati > Pseudomonadota > Gammaproteobacteria > Alteromonadales > Shewanellaceae > Shewanella > Shewanella sp. WXL01. Next base: position 552,289 of record NZ_JAAIKQ010000003.1, on the reverse strand, counting down.
TGCGCTACACCTTAACCCAATATCTACCCTATGACTACTCGTTTGCTATAAACGGGTTGAGAAGCGGTAACCAGCTCCTCGAACAGTTTGAATAAGCTTGTCGTGTCCGCCAGTTTCGACGGCTTTGCGCAGACGACGAATGTGTACATCTACGGTGCGATCTTCTACATAAACATTGGTTCCCCAAACGTTATCTAGAAGCTGCTCACGGCTGTACACACGTTCAGGGTGAGTCATGAAGAAATGCAATAGTCGAAATTCGGTCGGCCCCATATCGAGCACACTGTCACCAAAGCTAACGCGATGGCTCACAGGATCTAGTTGCAGGCCTTGAACATCAATCACCTCTTCTAAACGCGTTGGTGCACTGCGGCGTAATACCGCTTTAATACGAGCAACAAGCTCCTTTGGAGAGAAGGGTTTAGTGATGTAATCATCCGCACCGACTTCAAGGCCTTTGACCTTGTCTTCTTCTTCGCCACGAGCAGTCAGCATAATGATCGGGATCTGACGCGTAAATTCATCTTGCTTTAAGCGCTTGGCTAGCTGGATACCACTGCCTCCAGGGAACATCCAATCTAGCAAAATTAAATCTGGATAAGGCTCTTGTAATAACTCAACTGCTGAATCAAAGTCTTCAGCTGCAGCAGTGCTAAAGCCATGCTGTTCCATGACGAATGTCAGCATCTCACGGATTGCTGCTTCATCTTCTACAATTAAAATCCTAGCTGTCATAATCGCTTCTGTTGCTTCTGTTATAAATGTGCCACATGGTTATTATTGGTCAGTTTTATTACAGATTTATGATAGTAAACTGCATTTTCTCACTAATTCCAAAAATATGTCATATTAATATCATTAAAACGAAAAAAGGGGCCTAAGCCCCTTTTTATCAAGACAATTATTAATTTAGAACTTGTGTTCTAAACCTAGACCAAAGTACTTGTCTTTGTCATCACCAGATTCAGGGGTATTGTGAGTGTAGAAAGCGAACAATTTAGTTGGCTTACCTAACTTGTAATCAGCACCAACCGACCAAGAATCGCCTTTGTTTTCCATGTCCTGGAACTGAGCTTTAAGTGTTACAGCATCAATGCTGTAAGCTGCGCTTAATAGGTAACCTTTATTCTTAACGTTGCTGTTTAGCTTTTCTTCTTGTTGGTACATACCACCAAGTTTGAAGCCAGCGATTTTACCTTGAACAGTTGCACGAGCAACGTCATAGCCTTTTACTTTTGAATCATACGCGATAGATGCGTAGATAGGAGATTTCTTAAGGCCAGCATCGCCATACATAACTGCAGTAGAGAAACCATTCTCTTCCTGCTGCTTGCTATCAGCGTCAGCTACATAAGTTACACCCGCTTGGAAACCGCTGAATGATGGCGTCACGTATGTTGCAGTTTGCGCCATACGGTTCTCACCGGCGAACAAACTCTTTAAGTCACCTTCTAAGTCATTGAACAGGTCAACTTTACCTTGCGACTTTTTAAGCATGGTGTCGTTGCGACCGACAGAAACAGCACCAAAATTACCTTTTAAACCAACAAATTGGTTACGCGCAGTGAAGTTATCAGAACTCGCGTTACCAGTATCAACTTGGTACTCAACAGTGTAGAAAGCTTCTAATGAATCGCTTAACTCAAAAGCACCTTTTACACCAAAACGAGATGCGTTGCTTTGAATGGTAGTGTTAGAAACGTTCTTACCATCTTCATAGTAATCGTTAGATTGAGCAGTGACATTTAGCTTACCGTACACTGTGATTGGATCAGCAGCGTAGGCAGTTGACATAGTTGCAGCAGTGATTGCTGTAGCAATTACAGTTTTAGTTAACGCTTTCATCATTTCATCCTTTTGACGAGTTATCGTCTTTTTTGCTTGTAAAGGGCGAAATAAATCGCCGCTTTGAACTGTGAACGGCGGCAAGTTTGCACGTTGAATATTGCAGATTTATTTCAGTAAATTCACTTTTGCTTAAGTAGCTGTTTGCAAAATAATCAGCCAGTAAGCAAAGTGCTTATTTTTCAAATAGTAAGATAACACCTCAAGATTTATGACAGTTTTGTGAAGCGTGTTTTTTTAGTGACTGTACGCAAAATAAAACGCAATAAAGTCCGAAACTGCGCCAATATTAGGCGACTAACTTCTAATAACTCATTCACTGTTCTAATAATCAAACGAGCAAAGGCTGAACAAAACTCACCCAGCTATCACTCTCAACTACGTGGCATGTTTACCCTTTGGATGACATGCCGTACACTGCTGCACTATTCATTGATTTAACTTAGGTTACTCATATATGTGGTTCAAAAACTTAACTCTCTACCGCTTTAACAAACCATTCAACGTTGAAACCGAAGCGTTAGAAACTGCTTTGCAAGACTTCACTTTTTCACCTTGCAGCAGCCAAGACATTAGCAAATTCGGTTTTAGTAAGGCGCTAGGCAAGCAAGGCGACGCACTAGTACATAGCGCAGAGAACCGTCACTTAATTTGCGTAACGAAAGAAGAGAAAATCCTGCCAGGGCAAGTGATTAAAGAAGCCCTTGATGAAAAAGTCGCTGAAATTGAAGCAGCAGAAAACCGCAAAGTGACCAAAAAAGAAAAAGACTCCATCAAAGATGAAATCACCACCACTTTGCTTCCACGGGCTTTTTCTCGCCGCAGTCAAACGCGCGCACTAATCATGCCTGAGCTTGAAATGATTTTAATAGACAGTTCAAGTGCAGCTAAAGCAGAAGAATTACTCGCGTTGCTGCGTAAAGCACTAGGCAGCTTGCCTGTTATTCCGCTTAGCTTTGCTACCCCAATTGAAACGACACTGACTGAGTGGTTAAAAGCTGGTAGCGCACCCATGCCGTTTGAAATGCAAGATGAAGCAGAACTGAAGAGCGATTCAGATGAAGGCGGAATTGTTAGATTCAAACAACAAGTGCTACAAGAAGATGAAGTACTAGCTCATATTGAAACAGGTAAGCAAGTTCACAAACTTGCTTTGCACTATGGTCAATCTATTGCCTGCGTCATTCAATCTGATGCCAGTGTCAAGCGTATTAAGTTCTCTGAAGAATTCCGCGCGGGTAATGATGATATCGGCGGAGATGATCCTTTAGCAAAAATCGATGCTGACTTTGCGCTTATGGGAAGTGAGTTGGTGTCTTTTGTTAATGCTATGCGTGATGCATTAGGTCCATTTGAGCAACAAATTTAAGCTCATTTTTCGCGAAAACTCACTTTAATAAAGAAAGGCCGCGATGTTTCCATCGCGGCCTTCTATTCTCTTGTTAAGCTGTCCAGCTATTGTCGTGCTCCCTGCACCATCCATGCGTCTAGTTGCGTCCTGCCCTGTCCGTGATCTTTCCTTGAAATCCGTGTACTTGCGTACTTCCCTCTTACTCGGTTTTCCATTGACCGAGCCTGCTCTATCCTAAGCGTGTCCTAGATCTATCCCTGAAAATCCTTCTTATTACACTTCCGGTGTAACTAACGCTTTCTCTCACTCCCTGACAAAAAGCTTTTATCCTTAACTGGCTTAACGCCACTTTCCTTTGGTGAACATCCTGTCACCCCATTCCCGTGTGTATCCAGCTCCTTGGATGTGGATATAGTAAAGAAGTTGTATCAAAATCACAGGGGTGAAAAACTATTTTAACATCCACTCAACAATAAGCTTGTTATGCACAAGGATAACAATAAACAAAAACAATAACTTACATCGTAACCACAGTATATGCACTCAATAACAACTGTTGTTGTCTCACACGGTTTGTGAGATATATCTCACACGAAAGATGTCATATATAGCAACATAAACGAAAGTACTAGTAAGTATAGGTTAGACTACATTGTTGAATTTGTAACACCGCAAAGCACACTTTGTACAAAAAACAGCCAACAAAGCTTAATTCCTACAATACTCGATCTACGTTTTATACTCACGTACTCCACATCAATATTCAATACAAATAAAAAAGGCACAACCTCGAAAGGTTGTGCCTGTTTTTCTTCTTGTTAGCCATCCTGCTAATTTGTTGCTCCCTGCACCATCCGTGCGTCATCGCTATCCAAGCGTGTCCTATCCCTATTAACTCAAATCCTTGCTAATCATTAGCATTGAGCTTCATTCCATTGATCAGTCATCCATTTACTGAACATTCAAATCCATCTGAGTCTTCCTTGGCGTCCTGCTATCCTTCCCTTATTCCTTGTGTCTTACGACACCCATCCTTGTTTCGGTTATCCATTTACCGAGCTCATGCCTGTTCCTTGGGCGTGTCCTGCATTCATCCTTGAAAACCATCATCCTTAATACAACCTTCCTTTAAAGCTAATAAGTTATTTGCTCTTCCTGAGCCGTAATAACTTGATGGGTTAATCATACGCCTTTAAGAGGTCGGTCCAAGATGCTTTTCATACATTTCACAGAAGAATAACATTTCAAAAATGAAATATTTAACCAAAAAACCAATAAAATCATAAAGAAAGACTTTAACGATTGTTAAAACACTGATGCACGTCAATAGAAAGACCTACAAGCGTGTAAGAGATATCTCACAAGCAAACGGTTTGATCATCCATACTCAATTATTTTCGAATTCGATTTGTTAACATTTGCCACAACATTACCCAGTCACCAACAAAGCTATACCAGGGATAAGCGAAGGTAGCAGGTTTATTCTTCTCAAAGAAAAAGTGTCCAACCCAGGCAAATCCATAACCAATAAAAGGCAAAACAAATACATAGCTCCAGCTTGCTGTGACTACCACCCAGGCAAGTACCGCTATCGTCAACAAAGAGCCGACATAATGTAAGCGTCTGCAAGTTGGGTTTTGATGCTGAGACAAGTAAAAGGGATAAAACTCGGCAAAACTTTGGTAACGTGGACTATCAGACATAAACCGACCTATGATTTCTTGTAGAAAAGTACACTGCCATGGACACTGCCTATAGTGACATCGGCAATTGCACTGAACTCTTGCTTAACGAAGATTTGTTTATGGCGATGATCACTGACAAATACGCCCACACCATCTAACTCATGTTGCTCATCACACCAGCTCTGTACCGCTTGAATTAGTCGACTGCCTAAGCCTTTGTTTTGCTCGGCAGGACTTAACGCAATGAACTGCAACACACCGCATTTCTCCGACGGAAGCTGCTCGAGAATACACGCCTCTTTATTGATCATGCTTTGGGTCGACTTCCAGCCAGTACCTAACACCATCTTCAAGCGCCAATGCCAGTAACGAGTTTCACCTAGTGGCACTTGCTGGGTAATCACACAAGCCACCCCAAGTAAACGCTCACCATCAAACAAGCCTATTAAAGGTTGGTCTTGTTGCCATAACTCATTTAATTCCTCACGAATCGCCGCCCTTAGTTTCTGCTCATAGGTAGACAAGTCGCCTTGGCCGAGGACATCATTAAAGAAAGGATCATCATGATAAGCGTTGTAGATAATAGACGCAGCAATCCGCAAATCTTCAGCGGTTAAATACACTGCTCGCAGCTGTTCTAATGTAAATGCTGACATATGCGCTCACCTTACATTTATAAGTAAGTTAGTATTTGAATTACAGCTTAAAATTCCCTCAATTAATCCAATCTAGCAATTTAACATTTTTTAAACAATTACTTTTTTACAATGTAAAAGGCCTCGTCAATGACGAGGCCTTGCCTTACTAATTTAAGCTTTTGCTTACTTATATTTGCTTATAAGCACTGTCGCCCCAGCCAACGAGCGCGTTATCGCGCAGCACGACCGGAGTACATTCATCCTTAGTGGTCTTACCGTCGCCTTTAGTCCACTGTGTACGATAAAAATAAACTTGTACTTCTTGTTTCGCGTCTCCGTCATTGCTTAGATAGGCTTCGGTGAAATCAGCCGTCCCCATAATTACAAGCACTTGCTCTTTGGTCATTCCCATCGAAAGCTTAGTCAAATTAGCGCGATTTTTTTCTTGTTGTACTTCCCAATAATCATGGTTTTTAGCTGACTTATGATCGCCGACATTCAATACACAGCCTGATAAACCTAAGGTAGTGGTCGCAATAATAATTGAAGCTAATAGTTTTGATTTCATCTCAGTTCCTTTTTGTTAAAATGGTCAACTATGCTCGCTATAAAGCGATATCCATGCCAATTATTTAAAGCGTTGAAATTAAAAGATAATTAATCTTTCACCACTTTAAGTTAGTTAACTTGCCAACGTCATTAAGCTAAATTTTAAGGATTTTAACCAACCATGCGTCCAATTGACCACGTACTTGCTGCCGCAAAAGGTATCGCACTGAAAGGGCAAAAGCCCAATGTTGCTCTCATTAAAGGTCGTGTTGGCGCAAATGTGCCAATGCCTGTCATAGTTCAAGGTATTCGCGAGTTTAATGCCATGTCTGAAGAAGAGTGGCGTGGAATTGAAGACTCACAACCACAAGCAATAAGCAAAGACAAATCCGCTGGCGTTAGCCTCGAAGACCTAAGCAAGCAAGTTAATGCCATGCAAGACTACATTTCTCAATTAGAGTCGCGTATCAGCCAGCTTGAAACACAAGCAAGTAAAGGCGAATAACACAGCTATGTTTGTTTATGAATTAAGATTTGAGTGCTTTGCTGACACTACAATCACAGCGGCTGAAAAAGCAATCAATAATCTGCTTGAAGCTTATCGCGCCAATGGTCAAGTGCTCGGGCGTGAATTTGCGGTAGCCTTTAATGATGGCGAGTTTAAAGTGCGTTTGCTAATGCCAGAGCAAACCAGCCTGCACCCAAAACACAATAGCCCTTGGGTTAAGCGAGCATTGACTGAGCTGACTGATGCCAAACTGCTTGCACCTCGTGAAAAGTTCATAGGTCAGGATATAAACTCAGAAGCTTCAACCACCGAAGTACCAAGCTGGCAGGTACTGTACACCAGCTATGTGCATATGTGCTCGCCACTTAGAAGTGGCGATAGTCTAATGCCAATTCCGCTTTATCACATTCCGGCTACTTTTAATGGCGATCATAAACGGGTGATCAAGTGGCAAACTGAGTGGCAAGCCTGTGACGAACTGCAAATGGCTGCAGCAACCAAAGCGGAATATGCCGCACTTGAAGAGCTTACAAGCCATCAAAGCGATCTGTTCCGCCGAGGCTGGGATTTACGTGGACGTATTGAGTACCTCACTAAAATCCCTACTTATTACTACTTATATAGAGTGGGCGGCGAAAGCCTAGCTACTGAAAAACAACGGCCATGCCCACGCTGCGGCTCAAAAGATTGGCTGTTAGATGAGCCGCTATTAGACATGTTTCACTTTCGCTGCGACAACTGCCGCATCGTATCTAACATATCCTGGGATCATCAGTAGCCCGAAAAGTGGTAAAGATAAAAAAGTGGGTCAGAGTAAACTTTACTCTGACCCACTTTTTTAACTCACTAGCGACTTACTTTTGATGACCCATTAAATTGCCCCACATGATTTTAATTCTTGCCCATACTCCAGGATGGTCATGGACTACATCTTGTTCCTGAATCGGTGCGACTGGCGGTTTAACGATGACTTGCAACTGCTCAATAAACTCAGCGATTGAGCTGGCTAACTGCTGCTTAGGTTTATCGCCTGGAATTTCAATCCACACGCTACCATCAGAATTATCAACGGTAAGCATTTGGTCGCCCTCACCCAGCACGCCAATAAACCAGGTTGGCTGATGCTTAAGCTTTTGCTTCATCATCAAGTGACCAATCATATTCTGCTGTAGATATTCAAAGTCTTGCTGATTCCAGGCTTGCAGTAGCTCACCCTCGCCCCAAGGGCTGGTGAAATTTAGCGGCGCGCTATAATAGCGGCCGTAAAAGGCATTAATATCGACGTGCAATTCAAGCTCAAGCGCCTTAGCGACATTATCAAAATCAGCTGGAGTTTGGCGCTTATGTGGCTGCCAAAAAACCGCATCATCTAGATCGGCATCGTCATCCGCCACACATGGAGAGGCTTCACCTAGCGGGTAATAACGCGGCAACTCAGATAATGATGACTGATACACATTTAGATACTGTTTGAAAAAGTTATCAAAGGCAGATGAACAAGACACTTAAGCTACTCGTAGTTTATAATAAAGCGATATTTTGACATGGAAACCGATTAGATGACACAAAATCACGATCCTTATAATGAAGCGCCAGAACTTGCTGAGCTAACCCTTGGTAAATCAACTGGCTATGTCGCTGAGTATGACGCTTCATTGCTGCAAGGGGTCCCGCGTAAACTTAACCGTGATGCCATTGATTTAACTGGCGAGCTACCTTTTCATGGCTCAGATATTTGGACCGGCTATGAGCTGTCTTGGCTAAATGCCAAAGGCAAGCCTATGGTTGCCATCATGGATGTTTATTTAGATATCAACAGCGTTAACTTAATTGAATCTAAGTCATTTAAGCTGTATCTCAATAGCTTTAACCAAACTCGTATCGACAGTGTGGAAATGCTAGAGCAAACCATCAGCAAAGATTTGGCTGATTGTGCTCAAGGCGAGGTAAAAGTTAAAGTCATTGAGCCTAAACACTTCCCACAGTCTCGTATTGTTGAGCTGCCAGGCACTTGCATCGATGAGCTAGATATTGAAGTGAACGATTACGACTTCAAGCCTGAGTATCTTGAAGACAGTACTGACAGTAAAAATGTTGCAGAAACCCTAACTTCAAACCTGTTGAAGTCAAACTGCTTGATCACTTCACAGCCAGATTGGGGCAGCGTGATGATCCGCTATCAAGGGCCAAAGATTGATCGTGAAAAGCTGCTGCGCTATTTGATTTCATTCCGCCAGCATAACGAGTTTCATGAGCAATGCGTCGAGCGTATCTTTACCGACTTAAAGCGCTACTGCCAATGCAGTAAGTTAACGGTTTATGCTCGCTATACCCGTCGCGGCGGATTAGACATTAATCCATTCCGCTCTGATTTTGAGCAGCCGCCAGAAAGCCTACGTTTAGCAAGACAGTAATTGCTGTTCACTAGCAATTAGAAGTCGCTATAAACATGAAGCCATCTCAATTGATATGGCTTTTTTTTGTCTATGCAACAAATTAATCAATATAAAAAGCTACAGGCGCTCTCGCAGAATTAGCGACCTAGCATTTGCGCTAACTGCACTTTATCCACTAGAGAAAACTGCCAGTTGGTTTTGCCAGCTATATTAGATGTAATTGCAAAGCGATATTCTTGATTTAAATAACCAAACTGAACCTGCCATTTTTGCTTAGCAAGATTTGTCTTTTTGATATCACCAAGTTTAGCGTCATCAAACTCTAGTCCAATGCCATCAAGCGTAGGCAGGTAATGAATTGACTCACTCTCGTTTGCTGTATTCTCGTTTGCTGTGCTCTCGTTTGCAGTAATGTCTAACGTTTGTAATCCGGCTTTACTTGCAGCAACATGACGAAAATCAAAAGCAAATGATTTTAGCGATAATGCCAACCCAGAGCCTTCCGCCTTAATAAACGACTCTTTCAACGCCCATAAGTCAAAAAATCGCTGCCTTTGCTCACTCTCTGGCAGCTGTTGCAACTGGGTGATTTCTAACTCACTAAAGTAGTTATTTAATATTGCGTGAATATCGGTGCGACTGCGCAGGCGCTCTATATCTGCGCCAAGCATAATGGGCTGACTATCATCATGGCTCGCTAACTGATTTAGGTTATTCATACATGCAATAGTGAGCATTAGCCAGTCGCCACTGTGGCTTAAGTTAAAACTAATGCCACTATGTTTAAATTGCTCATCTGAAAGTCTAGGTTTGCCGTGTTCGCCATACTCAAAGCGCCACTGCTGCGGCGTGATGTCACTGTGACGCGACAGCAAAATCCGCACCATCGCCCTAACCCAAAGTGATTTTTCACGGCGCTCTGGGCTGCGAATACGCTCTACCTTTGCCCGCTCATCATCGCTTAATAACCTAAGCAGCTGCTGAGTCAGCGGTTCAGGCATTGGAAGATTGTCAGCGGGTTTCGCGCTTGAGTATTCAGGCACTTTATTTATGTGCGCCTTAGAAGATAAATTAACAAAGTAGACGTAGTAGCTCATTGTTTTACCGCCATTGATTGGCATCCTAACTAATAAATTATCGATAACTGATAAGACAGTATCTTATAGGGCTAGTCTCGGGTGTTTATACGGCACAAGTAACGCTAATCCAGCTCAAAAACTGGTCGAGCCACTTATAGCTAAACGATAACGCATTATGCTTAAACTCAGCAGTAATCACCACAAAATCATTTAATTCATTCGCTTACGTATAACTTTTATGCAAATGAAACTTAGATCTTGTTAATGTTAACCCTAGCCTGGTTAACTTTTAAGTCCCAGGTGATTGTATCGACCTGAAACCTACTGTAATCTGCGTTACTAATTTAAACCGTCACTTTCAAAGCGCGGCTAGCATTTACGGACAACTTGCGTTGATGAACAATAATCCAATAAGACTAATCAGCCGCACTCAATGCGCTGCGATAAAACAGCCAAATATGCAGTGTACAAGCAGTAAAACGATAAGCACTGCAAGCTTTGGCGCGGAGCGTGTTAGTTAATGACGCAAAAAGCCACTCGCCATCGCAATGCCACCACCACCCCTGAAATGCGCCAGTTTATTCAAACGTCGGATTTCAGTGTCAGCCAGCTGGCAAAAATCTTAAATATTTCAGAAGCAACCGTGCGCAAATGGCGCAAGCGTAGCTCGGTAAGTGATGCACCAAATACGCCGCATCACCTCAATACCACGCTGTCACCAATGGAAGAATACGTGGTTGTCGGTTTGCGTCATCAACTCAAAATGCCGCTCGACAGACTGTTAAAAGTCACCCAGGAATACATTAATCCAAATGTATCTCGCTCAGGGTTGGCGCGCTGTTTAAAGCGTTATGGCGTATCTAAACTTGATGATTTCCAAACAGACGGCGTACCTGACAAGTACTTTAATCAACTGCCGATTGTTCAAGGCAGTGACGTTGAAACCTACACTTTAAATCCAGAAACCCTAGCCGACACCCTCGCCCTACCACACTCATGTGAAGATGTGGTGCAAGTGGTATCGCTTAGCTTACCGCCAAAAATCGCGCAAGATCAGAACTACTCCATCTTGTTGGGCGTTGATTATAAGAGCGACTGGGTTTACCTCGATATTTATCAAGACTCGCATACTCAAGCAACTCGCAGATACATGGCCAATGTATTAAAAGATGGGCCATTTCATCTGCGCAAGTTACTGGTCAAAAATTACCACACATTTTTAAACCGTTTTCCGGGCGCCCATGTATTGAACAGCCCAGATTTAACGGACGAAACATACCTTTCAGCTAAGGAAAAGCTGAGCACTGGAGACTCACAATGAGCCAAACCAAGCAAGCAAATGTAGGGAAAGAGCCCTCAGCGATGGGAAAAAAGCCCTCAGCGGCCAAGCAGGAGCCAACAGAGAACGAGACGGCCAACAGCCTACGCCTCAATAAGCGTCTAAAAGACACGCCTATTGCCATCGTCGGCATGGCGAGTATCTTTGCTAACTCCCGCTACCTGAATCAATTTTGGGATTTGATCTGCGACAAAATCGACGCGATCACTGACGTTCCAAATAGTCACTGGCAAATCGACGATTACTTCGACACCGACAAAAACGCGCCAGATAAAAGCTACTGTAAACGCGGCGGCTTTATTCCTGAAGTCGACTTCAACCCTATGGAGTTTGGCCTACCGCCGAACATTCTTGAGTTAACCGACACCTCACAGCTTTTGTCACTCGTAATTGCCAAAGAAGTGCTTGCTGACGCTGGCGTAAGTGATGATTACGACACCAATAAAATTGGTATCACCTTAGGTGTGGGCGGCGGTCAGAAGATCAATCACTCGCTATCGGCGCGCTTGCAATATCCAGTGCTGAAGAAGGTATTTAAAAACAGCGGCATTAGCGATCAAGACAGCGAAATGCTGATCAAGAAATTCCAGGACCAATACATTCACTGGGAAGAGAATTCATTCCCAGGCTCATTGGGCAATGTCATTGCAGGCCGTATTGCCAACCGCTTTAACTTTGGCGGCATGAACTGCGTGGTTGATGCCGCTTGTGCAGGCTCACTTGCAGCAATGCGTATGGCACTAACAGAGTTAGTTGAAGGTCGCAGTGAAATGATGATCACTGGCGGCGTTTGTACCGACAACTCACCGCAAATGTACATGAGCTTTTCAAAAACGCCAGCATTTACCACCAACGACACCATTCAACCATTTGATATCGATTCAAAAGGTATGATGATTGGTGAAGGCATTGGTATGTTGGCGCTAAAACGTCTTGAAGACGCTGAGCGCGATGGTGACCGCATTTACTCAGTGATCAAAGGTGTGGGTTCATCGTCAGACGGTAAATTCAAATCTATTTACGCACCGCGCCCTGAAGGTCAAGCCAAAGCGCTAAAACGTGCTTATGAAGATGCAGGTTTTGCCCCTGAAACCGTGGGCTTAATTGAGGCGCACGGAACTGGCACAGCTGCAGGTGATGTCGCCGAATTTAACGGCCTAACCTCGGTATTTAGTGAGAACAATGAGCAAAAACAACATATTGCGTTAGGCTCAGTGAAATCGCAGATCGGACATACAAAATCGACTGCGGGCACAGCTGGTGTCATTAAAGCAGCGCTTGCCCTGCACCATAAAGTACTGCCGCCAACCATTAATGTCGACAAACCAAGCGAGAAGCTAAATGTTGCCGACTCGCCATTTTACATTAACAGTCAAACGCGCCCTTGGTTGCCAGATGCCAACAACACGCCGCGCCGAGCAGGTATTAGCTCGTTTGGTTTTGGTGGCACTAACTTCCACCTTGCGCTTGAAGAATATAATAGTGAGCATCGACGTGGTGACAAATACCGTCAGCGTCAGGTCCCGCAAAGCCTACTGTTTAGTGCAAACAGTAAGGCCGAGTTAAGCTCATTAGCTAACGATGTTATCAATCAAGTTAATGCTGCTATCGACGCCAATGCAGCGCTCAGCAAACAAACTGAAAGCCGCGGTAGCAACAGCAATTATTTAGCCCTTTGCCAAATCGCCAACGCAAATCCTGTGCGAGTATTGGATGCGAATGCGCCGCGTTTAGGCTTGGTAGCAAGCAGTCTTTTTGAGCTAAAAACTCAGCTTGAACAAGCGATTAAAAAGCTCGCTTCAGATGAAGCAGCATGGCAGTTGCCATCAGGCAGCAGTTACCGCGCAGCAGCATTAATCGATTCAAGCAGCGCCAATAAAGCACCGAATAAAGTGGCGGCCTTATTTGCAGGTCAAGGCTCACAATACGTCAATATGGGCATCGAGCTAAGCTGCTTGTACCCAGAGATGCGTGCGCAAGTGATAAAAGCCGATAGCGTGTTTAACGCTAATGGCAAAACATTATTGTCGCGGGTGCTTTACCCTATTCCGGCATTCGAAAAAGCCGACAAAGACGCACAAGCAGCGCTGCTTACTCAAACCAATAATGCCCAAAGCGCGATTGGCGCGATGAGTATGGGTCAATATGAGCTATTCACTCAGGCAGGTTTTAGCGCCGATATGGTAGCGGGCCATAGCTTTGGTGAGCTTTCAGCATTGTGCGCCGCCAAGGTTATCTCAACAGATGATTACTACCAGCTAGCATTTGCTCGCGGCGCTGCCATGGCAAGCGATGCGCTAGATGCTGACGGCAAAGCGAAAGACAAAGGCGCCATGTACGCCATTATCTTAACAGGCGACGAGCAAGATGAAGCCAATGCCAGCAACATCAGTAAGCTTGAACAATGTATTGCTAAATTTGACGGCGTAAAAGTTGCTAACTACAACAGCGCCACTCAGCTAGTGATTGCAGGTCCAACCGACACTTGCGCCGATGCTGCTAAGGCGATTACTGAGCTTGGTTTTAAGGCTATTAACCTACCTGTATCAGGTGCGTTTCACACGCCACTTGTCGGTCATGCGCAAAAGCCATTTGCTGATGCCATCGACAAGGTGAAATTTAGCGCCTGCAAGCTTGAACTCTATTCAAACGCGACAGCACAAGTTTACCCAAGCAACGGCAAGTCAATTAAGTCAGCTTTCAAGCAGCACATGTTGCAGTCGGTACGTTTTACTGAGCAGCTAATTGCTATGTATGACGCAGGTGCACGCGTGTTTGTAGAATTTGGTCCTAAAAACATTCTGCAAAAACTGGTTGAAGCGACCTTGGGCAAGCATAGCGATGTAGCTGTGATTAGCTTAAATCCAAAACCAAAAGCAGATAGCGACACGCAGCTACGCATAGCCGCTATGCAATTAAGCGTACTTGGACAAACCATAGCCAACATCGACCCTTACCAAGCGGAGATTGCCGCTGAAGCTGAAGTCAAAGGCATGAACGTCAAGCTAAGCGGTGTTAACTACATCAGCCCGGCGACCAGAGCCAAGATGCAAAAGTCACTGGAGACAGGTGAGATCAGCAGTCAAATCGTTGAGAAAGTTGTTGAAACCGTCGTCGAAAAGATTGTTGAAGTCGAAGTAGAGAAAGAAGTTATCAAGGTCGTTGAAAAACCAGCGGCTTCAGTTGCCAATAATGCAAGTGTCAATGCAGCGAGCGTTGCAAATATGAACGAGACTATCGTGAAAAAACCAAATATCAATCAAGCACTGCCAAGCAGTGACACTAACCTCTCGGCGTTTTTCAACGCTCAGCAACAAGCTGCCGAGCTGCACCAACAGTTCCTGGCTATTCCGCAACAATATGGCGAAACCTTCAGTCAGCTTATGGCTGAGCACAGCAAATTGGTTGCTGCAGGTCTAGCTATTCCAGAAAGCCTGCAACGCTCGATGGAAATGTTCCACCAGCATCAAGCGCAAACGCTGCAAAGCCATACTCAGTTCTTGCAACAACAAGCGCAAATTAGCCAAAGCACCCTAGCAGCACTGGCTGGCACGCAAGTACAAACTCAAGCTCATACTGCAAGCCAGTTACCAACTGAGACACAAACACCTGCTCAAGCTCAGGTAAGTGCACAAGTCAGCGCGCCCGTGCACCAAGTTGCACCTCAGCCTGCTGAACAATCAAAGAAACAAGCTGTGCAATCAGCGCCCGCAGCTATTACACAACCTGCTCAGTCACTTGCAGCCACAGCAACGCCGGTTGTACCTGTGCCAGTGTCAGCGCCAATAAGTGAGCCTGCAACTTCGCCAGTTTCTGCCCAGCAGTCGGCCAAGCATAGTACTGTGCAAAGCACTGTTCTAAACAATCAACAAAGCGCCGAGCTGGACACTAGCGGTCTAAGTGCCAAACAAGTACACGACACCATGATGGCGGTGGTAGCCGATAAAACTGGTTATCCAACTGAAATGCTTGAACTTGAAATGGACATGGAAGCCGATTTAGGTATCGACTCAATTAAGCGCGTAGAAATTTTGGGTACAGTGCAAGATGAATTGCCGACACTTCCTGAGCTAAGCCCAGAAGATTTAGCAGAATGTCGCACCCTAGGCGAGATTGTTAGCTACATGGAAAGTCAGTTAGCTGCATCATCGACTGGTTCTGCAGCTTCTGTTGCATCAGTGCCAGCAGCAACTCAATCTACCGCAACAGGCTTAACTGCTGAGCAAGTGCACAACACCATGATGGCAGTCGTTGCCGATAAGACTGGCTACCCAGTTGAAATGCTAGAACTTGGCATGGATATGGAAGCCGATTTAGGTATCGACTCAATCAAGCGCGTAGAAATTTTGGGTACAGTGCAAGATGAATTGCCAGAGTTGCCTGAGCTAAGCCCAGAAGATTTAGCAGAATGTCGCACCCTAGGCGAGATTGTTAGCTATATGGAAAGTCAGCTTGCAGCTTCTGCAACTGATTCAGCTCATTCTGTGGCAACAGTGCCAGCTACACCTGCTCCTTCTACTTCAACTGGTTTAAGCGCAGAGCAAGTTCACAACACCATGATGGCAGTCGTTGCCGATAAAACCGGCTACCCAGTTGAAATGCTAGAACTTGGCATGGATATGGAAGCCGATTTGGGTATCGACTCAATCAAGCGTGTTGAGATTTTAGGTACCGTGCAAGATGAATTGCCGACACTTCCAGAGCTAAGCCCAGAAGATCTAGCAGAATGTCGCACCCTAGGTGAGATTGTTAGCTATATGGAAAGCCAGCTAGCTACTGATACGGCTCCAGCAGCTGCAGAAACTTCACAGTCAGCGGCTCAAGTTGCTACGACTGGTTTAAGCGCAGAGCAAGTGCACAACACCATGATGGCAGTGGTTGCCGATAAGACTGGCTATCCAGTTGAAATGCTTGAGCTTGGCATGGATATGGAAGCTGATTTAGGTATCGACTCAATCAAGCGTGTTGAGATTTTAGGTACAGTGCAAGATGAGCTACCAACACTGCCAGAGCTAAGCCCAGAAGATCTAGCAGAATGTCGCACCCTAGGTGAGATTGTTAGCTATATGGAAAGCCAGCTAGCTACTGATACGGTTGATACTACGACGACCTCTGCACCTGTTGAGGCACCAACTCAATTTACAGCAACTGGTTTAAGCGCTGAGCAAGTGCACAACACCATGATGGCAGTGGTTGCCGACAAAACCGGCTACCCAGTTGAAATGCTAGAACTTGGCATGGACATGGAAGCCGACCTTGGTATCGATTCAATCAAGCGCGTGGAAATTCTCGGTACAGTGCAAGACGAGTTACCGACACTTCCTGACTTAAATCCTGAAGATTTAGCAGAGTGTCGCACCCTAGGTGAGATTGTCAGCTATATGGAATCTAAGCTGGATAGCAGCGAAAGCTCACAACAAATCCAAGATGCAGCGCCTGCAGCAATCGATACCACCGAGCTTCCACCACATCAGGAAGTTAGCCTAAAAAAGTTGCCAGCGGCGGATAAACTAGTTGATGCATTTGCTAAAGAAGCTTGCATAGTGATCAATGATGATGGTCACAATGGCGGCGTGTTAGCAGAAAAATTGAATGCAGCCGGTTTATCTGTCGCAGTAGTGCGTGCACCACAATCAATTGTGAGTGCACATGCTCCTATCAGCAGTGACATAGCAACCTTTAACCTTGAGCAAATCGGCGATGATGCGATTGCCGCAGTACTTGCGCAAATTAGCCAGCAGTATCAAATTGCCGGCCTTGTGCATCTACAACCGCAGCACTCAGCCGATGATGCTATTGGCTTAAACGACGCCGCTTTCCACTCAGTTGAGCAAGCATTCTTAAGCGCTAAGCACCTGCAAGCTAAGCTGACTGAAAAGGCACGCGATGAGCGTTGCAGCTTTATCACAGTAAGCCGTATTGACGGCGGCTTTGGTTATGCAAACTCAAACGATTTAACAGGCGCAGAGCTTAACCAGGCTGCACTTTCAGGACTGAGTAAAACCCTGAGCCACGAATGGCCACAGGTGCTTTGCCGCGCGTTAGATATTGCGCCAGATATGGAAGCTGTTGATTTAAGCCACGCAATTATCAGCGAGCTATTTGATACTGACACGCAAACTGCTGAAGTCGCGATTAACGCCAATGGCCGTTACAAGTTGGTTGCCAGCACCCAAGCGGATGCCCAGCTAACCAAAGCCGAGCTTAATCAGGATGACTGCATCCTAGTAACTGGCGGCGCCAAAGGTGTGACCTTTGAATGTGCGCTAACCCTTGCCAAGCAAACTCAGTCACACTTTGTGCTAGCAGGTCGCAGCCAACACTTAGGGGCAGACCTACCACAGTGGGCGCAAGGTAAAAATGCCAATGAGCTTAAAGCAGCTGCAATTAAGCACATTCAAGCCCAAGGCGAAAAACCAACGCCGAAGCAAATTGATGCCTTAGTTTGGCCAGTGGCTAGCAGCCTTGAAATTGATGCAGCTCTTGCGGCGTTTGCTCAAGTTGGCGCAAGCGCTCAGTACATCAGCATGGATGTCAGTGAGCCACAAGCGATTGAAGCTGCGCTGCAAAATATCAAAGCCATCAGCGGCATTATTCACGGCGCAGGAGTGCTGGCAGATAAACACATTCAAGATAAAACCCTAGCCGAGCTTGGGCGCGTATACGGCACTAAAGTTACCGGTCTTGCAAACCTACTAAAAGTGATTGAGCCTACTCAGCTTAAGCTGCTGGCAATGTTCTCATCGGCGGCAGGTTTTTATGGCAATACAGGTCAAAGTGACTACGCCATGTCGAATGAGATCCTTAATAAAACCGCACTCAAGTTTGCCAAGCAATTGCCGCAAGCCAAAGTGATGAGCTTTAACTGGGGTCCTTGGGACGGCGGTATGGTCAGCTCAGCATTAAAGAAAATGTTTGTTGAGCGCGGCGTCTACGTAATTCCACTCGATAAAGGTGCAGATTTATTCGCGCACAAATTGTTATCGACTGGTGGCACTCAATTGTTGATTGGCTCGAGCATGCAGGGCTCTTCTACTAATAGTGAAACGGAAGACTCTGCAAAAAAGCTTAATGCGAACTCTGGGAATAATGTCGATATCGATTTAAATATCGACGCCGAGGGTTCGCTAACGCTGCAAGCTGCACTTTCAAACACCACAGCTCAGGGTAAAGTGATTGTTGAGCGTACGCTTGACCCGCTAGCCCTGCCATTGCTCGCCGATCACTGCATTGCCGGTAACCCTGTGTTGCCGACAGTGTGCGCGATTGAATGGATGAAGCAAGTTGCCGAAAACATCACAGGCAAACCTGTGATGATTAAAGACTACAAGCTACTGAAAGGCATAGTGTTTGAGACAAAAGCCGCCCATGAACTACAGCTAACACTGACGCAAACCGCTACAGGCCTTAACGCGCTTATTAGCAGTCGCCTAGCTGGCTCTGAACAGGCTTATAGGCCCCAGTATCAAGCAACATTAGTTCAGGCAGAGTCAGTAAACACTCACTCTGCGCCGCAAGCGGCTATGTCATTGCAGGAGCTGCAAGCCAAGTTAGCAAATGATGGTGTTGAACTTTCAAGTAAAGCGCTTGCGAACAAGGTTGAGTTATACAGCGATGGCACCTTGTTCCATGGCCCAAGTTTGCAAGGCATTGAGCAGGTACTGCAGCTTGACGAGCAACAACTGATTTGCCGTGTAGCAATGCCAGCGGCGGCAGCTAATACCGATACTCACTCAGCAAATGGCAAAGGCGCGCAGCACTTTGGCGCAAGTCAGCCACTAGCCGAAGATTGGTTACTGCAAGCTATGTTGGTATGGGCAAGGGAGCAACATGGTGCAGCGAGTTTACCTGCCAGTATTGGTGAAATGATCTATGGCTCGCCATTCGGCTTAGCTGATGGTGATACAGATGGCAACAGCGGCTATATCAAGCTTGAGGTTGTAAAAAGCAGTAAGCGTTCACTCACTGCCAACGTCTACTTGTACCATGATGATGGCCGTTTAAGCTGCGCGATGCTCAATGCCAAAACCACCATTAGTAAAACCCTTAATGATGCGTTTTTAGCACCTGCTACACCACTTGCTGAGCTCAAGGAGTCAAGTTGAGCAATCACTCGTTAACTTCTGAGCCTGATACCATAGAGCAACTCACGGCAAGCGCTTTGCGCTTAGCCGTGTTTGTGCTTAATGAGCACAAGCAGTTTTTAGCTAATCAACCGTTAGCCGGGCTGCTCGCTCAAGCTGAGCGATTAGATCTAGCTAAGTCAACAGCCGGGCAAACTCAACACCTTGCCAGCATATTGCTCGCAGCGAAGAGTAAGCCTCAACTCATCACGCTAACGAATCCTGCTGCAAGCGATAGTGAGCAACAGCTGTTGATCGCCCCGGCATTGATGGCGGCAAAGCTACGTTGTCATGCCCATGCGCTTATTACTGGTATTAGTACTGGCATTAGTTCTGACAATGAAGACGCTAGCTCAGTCCAAGCCGCGCTTAAACACGCTAAGCGCGAGCACATTTCGCCAGTGAGTTTTTTAATGGAGGCCGTACCATCTAGCTCAGCTGAGCAAGAGCACTTGAGTAATCATATTACTGGCATCGCACAAGTAAGTGAGCTTTTCACTAAACGCGCGTTACCAAAAGCGAATGCAAAAATAGCTAGTGCCAAACCAGCTAATGCAAAAACGGCAATCGAGCTTGCCCAGCAAGATTCAACTCAACCTAAGCAGCTTAGTTACTGGTATACACCTCTACATCAACAACGTGTGGCAACATTAACCCTGTGCGGTAAGCAAAACTTAACCCTTGTGATGGTGCAAGGCTCACAGCTTGCTAAACCTGAGCCTTTGTTATCAAATCAAAGAATTTGGCTGCCTGTTCGCGCGCAAGATACAGCTGAGATGCGCCAGCAACTGGTGTCTTTTGCCAATGAACTCACCAGCATCAATCATGCTGATGACCAGTCCGGTTTGCTTAGACTTATAAGCCGCGCCATACACAGCGCAGAACAAAGCATAGAATCAAACCTGCAACACGAATCTATAGCGAGTGCTGTGATAATGGCTAGCGGTGTTGAACAAGCCATCAGTGAAATCGATGCTATGCTCGCGGCGATTGATGCTTCCTTTTCTGACAAACAAGCTTCTGACTATAAAACTCCTGCGGGCAGTTGTTTGCAAACTTCTGCAACCTCAATGCAGCAAAACGATTTATGTTTTGTCTATCCGGGTGTCGGTACAGTTTATCCGAATATGTTTAGCGAGTTTGGCCGTTACTTCCCAGCGCTTTACAGCGAGCTTGAAGCTGAAGGCGATTTAGGCCAAATGTTGCAAGCTGATTTGCTGGATTCTTGCACTAAAGGCAGTAGTAAAGACAAAGCCATCGACGTTAGTCAGATGGCGCTTAAAGAACTGGCCATTGCTGGCGGCGGCGCAAGCTTTATGCTGACACGATTGCTGCAGCGGGTATTTAACATCACCCCAAACTACGCCATGGGCTACTCCATGGGTGAAGCGGCAATGTGGGCGAGTCTTGGGGTCTGGCACAAGCCCCATAGCTTAGTTGCAGCGACCGATAACTCATCAATTTTCAATCACGATATTTCAGGCGAGCTCAACTGTGTGCGCCAAACCTGGCAACTTGGTGCTCATGACACCATAAACTGGAATAGCTTTGTGGTACGTGCAACTGAGCAAGAAATTCAAGGCGCAATAGATGCTCATGCTCATGCGCAAGCCCAGGCCCAGACCCAGCAGCTTGAGCAAAGCCGAGTTTATATCGCCATCGTTCAAGGCGACACCTGCGTGATTGCTGGCTGTGAGCACAGCTGCAAACAAGTGTTAAAACAGCTAGGTAAGCGTGGCATTGCCGCTAATCGCGTTACCGCAATGCACACTGCACCCGCCATGCTTATTCGCGATCAGCTTAAAGATTTTTATCAGCTACCTATCAATAAAAGGGCTAATGAAACTCAACAATGCCAACAAACCCAGTTTATTAGCGCCGCTAGTGAGCAGTTTGTTGCACTCAATGAAAACGCCATTGCAGAGTCGGTAGCCGATACCATGTGTCAGCCTTTGGATTTCACTAAATTAGTCAACAAAGCTCACCGATTAGGTGCTCGTTTATTTGTGGAAGTGGGCGCCGATAGGCAAACCAGCACCCTAGTCGACAAAATCCTAACCGCGAGTTCACAGCCAGCAACTCAATCCGAGCGAGCTCGCGCTAAGGGACTTTCTACTCTACCCGAGCAAGCTCGAGCTAAAGGACTTTCTACTCTATCCGGGCAAGCCCGCGCGAAGGGCTTAGCCATCGCGACTAATACCAAGGCGGGCGACGATATTACGAGTTTACTTAAGTGTTTAGCTCAGCTGTTTTGTCATCAAGTGCCTATGTCTTTGGACTATTTAATAGTCGGGCTTGAATCACAGCTACAGCAGCTTACTTGTAACGCTGAGCGTTTAGAACCACATACAAATTCTTCAACCGCCGTCACGGAGCCGACTGCGGTTACCTTAAAAGGAGCACAAGTTTGAGTTCAACTAAACTTGCCACAACCAGCAAACACAAAATAGCCATTGTTGGTTTAGCTAACCAGTATCCAGATGCCGATACCCCAGACTCGTTCTGGCAAAATCTGCTAGACAAAAAAGACTCTCGCAGCACTATCACTGCGCAAAAACTCAATGCTGAGCCACATGACTACAGTGGCGAGCAAGGTCAGTCTGATCGCTTTTATTGCGATCAAGGCGGCTATATTCAAAACTTTACCTTCAATCCCAATGGCTATCAGTTAGCGCCTGAACAACTTGCAGGCTTGGACGATAGCTTTTTATGGGCCATTGATACCGCGCACAAAGCGCTTAAAGATGCCAACATTGAGCTAACTAACCCTAAGCTATCGCGCACCGGTATTGTAATGGGCACCTTGTCATTCCCAACAGCCAAATCAAATGAGCTGTTTGTGCCCTTGTATCACGGCGCGGTTGAAAAAGGTTTGCAACATAAGCTTAAGCAGCCAAACCTCAAGTTACAGCACTTTAGCCCCAGCTCAGCAGACTCAGGCAAAGGCGATGAAACAGCTGTGCCACTTGCAAACGGTGCTATTGCTCATAACGCCTCAAAGCTAGTTGCTGATGCCCTTGGTTTAGGCGCTGCGCAACTTAGCCTTGATGCAGCCTGTGCAAGCTCTGTGTACTCATTGAAATTAGCCTGTGATTATCTGCAAACAGGTAAAGCCGATGTCATGCTAGCGGGCGCTGTGTCTGGCGCAGACCCATTTTTCATCAACATGGGTTTTTCTATCTTCCACGCCTACCCTGAGCACGGTATTTCTGCGCCATTTGACCAAAACTCAAAAGGCTTGTTTGCAGGTGAAGGTGCTGGCGTACTGGTACTAAAACGTCTTGAAGATGCTGAGCGCGATGGCGATAAAATCTATGCCCTAGTCAGCGGCATTGGCCTGTCAAATGATGGTAAAGGCCAGTTTGTACTCAGCCCAAATAGTGACGGTCAAGTAAAAGCCTTTGAGCGCGCCTACGCCGATACCCAAATGAACGGCGAGCAGCTCAACCCAGAGCAAATTGAAGTCATTGAGTGTCACGCCACGGGCACGCCGCTTGGCGATAAAGTTGAGCTGACCTCAATGGAGCGCTTTTTTACCGATAAGCTTAACGGCAGCAATCCTCCACTAATTGGCTCAGCCAAATCGAACCTAGGGCACTTACTTACCGCGGCAGGTATGCCGGGGATCATGAAGATGATCTTTGCCATGCAGC
The DNA here is from genome assembly GCF_012263345.1 of Shewanella sp. WXL01. Lineage (NCBI taxonomy): Bacteria > Pseudomonadati > Pseudomonadota > Gammaproteobacteria > Alteromonadales > Shewanellaceae > Shewanella > Shewanella sp. WXL01. The sequence continues at coordinate 529,123 of NZ_JAAIKQ010000003.1, read as the reverse complement.
ACGGCATGTTACCACCAAGTATTAATATCAGTGCGCCGATTAGCTCGCCTGATGGCATGTTTGCCAACCATACCCTGCCACAACAAGTGCAGCCTTGGCCTGTAAAAACGAGCAATACTCATCGCCATGCAGGCGTTTCTGTATTTGGTTTTGGCGGCTGTAATGCGCACCTATTGTTACAGTCTTATCAAGGCAAAGGCCAACATCTGGCGTGCACTGAAAAACCAGCCAAGCCTAGCACGCTAGCTGTTACCGGCATCGCCAGTCACTTTGGCAAGTTTTCCAATATCAGTGAGTTCGCCACGGCTGCGAAAAATAAGCAAAACGCATTTATTAAACTGCCACAAAACCGCTGGAAAGGCCTGCAACACCACCATGAATTGCTCGGTCAATATAATGTCCCAAGCGAGCTAAGCGGCGCATTTATTGAAAGCTTCGAGTTTGACTTCCTACGCTTTAAAGTGCCGCCAAATGAAGATGACAGATTGATCTCACAACAACTGTTGTTAATGAAAGTCGCTGATGAGGCGATCCGCGATGCGCAATTAACGCCAGGCGGTAAAGTTGCGGTACTGGTGGCGATGGAAACTGAGCTAGAGCTGCACCAGTTCCGCGGCCGAGTTAACCTGCACACCCAATTAGCCAATAGCCTAAAAGCCCAAGGTGTTGAGTTAACAGCAGACGAATATCAAGCCCTTGAAGCCATCGCCATGGACAGTGTACTCGATGCTGCCAAGCTCAATCAGTACACCAGCTTTATTGGCAACATTATGGCGTCACGGATCTCATCACTTTGGGATTTCAATGGACCAGCCTTCACCATTTCGGCTGCTGAGCAATCGGTAAACCGTTGTATTGATGTGGCGCAGAACCTACTGGCGACCGAATCAGATGAGCCGCTAGAGGCTGTGATTATTGCCGCCGTTGATTTAGCTGGCAGCGTTGAAAATATTTGCCTTCGCAGCGCGACCATGAATAAGTGCAGCGCAACGCTTGATCAATCAGCAACTAATACCACTCGCTTTGGCGAAGGTGCTGGTGCGATTGTGCTGCAAGCCGGTGTGAGTCATAAACAAGCTCATAATAGCGATTCAAGCGCAAACTCAGAGCTTGACTTAATGCAGCAAGCATTAGGCGCCGTTTCGCTTGACTCTGACCCACAAGCTCCTGTTGCACCAGAGTCTAACGCGGCTTCAAACGCGACAAGCTATGGCACCATTGAGGCGCTATGCTTTGGCAAGCTTGCCAACTTTAGCCAGGTTAGTGATGCGCTGCTAAGTCAGGCTGATTTACTGGCTCAGCAAGTGAGTACTATAGAGCTTAACCAAGCACCTGAAAGCCAATTTGCAGCGGCGCAGCAGTTATCGAACCTATTTAGCCAAGCGACGCTGCAGCACGCTAGTGACTGTATTGGTCACACCTTTGCCGCATCAGGTATGGCGAGCTTGCAGCACCAGCTGCTAACCTCAGCCGACACTAACGCTAACAGTAATCAAACTAACAATAATCAAACTATCGTTGCCAGCATTAGTAGCAGCATTAGCGAAGACCAATGCTCGTTGTTAGCCATGAGTCAAACACCAGAACAGCAATCTGCGTTAGCTCAGCGTTTAAATCACGGTGTAAGCGAATATGAAAATGAACCTAAGCAAAAGCTGAGTCTGGTAAAAACTGTCACCCTTGGTGGTCGCGATATCTATCAGCACATTGTCGATGCGCCGCTAAATCAGCTTGCTAGTATTCAAGCCAAAGTTGCCGATGGGCTAAGTTCATCGGCAATTGATGTAGCTAATAACGCTAAACCAGCTAGCCAGGTGAACTTTACCGTAACTAGCCCAGTGTCAGCGTACCGGGTTGCAAACTCAGAGCATTCAAATATAACTAACCAAATTGATCTAAGCATGACCTCAAACACCCAAAAATCTCGTCCGCTAGCTCAAACGAATATCACCACAGCGCAAATCAATACCCTGCCGCCAGCACATTTGTCGGCATTTGAGCAAAACCAATGGCTCGCCCACCAAGCGCAAAAAGCCTTTCTAGAGTCGCGTGAACAAGGCTTGAAGCTGGCTGATGCTATGTTAAAGCAGCAAGTTGCGCTGGCTAATGGCCTAGCGCCAGTTAGCTATGATCCACAAACTCATGCAGCTGAAACAAGTACCGCCCCAGTAAACGTACTAGCGGCTGCGCAACAAACTGTATCGACTGCACCTTTGCGTCCAGATCATGCTAACGTGCCGCCATATACCGCGCCTATTCCCGCCGATAAGCCTTGTATTTGGAATTACGCCGACTTAGTTGAATACGCTGAGGGCGATATTGCCAAGGTATTTGGTGATGACTACGCGGTTATCGACAACTACTCACGCCGCGTACGCCTGCCAACCACAGACTATTTGTTAGTGTCGCGTGTCACTAAGCTTGATGCACAAACCAATCTATATCGTCCAAGCTCAATGACCACTGAGTATGACATCCCTGTTGATGCGCCTTATTTGGTTGACGGGCAGATCCCTTGGGCGGTTGCAGTTGAGTCAGGTCAATGCGATTTAATGCTGATCAGCTACCTTGGCATCGACTTTGAGAACAAAGGTGAGCGCGTTTACCGTTTGCTGGATTGCACCCTCACCTTCTTGGATGATTTACCACGCGGCGGCGACACCCTGCGTTATGACATTAAGATCAATAACTTTGCTAAAAACGGCGATACCTTATTGTTCTTCTTCTCGTATGAGTGCTTTGTTGGCGACAAGATGATCCTGAAAATGGATGGCGGCTGCGCCGGCTTCTTTACCGACAAAGAGCTTGAAGATGGCAAAGGCGTTATTCGCACCGACGATGAAATCGCTAAACGTCAGGCTGCGTTAAATAATCCAAATAAACCTAAGTTTGAACCACTGCTGCATTGCCCACAAAGCCAGTTTGATTATGGTCAAATTCATCGCTTGTTAAGTGCTGATATTGGTGGCTGTTTTGGCGGCGCGCATCTTACCCACCAGCAAGCTAGCCAAATGCAACCTTCGCTGTGTTTCGCATCAGAGAAGTTCTTGATGATTGAGCAAGTCAGCAAAGTTGATGTTCATGGCGGCGCCTGGGGCTTAGGGTTAATTGAAGGCCATAAGCAGTTAGCACCAAATCACTGGTACTTCCCGTGTCATTTTAAAGATGATCAGGTAATGGCAGGCTCGCTAATGGCAGAAGGCTGTGGTCAGTTGTTGCAGTTCTTTATGCTGCATATTGGTATGCATACCCTAGTGCAAAATGCCCGCTTCCAGCCACTAGAAAACGCTTCGCAAAAAGTGCGCTGCCGTGGTCAAGTACTACCGCAACATGGCGAACTTACCTACCGCATGGAAGTCACTGAAATTGGTGTTAGCCCGCGCCCGTATGCGAAAGCCAATATTGATATCTTGCTTAATGGCAAAGTGGTGGTCGACTTCCAAAATCTTGGGGTAATGATCAAAGAAGAGTCTGAATGTACTCGCTATCTGCCAGACACAACTCCAGTCCTAGAAACCAGTGAAAGTAATACAAGCTCAAAACAAACTCAGTTTGAAGCAGCTTCAATCAATGCACCTTTAATGGCGGTTGAACCAGACTTAAGCGCGCCAACCAATAAGGGCGTTATTCCCCTTAAACACGTTGAAGCGCCGATAACACCAGATTATCCAAACCGCACACCTGATACGCTGCCATTTACGCCGTATCACTTGTTTGAGTTCGCCACGGGTAATATTGAAAATTGCTTTGGCCCAGACTTTGGCATCTATCAAGGGCTTATTCCACCGCGCACACCATGTGGTGACTTGCAGCTCACTACTCGAGTGATTGATATTCAAGGCAAGCGTGGCGAGCTTAAAAAACCATCGTCATGTATCGCTGAATATGAAGTGCCGCAAAACGCTTGGTACTTTGCCAAAAACAGTCATCAAGCATTAATGCCTTACTCGGTATTAATGGAAATATCCTTGCAGCCAAATGGCTTTATCTCAGGCTACATGGGCACAACGCTAGGCTTCCCTGGTGAAGAGTTATTCTTCCGTAACCTTGATGGCAGCGGTAAGCTGCTGCGCGAAGTGGATTTACGCGGTAAAACCATAGTCAACGACTCTAAGCTGTTATCAACCGTAATTGCCGGCAGCAATATTATTCAAAACTTCACCTTTGATTTAAGTGTTGATGGCGAACCGTTTTACACAGGTAGCGCGGTATTTGGTTACTTCAAAGCCGACGCCCTGAAAAATCAATTAGGTATTGATAACGGTAAAATCACGCAGCCTTGGCATTTAGCCAACGGCATTGCTGCTGACATTAAAGTTGACCTATTAGATAAAAGCTCACGGGTATTTAATGCACCAGCCAATCAGCCGCATTACCGCTTAGCGGGCGGTCAGCTTAACTTTATCGACCACGCTGAAATTGTTGAAACCGGCGGCGATTACGGCAAAGGTTATCTGTCGGCAAGTCGCACAATCGACCCAAGTGACTGGTTCTTCCAATTCCACTTCCACCAAGATCCGGTTATGCCTGGTTCACTAGGCGTTGAAGCAATTATCGAGTTAATGCAAACTTACGCCATTAGCAAAGACCTAGGTAAAGGGTTCACTAACCCGAAATTTGGCCAAATTCTGTCAGAGATAAAATGGAAGTACCGCGGCCAGATTAACCCACTGAACAAACAAATGTCCCTCGATGTGCATATCAGTAGCATTGAAGATAAACAGGGTAAACGCATCATTACAGGCGATGCCAACCTTAGCAAAGACGGCCTGCGCATTTACCAAGTAAAAGATATTGCCATCTGCATTGAGGAGGCATAAGGAAGATTATGACAACCACAACACATAACGAGCAGCTTTCTCCATGGCCTTGGCAAGTTGCCACAGCTGACAGCGCATTTGCCCTAAACGATATTGCTAAGCAGCTTAAAGACTTAACTAAGCCATGCTATGTGATTAACCACGCCGAGCTAGGTCTTGGCGTGAGCCAGCAAGCGCAAGTCATTAATGATGCAACCGAGCTAAGTGAAGCAAGCGCCCAGCCAGTGAGCGCATTTGCACCAGCCCTTGGCACACAAAGCCTAGGCGACAGTAATTTCCGCCGCGTTCACGGAGTTAAATACGCCTATTATGCAGGTGCGATGGCAAACGGTATCTCGTCTGAAGAGCTGGTCATCGCCCTAGGTAAGGCAGGTATTCTATGCTCATTTGGCGCTGCTGGGTTAATTCCATCTCGCGTTGAGCAAGCCATTAACCGCATTCAAGCTGAACTGCCAAATGGCCCTTACATGTTCAACCTCATTCACAGCCCAAGCGAGCCAGCACTCGAGCGCGGCAGCGTTGAGTTGTTCTTAAAGCATGGCGTTAAAACGGTTGAAGCATCAGCGTTTTTAGGTTTAACCGAGCAAATCGTTTACTACCGCGCAGCAGGTTTAAGCCGCGATGCCAGCGGTGAAGTTGTGATTGGCAACAAGGTTATCGCTAAAGTTAGCCGCACAGAGGTTGCCAGTAAATTTATGCAACCCGCGCCAGTGAAAATGCTGCAAAAGCTAGTCGATGAAAAGCTAATCACCGCTGAGCAAATGGAGCTAGCGCAACTTGTGCCAATGGCAGATGATGTCACCGCAGAGGCTGACTCAGGCGGTCATACTGACAATCGCCCGCTAGTCACGCTGCTACCGACGATTTTAGCGCTGAAAGATAAAATTCAGGCCAAGTACCAATACAAAACTCCAATTCGCGTGGGCAGTGGCGGCGGTATCGGCACGCCAGATGCGGCGCTAGCGGCATTTAACATGGGAGCCGCTTACATAGTTACAGGCTCAATCAATCAGGCGTGTGTTGAAGCCGGTGCCAGTGAGCATACCCGCAAGTTACTTGCCACCACTGAGATGGCAGATGTGACCATGGCACCAGCTGCAGACATGTTCGAAATGGGCGTTAAGCTGCAGGTGGTTAAGCGCGGCACCTTATTCCCAATGCGCGCTAACAAACTATACGATATTTACACTCGCTATGAGTCAATTGAAGCAATTCCTTTAGAGGAGCGTGAAAAGCTTGAGAAGCAAGTATTCCGCTCAAGCTTAGATGATATCTGGGCTGGCACAGTGGCACACTTTAACGAGCGTGACCCTAAGCAAATTGAGCGCGCCAAAGATAACCCTAAGCGTAAAATGGCATTAATCTTCCGTTGGTACCTAGGGCTTTCAAGCCGCTGGTCTAACTCAGGTGAAGCTGGCCGTGAAATGGATTACCAAATCTGGGCTGGCCCAGCACTTGGCGCATTTAACGAGTGGGCAAAAGGTAGTTATTTAGACGATTACCAAAACCGTAATGCCGTAGATTTAGCTAAACATTTAATGCATGGCGCAGCCTATCAAGCGCGAGTCAACCTGCTTACTGCCCAAGGTGCTAAACTACCCGTAGCATTGCAACGCTGGCAGCCACAAGATCAAGTGAGTTAAACAGTGTAGACTGACAGACTAACTTCGAATTGAGGTTAGTCATCAACCCTAGGTGCTACTGTTGCGAGACGCCGTAAAATCATCCCTGATGGCTTCACTATGACATCCATGTCATAAAGACTCGCAAACAATAGCTCTCTAGAGTTGTCTAGCGAAGAATGTTTATTTAACTTCTCTGCACGTATGAAGCAAGGCGTCTAGCTGAAGGCTTTAGCTAGAAACATAAAAAACAGATTAAGAATCCAAAACAAAGAGATAGACAATGAGCGAAACGCAAAAGTTAGATTTTTCCGCGGTAAACGGCACCACACAGAAGTCGTTCAATGCCCAAAAGAATCTGATCAAACGTATGCTAAAAGGTAACAGCGCCGAGTGTAGTGTGTGCGGTCAAACCCTAACACTGTTACTGCCACCAAACAGTAAAAACGCTAAAGCGGCAGATAAAGCCCCTGGCATCTACTGCAAAAAAGGCTGCACCGATATCGAATTAGATATGGAAGCCGTGGCGATGATGAAGTAATCGATAACTAGTTATAGCCTCTGCTGTTGAGTTTGAGGCTATATTGGAACATGTTTCAGGATTATGAGTACAAACTTAGAAAAACATCGGAGAATGGAACTGCGAAAGGCTAATGGGACAAGAATAATACAGTCCCAGAAGACTCCCTCTGTCCATCGAGGGCCCGAGTATTTAATCGCTCATTCCTGTTTCAAATGTCGAAAAGTTATAAAAGACCTGTGGAGTACACTGGAGAGCGACCAACCCATCCATGTCCAGAATGCTCAAATACAATGCATGAAATGGGGAGAAGTTTCAAAGCCCCAAAAAATGCTGATCGACGTCAGTGGCGAAAAGTGCAGATTTTATATGCATGCGGGTTTCGCTTTAACAGGTATGGTTCACACAACGGTCAACAGCTGCCACTTGAATTAAGTGAACTTGAAGAATTTTTATCCAACAATACTCATCACCCGCTTAAAACGGCTAATCCAAATCCTTCATTACTTCCGTGCGGTTATAAAGGTATTGCTTTGAAGATGATGTAGTTTGCTTCAAGCAACGTCCCGACTACTTCTCCGCCAACAAGGCAATATGAATCAACTTATCAATGGTCTGTTGTTGCTGCACAGCAAACTGGCAACCTAACTGAAAGCCTTGCTCGTCTTGCTTAACGTTGCATACCTTGGCGATAACCGTGTCTCTATCCACCTCGTCTGCCTCACCACTCTCATCACCACCTTGCTCACCACTCTCTTCACCAATAAGGATACTAATATCACTGTCTTCAGGAATAGATTTTTGAGTGCAATCTTGCATCACTAGATGACAACCGGTGAGGGATACGTCATTCATCACGGCAGGCCAGCTTCTTGTACCTAGATTTACCGTCACTTCAAGCTCAGTATCGACTCGTTTTGTGGCTCTAAGGTTGTGAATGCTCACCGCTTTAGGAAATGACAGCACTATCATGCGTGATGGCATAGTAACGGTCTGCTCAATCAATGACATAAAGCCAATGATGGAGGCTTTTTGTCCTTCAACTAAGCCACGTACCGCAACCTTCATTCCTTTGACCACATGTTGAGAAAAGTTGCCAAGTTTGCCCATGTCAGGGCACTCGATCAGCAAATACTCGTTTGGCATAAAACCGATGAATGTGGATTTAAAGCGACCTTTTTGCCCAGCAGGGGTAATGATATCAATGCTGATTGCACTGCCCGCTTTTAAGAAGTGATTTTCCTGCGCTAGCGCTTGCTTAATGGATAACTGCTTAGTAGCCATGTAGCGACCTGATTCCTCTTCCTATATTCATTTTATTCGTTGTTTTAGTTTCTGTGCTTGCTGCTAGCGCAGCATTAAAACCGCAAAACATTAACTCACTCAAACTAACATAGTCCACTGCACTCTAGTGAGATTCAGATAACATAAACCACTGCTGTAGCGTCAGGCTATCAGTTGACAGAAACACGCATTTACACAATATGAAGCTATTATCGTCATTTGCCGTATATAAATTTTGCCGTATATAAATTTTGCCGTATATAATTTTATCGTTTGAATGATAACTTTTAGCACTAAAATTATGGCTAACCACGGGTTTATATTCTGCTGTTTTAGCCCAACATCCAGACTTAAGCACATTAAAAACGACATAAGGGCCTGCAATGACAAATCAATACACACCACCTAAAGTGTGGACCATGGAAGAAGAGAACGGCGGCAAGTGGGGCGGCATTAATCGCCCGGACTCTGGTGCGCGCTATGAGCGTGAGTTACCAAAAGGCAAGCACCCTTTTCAGCTACATTCCCTAGCGACGCCAAATGGTCAGAAAGTCACCATTATGTTTGAAGAGCTGCTAGCTCTGGGCATTAGTGATGCTGAGTACGATGCCTACTTAATTAATATTGGTGAGAGTGATCAGTTCTCTTCAGGATTCGTCGAAATTAACCCTAATTCAAAGATCCCAGCGTTATACGACAACCAAGCTGAAACTAATATCTTTGAATCTGGCTCAATATTGGTTTATCTAGCGGAGAAGTTTGGTCACTTCTTGCCAAAAGATGGCGTAGCGCGCGCTCAGGTGATGAATTGGTTATTCTGGCTACAAGGCAGTGCGCCTTACCTTGGTGGCGGCTTTGGTCACTTCTACTCCTACGCCCCAGAGAAGTTTGAATACCCGATAAACCGCTTTAGCATGGAAACTAAACGTCAGCTAGACGTGTTAGATAAACAGCTAGCCAGCCACCGTTATATCGCCGGTGACGAATACTCAATTGCAGATATGGCTATTTGGCCTTGGTACGGTAATTTGGTGCTAGGTAACCTGTATGATGCCGCTGAGTTCTTAGATGTCGCTAGCTATAAAAACGTAGTGCGCTGGGCCAATGAGCTAAACGAACGCACTGGCGTAAAACGCGGCCGCATTGTTAATCGCGCCTGGGGGGAAGAATGGGAACAAGTGCCAAACCGCCACAGCAGTGCCGACATTGATGCCGTACTAGCCAAGGCGCCAAAGTAAGCACCTTACATTAGCACCACCAACAAAAAGTAGAGGCGAGTATCTTTTACTAGCTAGTAGGGTTAGCCTCTACTTATTTTCATACACAGCTCATTGACGTCGCCAAAAGTTGTCATAATAAATAATTGTCATCATTAACTAAGAGCTAAACACAATGCAATTTGAAACTCTGCGCAACTACCTGCTCGCCAAGCCAGAAGCCACTGAAAGCTTTCCATTTGGTGAGGGTGCCCACGTATTTAAGGTTAAGGGCAAGATGTTTGCGTTAATCGCCTGGCGTGATGGTGTACTAATGATGAATTTGAAATGCGATCCAGATGAAGCCATCGCACTATGCGACATCTTTGATGCAATAAAGCCTGGCTATCATATGGATAAGAAACATTGGATTTCTATTTATTTTGACTCTAAGCCAGTTGACATGCTAACTACCACAAAGCTAGGCGCAGTGCCCCAAGGCGAAGTTGAAAGACTTATCGACAGCTCCTTCGAGCTAGTTGTGAGTAAACTCACCAAGAAAGACCAAACCTCAATTCGCAATCAAATGTAGTGTTAACCAGAATCAAGGTTTCTCAAATCTAGCGCTCAGCTATATCTAGAATTAAGGTGAATGTAGTGCACAATAGCTAGCAGATGCGTTGCCCAATAAGCTTCTGCGAAACTAAGTAAATGAGATAAACTCTAGTCTAGATTGACCGCTCTTATCCCGCCGGCTAACCCAACACCGCTAGTTCAAACACAGTAAACTGCCCAAAATAAAAGATGCAAACATCCTACAGGCGTTACCGCATAACAACCTGCTGACAAACAAAAATATCATCCTCTCGATAATCATTAAGCTAATCAGTCGCTAACGACCAACTGTTACACTCATACAACCAAACCATAACAATCGGTAACTTTAGATAGGTATTGTTATGATATATCATAAATATAAATCTAATTATTACCGTATTAGTAACGGTAATTGACTATTATTAATAATCCCACAAAACGATCTAACCATTATGCAAAACCACGGACTATTTCAAAAAAGTGCCATTGCCATAGCAGTGTCTCTGGCAAGCAGCGTAGCTATTGCTCAAAGCGCTGACGAAGCAACGACAACCGAGCCAACGCTCGATACACCAACAGTTGAACAAAGCATTAATCTCGACACCATTGAGCGTATTGAGATCCACCACAAATGGCAGCCTTATCGCGGTAACGTGCCGCTCAGCAAAACGCCACAAGCAATTGATACCATTAGCAGTGAGACACTTGAAAACGCCGGTATCACCCGCTTTCAAGAAGCGCTTGATATGTCTTCTAGCGTGGTTAGACAAAATAGTTCAGGTGGATTGTGGGACAGCTTTGCAGTACGTGGTTTTGCCGGTGACGAAAACAATGCAGCGGGCTATTTAGTCAATGGCTACAACGTTGGCCGTGGCTACAATGGTCGTCGCAGCACCTCAAACATCGAAGTGATTGAAGTGATGAAAGGTCCAGGCTCAGCGCTGTATGGACAAGGTGAGCCAGGCGGCACAATTAGCATTATCACCAAAAAGCCTAAGTTTGAAGAACAAGGCTATGTGCAGCTAACCTTGGGTGACTACGACAAAAAGTACACGGAATTTGATTACACCAATGGTATTTCTGAAGATGTGGCATTTCGCATCAATGGCTCGTACGAAGACTCAGATACCTACCGTGACCATGTGTATTTTAAAAGCTTAAACCTACACCCATCGCTACTATGGAACATTAGCGATCGCACTAGCGTTAACTATGAGATGGAAATCCTTGATCAAGAAAAGCCTTTAGATAGAGGCGTATTTGTTCTTGATAATAACTTTGACGCCGCATCAACCAATGCTTTTTATGGCGACATCAAAGACGGTGCCCACAATGTAAAAGCCCTAGGCCATCAAGCATCGCTTAGACATACCTTATCTGACACCTGGCACTTACTGACTGGATTCTCGTACCGCGAGTCATCATTTAAAGGTCAGTCATCTGATGCAGAGTTATCAGCAGGCCGCCAGCTAATTTATGACGACCCAACCAAGCTTTCTCGTCAGCGCCGCGAGCGCGACTACCAGGCAAGAGACTTCACTACACGTCTTGAAGTTAGCGGTACTTCAACCCTATTTGGTTTAGAAAATAATTTCTTAATTGGTGGTGATTACTATGACTACCATGTCGATACAAAATTAAATCGCTGGCGCACAGCCTATGGCTCTGGCGATCCAACCTACGCCATTGACCCAAATAATCCAAACTATGATCAGGTTCAGCCAGAAACTTCAGTACAAACGGATCAAACGGAAGATCAGCAAGCTGGCGGTGTGTATGTGCAAGACCAAATTATGCTAGGCGATAGAGCATCGATATTAATCGGCGCCCGCTATGACAAGTTCAAGCAAGAGATTTACGATTTCACCCGCGATCGCGCTCAAAGCCAAAGTAAATCTGCACTGAACCCACGCTTAGGTATTACCTATGAAATCACCGATGCAGTGAACTTGTACACCAACTATGCAGAAGGCTTTAGACCAAACCCTGGCTTAGACTCAAATGGTGATGCTTTTGATCCAGAAAAAAGTAAATCGTTTGAAGTAGGTGCTAAGTGGCAAAACGCTAGTGATACCTTCAGTGGTAATATCGCCTGGTTTAACTCAACTAAGAGCAATATCTTAACGGCTGATCCGTCAAACCCTGACTTCTCAGCTACCTTAGGTGAAGCCACCAGCCAAGGCATTGAGCTTGAGCTAACGAGTTATATTACCGACAACACCAACGTTAAATTAGCCTACTCATATACCGATGCTAAAACGGCCAATGAAACCACTAACCCAGATTGGGGCGTGACCATCCCTAAAGGCTCAAGATTGATTAACATTGCCGAACACGTGGGTAATTTGTCTCTTAATCACTACGCTAATATTAAGAGTATGGAAGCCTACTTTGGCACAACAGTGAACTATGTTGGCGACAGATTAGGTGAAACGACCGACCCTGACTACATTTTGCCAGCTTACACCCTAGTTAACCTGCATGCGTCATTACAGGTGAACAATGACTTAAGCCTCAAGTTTGATATTAATAACCTGTTTAATACCAAGTACTTTGAAAGCTCGTACCACAAACTGTGGACCATGCCAGGTGAGCCTTTGAACTTCCAGGTGAGTGTGAAGTATCAGTTCTAACTTGTTCGCTAAGCCAAAACTTCAAGCCCTAGCAACTGCTAGGGCTTTTTTTATCTAACGTATCAATGCAGATATGCTATTGGCTTAAACAAGCTGAGCAAACTCTTTGGCAAAGGCATCAAAAGTTCTTGCTGGTCTGCCAAGCACCTTCTCCACATCATTGGTCACATAGGCGTAATCCCCTTGTGCAAACCAATCCATGATTTCTGCCAAATGCTCAGCTAGCCATGGGTTCATACCCGCAGATTGCATCGCCTGTTGCGCAGCAAGCTTTGGCACGGCGACATATTGAATATCCTTAGCCGCAGCAGCCGATAACACCTTGGCCTGCTCAGCAAAAGTTAGCCCCTGCGGCCCAGACAATAGATAAGTTTGCCTGCTGTGCCCTGATTCAGTTAACGCAGCGACGGCTACCGCTGCCACATCGCGAATATCCACCACGCTTTGCGCGGAATCAGCTAACGGCAAGAAGAATTGCCCCATAGACTTAATCGTCTCTAGGCTGCCAAACAGGTTTTGATAAAAAGAGTTTGGCTGCACTAGGGTATAACTGACACCAGACTGCTTGACCATTTCATCAGTAATCGCGTGAGTGCGAATAATTTCTGAGCCAGCATCTTGTCTAGCGCCCATGCCAGAAAGTTTAACCAGGTGCTTGGCACCACTGGCTTTCATCGCCTCAAGTACATTCGTTACCCACTGGTTATTATCTGGATGCGCGACCATAGCAAGGTAAACCGATGATACGCCTTGCATTGCTGCAATCATTGAAGCCACATCATCAAAATCGCCGAGATAAACTTGCTCGCCAGTTAAATTTAACGCTTGCGCGGCCTGAGCATTTCGTACCATTACGCGAAAGTCAGCCTGCTTTTGTTGTAGCTGTTTAACCACTTCTGAGCCCGTGTTACCTGTCGCACCTAAAACTAAAATAGCCATATCGTCACCTTAATACCAATTAGCACAAGAATGTGATCATTCTTACTGGTTAAAATCGCTTATAACTTCGTTAAAAATTTTGTAGTTAGAACAACTAGCTAGCTGCAATTTTCGCCTTGCTCTAAACGATTTTTCCTTCGTAATATCTGATCACTCACTTATCCCAATTGGTATAAGTTGTAAAACTTGCGCTTGTTGCAGTTGATGAGCAAAACTATAATTCATCCCGAATAAGACTATTAGATGGTTAAATTGGGCTTTACTTTCCCATATCTGGGATGCTTAAGTTCAATCACAAACAATTGACCACTAAGCGCTAAGCAATAAGGTAATAAAGATGAAGGAATTTGATGGATTGCCACTGTTTGCCAAAGTGGTTGAGCTAAAGAGCTTTGCAGAGGCAGCAAGACAGCTACAACTACCAACAACCACGGTAAGCCGTAAAATCCAACAGCTTGAAGCTGAGCTTGGCGGAAAATTACTTAATCGCACTACCAGAGCATTGTCGCTGACAGAATTGGGTGAGCAAGTTTTACCAAAAGCTATGCTTATTCAAGATACCATCAAAGAGCTGCAAACCGATGCCGAAGCCTTTGCTAATCAGCCCATGGGTAAACTACATATATCTGCGCCGCGCTCTTTTTGTCAGCACTTGCTCGCGCCATTGCTTGCAGAGTTTAGGAGCTTATACCCAGGAATAAAATTAGAGCTAGAAGCGGCAAACCGAATACAAGATCTCACCAAAAGCCGTGTGGATTTTGCGTTTCGTATCGGCGAGCTAAAAGACTCATCCTTAATCGCGTTGCCGCTGACAGCTGTTGACTATGAACTCACTGCCAGCAAAGCCTATCTGGATCAGAATCAAGCACCAAATCACCCTGTTAATTTGATTAAACACCCAAGTATTCGTAATCATGTTGACGGCTATATCTTGCCCTGGCAGTTCAGTCAGGCTAATGAAAGCTACAGCCATCAAGCTGATGCCGATTTACTGTCAGACGACCTCGATGTATCTGTGACTTACACACTAGCAAACCTTGGTATTAGTTACTTGCCCGTGTCATTAACCAAGCGATATCTCGAATCAGGCGAGCTTATTACGCTACTCCCAAACTGGGATAAACTCTCCCCGACCGCTTATTTACTGTATCCAAACCGCAAACACTTACCGCAGAAAGCCAAGTTGTTTATCGAATTTATTAAGCAGCGTAAAAGCTTCTTTAAAGACAAGCTGACGTATAATTAAAGTTAGGTTGAATGGTAAAAAACATAAGTGTTAAACCGCCTGTTCAAGTAAGTCTTTATTCGCGCCCCACTGTTTTGGCGACTGACCATACATACGCTTAAACTCGCGGCTAAATTGTGATGAGCTTACATAGCCCACACCAAGCGCGGCCTCGTTAACCGTCATACCTGCTGCTATTTTCATGGCGGCATCATTCAATCGCATGGATTTCACAAACTGAATTGGTGACATAGTAGTTGCCTGCTTGAACTTACGATGAAATACCGCGCGGCTCATACCAATTTGGGAAGCTATATCATCAATAGTGATGGATTCACTTAAATGACTCGATAGATATTCGATTGCACGTGCTATTTCATTACCGGCGCCATAAGCTCGCATCGCAGAGGCGCCAGCTTCACCTTTAAGCACGGCGTAATACAACTCGCGTAAGCGACTATCAGCTAAAATGGCAGTATCAGCTGGGCTTTCATCAAGTTGCAGTAATCGCAGCAAGGCTTCGCTAAAGCTTTCGTCCCAGGCTGCTAAATTCAATCCAGCGGGCTGCATTGACGCACGGCGCGCGCGGCTCACTCCCGTCACATTGCCATACTTAATTGCCAGCTCACTCATCAGCTTGGTATCTAAGGTGATATATATACCCAACAGTGGATTCTCATTTGAGGCTTGTGGTGTGCCCGCTTCCACTGGCATAGACATAGTGCAGCACAAGTATTGACTGTTGCCGTAAATAAAGTGTTGACCATCAAGGATCGCCTCTTTGGTGCCACTAACAATGGCAACAATTGTCGGCTCGTAGACGGCGGGTGCGCAGCGCATTGATTTGGTGACCCTAAACATATTAACGCCGGAAATCCCGGTTGGCTCAATACCGTCATCACTCATCCGCCGCTCAATGATTTGTTTAATTTGTAGCTGGATCTGCTCTCGACTCATGCCCATATCTCTGACCTCAATCACTATTCTAAATCACTACCCACGAGTATTTTGCCGACGATTTACCTTAACCACGGCAAACTAATCTTACCTGCTAGTTATAACGCTAACGGTTAAGCTCGCCAAGCAATTACCACCAAACTGATACAAATAGGCATATTTTAGCGACCAATTCGCCTATTTAACGTGCACACTGATACATATAATACAACTCAAGCATTAACGCATAGCGCTAAACAACTGCCCGATTGAACAGCAGGTAGAGCTAAGGAGTCGACAAGCTAACTTGTCCATTCCAGTTTTAATCAACGAATTTGAGGAGTGTTAACTATGACAACTAAATATTTTGGTGCAAAAGGCTGGACTCCTGAGCGAATCGGCTCATTAGTAGGCAAGACTTATTTGATCACAGGCGCAAATACAGGCTCAGGCTTTGAAGCATCACGCATTCTATTAGCTAAGGGGGCCAAAGTTGTGATGCTAAATCGCAACGCAAGCAAATCAGCAGCAGCGATTGCAGCGCTCAAACAGCAATTAGGCAAAGATATTGATGTAAGCTTTGTGCAAATGGACCTTGCTGAGCTTGCATCTGTGCACAAGGCCGCACAGCAGGTTTTACAATCCACAGCGAAAATTGACGCGCTAATTTGTAACGGCGCTATCGCACAGGTTGCCAAGCAAGAATTCACGAAAGATGGTTTTGAAAGCCATCTTGGGGTCAATCATTATGGTCACTTCTTGTTGTGTGGATTGCTATTTGACCGCATCGAGGAGTCACAAGGTCGCATTGTCGTGGTGAGTAGCGAAGGCTACAAAATGGGTTTGAAAACCATGCAGTTTGACGATATGAACTGGGACAAAAATTATCACCCGAACCATACCTACTGCCACAGTAAATTGGCGCAAATGATGTTTGCCTATGAATTGCAAAACCGCATTAAAGACGCTGGTAAGCGTGTTGAAGTCTATGTGTGTCATCCGGGCGCATCAAAGACTTCGTTGATCAACGATAAAGCCAGCCGCGCTACTCGTATTATCTTTGGCATAATGGCGATGCTACCCATTGTGCAGTCTGCAGAGAAAGGTGCATATCCAGAAATTATGTGCGCCACCGAAACAGGCTTAAAACAGCGTGCTTACTACGGTCCTACTGGGTTTCAGTACTTTGTTGGCCCAGTAGACGAGTGCAAATTAGAAGCGTTCGCTCATGACGAGCAGGTATGTCAAACCCTGTGGCAGTTGTCAGAACAACAAACAGGATTTAATTGGGCGCTATAAGCTGTAAAAACAAGTAAAGCCGTGTACGTTATATAGCAGCACGGCTTTATTGGTTAGATGACAGCGATGCAGTTGTTAGAACTTTAACGACAAGTCGATAACTAACTTACCAATATGCTTTTTCAACTCAAACTCTTGCTGCGCCTTAGCGATTTCAGACAAAGCAAAGCGATTAGCAATTAACGGCTTGATTTGTTTAGCTTCAATGCGCGCAATGAGATTGGCAAACACATCCTTAGCTAAAATCGTACAACCGAATAAGCTCAGATCTTTCAAATAAAGCGTGCGCACATCTAGCTCTACTATCGGTCCAGCAATTGCGCCCGATGTGGCATAACGCCCGAATGGTTTAAGCACTTGCAAAAATTGCGGCCACTGGTCACCCGCAACTAAATCAATCACCACATCAACGCTGTTTTGCCCTAGTTTTTTTGCAAGATCATCGTTTCTATCTAGCACAACATCTGCGCCAATAGCAGTTATTTCGGCAAACTTAGACTTGCTTGTAATAGCAATCACTTTCGCGCCGCGCGCTTTGGCTAACTGAATTGCCGCAGAGCCAACACCACCAGATGCGCCGCTGATTAACACTAAATCTCGCTCTGATACATTAGCGCGCGTTAGCATGTTTTCAGCAGTCGAGTATGAACACGGAAACGAGGCAAGTTCGACATCGCTAAGTTCACTAGATACAGGGTAAGCATGCTTTGCCGCGACTTTAGTGTATTGCGCAAACCCACCGTCACATTCTGAGCCGAAGTACCATGGCGACGCCAGCGCTTCATCATTAGCTTCTTGCAAGCAAGGCTCGATTAGCACTCTACGCCCTAGCAAGCTCTTATCGACCTGCTCTCCAACAGCTACCACAATGCCACAAACATCTGCGCCTTGAATTCGCGGAAATTCAATCGCCTCACCAGACCAGCTTGCATCGCTACTATTGGTAGCAGATGGTTCAGATTTAGGCGCTATATTCTCGGCCTCAGTGTTTTTAACTTCAGCGCTTTCAACATAAGATTTTGAGTACCAGGCTTTACGTGTATTAAGGTCGGTATTATTAACCCCAGCAGCACCCACTTTAATTAGTACATCGTTAGCGCCAATAGTGGGTACAGGGACTTGATGATTTAGCACTAGCTTTTCCACACCGCCATGACCGAGTAATTGAACGGCTGACATGTTATTTGGGATGGTTTCCATACTGGACTCCGGTCTGTATTTGAGTTGGGGGGAAATGAAGTTGCACTAAGTTTTATCACCTTAGCACCAGGGCAGAATTAATGCTGAGGAAACACTTTACCCAAGCAAGCTTAAATAGCCACTAAAAAGGCAGCAATACATGCGAATATTGCTGCCCAAGTTCAAACTATTGGCAATTGCCTAACTATTGCTTACATCAAATCCTGTTCAACGCTAACGCTAGGCACTATGTGCCACCACCGGCTCAGTCCCGCGATCTGCTATCACTTCAAACCGATATAGCTGCTGACAATAGTCAATCGCCACCTGTTGCCAGGTAAAACGTTGCTCTCCTGCTTTTTTTCTTATAGCTAGCCAGTCATTGTCACCATAACTTGCTAGGCACTCATCAAATACCCGCAGCAGTTGTTCGGCCTGTTGCTGAGGGGTATCACCACTAAATTGCCAACCCGTTTGCTTATTAATAACCGTATCTTTTAAGCCGCCAACGGCATGGACTAAACAAGGCTGATACTGCTTCATTGCGAGCATCTGGCTAATACCGCATGGCTCAAACGAGCTTGGCATAATAAATAGCTCACCTTGTTGGTATAACTGCTCAGATAGCAGTTCATGGTAACCGTTTAAAAACAGTAAATTGGCATGCTTTGCGGCTATCTGTTGCATTTGTTTAGCAAGCTCAGCATCTCCACTCCCCAGCAGAATGAACTTAGCTTTTGGATGCTGCATTTCAAGGTTTAGCAACATTAGCTCCAGCGTCTTGTGCTCGGCTGTCACCTGATATAACAACAAGGCAACCTTTTGCGAGGTTAAGCGGCCAACCGAGGTGAGTAACCAGGTGTGAGGTATCACTAAGCCTGGTGGATACAAGTTTAACGGAGATTTACTTTGCTTATTCTCGTCTTGCCTTTGCCATTGGCGAAGCCGGTTGGCAGCTATAAAGTCACAGGCGCTCACTTGCTCTTTCGTGCCCTGCCATTCAATCAGCACATCTTGAATAAGGTTAAACAAACTCTGGCGGTTGTCAGCAGAGGTGTACTCGCGCTTTTGCTCAACTGACGGACAAGCATCATGATAAAAACAGCCATTGATTATGCCGATAAGTTGGCCTTGATGCTGCTTTTCAACTAGATCTTGCTCTAAGCCTTCACCACCTATGAAGCCAAGTTGAGAGTCTGATGCTCGTGTCACTTCTTGGGCATAACTTGGAGACACAATATGTACACAATCACTATGAGCGATGCCAATGCGCATTGGGTTAATGCAGTTATCGTATCTTGGGTCGAGCAGTTTAAGCTCACGAGCTTTGGTTAAATCAATCTCTGAAAACCAAGGCTTAAACCAGTGACAAAACGATGATTCATCGTGGCTGAACGGTCTGACACCTTGAATGGCTAAATTGTGAATGGTATACACGCAGCGCATGGTTTTAAGTACGGCAAACTCATCTATATATGCGCGCAGCATAGCAAGCATTGCTGTGTGCCAATCATGAAGATGCAGCACCTGATAGCCAGCAAGCAAGCCTTGCCTAAACGCGCTAGCGACACTTAAACAAAACAGCGCAAACTTATTTGCATCATCAGCAAATGGCCGCTGGTAATGTGACTCAGTGTATACCTTGCGCTGACCTTGATGCAGCTGAGGGTGATTAAACAAAGGGTGGCTAAATATGTACACCTGAGGTTGCGGCGCATCATGTTCAGCAGCCGAGGCAGAAGCTGGGAGTTGCGGCCGAGGCATTTGATATAGCTTAACCAGCTCAATACGTCCGGCATATGGCACCTCAACATTTGCCACAAACTGCGCCTGATTATCGCTGGCAATAAAACCATAGTCAGGCATGGCGACATCGGCTTGCACATTTTGCTTAATTAATGCCGGCGGTAAGTCACGAATAACATCTGCCATGCCACCGACTTTCGCACCATTTATGGCGCCATTTTCGGCGGCGACTAACATCACTTTTTTTTCTTCAATACTTTGATTGTTTTTAATATTTTGCTCTATCAACTCACTACCGCCTATTCGTATCCCACAGGTAAACCCAACATTTTTCGCGTCACTAAGGTTACGCCGCCTTTTGACACCCTAAAGCCGCGTGCGCGATCGTGTTCAGGGTCAAAGCCAATCACCATGCCTTCTGGGATAATGCAGCCACGGTCGATAATGGCATTCTTGATGCGACAATTTTTCAGCACCACGACATCAGGCAGCAACACTGCGTCCTTTACAAACGAATATGAGCACACACGCACCTCATCAAATAGCACGCTGCGCTTCACTTTAGCGCCAGAAATAATACAACCACCTGAAACGATTGAGTCCACCGCCATGCCTCTGCGGTCTTCATCATCGAACACAAACTTAGCAGGTGGTAGCTGCTCCTGATACGTCCAAATCGGCCATTTAGCATCGTATAAGTTCAACGCAGGTGTGGGTGAAAGCAGCTCCATATTTGCTTGGAAGAACGAGTCTAGCGTTCCTACATCACGCCAATAAGGCGGCTCACTATCGAGCGAGCTTGCAAATGGGTAAGCAAATACATTGTGGTCTTTGATGATGTTCGGAATGATATCTTTACCAAAATCGCGCTCTGAATTTTCGTTAACCGCATCTTTCTTTAGCTGATCAAACAAGAACTTAGTATTGAACACATAGTTACCCATAGACGCCAAACACTTCTCAGGATTTTTAGGCATATGTTTCGGATGCTCTGGCTTTTCTTCAAAGCCAATAATGCGATTATCTTCATCTACTTCCATCACTCCAAAAGCGCCAGCGGCTTCAGGAATATCAGCTTCTAGGCAACATACCGTCATATCTGCGCCAGACTCGGCATGGGCGGCAAGCAAGCCTGCATAGTCCATGCGATACACATGATCACCCGATAAAATCATCACGTATTTAGGCAGCTCATGGCGAATAATGTCGATATTTTGAAATACCGCATCGGCAGTGCCTTCATACCAATTACCCGAAGTTTGCTGCGAGGCTGGTAGAATTTCTACCGACTCACCAAGCTCCTTTTTAAAATGTCCCCAACCACGCGTCACATGACGAATAAGCGAGTGAGACTTGTACTGAGTGACCACGCCAACACGGCGAATGCCCGAATTAATGCAATTAGATAGTGGGAAGTCGATGATGCGAAATTTTCCACCAAAATACAGCGCAGGTTTTGCACGCCAATCAGTCAGTTCATGCAAGCGAGAACCGCGACCGCCGGCGAGAATGATGGCATAGGTATCACGGGTTAAGTTACTGATATAACGAACACTATTATTCATATACACTCTCCAGTTGAACCTTAAACTTCAGGTACGTCCTTGTTTCTAAATACGATAAAGCCTTATTTCATCCAAATGTGGTCACGGTAGCCTTCAATGGTGTTATCACTTGAAAAACGTCCGCTTGCCGCTGCATTACGAATGCTCATTTGCTGCCACTGGGATTGATTTTGATAGGTTTTCGCGACTTGCTGCTGGGCGCGGCAATAGTCGTCAAAGTCTGCGGCGAGCATCCATTGATCATTGGGGTCTTTAATCGCGTTGATGATGTCGTCAAAAATATTTGGCTCAACCAAATTGAAATGACCGCCCTCAAGCATATTGAGCACGCCCTGCAACGCTTGGCTACGCGCGATAATCTCGCTGGGGTTATAGTGAGGTTTTAAGGCTTCAACCTCGTCGGCTTTCAGCCCAAATAGGAAGAAGTTTTCTTCGCCGACTTCTTCAATCATTTCCACGTTGGCACCGTCTAATGTGCCTATGGTCAATGCGCCATTCATCATAAACTTCATGTTGCCGGTACCGGATGCTTCTTTACCTGCGGTAGAGATTTGCTCAGATAAATCCGTACCAGGGCAGATTTTCTCCATAGCGCTAACGTTATAGTTGGGTAAAAATGCTAGGCGCAGATAAGGGGTCACAACAGGATCAGAATTAACCATATGGGCGACATTGTTGATCAACTTGATAATTTGCTTGGCCATGGCATAGCCCGGCGCGGCTTTACCGCCAATTAGTACACAACGCGGCACCATACCCTGAGTATCGCCCGACAAAATACGCTGATAAAGATGGATAACATGCATGATGTTCAGTAGCTGGCGCTTGTATTCGTGAATCCGCTTTACCTGCACATCAAACATCATCTTGGCATCAAAGCTCACCCCGCATTCTTGCTCAACAAAGTTAGCCAAGACCTGCTTGTTCGCCTGTTTAACTTCAGCCCACTGTTTGACGAACTGATGGTCGGCGGTAAACGCATTAAGTGCTGCGAGTTTTGATAAGTCGGTCACCCAATCATCACCTAGGCGCTTTGAAATCAGCGTTGATAATTGCGCATTGCAGTAGGCTAGCCAGCGTCTTGGGGTGACACCATTTGTGCGGTTGTTAAATTTTTCAGGCCAAAGCTGGTAAAAGTCATTAAATAATCCGGCTTTAAGTAGCTTAGTGTGCAGCGCTGCAACGCCATTGACCGAAAAGCTGGCAACGATGGCAAGATAAGCCATGCGAATGTGCTGCACAGGCCCTTCTTCAATAATCGACATTTGCGCCAACTTTTGACAATCGCCCGGCCATTGGTGTGCCACCTGTTCGAGATAACGGGCGTTGATCTCAAAAATAATCTCCATAATCCGCGGCAGCATGTGTGCCACCATAGGCACACTCCAACGCTCTAACGCCTCTGGTAACAGAGTGTGATTGGTATAGGCAACGCTACTGCTGGTAATTTGCCAGGCTTCATCCCAGCCAAGTCCGTGTTTATCCATTAATAAACGCATCAATTCTGGCACAGCGATACTAGGGTGAGTGTCATTTAACTGAATGACATTGTTGGCGCTAAACTGACTGAAATCATTACCAAACTTATCCAAATGGCGGTTGATTAAATCTTGCAGACTCGCAGAGCTTAAAAAGTACTGTTGGCGTAACCTTAGCTCCTTACCATTCTCACTAGCATCATTGGGATACAGCACCATGGTGATTTGCTCAGCGAGGTTTTTCGCAGCAACAGACTCGGTGTAATCCCCATCATTAAACTCGGTTAAGTTAAAATCGTCATCCGCTTCAGCCTTCCACAGTCTTAAGGTGTTAATACGTCCATTACGGTAGCCGGGAATGGGCATGTCGTGAGGCACGGCAAGCACAGTCTGCCCTGCTTGCCACACATGGTGGCGACGGCCAGTATTGTCTTCATAGGTATGGGTATGACCAAAAAACGGCACTGATACTGTACGGTGAGCGCGGCGCACCTCCCAAGGATTACCGTCACGTAGCCAGTAGTCTGGACGCTCGATTTGATAACCATCGACAATTTTTTGGGCAAACATGCCGTATTGGTATCGAATACCATAACCAGTAACCGATAAATCTAAACTGGCACAGCTATCGAGGAAGCACGCTGCTAACCGCCCTAACCCACCATTACCTAGGCCTGCATCATGTTCATATTCTTCTACCGCTTCTAATTCACTGGCATATTGCGCCAACACTTGGCGGCCTTGCTCAGTTAAATCAAGATTTAACAGCGCATTGCCTAGGGCACGCCCCATGAGAAACTCTAAAGACAAGTAAGCAACTTGCTTTTGCTTAAAGTCATTATCTTTTAGACGAGTCTCACGCCACTCATCGAGCATTTGCTCCTTAAGTGCTAACGCAAGCGCGTCAAACAACTGAGATTGATCTTTCTCGGTTGAGCACAATCCATAACGTATTTGCCGCGCTACGCCTGAAACTAATGACTCATGCTCAACCCCAGCAGCAACTGACTGCGCTTTAGCCGTCGTGGCTTTAGTCTTAGCTGCAGCACTAGATTTAACTGCAGCACTAGATTTAGTGGCAGCGCTTGATTTAGTTGTCGCTTTAGTACTTGAGGTTTTAGTACTCGAATTTCTGGTCGTCCGCCTAGCAGCAGTTTTACCGGTAGAAGATGTTTTGCTAGCGGCATTACTGGCGCGTTTACTAGACGGTGGTGTATTGGCAGAGCTCATGATTCTCTCCTTGAAAAATGACTGTGAAATATCATTAAACTGTGTGCTTGAAGCTGATAGTGCGAGGCAAGGCTGTCACTAGGTAAATAGCTCGTTTTGCGATTGGCGATGCCGAGTTGCTGACTATCGGCAGCTGAAGCGGCAATAGAGGCGCTTGTCACTAAATGCTTTGGGGTAGAAAACAGCTCGAACTCACCTTGCCATGGGGTATCTTCTTGGGTATCCAGTACCCGCTGCCAATGCTCAAAATGTGCAAGGTGTGGCAGCTGAAAGTCTTGTTGGCAGTTATCTGCATTGAGCAAAATGAGAATCGCTTGAGCGTTACAAGGTGTTGGCATCGAGCCTTGTTCAGCTAAATCACCACAGATCATCACTGCCAATGTTTTACAGTGATACTCACTCCAAGCCGCTTTACTCATAGGGTCGCCCTGGCGGTTGAACCACATCATGCCGTTATCAAGCTCAGCGTGGGGCTGATGAATAAACTGCTGATGACACAACATTGGGAAGCGTTTACGTAGTGCAATCAATGCCTTGGTAAATGCCAGCAAGCCATCATCGCATGCTTGCCAATCAAACCAGCCATTGGGGTTATCTTGGCAATACGCATTATTGTTGCCCTTTTGGGTTTGCCCCACCTCGTCACCCGCCAGCAACATAGGGACGCCTTGAGATAACAATAAGGTGGTTAACAGGTTGCGCTGCTGTCGCTGACGCACTTGATTGATGGTGCTGTCAGATGTGTCACCCTCGACACCATAGTTACAGCTGAAGTTTTCTTGGTGGCCATCGCGATTTTGCTCACCATTAGCTTGATTATGCTTATCTTGATAACTCACTAAATCACGTAGCGTAAAACCATCGTGACTGGTGATAAAATTAATACTCGCGCTTGGGCCGCGACCACCATGCTCAAACACATCACTGGAGCCATGAAAGCTCTTGGCAAAGTCAGACAACATGGCATCATCACCACGCCAAAATCGGCGCATCACATCGCGATATCTGTCGTTCCATTCACTAAAACCAATGGGGTAATTGCCCAGCTGATAACCGCCAGGACCAATATCCCAAGGCTCAGCGATAAGTTTCACCTGACATAAAACAGGGTCTTGCATCAGGGCATCAAAAAAGCCGCTGCCTGGGTCAAAACCATAGGCCTCGCGGCCAAGACAACTGGCAAGGTCAAATCGAAAGCCGTCTACTCCCATCACTTCAATCCAATAGCGCAGCGAGTCCATCACCATCATCAATACTTGCGGGTGATTGATATTTAGCGTGTTGCCACAGCCGGTATCGTTAATGTATTTTCTAGGCTCATTCGGCATTAAGCGGTAATAACTAGCGTTATCTATGCCGCGAAAGTTATAAGTTGGCCCTAGCTCATTGCCCTCTGCAGTATGGTTGTAAACCACATCTAAAATCACCTCGATACCCGCTTGATGCAGCGCCGACACCGCATGCCTAAATTCAGCTATATCGGCTTGGCTTAAATAACTTGGGTGCGGCGCAAAAAAGCCTAAGGTGTTGTAGCCCCAGTAATTATTAAGCCCTTTCTCGATTAAAAAAGGCTCGTCAGCAAAGGCCTGTACTGGCAGCAGCTCAATTGCTGTAATCCCAAGCTCAGTGAGGTATTGAATAATTGCCGGCTCATCCAGTGCGGCAAACTTACCGCGTTTTAGCTCTGGTACGTTAGGGCAAGTCTGAGTAAAGCCTTTAGCGTGGGTTTCATAAATAATCGACTTAGCCAGCGAGCGCTTTATTGGCTTAATAATGATGTCTTTAAGCGGCGCGGTATCGACCACCACACACTTAGGCATATAGGGCGCACTGTCTAATTCACTGAAACTCAAGTCCGCCTTTACTGTGCGCGAGCGATAACCGTATATCGCTTCATGATGCACTAACTCACCATCAAATTGCTTGGCGTAAGGGTCTAGCAGCAACTTGTGATGATTAAACCTATGACCAAGCTCAGGCTGATACGGACCATAAACTCGGTAACCATAACGTTGCCCTGCGCTCACGCCCAAAATGCAGCCATGCCATATGTGACGAGTTTTAGCGCTTAAACTAAACTGCGCCACCTCGTTATGCTGCGCGTCAAACAGGCATAGCACGACCTTGGTAGCATTGGCTGAAAACAGTGAAAAATTAACCCCACCTTCAACCACATTGGCCCCAAGCGGAAAAGCGCTACCCGCAACTAGCGTCCACTGATGCAGGCTTGAGCACTCGGCTGTGCTGCTCATTACGCGCCTTTACCATTAGAAGGCTTAACTGCAGTTTTAGCTTTGCTGTTAGTTTTAGCTTTGCTTTTAGCAGAAGTAGACTTGGTTTTGTTTACCGCGTTAGTTTTAGAAGCAGTTTTAGACTTAGACGCTGTTGAAGAAACAGCTTTGGACTTAGTCGTGCTCTCAGTGCTCTTAGTCTTAGTCGCTTTGGATTTATTGGCTGTGGTTTTAGTGGCTTTGGTTTTAGCTGCCTCGGTTTTGGAAACAGCTTCAAGCTTCACCTCAGATGTGGCGTGCTTGTCGCTGTTGGCTTGCCCCTCTTGATTACTCAGCTGAGTTTGTGAAGCGGGGATCAAGTAACAGCAGCCCAGCGGTGGTACGCTAATCAAAGCGCTTTGCGCTTGTTCTTGCCAGCGCTGCGCCTCAGGCTCAACGGTATGCTCATTGACCACATGACTGCCACCATAGTGTTTGTCATCGCTATTAAGCACCTCAACATAGGCTTCATTATTGGGTAGCCCTACACGAAATCCATGGTGTACTTGCGGCGTCATATTCACGACCACCAGCACATGAGTTTGTTTTTGCTCGCAAAAGCGTAAGTACACAAACACGCTATTATCGGCGTTATGACAATCTAGCCACTGAAAACCGCTAGGCTCAAAATCTGCTTCAAACAGCGCCGGTGTCTGATGGTAAAAAGCGTTTAAGTCGCGCACCCAATCTTGCACCCCTTGGTGCGGCGCGTATTGCAGTAAATGCCAATCAAGGGAATAGTTATGGTTCCACTCATCACGCTGAGCAAACTCGCCGCCCATAAAGAGCAGTTGCTTGCCTGGATGCGACCACATAAAGCCATAATAGGCGCGCAAGGTTGCAAACTTTTGCCAATCATCACCGGGAATTTTTGAAATTAGCGCCGCTTTACCATGCACAACTTCGTCGTGACTCAGCGATAAAATAAACTGCTCAGTATGGGCGTAAACCAAGCTAAAGGTCATTTCGTGATGGTGATGACGGCGATAAATCGGGTCACGGCGTAAATACCCCAAGGTGTCGTTCATCCAGCCCATATTCCACTTATAACCAAAGCCTAAGCCATCATCGCTAACAGGCTTAGTCACGCCGCCCCAGGCGGTAGACTCTTCGGCAATCATACAAATGCCGGGAAACTCTCGATACATACTGCTATTGAGCTGTTTAAGAAACGCTATCGCACTGAGATTTTCACGTCCGCCATGTTCATTTGGCAGCCACTGTCCTTGCTCGCGGCTGTAATCTAGATACAACATGGAAGATACGGCGTCGAGACGCAGGCCATCAAAGTGAAACTCACTTAGCCAGTAATGGGCATTACTGAGCAAAAAGCTTTGCACTTCAGCGCGGCCATAATTGAAGATCAAAGTGTCCCAATCTGGGTGCTCGCCTTGTCTTGGGTCGGCATGTTCGTATAAACAGCTACCATCAAAGCGTGCTAAACCATGATGATCTTTCGGAAAATGTGCAGGCACCCAGTCAAGTAACACAGCAATATCATTGCCATGGCAAGCATCAACAAAAGCTTTCAAACCAACCGCATCACCCATTCTTTGAGTTGGTGCAAACAGCCCCACAGGCTGATAGCCCCACGAGCCATCAAAAGGATATTCACTGATTGGCATCAATTGGATATGACTAAAACCCATTTCAACCACATAAGGGATCAGCTCATCAATTAATTTCTGATATTGATAATATTGCTCGCCGTTATCCCCGACTCGGCGCCACGATGCCAGATGCACCTCGTAAGTCGACATAGGGCTTTTATGAGATGCGACTGCAGCGCGCTTAGCTAACCAATCATCGTCTTGCCATTGGTACGCTTCCTTTGGTGGCACCACAGAAGCATTGCCTGGCGCGCCTTGCATGCCCTTGGCATAAGGGTCAGCCTTTTCAACCAATTCACCTTGTTGGTTAATCAATTGAAATTTATATAGTTGCCCAGCTTCAACTTCGGGAATAAAGATATCCCAAAGTCCACTTGCAGGGTGAAAACGCATCATATGGCGCTCGCCATGCCAGTAATTGAAATCACCGACAACTGCAACCCGCTTGGCATTGGGCGCCCACACACAAAAATGCACGCCGTGAGTATGCTCGCCATTTGCCGCTGCTAGTTCACGCCAATTCGCTCCTTGAAACTGATATGCCTGTAGCTGACTACCTTCATTAAACAAATATACGTCTTGCTCAGATAATGGGCTTGGGTATTGGTACGGGTCGTTAATCAACTCAAGGCTATGTGGGTATTGCGCGCGCAACTGATATGCAAAAGGATTTTTACGCCTAGGGATCACCCCGCTAAAGTAGCCAGTTTGGTCTTCTGCGTTTAGCTGAGCGACCTTGCGGTTACTCTTTAAGTCAATCACTTCAACCTGACTTGCCCCTGGCAAAAAACAATTCACAATAAGTGATTGGCTCTGCTCATTCTTGTGCATACCAAGCACTGAAAAAACATCATTAAATTGCTCATTGATGATGGCGCTAGCGTCTGTGATTGAAGTCGTCATAGGTTTAATTTCCATATCAAAGTGAATTGTTAATTTGGGGTGCAGCTTCACGTTCATCAGCATCTAAATCGGGAATTGTGCCGCTAGCAATGGGCGAACAGGCTTCAATGCTGGTGCTCATGGCTCGAGCAAGGCTGATTAAAGATGTGCGCTGTCGCACCTTAGCAAGCTGGCGAATTTGGCTAACGGTGTAAGGCAAGCGTTGCTGCCAATTAGGGTATTGCTTCCAAGTGCCAGGAATATTGACGCATTGATTGTCGTCAAGCAGATCGGCAAGTTGCACGCTAAACAAGTTCGCGCTACCACTTGCCGCCGTTGCAATCCAAGCGCAAATAAGGGTGTCTGTGTTTAGCTCAAAGACTTCAGGGTGAAATCTAGAATGAGCGCCCTCGCTACTGCTAAAATCATTGCCACTCACATTGCTCAAGCTGTTGTCACCGTGTAGCCATTGTTTTAAATCGGCGACAAATTCCAATACCTGGCGCAACTGCCTCGCATCTAACTCTGAGACGCTAGCCGCAGACTTGCCGACGAGCGCTTTGTGGATAAACTCCTGGCCATAGTTTGCTAGCCATTGAAGCAACTGCCATTGCTGCGTTGACCTTTGCGCATAGGCTTGAGTTTCAGCGGCTTGAGTTTCAAATAGGTGCAACTGTTGGCGTAAATTCAAATCTTGCTGTTGCCACCACATTTTGAGTGGTGCGACATCGTGATTTGCCAGCATCATCAAGCTGCGGCGTTTTTGCTGAGCTGGTGGCACAAAACCTTCACTGTGCTCACTGAAATAAAACAGCTCATTGGAATACATATGACTGCGCGCCATAGCGTCAATAATTGCTGGCGGCACTGTGCCTAAGTCTTCACCAATAATCAGACAATTGGCGCGCTGGCTTTCCAAACAGATAATTGCCACTAAGGTTTCAACCGGATAAAACACATAAGCGCCATGACCATGCTGCTTGGTTAACGGCCACCACCATAGTCTTAGTAACCCCATTACATGGTCGATTCGCAGTGCGCCATATAACCGCATGTTGCTGCGTACTAATGCGATAAAATGAGTAAACTTTTGCTGACGCATTTTTACTGGGTCAAACGGCACTAAGCCCCAATTTTGCCCGCTGGCAGAAAACGGGTCTGGCGGCGCACCAATACTGGCATTAACGCAAAAGCTTGCCTGCTCGCTTTGTACCTCACAGCCATGCACCACAGCGCCAACAGCCAGGTCACCTACTAAACCAATTGCCATACCACGCTCACGGCAACGCTGCTGACACAAAGCCAACTGCTCATTTGCCACAAACTGCAGGTAAGCAAAAAAATCAGCAGTCGGGTTCATCCACTTAGGCGCTTGTTGTACCTCATTCAAGCAAAACTGTATTAACGCCTCACCTTGTTGTTGCTTAAAATGCTTAAACGCCTGCCCTCGCTGAAAACTTTCGTCATGTAAGTTGCTGGCAAACTGCTGATATAGTGCCAGTAATTGCTGATATTTACGCTTAAACACCTGGATATAATCAATCGTCTCACCAAGAGCTAAGGTAAGATTTACACTGCCAACTTGCGCATTGTCGACACCTTGGAAAACCTCAGATTTAACCTGTGAATATTCAGGAACAGCAGCAATATCGATATAAAGCGGGTTTAAGCGGCGCCTGTCAGTCGGGCTGTATGGGCTAGGATGCTCAGGGTGGGCAATATCCAAGGCGTGAAGCGGGTTTAAAGTGATAAAACTCGCACCGATGTCAGCGCAATAGTCAATTAACTGCCTAAGCGCGCCAAAGTCTCCAATGCCATAATCCGATTGCTCGCTGCGCAATGAGTACAGCTGAATACTCACACCCCAAAGCTTCGCTCTATCGTTCACTGGCGCTTGGTAGCAATAGCGTGGTGCTAACACCCATTGACCAGTGCAACCCAAATGACCTGCATCTAAGCCATCTACATCTTGGTGATTTGGCGCTTGATTGTTGGAGCCTTGGTCAAACAAGTCGTGCTCGATAACCCGAGCAGTCAATTGATGGTAGCCACTCGATAGCGCAATGGTCTCTGGAATATATGCATTAACATCGACTTGGTAACGACAATAGTGTCGGCCTTGATAATGATATTCACCAATAATATCCGCGGCGTGAGTTTGATAGATAAAAGTAAAATCACTACCACTTTCTAAATGCACCTTTATTTGTACCTGACAGTCTTGCTCTATCAGGTGCATGTGCAGCGTGGGCTTGTCTAGGTGGGAAAATTGAAACTTGGGCAGCTGCTCAAACCATGGCTCGACATCAAGCTGATGGTTTCGCGCCTCGACTATATGCGACTCAAATTGCGATTTGCACTCTTCTGCATCATCCACACTGCTACGCTCATTAGAGAGCATAGCTTTGAGTATCCCTACCCTGTCTTGCATAGGGATACGAATGTGCTGACCAAAACAATCAACAAACTCAGCCCCAACACCCTGCAAATACAGTAACTTATCCAGCCCCATATTTGTCTCCATGTGAAAGACAACCTAAGGCTTAATTCAGCAAACGCT
Source organism: Shewanella sp. WXL01 (assembly GCF_012263345.1). NCBI lineage: Bacteria > Pseudomonadati > Pseudomonadota > Gammaproteobacteria > Alteromonadales > Shewanellaceae > Shewanella > Shewanella sp. WXL01. The sequence continues at coordinate 497,532 of NZ_JAAIKQ010000003.1, read as the reverse complement.
AATTTAGCTCTAAACCCCAATTGGATTTAAACCAAAGTAGACCTGCCAGCTTAAGCCGCCGAAATTAATAAACTTCAACTTAGACATTGCGGTACATATCGAGGAAGTTGCAGTTAACATGCCAAGGTCAGATAACAGATATAAGATAAAAAAATGACAAACTGGTTAAATTTAAAACAGCGCTAATATAGGTGCTTCAGGCAATAGCATGACTTAAAGGTATGAGTTTTAAACACAGCTACGAATTAACTATATTAAAATTTCGCACTAAAGCTGGGCATAATGATTTTCAGGGCGCACAAAAAACGCACAAAAGCATTCTGTTCAATGGCGTTGATGGATTGGCTGATGGAACGAATTCAAACACATGTTGTTAGTGAGTCAATAAGACTGGCATTGCTTTTCGTACTTCTTGAGTGAGTAACTTTCGACAAATAGCAAACATATAGGCGCCATTAGAAGTAAATTTTTCAAAACATTCCCGCGTTTTACTCCAAATCGCGCATTGCTTAAACAGAAAAAATCGCCTAAATTTAATAATGTAGCAACAATATAACAACAATTAAATTTAAGCCTCTCATGATTGCGACAAGACAATTTCAACGTAAGTGTTGATGTGCCTTATACCTCTCAGGCTCGTTAACGGATTAACAATTCAAACATCCATAAACGACGCCTGAAGATTGATCTTTTGCATCATTGAACGAGGTTGCGCATAACTCGGCGACAAGACTATGTTTACTCTGACTATCAAGCAAAAAATAGCTTTGGGCTTTGCTGCAATTGGCATTTTATTACTGGCGGGAAGTAGCTTTTTTTACCGATCTCTTAATCAAATTCAGACCGCAAACAACAAAATTGAGCTGGTAGCAGTACCAGTACAAAATCAGTCAAACGATCTACAAAACACCTTACTACACATTGCTAAAACGAGCAGTTTAGCGTTCTCGCAACAAGCAGCAAAAGATATCAGCAATAGTCAAAGTCAATTTGAGCTATTGGCAACCCAATACCGCAGCAATATTGATGCTTTAGCCAACAAGGTGAACAGCCAAGCTAAAATGCGACAAGCTCTTGCTAGCGCTAGTGAGCAATACAGTCAGTATCAACAGCAACTTAATGCCATGTTCGCTGCCAAACTTGCAACCGCCAATGGGCGCGATAAGTTTGAGCAACTCGCAACAAGCTTTGTTAATGCCAAAAACAATGCCAGTAACAACATGATTGATCTAGAGATCATGGAAGTTGCCCCTGAAAATATCGCGCTGCTCGATGAAGTCATTGGCACAGGTATTCGTATTGATGACATGCTGTTTACTTTAGGTAATACCATCAATGAGTTGTCTAGGCTCACGGACAAAACCACATTAGATAGCCACCAGCAAGATGTCGCTGTGTTATTAGGCAACCTTAAAACCTACTCGCAATATCTGCACCAGCAAGCCTCGCCTTTAGCCATCGATGAGTTACTAAAACAATATGACACTAACTTAGCCGATATCTTGAGCATGGTCGATGAGCAAGGCAAGTTGTATCAAGCTCAAGCTGAAGTCATCAATCAGCTGAGTCTCGCTGAGCGTAATTATCAAGCGGCTAACCAAACTTTTGAGCAGGTGAATGGTCAGCTAGAACAATTGGTTACCCTAGCTAAGGGGCATTTTTCAGAGCTGCAGTCTGATGCTAGTGACGTTATCGACACATCTAAGAGCTTGGCAATAGTGATGGCTGTAGGCTTTATTGTCCTAGCTTCTCTCATCTACTTTTTCACCTCCAAAGCTATGCTTGGGCCACTGGCAGCAGTTAACAAGGCACTGTCACGGATAGCCAGTGGTGACTTATCAAGACGCATTAAAAAGCGTAATAATGATGAATTTGGCGAGCTAATGGATAACATCAATAAACTTGCAGATGACTTAACTCTGTTACTAAAACAAATCGACCGTGATGCTCATCTACTTGACGATGCAGCAAATGACTCTCGTCAGCAAGGTCAAGCGTTAGCTGAAGCCGCAACCGCACAAATCGATAAAATCGCCACCGCGAAACAATTAGCAGAAGAAATTCATCGCAGCTCAGATCAGGTTAACCAACAAGCAGGGGATGCCAGCGAGCAAATTCATCTCGCATCTGAGCAAGGCGCTCAGGTAAAAGGTATTGCCGTGAGTAACAAGCAGCGTATTGAGCAGCTTTCAAGCAAGCTTCAAGACTCGGTCACTATCATGGCAAACCTGAGTCAGCACAGTAATGATATTGGCGGCATTCTGGTTACCATTAGCAGTATCGCTGAGCAAACCAATCTACTCGCGTTGAACGCAGCCATTGAAGCAGCTCGGGCGGGTGAGCATGGAAGAGGCTTTGCTGTGGTTGCAGATGAGGTGCGCGGGCTTGCCTCTCGCACCCAGGCATCAACGGCGGAAATCCAAACTATGATCACTGCGCTACAAAAAGAAACCGAGCTTGCAGCCGACACCATTGAATCTGGTCAGCAACAAGCAACTGAATGTGTATCGCAAAGTCAGTCGCTTAATGATGCTGTAGAGCATATTGAAAATGCCTTACAAACCATCAACAGCATGAGTAGTGAAATTGCCCTAGCCGCTGAAACGCAACTTGATTTTAGTAATCAAATTGAGCACACCATGAACGAAAGTAGCACCACTACAGAAAATAACGCAGAGGCGTCACAATCGATGGCAAGTCAGAGTTTAGAACTAAATGAGTTAGCAAAATCACTGACCACTTCAGTTGAGCGCTTTAAATTATAGCGCCAGTAGTCAAATGCAATAAAACACACACAATTGATTAACAATCATGCGTGTTTTAGATGATAATTGACTCACCTAGCGCACAGGTTTATTCACCTAAAGTACCTACCGCAAAACGGCGAATAATTGACCTCACCGTTAACACAGAGTCATTAAGCTGATTAGAATTCTGCAGCGATTTAACTGACGAGTCTTTGGTCACTTTTGCAGAATCAGCAATCTCAATAATCTGCTGATTTATGTTATCAGCAACGCAGCTTTGCTCTTCAACCGCCGCCGACATTTCCATGGTAAGCCGAGTAATTTGCTCGACGGACGAACAGATAGAGTCCAGCGACTGGCGAGTTTTATCAACAATATCTACGCCCTGGGTTGCTGCAAGCTCACCGCGCTCAGATACCTCAACAGCATTACTTGCACGCAGAGTGAGCACTGACACAATCGAATGGATCCGGTCTGTTGACTCACGAGTTTTTGATGCTAATGCCCGAACCTCATCAGCAACCACGCTAAAGCCGCGGCCTTGCTCACCGGCCCTTGCCGCTTCAATTGCAGCATTGAGTGCAAGCAAGTTAGTTTGGTCAGCTATGTTGGAAATAAGGCTTGCCGCTTGACCTATCTCATTAGTTGACTCAGCCAAATCACGCACGGTTTGCGCGATTTCTGCAACTGAGCGATTAAGTTCATCAATCGACTCTTTAGCTTGACTGGCTTGTACGCCACCCGCATTGACATTTTCCAGTGCTGTTTGTGCGCTTAGCGCAGAGTTTTCGACATTGCTAGACACATCCTGAATAGCTTTGGACATCTGAGTAATCGCCGCTGCAATATGTTGAGTTGATGCGCTCTGTATATCAATCGCATCAGCTGTGGATTCAGCTTCCTGGTGAGTTTGCTCAACGATGCCATCGAGTGACGTCGCAGAGTCTTCAATACGTGTCATTGCGGTGCGTGAGCGAGCAACCTCGCTACCTAGGGCAAGTTTCGCTCTAGCCTTTACACCAAAGTCGGAAAAATACGTTTCTGCAACAGTTTGATTAGAAAATGAATTTGGACTTAAGCGGATTACATCCATCCAATCTTGATATTGTTTGTAGCCCATCCAACTACTTGACGCCACGGCAGCCAAGGCGCACAAGGCACCTGCGCTCACGCCCCACAACGGCACCATCATGCCAGCTACCACCAAGGTAGGCAGCCAAACCGGTAACAACCTGATAAGTTGATTGGAGCGCACTGCCACTTCGCTACGCGGCTTTTGCCCATTACGAATTCGCTTGTACGCCTGCTCTGCGCGATTAACTTCTTCTGGTAGTGCGCTGACACGCACCGACTCGTACCCTACGACTTTCTCATTTTCAAATACTGGTGTAACGAAGGCACTAACCCAATAGTGATCACCATCTTTACGTCGATTTTTCACTAACCCCATCCACACCTTACCTTTTGATATGTAAGACCACATGTCTCTAAAAATAGCTGGCGGCATATCTGGGTGACGAACAATATTATGTGGCTGACCAATTAACTCTTCACGTGTAAATCCGCTTACTTCAACAAAGTCATCATTACAATATGTGATATGCCCTTTGCGATTAGTTCCTGAAATCAAGCGCATGTGGCTTGGTATTGGATATAGCTTTTGAGTGATAGGTAGGTTATTTCTCATTGCGACTCCCTGTCGTTCTTTTTCCTTCTGTACACAGTAAGTGTGGAAAACAATGAGAAATTGTCAAACTAGTTCATTAGATCAATCTGAATTATAAAGTGTAAATAAATATGCCAACGTTAGCCCATGCCCTTGGTTCGGGTAGACTTTTTCTCAGCGCTCTTTTCTAAAAACTGAACTATTTTGTCAGCAACATCTATATTGGTCGCCTTTTCAATCCCTTCTAGCCCAGGAGAGGAGTTCACCTCCATGACCAAGGGACCATGCTTAGAGCGTAGTAAATCCACGCCCGCTACGTTCAAGCCCATGGTTTTAGCCGCTCTAACTGCAGTTAAACGCTCTTCTGGTGTTAGCTTAACTAAGGTTGCCGTGCCGCCGCGATGCAAATTAGAGCGAAACTCACCTGCTAAAGCTTGGCGCTTCATGGCTGCAATGACTTTATCGCCAATCACAAAGCAGCGAATATCAGCGCCGCCAGCCTCTTCAATATACTCTTGCACCATAATGTTGGCTTTGAGCCCCATAAAGGCTTCGATTACTGATTCAGCGGCCTTGCGGGTTTCGGCCAGCACCACGCCAATACCTTGAGTGCCTTCAAGTAACTTAATCACGCAGGGAGCACCACCAATCATGTCGAGTAGATCGGGGACGTCGGTAGGCTTATTCGCAAACCCTGTTACTGGCAAGCCAATGTTTTTACGAGAAAGCAATTGCAAAGAACGCAGCTTATCGCGAGAGCGAGAAATGGCTACAGACTCATTAAGCGAATAAGTCCCCATCATCTCAAACTGTCTTAGCACTGCAGTACCATAGAAAGTCACCGAGGCACCAATACGAGGAATGACTGCATCAAACTTAGGTAATTCCTCTCCGCGCATGTGAATGCTCGATGCCCGCATATTAATATTCATGTAGCAGGCAAGAGCATCAATCACTCGAACCTCATGCCCACGAGCAATTGCAGCCTCTTGTAGGCGACGAGTGGAATACAAGTTAGCATTACGCGACATAATGGCGATTTGCATTTGTTATTCTCCTAAAACATATGATGATTGAGCATCGACCAAATAACGCCCTGCCAGAGCTCTGCGGCCAAGTAACATACGAAATTTCATGTTCTCACGAGAGGTCAAGGTGAGTTCAATATCAAACTCTTGCGAGCCAATAATCACAGGGGTTTTTATCACATAGCGATCTGTTACATGACCACCAGAGCTTTTCACCTTGCGTTTATCAAATACGGCGAACTCTTGTGTCACCTCTCTATCAGAGCCTTGCTCAGGTTGAAACACGACTCTTATCCAAGGCTCACCTTGTTTAGTAAACGGCGTCACATCAACCGCGTGCAAGCTTGAGGTGCGTGCGCCGCTATCGACTTTCATATTGACTCGCTCATTGTTGATGTGCGGGAATCTAGCCCATTCACACCAACCGATTATTTGTAAGTCTGCTGCCATTACTTGACCTTTAACTATTGTTGTTAAGCTAGCTTATATTGCCAATGTCATCATACATCTTAGCGATTGTATTAAGTTAACGCACTTTAATCAGTTAACTAACTTGCTCTTCACTTACGACAAAACCGCTTCGGTAACCACAAAAAAATGCTCGCGACAACAACCACTAATTGAGCACACAAGCTTACATATGATATTTGACATAGCTTAGCGAAACGACAAACCTGTAACTCTATCTTCGGTACTTATATGGAACATGTATGTTTAGCGATCAAACTTTTGCATTTTTACAGCAATTAACGGCGAACAATGACCGCGATTGGTTTAAACAACATCAGCAAGATTACGAAGACAAGGTTCGCACGCCTGCGCTGGAGTTTATTGAAGCGATGACACCTGTGGTACTTGGCATGTCACCTAGGCTCACTGCTGTGCCGAAAAAGGTAGGTGGTAGCATGATGCGCCCACAGCGTGATAGTCGCTTTAGCAAAGATAAAACACCATACAAACTTAACGTTGGCATTCAGTTTAGGCATTTTCAAGCCAAAAATGTACATGCACCTGGGCTGTACCTGCACCTAGCAAATGATGGCTGTTTTATCGCTGCCGGCATTTGGCATCCAGAATCTAAAGCGCTCAACGCTATTCGTGAGTGTATCGATGAAAACCCAAACGGATATAAAAAAGCCATTGAGCAAGTTGTAGATGCTGGGTTCGAACTCACTGGCGATAGCCTAATTCGCCCGCCAAAAGGTTATGACAAACAGCATCCACTCATTGACGAGTTAAAACGCAAAGATTTTATTGCGGTTAAGCCAATTTCAGTTGAGCAAGTGTGCAGTAAAGACTTTGTCGACGTTTGTGAGGCAGAGTATCAGCACACTAAAGCGTTAATGGCGTACCTTTGTTTTGCCCTCGACTTAGACTTCTGACAGAAACACGAAAAAAAACCGATTCAACAAAGCTCAACATTTGCTGTCCTTCGAAACATTAACGAGGATTAACGTGATTGCCACGCTGAAATATTGCACACTGCAACCACTGATGACATTTTATGTCACTAACAAGATTATTCTTGATTGGCATCGAGTCTTCTGCCCTTGCAAAAAGTGAGTAATTGACCACTTTAAGTCCGGCAGATTCCTCCAGGGCACATCAAGTATTGAGGGCAATTTATGAGTTTTAAGCAACAATTTCAGTCGTTTCAGTTTAATGGATTTAAGCCTGCTAACCTTATGCAAGGTTTGCATCCAATCATCGCATTGTTAGTCATGCTAGCCGTATCAGTTGCCACTATTGCGCTGCTGCCTTTTCTGATTATTTTTGTCGCTGTAACCCTAATTAGCGCCCACTTTTTTGGACGCTCATTGATTAAAAAGGCTGCAAGACATGCCGAGCGCCAGCAACAAGGGTTTGTATACGATGACCCAAACTTGCAACGCACACCGCGAGGTACTGCGCAAGCTCAATCACAAGGCAGAACCTTTGAGCACCAGGCAGACTAGCTAACACTAATTCATCCTAATCCACCCTACCTATTTAACCGATAGGTCTTCCAACCCTTTGCCGAGCTTATACGCTCGGCTTTTTTTATTTACAAACTGTGCCAATCAAAAAAGCCTCATGGTAAAATCCCCAGCTGACTTTTGACCTGCCAGTAACTCACCATGATCATCACCCCTAATCATTCAATGCCGTTAGCTATCAGCGAGCTAAATATTGACGAGCCTTCGCAGCGCAGAGCCTTAAGCTATGCCAATACCATTCATATGCTGTTTGATAAGGTAATGACGGATAAACAGCCAGCAGACCGAATTGTTGCCGAGTATTTTCGCGAGCATAAAAAGCATGGTTCAAAAGATCGTAAAGTCATCCGCGAAACTCTATTTGCCACATTTAGATGGTGGGGTTGGTTAAAGCAGCTGGGTGACTATAAACAGGCATTTAACTGGTTAGCCATCATTGCTCTTGCCAGCAAGATTGAAGCAAAACAATTTGCTGGAGCAGCTAGCACCTGGCAGCAACTTTCATCACTAGACATCAATTGGCAACTTGATGCGCCTGCTCTAGGTGATTTTGTTAGCGTCGATGGACTCAAGCAGTTAACCGCGTATGTAAACCAAGCAGCAGGCATTAATGTCAGTGTGAGCGATCTAGCACCAACATGGTTTTGGCAACACTGCTTTACCAATCAACAAATCGATGCTAGTTCTGATGCAAATGCCGACTCGGCTCTTAACTCGGAGGTGACTCAGCAACAACTCTCATTAGCTGCGGCGCTCAGCTCAAGACCACCAATTTGGGGCCGTGCGCAAAATGTGTCAGCACAGACATTAGTAACAGAGTTAGTCAAAGAGAAGATTGATGCCCAATTGAGTGAACACATTAATGATGCGGTCAATCTAGGGCATAAAAATATCAACTTGCCTGCACTAAACGCCTTTAAACAAGGACGCTTAGAGATCCAGGATTTAGGCTCGCAAGTGATTGGCTATGTTTGTGCAGTTAAAGATAATGAACACTGGTGGGATACCTGCAGCGGAGCAGGAGGTAAAACACTGCAACTACGCTCGCAAATGCTTATGCAAAATGCTCACTCTAGCGGTAGCATAATCAGTTCAGATATTCGTAAAAAGCCGCTGCAAGAGCTGCAAAAACGCGCCAAGCGCGCAGGTTTTAGCGGCATCACAACGGCGCCTTGGCAGGATGAATCATTGCCTGTTGATGCAATTAGTTTTGATGGTGTGCTCGTAGATGCGCCTTGTAGCTGCACTGGTACCTGGCGTCGTAACCCAGACATGCGCTGGATTGATGACGAGTCTGCAATTAACAACAAACCTGAGCTACAACTCGATATTCTCACGCGCAGCGCTCAGGCGGTAAAAGTGGGCGGAAAATTGGTTTACGCAACTTGCTCACTCGCTGTTGCAGAGAACCAAAGCGTTGTGGAAGCTTTTGCTAAGGCCAACACTCACTTTGAACTACAAACGCTGCGCCATCCTTTCACTGGAGAGCAAACTCAAATGCTTACTGTGATGCCTGAGCAAGCCAACAGTGACGGCATGTTCGCAGCAGTGTTTATTAGAAAAAGCTAGCATTTATAAGCACGCCTAGTACTAACACCACCTTCTGACGTAGGTAGTTTTAAGTTGAAAACAAAAAAGCGCCCGTGGGCGCTTTTGTTATTTTTAACCAAGTACTTTTGCTATTTTGAGAAGGAAAAGGCTATTTATTAAGCATTTTCTTACGCAAGCTCTTTTGCGCAGGTTTATCACCTAACCAGATTTTAAGCAGTGCTTGTCTAAAGGCTTCACCTTCAATTACACCTAACTGCTGACCATTCTTAAACGTGGTCACACCCATATCTTTTTGGGTCACAAAGGTAAACTGGTCGCCTTCAACGATCTCATGGCTTAGAAAGGTCATGAAAGTGTCGACTTCAGTCTGAATGCTGGCAACATCATCTTTAGTTGCAAGCTCAAAGCCTTCGTTAATCGCATCCTGCATCTTTTCAGAAGTGATCATCCCTGAAGTGATGTTTAAACGCACCACCGAATGAGGCTGAGCAAGCACAGCATCTAACTCAGTTTGCGGCGCAGGTAAGTAAAGGCTACCTACATACAAGTCCATAAAAAACTTACTACGTACGCCAGCGCCATTTAACTGTAGCTGAGCGTTGGTAACGTCAAGTTTTTCTGCAACTTCAACACCAGCCACTTCTTTGGCTTGGATAACTGAACTAAAAGATAAAGCGGTAAGGGCTAATGAGGTAAGAATTAGCGATTTTTTCATTATAAACTCTTTGAGATCTTGTTGAATCAGCGAACTTAGCAAACCAAGCTCGCTAGATGATCACCCACGTACTCCTAGTTTAAATTGCCCAGATTGTTCAAACATCATCGCTTGTTTTTGCCCTGGTGCAATCAATAGTGGGCCATCATCGAAAAATAAGAAACACTTCCAGTTTCTTACAAATACATCCCAACGTGTTTCAATAATTTGATACTTCTCATAACAGAAGAATACCTGAGTGTCGTCAGCCCAATCTATGTGCTGCGAAACCACCTCTGGCATTGCATTGTCTTCACTGTCCCAAGCAGCTTGCCAATGCTCTGTTATCTTCCATGCCGAATCCTTTGCGGGCCAGTCACCTTTAGTAAACTGCTCTGCACGGCTACTTTTGTTGCTGATCCACTTGTTCCACACTTCCATCGCGCTTTTATCAGATAAAGGCTTAATGGCTTGCTTGTCGTCATCGGTCACAGGCAGATCTTTATGACTAAAAATCCACTTACGTTTATATTGATCAAGCGAAAGGTAACTCAGGTTCAAAACAACTCCTGTATCGGGTTTATGGCACGTTGAAATTGGCGCTAATTGTAACGCCATTAAGGCCCAACAAGAAACTATTCAGACCAGTGTTTTGCGATTTATTAATATCTTCCGCAAATAGGCTAAAACTTACGCTTGCTGCATCACCTTCTTGTACTCTAACGCTGTCGCATTTTCAGGCTCTAACTTGAGCACCTGATCAACATATTCAAGTGCATAGTTAACTTCACCCAGTTGATATAAGAAATGACTCAACTCTAATTGCACCGAAATGCTATTGGGTGATTTTTCTAAATAAGACACATAGGCATTAAGCGCTTCTTGATAGCGCCCCGACAGCTGCAATACTTTGGCATACTTGGGTAAATACTCATCACTAAAGTCGCAAACTAAATTCAGTAACTTTGCTGCATCATCGAGCCGATTAAATTGCAGCAACAAACCGATAGCTTGTTTAAGCTCTAGCTCTTGCATTTGCTCAATTGGAATGTTGAGGATAGCTTCTAACGCTTGTTGTGTTTTTCCCTGGAAAACCTGCAAATAGCTGCTAGCAAGAAAGTGTAACCTGCGGATATCTTCGCCAGTGTCTATGTATGGTTCGGTATACTGCACCATCTTACTGACACCCAACTCATGACGGTTTTGATTAAGCAGGTTCAACTTATGAAAAGCATTGTCAATAAACGGGGTTTTATCTGCTGCTTTGGGACTGGCAAGCTGAGTAAATTTTGCTTGATAGTCAAACTCACACTCATCAACTAATTTTTGTTGCGCTGCAGGTAAAGCTTGATAGCGCTCAGAGAAAGTTTGCTTCCAAATAGTACTGCGGCCAATTAAATCAAATTTGCGCCACTTTTCCACTAGCTGCTCAACATGGACATTGGGGTCGCCTTCATCTATTCGTAAGCTAACTCGCTCGAGTGAATCTTTTACCAAAACCAGTAAGTCTTTAGCAATAATTTCAAAAGCTTTGTAGTACTTAACTAGGCTGACAATCACATCTTGTTGACTGCGTTCATCGTTTTGCTGGGTTGAGAAAAACTGACTGAACTCATAGTAGCCGTAGAACTTACAAACAGACCCAAGAGTCGAGAAACCACTATTGATTTTATCTTCAACCTTATCGAGTTTGGCAAAAAGTTTAACCAAATCCTGCTCTGAAGCCGTACGCATTTTTTCGGTTAATTTTCTGGCGTCATCCAACAGTGGGATTAATTTATTAAAATCAGTTTTAGTTTGAGTAAGCTCATTACTGAGCGCCTTTAGCAGAGGTTGACGCTGCTCAAAGCTAAGTTTGTAGTGCTCAGGATTTACGACATCACGCAATTGTTCATCAATACTCGCGATCTTAATTGACTCTGGCGCTTGGTAATCAACGCCCTTAACCTTAGCGGCATCTTTGGCAATATTGACGACCTTTACGTTTTTATAGGAGGCAACAGACTCTTCTAACCCAGCGATAGCTGAAACAAGCTGCATAGGCGTTTCCGCCATCTCACCAGAGTAAGTCTCTACCCATTCAAACATTTGCCCTAATTGCGGCCCTAAACTTGAGCCAAAAGTCCCTTTGGTGTGCGTTGCCCCAGATTGAGAGTGACAAAAATCGACGCCCAACAACACGATTTGCTCAAACCCCATATCCACTGCAACTTCAACCGCAGAATTAGTTACTGTCGGCCCCATTGATAAGGTGTTGTCAGCATCTAGTTCGCTCCAAGGCAAACGGTTGCCGGTATACAAGGCAGCACCCGGCCATTGCCCTACCATGCGAGTTTCAAGGTGGTATGAATATACAAGTAATGCATTGGGCGTGAGCTGCATCAGATCTTTGTTTACATCAAAGTTCTCAGGCTGGGGGTCAACAGAAACGATAATATCAGCTTGAATACCTAACTTATTTAACTTACCCGTCAGTCGAGACACGGCAAAAACAATAAGGTTATCTCTATGTTCCAGCAACCAATCAAGATACAAGTCTAGTGACGGACCACCACCTAGCACGACACAGGTTTTGCCGCGAAACTTGTCTTTCAATACCGATACTGGTTGCAGGTTATCAGCTAAGTTTCGCAACTGTGTTTTAACGAACATCTTTTGATTAAAGTGAGTTGTCTGCTCAAAAAACTCATGTTGCACTAGCTTTTCTACGGCAGCGTTTAACTGCGAATAACTTTGCAAGTGGTTGCCTTTGACAGCGCTTGAGCGATGAACAGAAAATTTAGACTTAGTGATGAAAATGCTATAAGCACCTTGACTCACTTGCTGCTCGAACTGGGCAAGGCTGAGCACTTGTACTTTTTTTGCGTGTGACTCTGGGATTTCAACGTTGAGTAAATCCAATACATCTTGCAGCTCAACAAACACATACTTAGAACCGTCAGCAAGTGTCTGGTTTAGTAAATAATTGACTAATAGCCCAGAGTCCATTCCCACGACAATATGCAGCTGGTGTTGTTTGGTAAATTCCCCTGCAAACATCTCCGAATACAAAGAGGCAGAATCAATCTTCTCGAAAGTACGACGATTTACGCTAGTTAAGTAGCCTTCATCATATTGACTAATGGCAAATTCATTGGTGATTTCAGATATCGATGATTGCATGTTTTGCTTACCTAACCTTGGTTCGAAACTCAATGTCAAAATTATGTCGTCTCGTCCAATGAGTTTATATACCAAGCCATGTCATATTGGGAAAACGACAGTTTTCTAGCTGTTAATGTTAATTTTTAGCTAGTTGTTCGTCATTAAAAGCAAGTTGTACGCCAACCCACATGCTTTTGGTTGCTAAGTCTATACTGTCTATAAATAAAGCTATAAAAGTTAATATGTTAGCAATTATGCAATTAATTGCACACTTAGCTCATGAAACGGTTCCTCTATTCCTAGGTTAATACTATGATAGAAATAATATGCTAAGTTAATGAATGCGTTAAAAATAAACTTGGTGCGTTACTTGCTAGTGTTGATAGTGACATAGATAATAATGACATAACTACAATGTCACTATTTCTGCTTTAGCGGCCTTTATTTATGCTGAATGACGAACTGTGAAATCGGGGACATTATGTTTGATAACAAATCAATTCTTATTACAGGTGGCACAGGCTCATTTGGGCACAAATATACCAAAACGCTGTTAGAGCGTTATAAACCAAAACGCATCATCATTCTGTCTCGCGATGAGCTGAAGCAATATGAAATGCAGCAAATATTTAATGATAGCTGTATGCGTTACTTCATTGGTGACGTGCGTGATGTTGATAGGCTAAAACAAGCATTTAAAGATGTAGATTATGTGATTCATGCTGCCGCAATGAAGCAAGTCCCAGCGGCTGAATACAACCCGATGGAATGCATTAAAACCAACATCAATGGCGCAGAAAATGTCATCAGAGCCGCAATCAGCAATAACGTTGAAAAAGTCATCGCGCTATCAACAGACAAAGCCGCCTCACCAATCAATCTCTATGGCGCAACAAAGCTAGCATCAGATAAGTTATTTACAGCGGCTAACAATATGGTTGGCAATGCGCGCACACGTTTTGCCGCCGTACGCTATGGCAATGTTGTTGGTTCTAGAGGCTCTGTGGTTCCTCTGTTTAAAAAGCTCATCGCCCAAGGCGCAACTGAGCTGCCAATCACCCACCCTGATATGACGCGGTTTTGGATTACCTTGCAAGAGGGCGTTGACTTTGTTCTGAAAAACTTTGAGCGCATGCAAGGCGGTGAAATATTTATTCCTAAGATCCCGTCCATCAAAATCACCGACCTTGCGAAAGCTTATGGCCCAGAGCTTGAGCAAAAAATCATTGGTATTCGCCCTGGCGAAAAAATGCATGAAATCATGGCTCCAGAAGATGACTCTCACCACAATATCGAGTTTGATGACCACTTTGTCATAACCCCTAGCATCAAGTTTTTTGGGGAAGAGATTAACTATTACCGCAATCGACTCAATGAGAACGGTAAATTAGTCGAGCCAGGGTTTGAGTACCACTCAGGTAGCAACCCAGAATTCTTATCTGTCGAGCAAATTATTGAGCTGGATGCCAAAGCATGATCCCTTATGGCAAACAAGACATTACTCAGGAAGACATCGACTCAGTATTAAATGTACTCACGTCAGACTTTCTTACTCAAGGGCCTAAAGTGCCCGAGTTCGAAAGCGCCATTGCCCAATATGTTGGTGCAAAACATGCAATCGCGGTAAATAGCGCAACTTCTGCGCTGCATATTGCCTGCATGGCTTTAGGTGTAGATGAGCATAGCTGGGTATGGACCAGCCCGCTTACCTTCGTTGCTTCAGCCAATTGCGCCAGATTATGCGGCGCTAAAGTCGACTTTGTAGACGTAGACCCTGCAACAGGCAATATGTGCCCTAAAGCGCTTGAGCTAAAGCTTGCTCATGCAGCAAGTATTGGCAAGTTACCAAAAGTCATCATTCCGGTTCACTTGGCCGGCCACAGCTGCGATATGCAAGCGATTCAACAGGTTGCTAGTCAATACGATATCGCCATTATTGAAGATGCCTCTCATGCCATAGGTAGTCGTTATCACGACAAACATGTGGGCTGTTGCCAGTTCAGTGATATATGCGTATTTAGTTTCCACCCCGTCAAAATTGTTACCACTGCCGAAGGTGGTGTGCTCACCACGCAAAATTCAAACTTAGCGAGTAAGCTAAAAAGTATGCGTAGTCATGGAATAGATAAAAACTGCAGACAATTACTCAGACCGGATGAAGGTGATTGGTATTATGAGCAACATGAATTGGGTTTAAACTACCGCATGAGTGACATACATGCGGCTTTAGGTGTGTCACAACTCGCTCGCCTAGATAACTATACAGCTAAGCGCAATGAACTTGCCAAGCAATACCAACAAAGACTAAGCAAGTTACCCTTAGACACCATTGAGCCTCTAAGTAATAGCTATTCTGCTAGGCATTTATTGTTAATCAAATTACATAACCCAACCAAGCGAAAACAAGTTTTCAATGCAATGAGACAGGCGAATATTCAAGTACATGTGCATTATTTCCCGGTTCATTTACAGCCATACTATCTAGCTCAAGGCTTTAGTGAAGGCGATGCCCCACAAGCAGAGGCCTTATATAACCAGTTGTTATCACTGCCGCTCTATCCCGAGCTTACTCCAACGCAAGTTGATTATATTTGTGACACGCTCGAGGCCTTGCTATGAAAGTAGCCATTATTCCAGCGCGCGGCGGCAGCAAACGTATTGTGGGCAAGAATATTAAACTGTTTAACGGTAAGCCAATCATTGCTTACTCGATTGAAGCGGCGCTTGAGTCGAATTGTTTCGATAAGGTCATTGTATCCACTGATTGCCAAAAGATTGCCAATGTTGCCGAGCAATATGGCGCTGAAGTACCGTTTGTAAGACCTGCGCAGCTTTCAGATGATCACGCCACAACTGCGGTTGTTATCACCCACGCAATCAACTGGTTGCGAGAGCATCAGTATAATCCAGAGTTTGTCTGCGTACTGTATGCGACCGCCCCTTTTGTTCAGGGCGAAACATTACGCCAATCACTAGAGCAACTTTTGCTGCAACAGAAAAAAAACTACTGCTTTGCGGTCACTGAATTCCCATCACCTATCCAACGTGCTTTTAAAGTTACCGATGACAATGGCGTGCAAATGTTTCAGCCACAGCATTTTAATAGTCGCTCACAGGATCTTGAAAAAGCTTACCATGATGCTGGGCAATTTTACTGGGGCAAAGCAAGTGCCTTTGTCGACCCAAAAAGCAAGGGAATGTTTTCCAGCGAAGCTATGCCTTTTGTCCTCCCAAACCATCAGGTGCAAGACATTGACACCCTAGATGACTGGCGCAGAGCAGAGGCGCTGCACAAACTAATGTTGGCAGAGACAGCAGTGATGACGGAGAAATCCCATGGCTAACATTGCTTTTCGAGTCAACACAGGTCAGGGGCAAGGGGTTGGACACTTAGTAAGGTGTATCAGTCTCGCTGAGGCATTAACCCAAGTTGATCACCAATGCCACTTTCTGCTGAGTGTGTATGAGCCCTCGATTGTGCCCTTTTTGAAGGACTTTACGCACCAGTACTTGTACCAAAGTACTGTTCTCAAAGGTACCGAGCTCAATAAATTAGATGCAGTTGAAGATGCCAAACGGACGACTGAAGCCATTTCGCAGAATGATGCAACATGGTTAGTGGTAGATGACTACAACCTCGACAAACAATGGGAGCAATTAGTCAGAAGTCCAGATGTGAGACTGTTGGTCATTGATGACTTATGCCGCGAGCACCACTGCGACGCATTACTGGACGTGCGATGGCGCGGGCCTGATACCAATGACTATTATCAAAATCTTGTGCCCCCTGAAGCCAATGTGCTGTTGGGGCCACAGTATGCGTTATTGGGCAGCGCTTATAGCCAAGCTGTCGCCGCAGGCGTTAACAGCAGATTTACCATTCTTGTTGGCATTGGCGGCGGCGGAGATAGCCATACGAGCGCAGGGCTTATTTGCGCGCTAGCTGAGCAAGCCAAACAAAACAACTGGCTGATTAAACCCATCATAGGTCCGTTAACAGATAACAAGCAGCAATTGCTATCCTTGATTGAACAGGATGATTGGGTAGAGCCAATTACCGATTGCTATGACTTGTACCCACATATTGCGGCATGTGATTTATACATTGGCGCGGCTGGTGGTGTGCTTTATCAACTGCTTGCCCTGAAAAAACCTGCAGTCACTTTTTCTTTATCAGCGAATCAACAAACCGATATCAGTGCGCTAGAAGGAATTGGCCATTATTTCCATTGCGATACTGACATGGAGCTAGCGCAGCTAGCTAAATTGGTACAAACGATAGAGGCTAACTACGACAGAGTAACCGCGCTGCTCGATATCAATACCATCGCCATCGATGGCATGGGAGCATCAAGGGTCGCTGAAGTGATGACTCATGGATGTAGTAAGCCGCTTGAAACCTACACCAAGCCGTATTCGCAGCAACACCAATATGAACGGCTCAACGACAACTATCGAGTACGAGCGGTTGTTGATTCCGATATCAATCATTATTTGGACAGCCGTAATCTCGCAGCCAACGCCAAAAACATGATTGCTACCACAGCGATCCCAAGGCTCGGGCACTACCACTGGTGGTTTACTAGCTCTCGTGACTCATTCGCTCTAGAACATAATGAGCAAATCAGTTTATACATTTGGCATCAAGTTTATCAGCTAGATGCTGGTCACCTAGCTCATCTGCTGCAACGTCAATTTCTTATCGGTGGTTGGTTTGTTACAGAGCAAAGCACTTCTTTTCAGGACGCAATGCTAGCGCTCAATTGGCAGTTAGAACACTGTGACAAGCATCACCCTGATACCCCTTGGATAGCCGTAATTCATAAGAAAAACAACTATGTAAAACTGATGAACGACTATCTTGGCTTTGAAGACGTACCATTAACTCATGAATACCATGACGTAATTGGAACATTTTTTGCTGGTGCATCAAGTGATGATTTTCACTATGTCATGCGTCAGCCGCAGTCCCGTAGGCAGGACTAAAGGTAAGGATTTAATGCAACAAAAACGAAACACAGCACCACTGAACATAGGCTTTATTGGCGGCGCGTATAACTCAGCCGTAGGCTATGCTCATAGCGTAGCTTGCCAGCTTGACGGCACCTGGAAGCTGGTTTCGGGGTGTTTTTCTCGTGATGCTACCAAAAGCCTTGATACTGGCAGCTACTGGCAAATTCCACCTGAGCTTATTTACCACGACTGGCGACAATATATAGCGCAGCAAGCAGCCAACCTCGATGCTGTGGTGGTACTGACGCCAACCCCTGATCACGAGCAAGTTGTCTGCGAGCTATTAGAAGCAGGAATAGCAGTTATCTGTGAAAAAGCACTCACGGCAACCATCGAACAATCAAAATCAATTCAGCATACGCTAAATAAAACTAAAGGTTTTCTTGCAGTAACCTTTAACTACAGCGGTTACCCTATGTTAAGGGTACTGAAAAAGCATGTAGAAGCGGGCGATTTAGGGAAGATATTGCAAGTCCGTGCTGAAATGCCTTCTGATGGTTTTATTCAAGAAATCAATGATATGTCACCGCAAGCATGGCGCCTTGAAGATGGTGATATCCCAACATTGTTACTTGACCTTGCAGTGCATGTACATCATATCAGCAGCTTTGTAACTGGGTTAACTCCGACGGCTGTCAACGCAGATTTTAATCATTACTCTGTGTTCGACAACATCATCGATGATGCCAACATTTGGTTAAAGTGCGAGCAGAACATTCGCGCGTCTTACTGGATGAGTAAAACCGCTATTGGCCACAAAAATGGTCTACGTATTTCAGTGTTTGGTGACAAGGGCAGCGGTCACTGGGTGCAGGAACACCCAGAGCAATTACATATTTTCAATCAACAATCAGTTGAAACTATCTATAACCGCGGCAATTGCTTATTCCCGAGCGAGATTAGAGAGCGCTTTAAAGCTGGACATCCTGGCGGGTTTATCGAGGCGTTTGCCAACCTCTATCAAGACATCGCCGATGCACTAATCGAATTCAAACAATCTGGTAAGCATAACTCCCCGTATGTCTTTGGCTGGCAACACGCCCATGAAGGGCTTTCACTGCTTGATAACGCAGCAAAATCTCATGCGCAACAGCAGTGGGTAACACTTGATTAAAGGCTTCCTATGAACGAACTACAAAACCAAGTCACTATTGGTGATAAAAAAGTCGCAGCAGGCGAACCGAGCTATATTATTGCTGAGCTTTCAGGAAACCATGGCGGCAGTTTAGACAAGGCACTTGAGCTATTGAGAGCTGGTGCTGCAACCGGTGCTGACGCCATAAAATTGCAAGTTTACCGCCCAGATACCATTACACTTAATGTTAACCATGGTGATTTTGCTATTCCAAGCGATAACGCCTGGGCCAAGTATCAGAACCTGTATAACCTCTACGAATATGCCCATACCCCTTGGGAATGGCTACCAGCGCTATTTGAAGAAGCACAAAAGCTGGGTATTGAATTATTTGGCTCAGTGTTCGATGACACCTCGGTTGATGTATTAGAGCAGTTCCCAGTAAAGGCATATAAAATTGCTTCACCTGAAATTGTCGATTTCGGCTTACTTAAAAAGGTGGCTGCGACAGGAAAGCCAGTGATTGTATCAACAGGCTTAGCTAGCTTAACGGATATAAGTCAAGCTATTGATTGCCTGCAAGAAAATGGCTGCCAACAGGTCATATTACTAAAATGTACCACCGCCTACCCAACTCCGGCGGAAGAAGTTAACCTGACCACGATTCAAAGCTTGGCGCAAACCTTTGCTTGCCCTGTTGGACTGTCTGATCACACGGTAGGCATAGGTGTACCTATTGCAGCAGTCACTATGGGAGCTTGTGTAATCGAAAAGCACATCAAACTTGATGACGGCGAAGAAACAGTCGATAGCTTCTTTTCGCTGACGATTGAAGAATTTCAAACCATGATCACCGAAATTCGCCGCGCAGAAGCTGCCATTGGTAAGGTTGAATATAGCCTCACCCCAGAGGCGGCGAAAAATAGCAACGGACGTCGATCTTTGTATATCAGCCAAGATTTGCAAGCAGGTGATGTACTGTCAATGGAGAACGTTCGCTCCGTGCGTCCAGGTTTTGGCTTAGCGCCTAAATACCTGCCCCTTATTCTAGGGCGTAAGATCAAAACCAATGTGGTCGCTGGCGATCGCCTTAGTTGGGACATCATTGAGTAGCGACCATCAATAGCCAGTAAAACTAACTTTAAGAACAAACATAAAGAACTGACAATGAATCAAGCACAACAAGACATAACCAACACTATCATTGACTACATCAAGCAGCATGCTGATGAAGTATCAGTCACTGAGCATAGTAATTTCGTCACTGAGGGCTTATTAGATTCATTCGCGATTTTAAGTCTTATCATGACCCTCGAGAGTGAATTTTCTATCAAGTTTACCCCTATCGAACTTGCAGACTCATCTCTACAAGTCGTGGGTGGACTGGCCGCTGCCGCCTCAGCAAAAATAACGAGTAAATAATCCCAATGTCTGTGATTTACGATTATTTTCATCGCGCTGCAACTCGCTTTCCAGACAAGCTAGCACTTGTAGATGGTGAAGATACATACACCTATGCGCAGCTGCTTGCACAGATAGAAACCCTTGCTTGTAAAATCATCGACAAATCAGGGCAGCAAAGACCACGGGTGGCGTTAATTACAGATAATCAAAAAGATAATATCTGTACCTGCTTGGCCATCGCCAAACTCAATGGCTGCTGTATACCAATGAATGGTCAGTTGTTGCCGGCGCAGCTAATTCGCGCCTGCCAGGCCGTTGATGCCAACATATTGGCTGGTAGCGCCGGCGCCATTCAAAAAACTGCTCAAGCAGAACACGCTATAGCGACCATTGATTTGTCAGCTGTGGATTTATCAGCCGTTGATTTCTCGGCGATTTGGCAAAACGATAACGAAACATCGCCAAGCAATAGCCAAATATCTACCGAACTAGAAGCACGCATAGCCAGCTGGCAAGGTGCACAAGATTTTTTGATTACCCTATCTTCTGGTTCAACCGGTGCGCCAAAGCCAATTATGATATCGCAGCAGGTCAAACTGGAACGAGCCAAGCAATCATGGGAGCTGTATCATTTAACTGAGCGCGATGTGAGTTTGTGCGCATCCCCCTTCTTCCACTCACTGGGTCAACGATTAACATTCGTGCCATTGCTGCTAGGTTGCACCATGGTGCACCTAAGTAAGTTCACCCCTAGTCAATGGCTAAACCTGGTGGAGCAATATCAAGTTAGCTTCGTCATCTCGGTATCTTCGCACTTATACGCGTTAAAGAAACAGCTTATCGCCAATGCAAAACAACTGACATCGTTAGACACCATAGTGACATCATCAGCACCGATTGATGCCAAGTTCAAAGCGCAGGTATTTAACGCTATCGGTTGTGACTTCCATGAAATTTACGGCGCGACAGAAATTGCCGTTGCCACTAATTTATCTCCAGCTCAGGCCTCGGCTAAATATCAAACCGTTGGCAGTGCATGTAACAACATAGACCTTGTAATACTCGATGATGAATATAATGAGGTTACCAACAACACTGTTGGCGAAATTGCGGTGCGCACGCCGCTAGCATTTAGCGGTTATTATCAGCAGCAGGCATTAACGCAGCAATCATTCCACAACGAGTATTTCCTTACTGGCGATTTAGGCAAAAAAGACGCCGATGGTTTCCTTAGCTATGTCGGGCGCAAAAAAGACATCATTATTTCGGGTGGGATAAATATCTACCCTAAAGATATCGAGAGCGTGTTATTGCAACACAGTGCAATCCACGAAATCGCAGTGATTGGTGTTGAAGATACCCTGTTAGGTGAAGTGATAGTGGCTATCTGTATTGCTGAGCCCAATACGATTGAGTCGAATAAGATTGAGTCTGAGCTAAGGAAGTTAGCTAATAAACAGCTCGCAGCCTTCCAAAGGCCGTTAAAATACTTCTTCCCTGATGAGCTGCCGCTAACCGCGACAGGTAAAGTATCAAAGCTCATGTTAAGAGAGCAATATAGCAAGCTCAACGACGGCTGGACTGACAGCCTTAGAATGATGTTATATGGAGGGTCTGCTGATGACTGAGATTTATATCTTTGGCGCAGGTATTCAAGGCGAGATTTTCTTAAATACAATCAAACCATTACCTAACATCAATCCCATTGGCATTATTGACGGCTTTTCTAATAAAACCAGTGTTCAAGGCTTAGCCGTACTTAGGCCAGAATCTATCGCAAATAAAGATGTGCCCATCTATATTTCGGTTGGCTTGATCTCTAGCAAGATCAAAGCGCAATTACTATCACAGGGGTTTACTAAAGTTTATGACTTTACCGAGTCACTGCATGCCTTCCCTGCGATTATTGAACAATTGAAAGTCCATAGCCTTTGGTTTGACCAAGACCTGAGCAAACGCATTAATGACGCAGGTATCGAGCAATTTCGCCATTTACTGTCGGATGACAAGAGCAGGCAACTACTTGATCAAATAGTCAGATTTAGAACCGATTTTGACATAGCAGACTACCCTATTCCTGACAGCCAAATACAGTACTTTTGTGAAGATGTTCCTGCCCTTGCCACTCTTGAACGAATCAGGTTCATTGATGCAGGCGCCTACATTGGCGACACACTTGAACAGCTATTTTTCGCCGCCGACAAGTACAATAAAGTCATTGAATATTGTGCCAGCTTTGAGCCAGATACCGCCAACCTTACCCGGTTAAGTCGTACTAGCGCTAAATTGTCTCAAACTAATAGTAGCGCGCATATTTTTGTCTATCCTGCGGGAGTATGGAGTGAAAGTGCGCAACTAAGCTTTGATGCCAGTCAAAATACTTCAAGCAAACTATCACTTGATAGTCTCGATGCCACAACCATCAACTGTGTAGCCTTAGATGATGTGGTGTACTCCGCCAAGCCAAATTTTATCAAAATGGACGTCGAAGGCGCCGAAGTCGCCGCGTTGAATGGTGCTAGAAATATCATTCAAGACTATACGCCGGTACTGGCTATTTGCCTTTATCACACACCGAGTGATCTGTGGAAAATACCGGCACTCATCAACGAAATGAACCCGAATTACGACATGTATTTGCGTGTCTATGGCGACATGCTGTTGGAAACGGTGCTTTATTGTGTACCAAAACCTAGCGCGTCAACGCTGCAAAATACCTAATAGGCGAGCAAGGAAAAGCCATGTGGAAAGACCATATATCAATCATTAGCCAGGACATGAAGCAGGCTGATGACAAATATCTACCAACAAGTTTTTGGCAATTTGGTGCTAAAGGGCTTGAGCAAGATTTACATCAGCACGGGATTGAAAATTTTCGCTCAATGACCAGCGCCCTGTCGTACTTTGTGCCTACCTATATGTTCCATGGCTGGGCAACGCAGCAAGAGAAATATCACGCCATGGTGGCGACATGTGAGCGTCAATTAAACGGCGATGCAAAAGCAACACTGCTGATGAAAGACTTCCTCAACGGTGAAATGCACGCTCGCAGTGATTATCGCGTACTAAAAGCGACCGAAACGCAAGTTAAACCCTTTACTGACACCTTTAGTGAAAGCAATGTCGGTAACCCGCTAGAGCTGTTTGAATTTGATGGCCGCCGCTTTAGCCGTTCAAGCTTAAACTATCTGCTCGGCATTAATTTCCTTAAGCAGCAACTTGGCTCAATTGAGATTAACACAGTGCTCGAAATCGGCGGCGGGTTTGGCTCGCTTGGTGAGATTTTACTTAGCGATAAGCGTAACAACTGCTTTTATCTTGATGTCGACATTGCACCAACCTGTTTATTCTCGACTTACTATCTGCAATCGGTATTTGGCAAAGACAATATCGCCGACTACCAAGATATAAAATCACTCGGGCAAACCAGTTTGACGCAATTAGCGCAGCAGTACCAAGGCGCCGTAGCTTGCCCGTGGCAACTACCTAATATTTCTGGCGAGCTAGATTTGTTCGTGAACTTCATTTCATTTCAAGAAATGGAGCCAGACGTGGTTGAAAACTACCTTAAACACGTTGATAGGTTAAATACCAAATATGTACTACTGCGTAATCTTCGTGAGGGTAAGCAACTCGCTAAAGACGGCCACGCTGGCGTAAAACAGCAGATTAAAGGTGAAGATTATGATCGTTTCTTACCTAACTATCAGCTTGTTGCAACCAATGTTCATCCCTTTGGATTTGAAACGATTGATGGTTTCAACTCTGAGCTAAGGTTGTACAAGCGCCAGCTAACGTAAACTCCCCCCACCAAACTCGGTCATTAAGGAGGATTGATGAGCACAAGAAAACACATTCAAGATGATCGCCCTGCTAGCGCTAACGGGGGAGATTACTGGCAACGACTGCTGGATCAAAAGCACATTGAATCAATACTGTTTTCAGGAGACTGCGGCCAAGAGCAAAAGCAGCAACTGTTTTATCGATATGTTTCCGTCGTCAATATCGAGCCATTTAACTTCTGCAACCGCAAGTGCAGCTACTGCCCTGTGTCATTTTTAGATGAGCGCAGAGGCAAGATCAAGCACATGAGCGACGACATTTACCACAAGCTAATTGCCGAGTTAAAACAAATAAACTACAGCGAAAAGCTGGTTTACAACTTATATAACGAGCCGCTGGCGAGTAAGAAAAAGTTTTACCAAAAGCTCAGATATGCATTAGAGCAACTGCCTCAAGCCAGACTATTCTTTAACTCTAATGGCGACTATTTAGATCTAGAAGCCTTGCAAGAACTGAGTGAAATTGGCGTCACCGGTATTAATGTTACTTTGCATACAAAAGGCGACTACGACCATCAAGAGCGGCACCAAGAACTTATCGAGTTTTACGACAAACTCGAACAGGACTTAGTAATAGACAGTGAAGATCCCGGATTCTCAATCCACAGTCACTTTGTTCATAATGGCATGCGGGTTGATGTTAACTGCATGAACTATGAAGAAATCGGTCATTCCCGAGCTGGCGCAATGGAGCACTTAAAAATCACTCAAATGCGCGATTACCCGTGCTTCCGACCCTATCGTGAATTAACGGTGTACCACAACGGTTATGTTTACCCTTGCTGTAACATCATGCCTGACTTAGATGTGGGACATAAATATGCTATTGGTAACTTAGCTGACGACAACTCCATTTATGACCTTTATGCATCTAAGTTGATGCAAGGCTGGCGCAAATCGTTACTGACATTTGGCACCAAAAAGTCGCCGTGTGACCTTTGTTATGAACGGACATGTACCGTTAATGATGATGACAGGCAAAAAAGGCAGAAAATATTCGACAAGATAGAAGCATAATACCAATTAGCATAAGAATGTGCTCATTCTTACTGGTTAAAATCACTTATAACTTCGTTAGAAATTTTGTAGGTAGAATAACTAGCTAGCTGCAATTTCCGCCTTGTTCTAAGCGATTTTCCCTGCGTAATATCTGTTCACTTATTTATCCTAATTGGTATAAAACCATTTTCTTGCTTTGAGCAAAACAAAAAACCCAGCGCAATGCTGGGTTTTTAATAGCTATTCGTTAATCGCTAATAGCGAATCAACTAGCAATTGCCAATTAAGGCATCATTGATTGTTGATCTGCGCCTTCTTTCTCGATTTCAACTGGCATCATGTGTTCACGATTAATACCAAGTTTAATCGCTAAGTAAGATGCTACGTAAATCGATGAGTAAGTACCTACTATGATACCTAGCAGCAATGCTGTAGCAAAACCATGGATCATAGTACCGCCTTTAAGGAACAAGGCTGTCACTGTGATAAGCGTAGTACCAGTGGTGATCACGGTACGGCTCATGGTTTGCGTAATAGAGGTGTTCACTACTTCTTCAGAGCTACCTTTACGGATCTTCAAGAAGTTCTCACGAATACGGTCGTATACAACGATAGTATCGTTGAGCGAGTAACCGACAACTGTTAACAAACCTGCAAGTACGGTGAGGTCAAACTCAAGTTGCAGTACCGAGAAGATACCTAAAGTCACGATAACGTCATGGGCAAGCGCGGCAACAGAGCCTGCCGCTAAGCGCCACTCAAATCGGAATGATACATAGATAAGAATACAGATAAGCGCAACAAGTACCGCTAATCCACCTTGCTCAGCAAGCTCCTTACCTACTTGCGGCCCAACAAACTCAACGCGCTTTTGCACTACACTTGAGTCGATTGATTGCGCCGCAACCATCACACCATCAACTTGATCATCGCTTTTAACTTCTTCACGCACCGGTAGACGCACCAGTACGTCGCGGCTAGAGCCGAAGTTTTGTACTACTGCACCATCAGTTGTTGGCGTAACTAACTTTTCACGGAAGTTGTTTAAATCAACCGGATTCGAGAACTCAAGTTCAACCACTGTACCGCCAGTAAAATCTAAGCCCCAGTTGATACCTTTAGTGGCTAATGAGCCTAAAGATGCCAACACAATGAACATAGACAGAATACTGATAGGCGCCGCGTGACGCAGGAAGTTGATTGTCTTTTTTACTGAAAATATCTGAAACATGTGCAATCTCTTCCTTAAATAGACAACGTCTTAAGGCGCTTACCGCCCCACAACGCGTTAACCACAGAGCGCGTACCAACGATAGAGGTAAACATTGAGGTTGCAATACCAATCATCAGCGTCACAGCGAAACCTTTCACTGCACCTGTACCCACAGCAAATAGAATCAACGCTGTCATAAAGGTTGTGATGTTAGCATCGGCAATGGTCGAAAATGCGTTTCCGTAACCTTCATGAATCGCTTGCTGAACAGTGCGACCTGCCAATAGTTCTTCACGAATACGTTCAAATACTAGTACGTTACCATCAACCGCCATACCGACAGTCAATACCATTCCAGCAATACCTGGAAGAGTAAGTACTGCCCCTGGGATCATTGACATGACGCCGACAACCATAATTAGGTTAGCCATAAGCGCTAGGTTGGCAATAAAACCAAATGCACGATAGTAGATCAGCATAAATAGCAATACGATTGCCATACCCCAGATCATTGCTTGCATACCGCTTTCAATGTTCTCAGCACCAAGGCTAGGACCAATTGTGCGCTCTTCAACAATGGTAACTGGCGCAATCAACGCACCTGCACGTAGCAGTAGTGCTAAGCTTTGCGCTTCTTTATGATCAAGACCATTAATAACGAAGTTACGACCTAGACGAGCCTGAATGGTTGCAACAGAGATAACCTCTTCAATCTTGGTCATCTTAACGCTGCCATCTTCTTTACGCTCTCCACTGTCCTTGTACTCGATGAACAAGGTTGCCATTGGTTTACCAATGTTATCTTTGGTCACATTTGAGAAAATTGAACCACCTTTCGCATCAAGACTAATCGATACTTGCGGGCGGCTGTATTCATCAAATGAAGGTTGCGCACCAGTAATATGATCACCAGTTAGCATCACTTCTTTTTTCAGCACAACTTGTCCGCCACCACGACGGTCGAAGATTTCAGAGCTAGCTGAAACGCGGCCAGATGCTGCAGCTGTTGGGCTTGCTTTATCATCAACCATGCGGAATTCAATCGATGCGGTAGCGCCAAGAATCGTCTTAGCACGCGCAGTATCTTGAACACCAGGAAGCTGCACTACAATACGTTCAGCCCCTTGACGTTGAACCACAGGTTCGGCAACACCTAACTCATTCACACGGTTACGAATCGTGGTGATGTTCTGTTGCAATGCTTCTTCTTTAATCTGCTTGAGGTAAATCTCAGACATATTAGCAAGCAACACAAAGTTATCACCGCTAGAAATATCGCTATATACCATGTCAGTACCGCGAGTCTTTAAGTAACGCTCAGCTTTACCGACAGTATCTGCATCACGGAACTTAATCTCGATACCTCTAGGTGTTTTGCGCACGCCAGCGTAACGGATTTTTTCTTCACGTAGTTGACTGCGGAAATCAGCAATCTTTGCCTCTTCCATCTTGCGAACTGCTTCGCTCATGTCCACTTCCATCAGGAAGTGCACACCACCACGTAAGTCCAAACCTAACTTCATTGGCCCGCCACCTAGGGCTTCTAACCACTCAGGCGTTGCCGGAGCTAAGTTTAATGCTACTGTGTATTTATCACCTAGAGCTTCAGAAATCGCTTCACGAGCGGTTAACTGTTGTTCTGGGTTTTGCACACGAACAAGCAGTTGACCATTTTCGAGCTCAGAGCGTTTTACCGCAATGTCGTTACTCGCTAACACGTCAGTCACTGTTGCTTGAGTTTGCGCTGTTACTTCAACGCCACGGGTAGCAACCACTTGCACCGCGTGATCTTCACCAAACAGGTTCGGAATTGCGTAAAAACCACCAACGGCGATGATTAACACCACCATGATGTTTTTCCACATTGGATACTTATTTAACACTCTAGTGCCCTCTTGGCTTACAACGACTGAATAGAACCTTTAGGTAAAACTGCCGTGATGTAATCCTTTTTGATAGTGATTTCAGTCGATTCATTAATCGCTAAAAGTACGTAATCGTTCTCAGCACTAATTTTAGTTACTTTACCTAACACACCACCGTTAGTTAGCACTTCGTCACCTTTAGAGATCGATTCCATTAGGCTCTTATGCTCTTTCACGCGCTTAGATTGTGGGCGGAAAATCATGAAGTAAAAAATTAAACCAAATACAACTAACATAAAGATAAGTTGCATGGTTTCGCCGCCTGCTTGGGTACCTGCTGCGTTTGCATATGCGTTTGAAATAAACATAGTTCTCTCTTCTTATACTATTTAAAATTAATGAAAATTAGTCTTTTAACTCAGGTACTTCACGTCCTAAGCCAGTGTAGAAGTCTTTAACAAAGTCATCTAATGTACCCGCCGCGATAGCATCGCGCAAACCTTCCATCAACATTTGGTAATAACGTAAGTTGTGGATGGTGTTTAAACGCGCACCTAAGATCTCATTACAGCGATCTAAGTGGTACAAATAGGCGCGTGAGTAATTTTTACAAGTGTAACAGTCACACTTAGGGTCAAGTGGTGACGTATCTTCGCGATGACGGGCATTACGAATCTTAATCACACCTTCACTGGTAAATAGATGACCATTACGGGCATTACGTGTTGGCATCACGCAGTCAAACATATCAACGCCGCGGCGTACGCCTTCAACTAAGTCTTCAGGCTTACCTACACCCATTAGGTAACGAGGCTTATCCTCTGGGATCTGCGGACAAACATGTTCAAGAATGCGATGCATGTCTTCTTTAGGCTCACCAACAGCAAGACCACCCACTGCGTAACCGTCAAAACCAATCTCGGTTAGACCCTTGATACTTTCGTCGCGTAAGTCTTCGTATACACCACCTTGAATAATGCCAAACAAAGAGTTTGGATTTTCAAGACGGTCAAACTCATCACGTGAACGCTGTGCCCAACGCAGCGACATCTGCATTGATTTACGCGCTTCATCATGTGTTGCAGGATACGGTGTACATTCATCAAAAATCATCACTACATCACTGCCTAGTGAGTCTTGAATTTGCATCGACTTCTCAGGGTCTAAGAAAATCTTTTCACCATTAATTGGCGAGCGAAAGTGCACGCCCTCTTCAGTGATTTTACGGATATCACCTAAGCTGAATACTTGGAATCCGCCTGAGTCAGTCAAAATAGGACGCTGCCAGTTCATAAAATCGTGCAGGTCACCGTGCTTACGCATGATTTCTTCACCTGGACGTAGCCACAGGTGAAAGGTGTTGCCTAGCAGAATGTCAGCGCCAGTCGCACGTACTTCTTCAGGAGTCATACCTTTAACCGTGCCGTAAGTACCGACAGGCATAAACGCTGGTGTTTCTACCGTACCACGTTCAAAAACTAAGCGGCCGCGACGTGCGCGTCCGTCTGTTGTATCTAATTCAAATTTCATAAATCACCTTGCCAGATAAACAGTCTGACATGTTTGTGTTTCAATAGAGATAAGGGCAATTTTTGTCGCTTCAAGTCACCTTGCGTAAATCAATCTAAAAAGCTGACCAGTCAGGTTTGTAATGCGTACAAAAAAGCCCACTTCACAGTGGGCTGACATTTTAAAGCAAAAACTGATATTAGTCGGCTTTTTTCGTCACAAACATGGCATCGCCATAACTGAAAAAGCGGTATTTTTGAGCAATCGCATGCTGATACGCATTCATTACTTCATCGTAACCAGCAAAAGCGCTCAACAGCATGATTAAGGTTGACTCAGGTAAGTGAAAGTTTGTCACCATGCAATCAACCACTTTGAAGTTAAAGCCTGGGTAAATAAAGATATCAGTGTCACCACTAAAAGCTGCAAGAGGCTCGTCACCACTTGCCTTGGCTGCACTTTCTAACGAACGTACCGATGTGGTACCAACCGCGATCACGCGGTTACCGTTGGCTTTAGTCGCGGCGATTTTATCAACTACGCCTTGCTCAACATTGGCCCACTCTGAATGCATCTTGTGTTCAAGTACATTATCAACACGTACTGGCTGGAACGTACCCGCGCCGACATGCAAAGTCACAAAGGCAATATCCACGCCTTTATCTTTCAGTGCTTGCAGCATGTTGTCATCAAAGTGCAAACCAGCAGTTGGCGCAGCTACCGCCCCAGGTTGGTCATTGTAAACGGTTTGGTAACGCTCTTTGTCGGCATCTTCATCTGGGCGATCAATATACGGCGGCAGTGGCATATGGCCAATTTCTTCAAGCACAGTCAAAATAGTGTTGTCACCCTCAAGCCCTAACTCAAACAAGGCATCATGACGAGCCAACATTTTCATTTGATAGCCATTATCAAGATGGATCATACTATCGACTTTTGGCGATTTTGAGCAGCGCACATGTGCTAGTACCCGCTTGTCATCTAGCATACGCTCTACCAAAATTTCTAGCTTACCGCCGGTCGCCTTTTGACCAAACAAACGCGCAGGGATAACTCGGGTATTGTTAAACACCATCAAGTCACCCGGATTTATCATCTCAAGAATATCGGTAAACTGTTTATCAGCTAATGCGCCGGTGTTTCCCGCTAAAGTTAGTAGGCGCGAAGCATTACGCTCCTGTGTCGGGTAACGGGCAATCAGTTCATCAGGTAGTTCAAAAGAAAAGTCGGCTACGCGCATTGGGTTAACTCTCAAGATACAAAAACGGCCGCTAGTCTATGACTGCGGCCGCTTAATATCAAGTATAATGGTTATTTTGTCAGCTTATCTTCAGCGAGTTCTGCGTTAACGTCTGCATCAGCCTTAACTCCTTCGCGATGGATATCATCCATTTTGAAAGAATGCGTTTCATAATTAAGATCTATTTCAACCTTGGTACGCTGTTGCCCCTTGGATCGCCCAAGTAATTTATTTAGCCAGTTTATCATCATCCATGATCCTTAAAACCGATATCAAAGTTAAACTCTAAAGGGTAATTAATACAATCTTATCTACAGTCTGTCGCGAATCTTGTTATGCTCTAGGCTAGTTTTTAACTAGTGCTGCTTTTTGGATTAACGTGGTGTTATAGCTAACCTAGCTTTTTGCACAAAAATATATAGCGCTACTTGATAATTCACTGGGCTAAAAACATAGCAGCTCTCATCACAACTCTAAGTAGAAACATGCGTAACTATTCATGCTGTTTCCATAAAGCGCAGTGTTAACA
The DNA here is from genome assembly GCF_012263345.1 of Shewanella sp. WXL01. Classification (NCBI taxonomy): domain Bacteria; kingdom Pseudomonadati; phylum Pseudomonadota; class Gammaproteobacteria; order Alteromonadales; family Shewanellaceae; genus Shewanella; species Shewanella sp. WXL01. Next base: position 466,037 of record NZ_JAAIKQ010000003.1, on the reverse strand, counting down.
AGTTAAAAACATAATACTTCATTTTTCTTAAAATAAAAGAGCAATTTATGAACTTTTTGGCGCATTTGCACCTTGCAGATAATAGTGACACCAATATGGCAGCGAATCTTGCTGGCGACTTTGCGAAAGGCAGTATAGATAGCTACCCTAAACATCTGCAGCAGGGGATCTGGTTACATAGGCAAATCGATTCAATGACCGACGCTAATGATATAGTAATTGATCTACTTAACAGTTTTCCTAAACGCTCTCGTCGTATCGCGCCTATCCTGGTTGATCTAAGCTTCGATCACTACCTTGCTTATTATTGGCAAGAATACCATTCACTGCCGTTAAGCGAATTTTGCGCAAAAGCCTACAAACAGCTAGAACAAACTCCTGAACTACCGGCAAAGCTCAATCAAATTGCTCCTAAAATCATCGCTCAAGATTGGCTCGGTAGTTACCGCTCGCGTAAAGGCTTATCACAAGCAATTAAGGGCGTGTCAACAAGGTTGTCAAAACCTGAATTATTCCAATACGCCGATGCCGATATCGATAAGCTGTATGTTGATATCGAAATTGCGTTTCGCACCTTCTACCCACAATTAATGGCCTATACCCGCATAATAAGCCGCAGAACGCCAAACGAATATTTAGTCGATAACGCATAAGCGAGTTTGACTTGCAGCGCTAGAAGAAAAAACGGACGATAACAAGATATAAGCAAGATAAATGTCAGTAAACTCAATGCTATTGAAAACAAAACATGCGCTAGCTACACGTCTCAGCAGCCCAAAGTTCTGGTTAGGCCTAGCTCGGGATATCTTTATCATGGCTGTTATTTTGATTGGCGTATCTATGTATTTACAACGCGATATGGCCTCAGGCGCCGCGCCGCATATTCAAGCTAGCCTCATTAGCGGTGAGCAAATCCACCTATTTAAACAAAAGAGTGACAAGCCAACACTTGTGTACTTTTGGGGCACTTGGTGCCCGATATGCTCAGTCACCTCGCCTGCAGTTAATGGCATCACAAAAGACGGGCATCAGGTGGTGACTATCGCGGTGGCATCGGGAAGTAATAGCCAAATTTCTCAATACTTAGATGAGCATCAATATCAATTTGCCACCGTTAACGAGCAACAAACGAAACAACCGCTTAGCGAGCAATGGGGCGCCCATGCACTGCCCTCGATTTACCTAGTCAATAGCAATAATCAAATTGTAATGACAACCTCAGGTGCTACGTCATACTGGGGATTAAAACTCAGGCTGTGGTTAGTAGAGCTGCTGGCTTAGCGGCATAAAAATAACACCAAGAGCAGTCTGTGTTATGATGCGCATCTTTATTAAGCCTCGCAGATTGTAGAGTTAGCCATGCAAGTTTTTGATTACCGACCACCCGCCATTCCATGGCTCGATATCCGTTATGTTGATCGCGATATCATTGTTATCAATAAACCTTCTGGCTTACTGTCCAATCCGGGTATTGCAGCGCACACCCATGACTGCGCGCTCACCAGACTGCAGCGTGTGTATCCTGATGCTATATTAGTGCACCGCCTTGATTGTGATACCTCAGGGATTATGGTGTTTGCCCGCAACAAGAAAGCTGAATCTAGCATCAAAACTCAGTTTCAAGACCGTTTAATCACTAAAGAGTACATTGCGGAAGTCAACGGGCATTTAACTAATGAATCTGGCGTAATTGATAAATCGCTCGCTGCTGATAAAGAAAACCGTCCGCTACAAAAAGTATCGGCAGATGGCAAAGTCGCTATTACCAACTATCAAGTGCTAGAGCAACGTGAGCACAGCACACTGGTTCAGCTATTGCCACAAACAGGGCGCACCCATCAGTTAAGAGTGCATATGCTAGCTTTGGGAAACGTTATTTTAGGCGATCAGTTTTATGCTAATGAACACGTCGCCAACGCAAAATCTAGGCTTCAACTGCACGCTCAACGGCTAACCTTCACTCATCCATACAAGAAATCTGAAGTGAGTTTTTACAGCAAACATAGTTTTTAACTGTCTACGAGCTAACTCTTTGCAAATAGCTGCCAAAGTAACCGAGAAACATACAAAAAAGCGAGGCGATGAATAATCAGCGCCTCGCTTTTTTATGTCTAGTCAAGCGTAAATATTAACTGTTGGCTTTATGCTCAGCAGCTTCGCAAGCCGCTGCAGTGAACACCACATCAGTCGAGCTATTTAACGCGGTTTCGGCGGAGTCTTGGATAACGCCAATAATGAAGCCTACTGCCACTACTTGCATAGCGATATCATTGGAAATACCAAACAAGCTACACGCCAATGGGATAAGCAATAGTGAGCCACCAGCAACACCTGAGGCTCCACAAGCAGATACTGCCGATACTACGCTAAGTAATAAAGCAGTACCGAAATCAACCTGAATACCTAAAGTATGCGCCGCCGCTAAGGTTAATACGGTAATGGTAATTGCAGCGCCGCCCATGTTAATGGTCGCGCCTAATGGAATAGACACTGAGTAAGTATCTTCATCAAGCTTTAGCTTTTCACACAACGCCATGTTTACCGGAATATTTGCTGCGCTTGAGCGAGTGAAAAATGCGGTAACACCACTTTCACGAATACATTGTAGCACTAGCGGGTATGGGTTACGGCGAGTCTTGTAAAATACGATTGCCGGATTAACTACAAACGCGATAAACGCCATAGAGCCAACAAGCACAAACAATAACTGCGCATAACCAGCTAGTGCTTCAAAACCTGTTTCAGCAAAGGTTGAAGCAACCAGACCAAAAATACCGATTGGCGCAAAACGAATCACAAAACGCACTATGTTGGACACACCATGGCTCACATCAGCTAGCACAGTCTTTGTTGAGTCTGATGCACTACGCAACACAAAACCAAGACCTGCACCCCAGGCTAAAATACCGATGTAGTTACTGTTAGCAATGGCATTAATTGGGTTATCTACAATCTTAAACAATAAGGTGTTTAACACCTCTAAAATGCCTTGAGGCGGGTTACTTCCTTCAACTCCAGCTGCAAGCAGTAAGGTCGTTGGGAACATGAAGCTAAACACCACTGCGGTAAGTGAAGCAGCAAAGGTGCCAAATAAATATAAGCCGATAATTGGGCGCATATTCGATGGACTATTTGGGTTTTGGTTAGCAATCGATGCGGTAACTAACACCAATACCAATACAGGTGCAATCGCTTTTAAGGCATTGACAAATAACGAACCTAAAAACGCGACATTTTTGGCGTATTCAGCAGATACCGAAGCCAGTAGCACACCAAGAACGATACCACCGATAATTTGTAAGACGAGACTACCACTAGCAATACGAGCTAGTAGCGAGTTATTTTGATTCATTGATTGACCTTCGATTTATTATATTTTTTGGTGGAGCAAATTTTATTAAACAGACAAACACTAGTTTATCTAGACCTGATCTATATCAGGTTGCAACAACCTAAGTCTAGGTATTCACCACAATGACTATTGAAAATAACCTCAATGTTGCAACCAAGGTACATTACACCAACATTGTGGCAGCAGGGAATGATTTATAAGTGAGATCAGTCAGTAGATTGGAAACTCTGTGCGCCACGTAACATGGCATCGATCAGTTCACGGGCATCAAACTTAGTTAACGCCTCATTAGCACCGACCTGGGTTGCCTGACTTACACTAATTTCACTTGAAAGAGAGGTGTGCAAAATAATGTAAGCCTTAGCAATGGCAGCATCGTTTTTGACCTCAAAGGCTAACTCGTAACCATCAAGCCCGGGCATTTCAATATCGCTCACTAAAATATCAATGGCTTTATTGTCAGCGGCGCTTTGCTTCATCATTGCGAGCGCCTCATGGCCATCTGAGGTCACCTGATAGGGAATATTGAAGGAATCAAGCGCATCAGACAGTTGCTTACGCGCAACCATAGAATCATCAACCAGCAAAATATTCAGAGGTTTAAGCTGCTCTCGTTGCACATCAGTCAAAATAGGACGGTTAGCCGTAGGATCGTCAGGGAATATTTTCGACAGCAATAACTCAACATCAAGCAACTGCACAATACGCTCGTCCACACGAGTTACGCCAGTGAGGTATGCGTTTGATCCTAATGTGCTCGATGGCGGCATAATATCGCGCCAATTACATTCAATGATTTTTTCAATACTGCGCACAATAAAGCCAATTAGCATTCGCTGACAGTCAGTGATGATGATGTAACACTTGTCTAACTCGTTGTCATCTACGCTTTTAAAACCAATGGCCTGCGCCATATCGATAACAGGAATAGTGCTGCCACGCACTGTCGCTGTACCTTTAATTGCACTGTGAGAATTAGGCAGTTTGGTTAGAGGAGTAAATGGTACTAACTCGCGAATTTTAAGGGTGCCGAGTGCAAAGAGTTGAGTATGATTTAGTTTAAATAGCAGCAAACCTTGAGACTGGCTCGCCTTATTAGCGGGTTTATTTGAAGCTCTGCTACCAGAAGCGGCACTCACATCGGCTAAACTTGTCATTCGCTGCCCTTTTGTTCATCGTACCGTTTAACTATAGCACTGCCTGCTGCCTAATTGCTGCGAGCTACAACGCAAGTTTGCTAGGTTACTTATATAAGGACTAATACAAGAACTAATGCAAAGACAAACTACAAATGAGATTCAATCGGCAGCCAGGATAAAAAGCTTGCCATAAAGCGCTGCCAAAGACTTGTATTGGGTTCCTTGTAATGACGCTCGCCTGATACAAGGTCAAGCCAAACCAACTTATTGTCTTCAACTTTTACCTGATAAACCTTTGACGGCAAATCATGATAGAACCCTGTCAAAAACTTCTTGCTAAATGGCTTGTCGTAAATAATTACGCCCATTTCTGTATTAAGCCATGCCGAGCGTGGATCGTAATTAAATGAGCCAATAAATATCGCCTCATCATCCACTACAAATGACTTGGCGTGTAAACTCGAGCGCGAGCTTCCCTGGAACATTTTTGCTTCAGCTTGTTTGTACTTGCGGGTTAAATCTGCCTTTAACTCATAGAGTTTAATTCCGCCTTCAATCAGTTGCTGACGATACTGCTGATACCCTGAGTGCACCGCCAATACATCTGTTGCGGCTAAACTATTGGTCACCACGGTAATATCCACGCCCGATTTGGCCCAAGAGACGAGTTCATCAGCACCAGATTGAGTCGGCACAAAATAAGGCGAGATAATGAGTACCTGCTCCTCTGCCGCACTGAAAAAAGTCGCTAAATCGTCAACTAAAATGCCTTGATTAAGGTGAGTGTGGAGCTTATTTGGTGGGTCGAAAATAACTTCAGCATCGACGGTATACCAGTTAACTCTTTGATTGAGTAACTTCTCCAGCATGGGCGTCGTCACTAAGCGTCGTACATACTGATTCTCAGGTAAACTTTGCTGAAAGGCTTGTAGCGCAGCATGGGTCTCGAACAGTTCAACGGCATCAATAGACTTTTCTTCAAGTTGCTCGACGGGGCGAACTTGCGATGAGTTCCAATACAAATCAAATTGATCGCTCACTTCATCTACTGCAGCGCCCATCATAAACACATCAAGATCACCAAACTCCACAGCTTCATTAGCCGAGAAATATTCATCGCCAATATTACGCCCGCCAACAATGCTCAGCATATTGTCAACAGTAAGCGATTTGTTATGCATACGATGATTCATGCGCCCAAAGTCGGTCACAAATGACCAGGTTCGACGTTCACGATAGTGCGCAGGGTTAAATACTCGAATGGAAATATTGGGATGACGCACCAACGCAGCTAAGCCATTGCCAAGTGCACCTGTAGTCATGTCATCAAGCAAAATCCGCACGCGAACGCCGCGCTCGGCAGCCTTGTACAAATACCAGGTTAACAATGTGCCAGTTTCGTCATTGCGATAAATATAATACTGCACATCAATCGAAACCTGCGCCGCCTCAATGCTCACAAGACGAGCAGTAAACGCATCTAATCCATCAGACAAGGGGTAAATTGCAGTATTTGATTCAGTTAGCTCAGTGGTGGCTAACACGCGATTATAATAGTCAACTAGCCGCGAGCTTGTCGGTTTGGCTAGTTTATATTCTAAAGGCGCGGTGGGATAAACATGGTGTGTTTGGCAGGCAGATAACCAAGACAAAGCAACAACTGCGACCAACAAACGACTTGAGTGAATAAGGCACCTGCAAGTTTTTACTAAGCCGAGCATTCCTTTCCCTTGGTTGTAGATGTTTTAATATTACCTATTACTGTAGCGCGTAAAGCACGTCATAAACAAATTGATCCCAACCATCTGCGTCAAATGCCAGCCCACTAGCAACTCGAGTTTGGCTGACAGCATGCACGGGAGCAGCTCCGTTTCTCATCAAATAGTAAGCCATAACTAACTCAGTGCGGTTGATACCCGAACGGCAGTGTAACAGCACAGTTTTACCCTGCTGGCGTTGCTCATCGATGAATGCGATGACTTTCGGTAATAACTCAACGCAAACCGCTAAATCTTCAGGCTTGGGTGGGATATTGTCGGGTAGATTAAAAACCTGATGGGCAATATCGAGCGTTTTTAGCTGTTGGCTATCACACGCCGCACCGTCATTGAGAGAAGCAATTGCTGCAAAACCTTCCTGCTTTAACTGCTGCAGATCCCATGGGTGTTTATTTGGTCCACTGCGACCAGCCAGTTGACCTTCTTCTAACCAAAATACATGTTCCATAACGACGACTTCTTTGGCAACTTGGTTAAACATCACAAGCAAGCGATGACTTACTCATTTATGACTAAAACTAATCTGAACTCTTGATAACTAAGCTATCAACTAAGACTTAGGCTTAGCTTGAGACCAGATATTTTCATTGGCTTGAGGCACTTTCTTGCGCTTCTTTTTACCAGTACCAGCAGGTTTTGCCATAGGCTTATCTACTGGCTCAACTTCGAGGTTTTCATCGGCCTCAAAACCCGCGACTTGCTCTCGTTCTAAGCGAATTTTATTTTTCTTTTCAATCACTTTAAAGTGATGATATTCATCATGACTAATCAGTGACACCGCAAGCCCTACCTCGCCTGCACGGCCGCTGCGACCAATGCGGTGCATATAATCCGCTGGGCTACGGGGCAGCTCGAAGTTAATTACTACTGGCAGCTTTTCAATATCAATACCGCGAGCCGCAATATCGGTGGCGATAAGCACATCTATCTCACCTTGCTTAAAGCCATCAAGTACGCGAGTTCGTGCGCCCTGGGCCTGGTCGCCATGAAAAACCTGCGCTGTAATACCGCGCTTAGCCAGCTTTTGCGCCAGGTTATTACAAGTCTTCTTAGCACTGGCAAAGATTAACACCTGACGCCAGCTATTTTCTTTGATCAAGTGCGCTAAAAGCGCGGTTTTTTTATCTTTGTTCACCGTCATCACACGTTGAACCAAAGTGCTTTGCTCAGCGCTTTGTAAAAACAGTGTGGTAGGCTCATTAAGTAAGCTATTGGCAAGAGCCATCACTTCATCAGGGAAGGTTGCTGAAAACAAACCTGTTTGCTTGGTTTTAGGCAGTAATTTGAGAATATCACCGAGCTCATCAGTAAAACCTAAGCTCAGTAATCTGTCAGCTTCATCAAGTATTAAGTGTTTCACCTTGTCGAGTTTTAGCGCATTAGATGAAACTAAATCGAGTAAACGCCCAGGTGTTGCCACAACTACATCAGCGCCGCCTCTTAATGCGAGCATTTGCGGATTGGCTGATACGCCGCCAAATACGCACACGACTTTAATTTTGCGTTCTAAGTTTTGGGCATAAGCGACAAAGTTATCCGCCACTTGTTTAGCAAGCTCACGCGTCGGCACTAACACCAAAGTTGAGACAAGATTGCCTTTGCCCTGAGGTTGACTCGATTTGCCGTTAGTTAGCTCACCTGTGATATGACGGGTGATGATAGGTAATGCGAAAGCTGCAGTTTTGCCAGAGCCAGTGTTGGCGCCGACCAATACGTCTTTACCTGACAGCATGGCTGGAATCGCCTGTCGCTGCACCGGTGTTGGCGTTTTATATTCAAGTTGAGTTAAACGCTCAACTAGTGAAGAAGGTAATTGAAAGTCTGCAAAACAATTCGCTGGCGCTGAAGTCATATAAGGTCACATTATCAAAAGATTAACGCGTTATTTTACCTTAGATGACTGAGCAATGACTATTTATTTGCAATTGATGTTAACTGCAATAGTCAGATGTAAGCAGCTATACCCCTTCAAGATCCAACAAGTATTGCTTCATCGCAAGACCGTGAGCGTAACCGGTCAATTTACCGCTTTTACCTATCACCCTATGGCACGGCACGATAATCGCTATCGGGTTTGCCCCATTCGCTGCACCTACAGCTCGCACCGCTTTTGGTCTTGCTATCTGCTTAGCAATGTCTGAGTAACTACAAAAGCTTCCATACGGCATGTCGACTAAGGCTTGCCAAACCTGATGCTGAAATTCAGTACCTTTTGCAGCAAGCGGCAAGTCAAAACTCACCCGCTGGCCAGCAAAATATTCCTGTAGTTGTTTAATGGCTTTTATTAGGTGTAAGCGGGTTAAAAACATGGCTTCTGCGCTGCCGCTGGCAATCGCTTCAACTTCAATCAATGCAGTTTGGATATTTGCATCAGGCTCAGCTAACACGGATGCCATCGTAAGATGAGTCAGCCCCCGCTCGCTGGCGCGCATGATAATTTTGCCGACAGGACTCGCAACCTGCGCTTGCAATAACGGCGCTTGATACTGCGCTGGGTTTAAATTCACAATCGTCTCGTTAAGTTGTGGATTAGCTGCATCAACTTTGCTCTCAAGTTGAGCTTCAGCTGCAGTTGTATTTGTTGATGTGGTTTTATTCACTTTTGGCTCACTTGTTCATTGGGCTTACTTGTTTGTTGGGCTCCGCGGCTCGTGGGCTGGGGCACTCGTTTTGTCGCTGTTTAGCGTGGCTTGATGCCATATTTGCAAGGTAAGGTAACTTCCCCAAGGGCTTACCTTGGCTGCAAGTTCATCTGCAAATTTTTGATACCGCTTAGCGCTTATCTCTGATTGCTGCTTTTTTAGGTAGCACTTTAGACCATTTTTAATCACCAAGTCTGAACTCAGCAATACATCGGGTTGCTGCTCACCACGTAGCTGAGTATAGGCAATGGTCCACGGACCAATACCTTTTACTTGTAGCCAATCTTCAACCTTAGCATCAGGATGTTCAGCGACAAATTGCGCAAGTCCGATTAACGCTTGCTTGCGGCTGTTAGGCATTTTAAACATCTTCAAAGACGCATTAGCTAGACGTTTAGCTGTTGGGAACAGCAAGTAGCTTTGCCCTTGAATCATCACCCGCTCGCCATAGTGCTCAACTAAGGTATTTAGCAATTTACAGGCCTGTGTCACGCTAACTTGCTGCCCAAGTACAGCGCGGCAAGCCGCTTCAAACGCAGTTGGAACACCTGGAATGCGGATCCCCTGAGTTACCTCAGCGCCGAGCGCCTGATAACTACTCAGCCCTAGTCCTATCTGCGCCATGTCAGCATCAACATCGAGCATACGGCGAATTCGGCTGACCAACATCATCAATTGACTGATATCTTTGGGGTCATTTAGCTCGATTGACAACAATAACCGATGTTTAGCTGCATCATGATGCACAGTCATCACCCCTATCACTCCGCTGATATTGAAGCTGCGGCGGTAACAGTCACCTGTGACCCACTCCATCCCTGCGACCTGACGTACCCGATAAAAACCAATTAAGTAGTCCCAAGCAAACGGCGGGCGATAACTAAGTTTTAGGGTAATTTGACCAGATGATTCCTCTGCAATTGCTTGCCTACGCACATCACTTGGCGCAAGTGTCAGGATGTTCTTAAATGCATCGTTAAAGCGGCGAATACTGTTAAAGCCACTAGCAAAGGCTATGTCAGTAATCGCCAATTGCGACTCAACCAACAACTGCTTAGCAAATAAAACCTGACGATAAAGCGCATATTGCTTGGCCGAAGTACCGATATGGGTATTGAACAGCTTATTTAAATAACGCGGCGTTATGGCAAGCTGCTCAGCGAGCTGAGCAATCGATATTCCGTCATCGCCAGACATAACACCTTGATCAATGAATTCAACCGCTTGGTTAAAGGTCGCCTGGGTTCCAAGCCAGGCGCGAGAATTAGGCGCACTATCCGGTCTGCAGCGAAGGCAAGGCCTAAGCCCAGCATTTGCAGCTTGTACTGGCGAGTCGAAATAGCGTACGTTTTTCTCTAGTGGTGCAGGCGCGGGGCAAATTGGGCGACAATAAATACCTGTGCTAAACACGCCTGTAAAAAAACGGCCATCAAAACGCGCATCGCGACTTAACCTCGCTCGCTGGCAAATATCTGCTGCGATATGACACTGATGCTCTATGGAAGAAGAGGCTTCAGACATACAAGCTCCTGAAATACAAGCTACTGGAATAGTAGCTACTGAAATACTAGCTCAAAACATATCTGAGGCTAGCCGCGTTAAATGAATCAACTAGCTTTCATTCTACGAGATTTGCCATAATCTACTAGCCATAATCGGAACTCAATTAAATTCAGCTGTTAGATTGGCAAGCATCACGCAATCAAAGAGACTTCCCTACCAACTCACTGGTAACACTTGTGAATTAATCGTCACAATTTATTGGCGAGTACGGTAAGGTATATAGCCATTACTGCACGCTATCAATTTGAGTTGTCTATGTTTAAGTTTTTTGAGTCATTGACTCAACCCCTGCCAAGTGAAGAGCCCAGCCAGCCACCAAAAACTTTAATTGCGTTTTGCCGTCATTACACCAAAGGCTTTGGCAAGCTGTTAATTATTATGTCGATTCTCACTTCCACTTTGGCGATTTTAGAGGTATCGCTTTTTGGGTTTATGGGACAACTGGTTGACTGGTTAGTTACAAAAGATCCGCAAACCCTGTGGCAAGATGAGTCCACAACCCTGATCACTATGTCGGTTACTGTTCTAGTGGTTATCCCAACACTAGTGTGGCTGCATGCATCGGTTGTGTATCAAGGACTATTAGGTAACTACCCGATGGCGATTCGTTGGCAAGCACATCGTTATCTACTTAAACAGAGTATTAGCTTTTATCAGGATGATTTTGCAGGTCGCGTGGCAACCAAGGTCATGCAAACTTCGCTCGCGGTGCGTGAGAGTGTGATGAAATTACTGGATGTGCTGATGTATATCCTAGTTTATTTCACTTCAATGTTGGTGATGATTGCCGCGGCAGACATTCGTTTAATGCTGCCTATGCTGGTTTGGCTATTCGCCTATATTGGTATTCAATATTTACTGGTGCCGAAGCTTAAGAAAGTATCAGCCGAGCAAGCTGATGCGCGCTCAACCATGACCGGCCGTATTGTGGACAGCTATACCAACATTTCAACCGTGAAGCTGTTCTCCCATACCAAGCAAGAAGCGGATTACGCCCAAGACAGCATGATGCTGTTTTTAAAAACCGTATATAAGCAGATGCGCCTGGTCACTGTGATTAACGTGTCTGTACAGGTAATTAACTATTTGCTGGCATTTACCATAGCTGCGATTTCAATCTACCTATGGGCAGATAACGCCATTACGGTAGGTGCTATTGCTATCGCTGTGAGCCTAGCATTAAGACTTAATGGTATGTCGCAGTGGATCATGTGGGAAATTAGCTCACTGTTTGAAAATATTGGTACAGTTACCGATGGTATGAATACCTTGTCTAAACCCATCGCGATTCAAGATAAAGTCGATGCTCCAGAGCTTAATGTCCAACAAGGTGAAATAGATTTTCGTCAGGTGAGTTTTCACTATGGTGAAAAAGGCGGCGTGATTGATAACCTAAACCTTAATATCAAGCCTGGCGAGAAAGTCGGTCTGGTTGGCCGTTCTGGCGCTGGTAAATCTACCTTGGTAAATCTTTTGATGCGTTTTCATGATGTTGAAGATGGCGCTATTAGTATTGATGGTCAAGGTTTAACTGACGTGACTCAAGACTCGCTGCGCGCCAATATCGGCATGGTGACCCAAGACACCTCTTTGCTGCACCGCTCAATTAGAGAAAACATTCTCTACGGCGATCCAAAGGCAAGCGAAGCTCAGCTTATGCAAGCGATTAAGCAAGCACAAGCCGCAGACTTTATCGATGGTCTCACTGATCCCCATGGGAACGTCGGGCTAGATGCTCAGGTAGGTGAGCGCGGCGTTAAGCTGTCTGGCGGGCAACGTCAGCGTATTGCAATTGCTCGTGTACTGCTAAAAAATGCCCCCATCCTCATCTTAGATGAAGCCACATCAGCGCTCGATAGTGAAGTCGAAGCAGCGATTCAAGAGTCCTTGTATCAGCTAATGGAAGGCAAAACGGTAATCGCCATCGCCCACCGTTTATCAACCATTGCAGCAATGGATAGGTTAATCGTGTTAGATAAAGGCGAAATTGTTGAGCAAGGCACGCATCAACAACTCATCGAATCAGGTGGAATTTACGCTCAGCTGTGGTCACATCAAACTGGTGGCTTTTTAGGCATAGATTAGCGCTCGCGATTCAAGCCAAATTAATTGGTGAGCTAGCTGATACTCATATGTATTAACTCATAGCTAGCTCACTTATATCCATAAAAACGCGCAATGAATTTCGTTGGCTCGCCCAGCCCTTTTTACCTTCCCTAGCCTAGGCTAGTTTAATACCAGTTAGCTTACTGCCTTGTTAGCTTACTTCCATATGAGGTTGATATAACTCAGCTGTTTCAATCGAGTCTTGTGAATTGCCATCCTGTATCAACTCATCTTGGGCAAGTTGACTGATACGCTGCGCCATGTATTTGCCCCACAAATGGTACGCCTCTTTACCTGGATGGAATCCGTCAGCGGCCATGAGCTTTGCTTCAAATGGGAATGGGATCGACTCAAAGTGAACTTTATTATGCAGCTGGCTGTTGCGCTCAAGTATATGATTGAGCTTAAAAGCACGCTGACCTAACCACCACCTAAGCGGATTAGGTAAGGCTGGAAATTGATGAATAGGCGGAATGGCAGTAAATAATATGTGTTTGGCTGAAAACTTGGTCTGTAGCAGTGAAATAATAGCTTCTAGATTAGCGAGCCATTGCTGTGAGCTAGTACGTTTAGTGACATCATTAACACCAATCGAGATCACCACGTAGTCCGCCTTGAACTCCTCAACTTGTTCAAGCCGTGCGACTAACTGAGTCGATGTATCGCCATCTTGAGCATGCAGTTGCCATTGTACTTGATGATGTTGAGATAACGCTTGGCTTAACTGCCCCGATAGAGCATCTTGCTGCTCAGCCACCCCAACACCAGCGCCTGCGGAGTCACCAATAATCATGACGCTTAATGGCTTACCACTACCAACAAGCCCGTGTCTTACACCATCAGGCTCTGGCAATTTGTTGGTTTTAAAGCGCACCCATTTGCCTTGCAACAAATACACAGGCACTAACAAAAGGGTTGTTAACTCCGCCAGTTTGCCACTGTCCATTGGCTGTTCCTCATAGCGATTCCATCAGTTTAGTCATTAACAATATAAGCTACATAGGTTAGAGATTAGAGTAAATAGTCTGCATGATTAAGCTCATGTTACCGCGGCTTGTAACATGAGTGGGCGGTGTCGTTACCCCTTAACTCACTTGAATTCAGGCACAAAAAAACCACCTCGCGGTGACTTTAAGTTCTTTTTAAAAGAAAAGAGTTGGTATCCCATAGGGGATTCTCCCCCTGTTACCGCGGCTTGTAAAATGAGTGGGCGATGTCTTTACCCCTGCCCCAGAATTCAGGCACAAAAAAACCACCTCGCGGTGGTTTTAAGTTCTTCTCAAAAGAAAAGAATTGGTATCCCATAGGGATTCGTCCCCTGTTACAGCGGCTTGTAAAATGAGTGGGCGGTGTCCTTATCCCTGCCCCCCCCCACAGAATTCAGGCACAAAAAAACCACCTCGCGGTGGCTTTAAGTTCTTTTCAAAAGAAAAGAATTGGTATCCCATAGGGGATTCGAACCCCTGTTACCGCGGCTTGAAAAATGAGTGGGCGGTGTCCTTACCCTCTAATACCCCGGAATTCAGACACAAAAAAACCACCTCGCGGTGGCTTTAAGTTCTTTTCAAAAGAAAAGAATTGGTATCCCATAGGGGATTCGAACCCCTGTTACCGCCGTGAAAGGGCGGTGTCCTAGGCCTCTAGACGAATGGGACATACCGTTCTGTGTTTATACTCCACAGAGAGTGAATACTCATTGATACCTGTAGGCTAAATATCAACGCTATCGAATCGTTAACTTTGCAGTCAACCACTCAAGAATAAGTGGTATCCCATAGGGGATTCGAACCCCTGTTACCGCCGTGAAAGGGCGGTGTCCTAGGCCTCTAGACGAATGGGACATACCGTTCTGTGCTTATACTCCACAGAGAGTGAATACTCGAAAAATCCTGTAGGCTAAGATTTGACGCTACCTCGGAGAGGATTTAGTGGTGGAGCCTAGCGGGATCGAACCGCTGACCTCAACACTGCCAGTGTTGCGCTCTCCCAGCTGAGCTAAGGCCCCACATTTACTAAATCAGTTTGGATACGCTGCGAGATGTTTCTCACGATGTGTCTCAACTGCGAGGCGCATTCTATGCAGCCTACCCAAAACTGTCAATACGTTTTTTAAGAATTTATTCTGTCTGCTACAAATTCAATCGCTTTGGAGATTCTTTGTTCAGAACGGGCCTTTCCAACCAAGAATATGGTCAAATCTACCGCTGGAGACATACCTGCGCCTGTTACAGCGACACGTAGCGGCATACCCACTTTACCCATACCCACTTCTAATTCAGCAGCAGTATCTTGAATCGCCTGATGAATAGCTTCAACAGTCCACTCTGGCAACTCAGCTAATTTCTTCAGCATCACTTGTAGCGGCTCAAGTGCGACACCACGTAAATGCTTCTTAGCGGCAGTTGCATCGAACTCAGCAAAGTCTTCATAGAAGTAACGGCTAGAAGCGGCTAACTCTTTTAGTGTTTTAGCACGCTCTGAAAGTGCGGTCACAATCTCGGTTAATGCAGGACCATTTGCTGTATCGATGTTTTGATCTTGCATGTGCCATTCTAGGTACTTAGCAACATGAGCTGGATCAGATTCTTTAATATAGTGCTGATTTAACCAGTTTAGCTTTTCTGTATTAAAAGCTGATGCTGCCTTATTAATATCTTCAAGCTTAAATAAGTTAGTCATTTCTTCAACAGAGAAGACTTCCTGATCGCCATGCGACCAACCTAAACGTACTAAATAGTTTAGTAGCGCTTCTGGCAGATAACCGTCATCACGGTATTGCATTACACCAACAGCGCCATGACGCTTAGAAAGCTTGGCACCATCGTCACCTAAAATCATAGATACATGGGCATACTCAGGAACTGGCGCACCTAGTGCTTTAAGAATATTAATTTGACGCGGGGTGTTGTTGATGTGGTCTTCACCACGAACAACACAAGTAATACCCATATCCCAATCATCAACAACAACACAGAAGTTATAAGTAGGCGTACCGTCACTACGAGCAATGATTAAGTCATCTAAGGTGTCGTTAGCAAATTCAATACGACCACGTACATGGTCATCAAATACTACGCTACCTTTGGTTGGGTTTTTAAAACGGATAACATAAGGCTCGTCAGTATCGCGAGGTTCGAGATCGCGACAGTGACCGTCATACTTTTGCGCTTCACCATTAGCAGCTTGCTCTTCACGCATAGCTTCAATACGCTCTCGAGAACAGTAACACTTATATGCCGTGCCCTCTTCTAGCATCTGCGCGATGATCTCGTTGTAACGATCAAAACGTTTAGTTTGGTAGTATGGACCTTCATCCCAATTAAGGCCTAACCACTCCATACCTTCAAGAATTGCTGCAACAGCTTCAGGAGTCGAACGCTCAATGTCGGTATCTTCTACACGTAAAACAAACTCACCTTGGTTTGCTTTTGCATATAGCCATGAATAAAGTGCAGTACGTGCACCACCTACGTGTAAAAAGCCGGTTGGGCTAGGAGCGAAACGCGTCTTGGTTGTCATAATTGAAAACTGACCCTAGTAGATAGCCTGTTTATCATGACTATTGTCATCAATAGCGATAAACAAGTTGATATGTGTAAAAAAGTAGCCGCTATTCTAGCAGCCTATAAAGGTGATGGAAAACGTAAAAGTACAAACTGCGTGCTCAAGCCAGGCAAAACTTGACTCAGTAAATTAAATTTCACTATCAATTGTTAGTTGATGCTAGCGCGCCATATCCACTGTCCGCGTTCACGCTTTACATCGCTCGAATATCCCCTTTCCACTCTCTAAGCATTTAACTTGAACATCACCAACGTAGTTGATGAGAGGAATGGTGACTTTCCATATTTACAGGCCAAATTTACAGCCAAATGTAAAATGAGTAAGCAAAGCGGCAGCTGAATAAGACTTCAACTATCTCTATTACACTCTATTTCGAGACAGAACTAGGCTAGAACGAGCGGATAGCAACCGCCATTAAGGTGTTCGCCATCAACTCAAGATGTTGTTGTGACCATGTTTGCGCATTTTACCAACAGCAATGCACAATGATGCTGCAAGCTGCGCATTTTTAATTCGACTACACGCTTTTTTTAGAAAAGTCGTTGACAGCTTTTGCTTCATCCCTATAATACCGTCCCACACAGCGAGGTCGATTAGCTCAGCTGGGAGAGCACCTCCCTTACAAGGAGGGGGTCACTGGTTCGAGCCCAGTATCGA
>NZ_JAAIKQ010000003.1:0-449174 GCF_012263345.1 Shewanella sp. WXL01 | reverse complement strand
TTAGCTCAGCTGGGAGAGCACCTCCCTTACAAGGAGGGGGTCACTGGTTCGAGCCCAGTAGCGACCACCATCATTTCACTAATGAAATGATTTGCAGGATATCCCAGGTCGCTTAGCTCAGCTGGGAGAGCACCTCCCTTACAAGGAGGGGGTCACTGGTTCGAGCCCAGTAGCGACCACCATGTTCTGCACTATAAAAAGGTCCCAGGTCGATTAGCTCAGCTGGGAGAGCACCTCCCTTACAAGGAGGGGGTCACTGGTTCGAGCCCAGTATCGACCACCATTCTTTGGTAGAAGATGGCATTAAAACCTTTTTGATAGATTAATATCCCAGGTCGCTTAGCTCAGCTGGGAGAGCACCTCCCTTACAAGGAGGGGGTCACTGGTTCGAGCCCAGTAGCGACCACCATATTAACTATCACTAGACTAAGTTTTTAGTCGAATTTATCCCAGGTCGCTTAGCTCAGCTGGGAGAGCACCTCCCTTACAAGGAGGGGGTCACTGGTTCGAGCCCAGTAGCGACCACCATATCTTCTTGGTATGTTGAAGCGATGAATTCAAATCTCATAAAAAATCTTACTATCAATCTTTGATAGATAAGTATCCCAGGTCGCTTAGCTCAGCTGGGAGAGCACCTCCCTTACAAGGAGGGGGTCACTGGTTCGAGCCCAGTAGCGACCACCATATTTCCCTTATCCCGTTATAAAGCTTAATAAAAGCCTCAGCACATTTGCGTCTATAAAATTTCTCCGCCGCAGTTTATAACCTTGATCCAACCATACCAGCTACCTTACTTAATGCTAATTTTGTAGAAACAAGGCTGGCCGCTGCATTCTTACGATTGGATTCAACTAAAGATTTTTAGTGGTTTTGATTAAGCAAATGCCTATGAGCGAACACCTCTAACAAAATACCTCGCTGCACAAATAAAAAAGCCAAGCCTAACTGCATAGACTTGGCTTTACATAAACGCTTAATTATCTCTTTTTTATCAGGGCACTCGCCCATATCTTCGATGTATTTAGCCAATAGTGAAATTTAGATAGACTGAGCTTTAACTAGACGCTCTAAATAAGTTATTCGCGCAATGGCCACCAGCATCAAAGCTATCAGCACCATTGAACCTAGCACTACCCCATCCCATTTATTTTGTTGCCAAAAAACCATTAAATATGGACCGCCGAGCGCCGCACCTAAGTAATAGCTACATAAATATAATGATGTCGCTTTAGCTCGATGAGCCGTTGCCCTTACAGCAACAAAGCTATTGCAACAACTGTGAGCTAAAAAGAAACCACTGGCGGTCACTAAAAAGCCAACCACAATCCACAGCAAGGTGTCATGCAGCGTAATTAAACTACCGATGAGCATCAAGGCTAATGCAAGCTTAAACAGCTTGGTAGTACCGTACTTCATGATCAGCCGCGCCGATGAATAAGACGAGACTGAACCGCTTAAATAGCACAAAAAAATCAAGGTTGCGGCGAAACGGCTAAGGGAATATGGCGACTCCATCAAATGCAACTGAATAAAGCTAAATTGATTAACCATCATCATAAATGCGAGACCGCCAATCAGGTACACCAAGCGCATTTGTGAGTCAGACAAATGCAATACAAAACCTTTTAGGTCGTAGCGCATTTTTTCAATAATGGGCAATTGCTGCTTTTCAGGCCTCACTTCACAGCGCGGCAATAGATAAGTCACAACAGCCACGCCAATCAAGGTCACAGTAAACATCATTATCATCGACTGCTGCCAATCTAAGTGCTGCGCCATCAGGCCACCAAATATCCGCCCTGAAATACCACCAAAGCTATTAGCCATAATGTAAACTGCTGCGGCTTTTAACATAAACTCTGCTGGCAATTGCTCTTTAAAATAAGCCATCGCAATCGCAGGTACGGCCGCTAAAAGCACACCTTGAACCAGTCGCACCAGCATCAAGGTTTCAAACTCATTGGCGCAGATCAATAGCAAGTTTGACAGCACCAAAGCCCACAAACTGACTACCATAGGTAATAGCCGCCCTACTCTGTC
This sequence comes from Shewanella sp. WXL01, assembly GCF_012263345.1. NCBI lineage: Bacteria > Pseudomonadati > Pseudomonadota > Gammaproteobacteria > Alteromonadales > Shewanellaceae > Shewanella > Shewanella sp. WXL01. The sequence goes on along the minus strand of NZ_JAAIKQ010000003.1, from coordinate 447,134 downwards.
AGATAACACCGCATACATAAGCAGTGAAAATGCCAAACTAAAACTGGTCACCGAAAGAATAAGTGTGGCGTTGGCGCCTGTTACATCAAAATGCTCGGCGATCAAAGGCAACATGCCTTGCAAGGTATAAAGGTTGATATAAATGACGACAGAGGCTAAACAGAGCGCCCAGGTGAGACGTTTAGGATTAATTGGTTGCGAAGGTGAGGTTGCGCCAGCCAAGGGGATGACCTAACAGATTAAAACAAGGGGCACACATTATCGTTCGCCAGAAAATATAATCAATGGCTAAACGATGAATGTGTGAACTAGCTCGAAGTGATTGTCTGGCCTTACTTTACAGGTTTCATCAATACTTCAGTGGTGAGCTTACCGTTGTTGATGACTTCAAATTTGTCGTAGGTTTGAAACAGTACGCGGCCGTTATAACTGATCATCGCCACCACGCCATAATTGACGCTTGAGTCAATCATCTCTTTCTTAAAGATAAACTTAAACGGCACTGGCGCCCGCACAATATCAAAATTCTTTTGCGCAATAATCGCGCCCGGAGTGTCGAAGTCGATTACCGCTATATTAATGGTGCTCCCCTGTGGCAAGGTGACATCTTCCAAATACCCAGCAAAACCATTCACCACCACAGGCTCTTCCGGCTTCACCGTGACGCAAGCAGTTAACCCTAATACTAACGCTAATAGTAAAATCGGCTTAAATAACTTCATTGCAGTTCTCACGCTATTTTCCCTTGTTTGTCATTCGCATTAAACCTTCCTGGGTTGCCGAAGCTACCAGGTTACCTTGCTGGTCAAAGAACTGACCTTTTACAAAACCTCTACCGCCAGTCGCATTGGTACTCTCAATACTATAAAGCAACCAATCATCAAGATTAAATGGACGGTGGAACCACATAGCGTGATCGATTGTTGCCATCTTCATGCCTGGCGTTAAGAAGGATACACCATGAGGCTGAGCTGCAGTCACTAAGAAGTTAAAGTCAGACACATAGGACAATAATGACTCTTGAATTGAGTGATCACTAGGAATATTGCCATTGGCTCGCACCCACACATGACGCTCAGGTTTGGTTTGCTTTGGCATCACAATATCGGCAGGCTCAACTAAACGCATCTCAAACGGGCTATCTGCCACAAACTTTTCTAACACATGCGGCGGTATTTTATCTCGCAGCGTCATAGCAAGCTCTTGTTGATTTAACAAACCATCAGGCCCCGCCACTTGCGGCATCTCGCTTTGATGATCAAATCCTGCTTCTTCAGATTGAAACGAGCAAGACATAAAGAAAATCGGCACGCCTTTTTGAATAGCCTTTACTCGTCTTGCGCTAAAACTTCCACCATCACGCATGTTTTCAACTTCATAAACGATTGGTTGAGTCTCGTCACCTGCACGCAAAAAGTAAGAATGGAAAGAATGAATATTACGACTGGGATCGACAGTATTTTTAGCCGCGATCATCGCCTGCGCCATGATGTGCCCGCCAAACAAATGACCAAAACCTATATCCTCGGTTTGCCCGCGAAACAACCCAACTTCAATTTGCTCCAAATCAAGCATGGTTAATAAGTTATTGAGTACTTGGCTCATTTTTGATCCTATTAATATAGACTTATCCGCTAAGATTACCTTAATCATAGGGATATTCCCATTCTGATGCGGATATACCAATTAGGATAAATGTGTGAGCAGAGGTTACGCGGGAAAAATCGCTTAGAACAAGGCAGAAATTGCAGCTAGTTGCTCTACCTATAAAATTTTTAACGAAGTTATAAGCCTTCTTAATCAATAAGAAGTAACTAGTAAGAATGATCACATACTTGTACTGATTGGTATAGGATAAACCTCAATTAACAATTGGTGATAAAGCGCACTATTTCATCAAAGCAAACAAGACAATATTTTGTTATTATAACGACTAATATTCACTCATCTTTCTTATGCGTAAATGATTCAACCTTGGCTTCTTGCTATTCGCCCGCGCACTTTGCCTGCGGCGATTGGCCCTTTATTAATCGGTAACATGCTCGCAATTGAGCTTGAGCAATTTAGTTGGTTTATTGCCACCATATCTATGCTTTGTGGTGTGCTACTGCAAATATCAGTCAACCTCGCCAATGACTATTTTGACTTTAAAAACGGCATCGACACCGATGAGCGTCTTGGCCCAACCCGGGTAACTCAAAGCGGCATGTTGTCTCCAACAGCGGTGCGCAACGGTATGATTATTACCCTATTGCTCGCATTTGCTGTGGGTTTTTATCTTATTATTCATGGCGGCTGGCCGATTGCGATTTTGGCAGCAGCGTCCATGCTTGGTGCACTTTGCTACAGTGGCGGCCCTTACCCATTGGCATCACATGGCTTAGGCGAAGTCGCAGCATTTGTGTTTTTCGGTTTGGTTGCCGTGGTAGGCAGCTATTACTTGCAAGCAGGCACCACCAGCCTCAGCGCCTGGTTACTGGGTAGCGCTATTGGCTTTTTTAATGCCGCGATCATGCTGGTGAACAACACTCGCGACATTAATACTGATACTAAAGCAGGTAAAAACACGCTGGCCGTGAGAATTGGTGAAGCGCAAGCGAAAGTACTTTACCAAAGCCTAGTGTACCTGCCATTTGCCATTATCATTGGCGGCTTCTTTTTAGGTTATTTAAAAGGCTTACCCGTGCTGCTAGCTGGGGTTTCACTGATTATTGCCCGCAACCTAAGTCAGGCATTTCAAGATAATACTGGCGAAGCACTTAACCCAATACTTGGGCAAACAGCCAAACTCACTATGACGTTCAGCGCCTTATTTAGTGTAGGGTTAGCCTTCACTATTGGTCATTAACCGAAATTAGAATACCCCTAAAAAAACGCCTCGAAAATCGAGGCGTTTTTTATTTAAATATCATCTAATCGATTACAGCTTAGATAAGGTTCGCTGCGGCGCGCTCCAGTCTAGATGATACTTCTCACCCGCTGGCTTATCGGTACGCTCAAATGTATGAGCACCAAAGAAGTCACGTTGACCTTGAAGCAAATTTGCAGGCAATGTTTCACAGCGGTAGCTGTCGTAATAAGCCAGCGCTGAACTAATACACGGCGCAGGAATACCTGCCATTACAGCTTGCGCAACGGTTTTACGCCAACCTAGGTGTTTTTCAGCAATGGTTTGATTGAACGAGTCAGCCATTAGCAAGTTAGCTAGTTGCGGGTCTTGTTGATAAGCCTTGGTAATAGACTGTAAGAAGGTTGCGCGGATAATACAGCCTGCACGCCAGATTTTTGCAATCTCAGCGAAGTTTAGCGTCCAGCCTTGCTCTTTGGCATTCATTGCCATTAGCTGGAACCCTTGTGCATAGCAGCTCACTTTGGCGCAATACAATGCAGCTTCAAGGTTGTCGATAAACTCTGCTTTTTCACTATCTGTTAACGATAGCCCTTGCGGGCCTGCAAGCTTATGTTGCAGTTGCACGCGTAAGTCTTTTTGAGTGCTCACAGCGCGCGCATATACAGCTTCAGCAATAGTTGGTGCAGGGCAGCCAATTTGTAAGCTGCTTACAGCAGTCCACAAGCCGGTGCCCTTTTGCCCTGCTTTATCAAGGATCATTTCCACCAGCGGCTTACCCGTTAGCGGGTCTTGCTGCTGCAATACTTCAGCACTAATTCCCATTAAGTAGCTATTTAAACTACCTTGGTTCCAACGCTTGAAGATATCACCTACCTGCTGGGCCGATAAGCCTATAGCTTCACTTAATAGCTGGTACGCTTCGCAGATAAGCTGCATATCGGCGTACTCAATGCCATTGTGCACCATTTTCACATAATGGCCTGAACCTGCAGGTCCAATGTAGGCAGTACATGGCTCACCTTGAGTCACAGGGTTACCTGGCTCAAAACGCTCTATCGGTAAACCTGTTTCAGCATCGACCTTAGCTGCAATTGCACTCCAAACGGGTGCGACATATTTCCATGCTGATTCATCGCCACTTGGCATTAACGATGGACCAAAGCGTGCACCGACTTCCCCGCCCGATACCGCAGAGCTAAAGAACTTGAATTGGCTGCGATAGTTTTTCTCACGCTCAACCGTATCGGTCCATAAGCTGTTACCAGTATCAACCACGATATCTTGTGGCTCGATGCCTGCCTCAATTAAGCTTTGGCACACGCCATCAACCGGAGCACCAGCTGGTACAGACAGCACAATTACTCTCGGAGTAGCCAAATTATTGAGCATTTCTGAAATATTATTACAAGCTAACATGCGCGGCGCTTTGTCTGCCAAACGCTCAGCTTGTTCTTGCTCAACTGTGGCGATAACCTTTTGATGGTCAAGGTCAAAAACGGCTACATGGTAGCCGTTATCAGCGATATTAAGCGCGAGATTTTTTCCCATTACACCGAGGCCGATAACCCCGATATTTGACATTTGGGCGTGGGTATTCATTCGATTATTTTCCGCAGGTCAGAGGGTGATGCCTCTAGGGCACTCTATAATGGGGCGCAATTATAGCGATTTTGGTAACTAAATTACCAGCGATAATGCATCTCACTAACAATTGTAATCTGTAGCGATATATCTGTTTTACAAATGATGATAATAGCGTCAAATCGACTTGAGAGAGGTGTTTGAGTACGGTGTAAAAATCTCACAGCAAATTAATACGATAGCGCATAGATAAAGCACCATCGCCTCTTGTACCCACTTAAAGCTTCATTGTTCTTAGTTTAAAAAGCCGTTGCTACAGTTAATGCAGCAATGGCTTTTATATGCTGTACGCTTTGGTTAACTTACCGCTTGAGTTAATGCCTTGCTGTAACCCATTCGCGTTAGGGTATTTTGCACTATATCTAAGGTTTGCGGGTCTTCAATGGTCGCTGGCACTTTGTAATCCTGATTGTCGGCTATCTTACGCATGGTGGCGCGCAAGATTTTGCCTGATCGCGTTTTAGGCAGTTTAGGCACTGCGCTGACTAGTTTAAATGCAGCTACAGGGCCAATTTCAGAGCGAACCAGAGTTAATAGCTCTTTATATAAAACATCGTGATCGGCTCTTGCGCCTGCTTTTAACACCACTAACCCTAGCGGCAGCTGCCCTTTCAACTTATCGCTTACGCCAATAACCGCAGCTTCAGCGACTGAGTCATGTTGACACAAGACCTCTTCAAAGCGCCCAGTAGACAGCCTATGCCCGGCGACATTAATGATGTCATCAATACGGCTCATAATATAAAGATAGCCATCTTCATCTATGTAGCCCGCATCACCAGTTAAGTAATAGCCGTCATACATACTTAAATAGCTATCTTGATAACGTTGATCGTTTTGCCACAATGTTGGCAAAGTGCCCGGCGGCAATGGCAGTTTTATCACCACATTGCCAGTCTCATTTGCGCCAACTTGTTCACCCATAGCATCAAGTACCTCGACTTGATAACCCGGTACAGCTCGCGCCGGCGAGCCTGGCTTAACCGGCAAAGGCGCAACACCCATCAGATTTGCAGCAACAGGCCAACCGGTTTCGGTTTGCCACCAATGATCAATCACAGGTTTATCAAGCTTGCTTTGACACCACTCAAGGGTATCTGGATCGCAACGTTCTCCAGCTAAGAACACTTGCCCAAGGCAAGATAGGTCATACGGTTTAATCAACTCACCATCTGGATCTTCACGCTTAATTGCACGTATAGCCGTAGGCGCAGTAAAGAAGCTTTTGACCTTATACTTGGCAATGGTTTGCCAGAACGCACCTGCATCAGGCGTACCTACAGGTTTACCCTCATACAACAACGTGGTCGCCCCCACCAATAACGGCCCGTATACGATGTAAGAGTGACCCACAACCCAGCCAACATCAGACGCTGCCCAAAATACATCACCCGCTTCAATGTTATAGATATGGCTCATTGACCAGGCAAGCGCTACAGCGTGACCACCATTATCGCGCACCACGCCTTTAGGTGTGCCAGTAGTACCTGAGGTATAAAGAATATATAACGGGTCTGTAGCGGCAATGACTTCACACTCTGCTTCGGGTGCGTCAGCAACAGCGCTATACCAATCAAGGTCACGCCCATCAGTTAAGTCACACTGATATTGCGGCCGTGCCAAAATCACGCAGTTATCAACCTTGTGACTAGCTTGCGCTAGTGCATCATCCAATAATGGCTTGTAAGCCACTACGCCGGAAGGCTCAATGCCGCAAGAGGCACTTAACACAACTTTAGGTTTAGCATCATTTATCCGCGTAGCCAGCTCATTGGCAGCAAAACCGCCAAACACTACAGAGTGAATCGCACCTATACGAGCACAAGCCAACATAGCAAAGGCTGTTTCTGGCACCATAGGCATATAGATGACAACTCGGTCACCCTTCTCCACACCCAATGATTTAAGCAATCCGGCCAGACGCGCCACTTGTTTTTGCAAGCTTAAGTAATTAATAGAGCGATTATGTCCAGTAACAGGACTCACATACTCAATTGCAATCTGTTCACCACGCCCTGCTTCTACGTGACGATCAACGGCGTTATAGCAAGTGTTTAAGGCTCCGCCGCTAAACCAGCGATATAACGGCGCAGCGGATGAATCCAGCACCTGCTCGGCATTGCGTTGCCAATCTATTAATTTGGCAGCTTCACCCCAAAACGCTTCTGGTTGCTCAATTGAGCGGGTATGTAACTCTAATCCTTGATCCATGCTCACCACCTAATCTACTGCAGAATTAATAAACTCATGACTTAACACTTTGAATTTTGACTTCGCTTAGTAACTGATTATGAGCAAATTTCAACCATTAACCCTATTAGACTTAGGGATAAGACAGTACACTATTGCCTGAATTCATACATCAGCAAGTACTAAACAGCACTTAACTTCCATTTGAAATTAGCCGCAATACATTAATTAATAATAGCTTTATCTTAGAACACTGTTTAACTGGCAACTTGAATTAACACTTGCACAACACAAACTCCTGCGCAAACTTTACCTTTACGTAAACTTCATATATCTTGCATCAAAAGAAACATTTTTGGTGCCCTGATGAGTACAAGCATTTCCCAGCAATCGACCTATTCCATAAGTGACTTATCAAAAGAGTTTGATATCACCACTCGTAGTATTCGTTTCTACGAAGATCAAGGCTTGATCAAGCCAAAACGTCGCGGGCAAACCCGAATTTACAGCCTGAAAGATAGAGTACGTCTAAAACTCATTCTACGTGGTAAACGTCTTGGCTTCTCACTGGCTGAAACGCGCCGCTTGTTTGAACTTTACGATGCCGACAAGACCAGTACGACTCAGCTAAACACCATGCTCGAACTAGTACATGAAAAGAAAGCCGCGCTGCAGCAGCAAATGGACGACATTAAAGTGGTATTGATGGAGCTGAACTCAGCAGAGCAGCAATGTCGTGATGCCTTAGAGACTGCGAGTAAATAGACAGCAACAGCAAAAAGATAAAAACGGGTAGAAAAGTAACTAATAAAAGTGCTCATTAAAGACACCTTAGTAAGACCCTTAACACCAAATATTTAGACAACAAATAGCGTTAAAAGATAACAATAAAAAACAATGACAAAATAGGGCTAAACGCCACCAAAGAGCGAAGCCCTCAACTAAAACTACAAATAAATTAAGTACTAACAAAAGCAGTACACTTTCAACAGGACACAAGCAATGACATCACTATACTCAAGCCTAAACTTCGGTTTAGGTGAAGATATCGACATGCTGCGCGACGCCGTAGCCAGCTTTGCTAGCAACGAAATCGCGCCAATTGCAGAGCAAGTTGACCAGCAAAATGCCTTTCCGAATCACATGTGGCCAAAGCTAGGTGAAATGGGCTTGCTTGGTGTGACTGTCCCAGAAGAGTTTGGCGGAGCAGGCATGGGCTACTTAGCGCATGTTGTCGCTATGGAAGAAGTTTCACGGGCTTCTGCTTCTATCGGCCTAAGCTATGGCGCCCACTCAAATCTATGTGTAAACCAAATTAACCGCAACGGCAACGACGAGCAAAGAGCCAAGTACCTACCAAAACTTATTAGCGGTGAGCATATTGGCGCGCTTGCGATGAGCGAGCCTAATGCGGGTTCTGATGTGGTATCAATGAAGTTATTTGCCCGCAAACAAGGCGACAAATACATTCTAAATGGCAACAAAATGTGGATCACTAACGGTCCTGATGCCGATACCCTGGTTGTTTACGCCAAAACCGACCTCGACAAAGGCCCACACGGCATAACCGCATTCATTATTGAGAAAACCTTTAAAGGCTTTAGCACAGCGCAAAAGCTAGACAAGCTCGGCATGCGTGGCTCAAACACCTGTGAGCTGGTATTTGAAGATTGTGAAGTACCAGAAGAGAACATTCTAGGCGGCCTAAACAATGGCGTTAAAGTGCTGATGAGCGGCTTAGATTATGAGCGCGTTGTGCTGTCTGGTGGTCCGCTAGGCATTATGAATGCTTGTATGGACATAGTCGTGCCATACATTCATGAGCGTGAGCAGTTCGGTAAATCTATTGGTCAATTCCAACTGGTACAAGGCAAACTCGCTGACATGTACACGGGTATGAATGCAGCTAAAGCCTATGTTTACAACGTAGCTCAAGCATGTGACCGCGGTGAAACCACCCGTAAAGACGCTGCTGGCGCCATTTTATACAGCGCAGAGCTAGCCACCAAAATGGCGCTCGATGCTATTCAGCTATTAGGCGGTAACGGCTACATCAATGAGTACGCTACAGGGCGACTGTTGCGTGATGCCAAGCTTTATGAGATTGGCGCAGGCACATCAGAAATTCGCCGTATGCTGATTGGCCGAGAGCTATATAACGAATCTAAATAAACGCTAAGATCCAGGCACTCGTTCACATGCACTTGTTAGGATGCACGTGAAATGAGTGCCCCAATTAGTACAAATAGAAGTACCAATACAAGTACTAATTCAAAACCAATAAATAGAAGCAGCGGTAACCGCTGCCAAATACTGCATTAGCCACATATAAGTGCAATGCGGCGCGTGACTAAGACTTCCCCTTTCCACTTGGTTACGCGCTCGCAGCACTTGCTTCATAAAGGATATGAGTTGTGACGCAATTAACTAGCCGTATTAATGCCCGCAGTGATGAGTTTAAAGCCAAGTCTGATGGCATGGTTGCACTTGTCGATGACCTAAAACTAAAACTCAGCCAAATCGAACAAGGTGGTGGCCCCGTTGCCTGCGAGCGCCATTTGTCTCGTGGCAAGCTGCTACCACGCCAGCGCGTAGAAAAGCTGCTTGATGCTGGCTCGCCATTTTTAGAAATCTCACAATTCGCTGCATTTGAAGTGTACGACGAGGCAGTCCCAGCAGCAGGTGTAATTGCGGGTATCGGCCGTGTTAGCGGCGTTGAGTGCATGATTATCGCAAACGATGCGACCGTAAAAGGCGGCACCTACTATCCACTGACCGTGAAAAAACACCTGCGCGCGCAAGATATTGCTCATCGCTGTCATCTTCCTTGTATTTATCTGGTGGACTCAGGCGGCGCTAACTTGCCCCGCCAAGATGAAGTATTCCCAGATAGAGATCATTTTGGTCGTATCTTCTTTAATCAGGCGCAAATGTCGGCTAAAGGTATTCCGCAGGTGGCTGTGGTCATGGGGCTTTGCACCGCAGGTGGCGCGTACGTACCTGCGATGGCAGACGAGTCAATTATTGTAAAAGAGCAAGGCACCATCTTCTTAGCCGGGCCACCACTAGTTAAAGCTGCAACTGGTGAAGAAGTATCAGCAGAAGAGCTTGGTGGCGCTGAGGTGCATACCAAAATTTCAGGCGTTGCCGATCACATGGCGCAAAATGACGAACACGCACTTGAGCTAGCTCGTAAGTCAATCGCCCGTCTAAATCATCAAAAACAAATTGCGGCGCAGCTTAGTGCAGTAAAACCACCAAAGTATGACATCAACGAGCTATACGGCATTGTTGGCACTGACTTAAAGAAACCGTTTGATGTAAAAGAAGTCATTGCCCGCCTAGTTGACGACTCAGACTTTGACGAGTTTAAAGCTAACTATGGCAACACTCTGGTATGTGGGTTTGCACGTATTCATGGCTATCCAGTGGGTATTGTCGCTAACAATGGCATCTTGTTCTCAGAGTCGGCACAAAAAGGCGCTCACTTTATAGAGCTATGTTGTCAGCGCAAAGTGCCGCTATTGTTCTTGCAAAATATCACCGGTTTTATGGTGGGTAAAAAATACGAGCATGAAGGCATTGCCAAGCACGGCGCTAAGATGGTGACCGCAGTTTCTTGTGCCAGCGTGCCTAAATTTACCGTCATTATTGGTGGCAGTTATGGCGCAGGTAACTATGGTATGTGTGGCCGCGCATTCGACCCTACCATGATGTGGATGTGGCCAAATGCCCGAATCTCAGTGATGGGCGGCGAGCAAGCCGCTGGCGTACTTGCGACCGTGCGCCGTGACGGTTTAGCCCGCAAAGGTCAAGACTGGTCAAGTGAAGATGAGGCAAAATTCCGCGCACCAATTGTTGAGCAATACGACAAAGAAGGCCACCCATATCATGCCAGCGCACGTTTGTGGGACGATGGCATCATCGACCCAGCACAAACCCGTGACGTTGTAGGTTTAGCTTTATCTGCCGCACTTAATGCCCCAATAGAAGACACCAAGTTTGGTGTGTTCCGCATGTAAGCTGAGGATGACAACTATGACAAAAATAAATCCAAGCTTTGAGCATATTGAGTGTCAGCTGAATCAAGGGATTGGTGAGTTAATTCTCGACCGCGCTGAAAAGCACAACGCCTTTGATGAAGTCATGATCGCTGAGATGATTACTGCGATTGAAGCATTCGCCGCTGATGACGCCTGCCAAATGCTAATGCTAAAAGCCAATGGCAAAAACTTTAGCGCCGGGGCCGATCTCAACTGGATGCGCAAACAAGCGCAAATGGACTTTGAGCAAAATCTTAGTGATGCCAATCAGCTTGCTAAACTCATGCATGTACTAGATAAATTTCCCAAGCCAACAATTGCACTGGTTAACGGCGCCGCATTTGGCGGTGCACTAGGGCTTATTTGCTGCTGCGATATCGCTATTGCTAACAGCCGCGCCAGCTTTTGTTTAAGCGAAGTTAAACTCGGACTTATTCCCGCTGTGATCAGCCCTTACGTGGTACGCGCCATGGGTAATCGTCAAGCTCGCCGCTATATGCTCACAGCTGAGCGCTTTGACGCACAAACCGCACTAAGCCATCAAGTTATCCATGAGATTAATGATGACCTAGAAGCGGCAGCTAAACCCTTTATCGACGCCTTTAAAGCAAATAGTCCACAAGGCATGGCGTGGGTGAAAACCCTGGTTGCCAAACTTGAAGATGGCGTTATCGACCAAAACACACTTAATTACACCAGTGAGCAAATCGCCAAAATCCGCGTCTCAGATGAAGGCCAGGAAGGTCTCAATGCATTCTTTGAAAAGCGTATGCCAAACTGGCAGCTATCAGGCAGTAAGCCGCAAGGAGCCGAATAATGTTTACTAAAATCCTTATTGCTAACCGCGGTGAAATTGCCTGCCGTATTATCCAAACGGCCAACAAGATGGGCATTCGCACCGTTGCCCTATATTCAGATGCAGACAGAGAAGCTCGCCATGTTGCCATGGCCGATGAATCATTTTATCTAGGTGGCAGTGCCCCAGCTGAGTCTTACCTCAAAGGCGACGTCATTATTGAAATCGCCAAACAGTCAGGCGCGCAAGCCATCCACCCGGGTTATGGTTTCTTGTCTGAAAATGCTGAGTTTGCCTCTCTGTGTGAGCAAAATGGCATCGAGTTTATTGGCCCAAGTAGCGATGCTATCGATGCAATGGGTAGCAAAAGTGCTGCTAAAGAAATCATGGGCAACGCCAATGTACCGCTAGTGCCTGGTTATCACGGTGATGACCAAAGCGATGCAGTATTACTCGCAGAGGCTGAAAAAGTTGGCTTCCCAATGTTGATTAAAGCGGCCTTTGGTGGCGGCGGTAAAGGCATGCGTATTGTCGAAAGCCAAGGTGAAGTGCTAGATGCAATTAACTCGGCTCGCCGTGAAGCTGCATCATCATTTGGTAACGATAAACTATTGATGGAGCGCTACCTGCGCCAGCCTCGCCATGTTGAAGTTCAAGTGTTTGCCGACAAAGCTGGCAATACCATTTATCTGTCTGATCGCGACTGCTCTATTCAGCGCCGTCACCAAAAGGTAGTTGAAGAAGCGCCTGCGCCAGGTTTAAGCGACGCACTGCGCAAGCAAATGGGTGAAGCTGCAGTCGCAGCTGCTAAAGCGATTAACTATGAAGGTGCAGGCACAGTCGAGTTCTTGTTAGATACTGACGACAGCTTCTACTTCATGGAAATGAACACCCGCCTGCAGGTAGAGCACCCGGTTACAGAGCTGGTCACAGGTCAAGATCTGGTTAAGTGGCAACTGGTTGTGGCTAGTGGCGGTGAGCTACCGCTAAAGCAAGATGAAGTCACCATTCATGGTCACTCATTTGAAGCTCGTATTTACGCTGAAGACCCGCATAACGAGTTTTTACCAGCTTCAGGTAAGCTCAACTATTTGCGCGAGCCTGATCAAAACCGCTATGTGCGCATCGACAGCGGCATTCGTGAAAACGATGTCATCAGTAACTTTTACGACCCGATGATCGCTAAATTGATCGTTTGGGATGAGTCGCGCCCGCGCGCATTACAGCGCCTAAGCCACTCACTAAGCGAATATCAAATCAGCGGCCTTAAACATAACATCGAGTTTCTGACTAACATCGCTGAGCATCAAGCATTTGTTGATGCAGACTTTAGCACCGACTTTATTGACCGTTACGGCGACACCTTGATTGGTCAAGTTCATAACGAAGCTGACAACGCGATTGCCCTAGCCGCCTTGTACCAGGTGTTAAAGCGCCAGCAAGTTGCCAAACTAAATGCGATAAATAGCCACGACCCATACTCACCTTGGAATCAAGTCAGTGGCTTTAGACTCAACAGCGCCGCAGTGCATTATGTGTCGTTACTTGATGCACAAGATAACCATAATCAGCACGATTTAGTGTTAACCGATCTCGGCCATGCCCTTCACCTTGGCTTAAATGGTCAAGCGTTGAAACTAAGCGGCGAGATTGTTGATGGCATGCTTCACGGCGAAATAAACGGTCACAAGATGAAGGTGGCAGTGAGCGAGCAGATTGACGAGTTAACCCTGTTTTTAGCTTCTGGCAGCTATCAGTTTAAATCTGTAGTAGCTGAGCTCGCTCAAGATACCGTCGACAGTGCAGAAAAGCTCAAAGCGCCAATGAATGGCACCGTCGTCACCCATTTAGTTCAAGTGGGAGATAGCGTTACCGAAGGCCAAGGTCTGCTGGTAATGGAAGCCATGAAGATGGAGTACACCATCGAGGCGCCCTACGACGGCACGGTAAGCGAGTTTTACTTTCAAAGTGGCGAGTTAGTCTCTGATGGTGCGCAGCTGCTGGATGTGACACCAAACACCGAGGAAAGCTAAATGTTGCCAAATAAAGTCAGTATCTTTGAAGTTGGTGCCCGTGACGGTTTGCAAAATGAAGTGCCCGTATCGAGTAACGCCAAAGTACAGCTGATTGAAAACCTAGCCGATGCGGGTATTAACCGCATTGAAGCGGGCAGCTTTGTATCACCTAAATGGGTGCCACAAATGGCTGACTCTAGCGAGGTTATCAAGTCAATTAAGCGCAAACAAGGCGTGCAATACAGCGCCCTAACACCAAATTTAAAAGGTTTCGAGCTTGCCCTCGATGCAGGCGTTGATGAGGTGGCAATATTTGGTGCCGCTTCACAAAGCTTTAGCCAGAAGAATATTAACTGCTCGATTGAAGAATCAATCGAGCGCTTTATCCCTTTGATGGAAAAAGCAAAATCGCTAAATATTCCAGTGCGAGGTTATGTGTCTTGTGTGCTTGGCTGCCCGTACGAGGGCGACATAGATGTAGCTGAAGTGGCTCGCGTGTCTGCCATCCTTTACAACATGGGCTGTTACGAAATATCACTTGGCGACACCATAGGCGTTGGCACGCCAGTAAAGGCCCGTAGAATGGTGGAAACCGTGGCAAAACAGGTACCTGTAGATAAGCTTGCGCTGCACTTTCACGACACCTATGGTCAAGCGCTTGCCAATATTCTTGCTTGTTTAGAAACCGGTGTCAGTGTCATTGACGCATCGGTAGCAGGACTGGGTGGCTGCCCTTACGCTAAAGGGGCCTCAGGTAACCTTGCTACTGAGGATGTGGTTTATATGCTTAATGGTATGGGCATAGAAACAGATATCGACCTGACAAAACTCGCTAAAGCAGGTCACGCTATTAGTCAGGTTCTTGGTAGAACAAACGGCTCGAAAGTCGCTAATGCCCTGCTCTAAACCTCAAAGAACAAGCACAACCAATTTGCCGTTACTTGCAGTGTTAGCGAGTAATGAAAACAAAAGAAAAGGATAAACACATGGCTGGATTCAACAAGGTAGTCCACTCCTATGAGGAAGCCTTAACAGGCTTAAGCAACGACATGACCATCATGGTAGGTGGATTTGGTTTATGCGGTATCCCAGAAGGCTTAATCAACCACATGGTGACCATGGGCGTAAGTGGGCTAACCGCTATCTCAAACAATGCTGGTGTTGATGATTTTGGTTTAGGTTTGCTGCTACAACAGCGTCAGATCTCAACCATGATCGCCTCGTATGTAGGTGAGAACGCCACCTTTGAACAGCAAATGCTATCGGGTGAGCTTAACGTGATTTTAACGCCTCAAGGCACACTCGCTGAGAAAATCCGTGCTGGCGGCGCAGGTATTCCCGCCTTCTTCACCGCAACGGGCTACGGTACACCGGTCGCTGAAGGCAAAGAAACCCGCGAAATCAAAGGCCGTAACTATGTACTTGAAGAGTCACTAACCGCTGACTTTGCGCTAGTTAGAGCCTGGAAAGCCGATACCATGGGTAATCTGGTATTTCGCAAAACCGCCGCCAATTTTAACCCTATGATGGCCACCGCCGGTAAAGTCACTGTGGTTGAAGTAGAAGAAATTGTTCAGCCGGGTGAGTTAGACCCTAATCATATCCACACACCGGGCATATACGTTGACCGTTTAATCAAAGCCAACTTTGAAAAACGCATCGAACAACGCACCGTAAAAGCGGCAGAATAAGGAGAGCAAGCACATGGCACTTACAAGAGAACAACTTGCTCAACGTGTAGCGAAAGAACTGCAAGACGGTTACTACGTTAACCTAGGTATTGGTATTCCAACGCTGGTGGCTAACTATGTACCAGAGGGCATGAACGTTATGCTGCAATCAGAAAATGGTTTACTGGGGATGGGCGAGTTCCCAACCGAAGACACCATTGACGCAGACCTCATTAACGCAGGTAAGCAAACCGTAACAGCGGTAGATGGCGCATCATTTTTCTCATCGGCAGAGAGCTTTGCCATGATCCGCGGCGGTCATGTTGACCTAACTGTGCTGGGCGCATTTGAAGTCGACGTTAACGGCTCAATCGCCTCATGGATGATCCCAGGCAAGCTAATTAAAGGCATGGGCGGCGCAATGGATTTAGTTGCCGGCGCAGATAACATCATTGTCACCATGATGCATGCCGACAAAAAAGGCAATTCTAAGCTACTACCACAGTGTGAGTTACCACTCACAGGTTTCGGCTGTATCAAACGTGTGATGACAGACCTGGCGTTTTTAGAAATTAAAGACGGTGCATTCCATCTACTTGAGCGCGCACCAGGTGTGAGCGTTGAAGAAATCAAAGCCAAAACAGCAGGCAAGCTAGTAGTACCAGATAACGTACCTGAGATGGTGTTCTAGTCGAGTTTTGACAAAAATAGTATCATTCAAAGCGAACCTTTTGGTTCGCTTTTTTGTTTAAAAACAATATTGTACTAATTAATAACTACTGATAACTTGTACAAAAGTCCAAACCTAGAACACCTCTACCACACAACGAAAATATCAAACAAGGATGTCCAATGAGCACCATACGTTCAACCGTGGTATTAACTACCCTGCTAGCAACACTAGTATTGATTTCAGTCAATAGCCACGCCAACTCACCTCTACCCAACCACCGCCACATCCAATTGAAAGGCTATGCCGAAATCACAGCAAAACCCGATCAAGCAAAAGTGTCATTTGAAGTGAACAGTATTCAAGACTCAGCTCTGAAAGCTAAACAAGAAGTCGATGGTAGAATTAATCGACTTCTAGCTGGCATTGAGAATTTTAAGGTAGATAAAAGCGGCGTATCAGCGTCAAAGCTTGTCGTTGAGCCAAATCTAACTTACGACGATGACGGAAATGACGTTATTAAAGGACATGTAGCCAGCCGAGACATTACGATAACGCTCAAGCAAATTGACCAGCTTAATGATCTCATTGATTTCGCACTGAGTGTTGAAATAAATCAACTAGATGACATTGAGCTTATCTCTTCAAAAGCAGCTTCTCTAAAAGACAAAGTAAACAACTTAGCTATTACCAATGCTAAGGAAAAAGCTGAGTCTCTTGCCAATGCATTTGGAGCAAAACTAGGTAAAATCTATAGCATTAATCCCAACTCTAGTAGCTACAATTATGGTTACCGCTCTGCGGACGTAGAACGGATTGAAGTAACAGGCTCTCGCATTAAGCACGCAGACCTTGCCCCAGGAAGGTATCTTCAAACTACAATCAGCTTTTCAGCTTCAATCAATGTAGTCTTTGACCTCGAAGTTAAATAGCCATGTAACTTCTGCAGCTACCTCGCCCTACTGATAGGGAGAGGTAACTAACTACCAATGTCATTAGCCTCGATAACCACTTACTAACAAAAATTCATAAGCAGACTTATTTACGAGTAATTTCAAAGCTAACGCATCTTCACCAAATTACAGGCACAAATGTTAGTGCTCGGCAGAAAGTACAACAGTGCAAGATCTTGCTTATCCATGGTTTTTAATATTCTGATCGTTAGATTGTGCACGCCTTGTTTATCAATATTACGATTAGCAAAAGCCTGCAGATGATTAGCATGTTGCGGCAGCTCGATACTTGGATGATGACGCACTAGCTCACTATGAACCAGGTTAAGAACATACACATCTTTAGCCTTATGAGCGCTGAGTATGTCACCTTGTAAATGCAGGGTAGCAATCGGAAGTCCAGCATGAGTAAAGTAGCGATAGCTAATGCTTGCTGAGCGATTCTGCAGGGTAAAATCAGCGATTAAACCATGCTTTTGCAATAGCCCCGAATCTGGGTCACTTGCCACCAGCTCATTGCGACAAGACAGCACGATATAGACTTCGGTCGCTTTAAGGTGCTGGTATACTATCACGCCAATAACACACGCCAACGTAAGGACAATTGCTATCCACTGATTCTTACTAACCACAGAGCGATACCTCCTCTAGCCATAAGGATGATATGTAGGTCGGGGCAAGAGAGAAGTCGCTGGTTTTAATATTCCTTACGTGGGAATGTCCATCATCGTCGACACCTTCCATCGAAATATTGAGCACTTGCATATCATTAGAAATCGCTAGGTATACGTACCGCCATTGAACTTCAGCGCATTTATTCAATGCACTAAGAATACTGCGCTCCATATGGTCAATTTGATCGGAAGAAGCTTTTGGAGATGTTAACCAAACCAAATGTAGCTGCTCCTGACTCTCCAAGGTGACGTTACGACTTTGTTTTACCGGAGATTTTGCCTGCTCAAACCAGATGTACTTATGCATACCAGCAATACTCATCATCAGCACGATGAGTGATACGAGTAAACCAACGCCGAGTACTAACAGGTGCTTCTTACGCTTTTGCAGCCACTCTGGAGACTGCTCACGCAGGTTTAAACGATACCCTTGCTTAGGTACGGTTTCGATGATGTTTTCATAATGCTCACCAAGGTGCTTTCGCAACGTAAAAACCGCCTTGGCCACGGCAGACTCACTCATTACAGGCTCGCCTGAGCCTGCACACGCTAACTGACCTTTAGTCATCACTTGATTGGCATGCAAAGCTAACTGCTCAAGCACTTGCAACTCGGTTCTTGTGAGGTGATATTGCTGCTGAGTTTGGCTATTGATCAGTAAGCTGTTACTCAGGTCTAATTCAAAATCATCTAACCTCATATTGCTCCAACCTACCTCAAGCTATTTACTACTTAGTCACTTCGCGGTTACAGATTAACACCTGCCAACTCAAGGGTTTGTGAGTTCAATCACACTAAAAATCATGTAAATTTTGCTGTAAAACCCAGTAATTGAGATTACATATCGCACAACAATAAATTATTGGAATTAAAATCTAAAACCTAACAATTAAGTAGCACATTAATTCAACAGAAAAATCTAATAGAGCAGCTTTTTCAAGTGCAAAATTACTATGACCAAGATCCCATTTCGGTTTTCACAACCTGCCATCATCTAATTAACCCAGTAACAAAGCTGATTTATCAACCACTAGCCACACTCTGTAACGACAGCCAGTTAGTAGTGAAATCAGCTTAATAAAAATGATGACAAAAACAGTGGAGAGCGTACTTATGGACACCTTAAATAGAAGACAAGCACTTGGTCGTATTATTGGTATTTCGTCAGCGGCAGCAGGTGGCGCAATACTCGCCAATCCTGTTTTGGCCGCAGTAACTAACAACACAGGTGAGTGGAAACTCGAAGTAGGTACTCGCTTAGCCTACGCAAAACTTGATCCAATGGCAGTAGCAAAACGTGCTTACGAGACAGGTAATGGCTGTATGTTCCAGGTGTTCGACAGCATTATCGCAAGCCTTGCAGAGTCAAGCTCTGCTGATGCCGACAAATTTGCTCAAGTGCCTACCGCAATGGCGCACTATGGCTATGCAGGCATGCTAGGCGAAGGCACGGTTTGCGGTAATATTAACGCCACCGCTATGTTGATGAATTTGCTGTCAGTTAATGGCGAACCTGCTAATGTCTTGCTCGGACAAACCATGCGCTACTACGAAAATACAGCCTTGCCAATTCAAACTGATGAATTCCTAGCTGGTATTGGTGAAGATAAAGCAACAACGCTTGAACAAGTTGGTACGCCAACCAAAGCAAACAGTATTCTGTGTCACTCATCTATCAGCTTATGGGCGCGTGAGAATGGCAAATCATTCAGCGAGAAAGGCATGCGCTGTAAACAACTATCTGCTTCTGTAGTTTATGAAGTGGTTTCTATGCTCAACGATGCCTTTGACGGTCAAGCGGTTGATGCTCACCCAATCTCAAGCACTGTTGAAAGCTGTCAGAGCTGTCACACTTCAAGCTCGACCTTTGCACCTAGTGTGAAAACCAATATGGCATGTGACACTTGCCATGGCGGCCACTAACAAGGAGAAGACAAATGAAAAAGTTAATTTATTTGTTGCTGATCGGTGCATGCGTTAGCGGGATAACGGCCTGTAACAGTGATGATGATGTTATCGAAGAGCCAGAGGTGCCAACACCTGAGCCTGTCACCACAATTGCGATTGATGAAACCAACACTATCAAGGTTGGCCTGGTCACAAGCTTACCTAAACAAGGCGAAATTACGGTTAAGCTCACGGGCGATGACGACCTTGCGATAACCGGTGCAACTGAGTTCAACTTATTGTTAATGGGTTACCCAAATGACTCAGCGCATTCGGTTAAATATGAACTTGCCTGGCACCAAACCTATGAGGGTAAATGTATTGAGCAACAAGATTGCGAACTAAGCGTAAAAGAGCTGCAATCAGGGACTTACCTGCTAACACTGGATGATGTTGATTGGCAATCAGATGTAGAGAACTTTAAAGTCGCCATTGAGGTTCAAGGCGCTAAAGCTAATTTGGACTATGGATTTTTATAATAAGTACGTCCTGAAAAACCTGGTCTAGGGTCCATTCATCACCCATTGCCTCCAGGTATTAAAAAGCCGGTTTCACAGTTGAAACCGGCTTCTTTTTATTTGCTTAACGAATTCTCAATGAGAACCCTGCAGCGCAACCATTAACCCATAGCTTCAGTGCGAGCTAAACGGTTGATTTGATTCATTGACGTTAGGTGACCATAGATAGGTGCTAGTAGACCGCGCTTACGTAGCTCTAGGAAATCTTCGTCAGAAAGATCGTTTAGTTTAGCTTCATCAATGATGTATAAACCGTTGATATTGCGCTTTTCACCGTTTACTTCAACAGTGATAGCTTGGCTCTTCAGTAGCTCTTTTTCGCCTAGGAAACCAAGAATATTGCGAGTAGCTTGATCTTGCTCGAAGTGCTCAATTAGCGCTTTTTTACGTGCTTCTAAGAACGGAGTTTCTTTCTCGCCTTCAAATAGTGGCTGACCCTCGTCTTTGCTCACTTCTTTAGCTTCTTCACGAATACCAATCCAAACTTTGTCTTTCACTTCTGGGTTAAGTACTAGACCTAGTGGATAGTCACGAATAACAGCAGGTACGTAAAGGCCTTGCCACTTACCGTCTTTAACACTCAGGTTTTGACCTGGTTTTAGACCTAGCATAACCACAGACTGGAACTCACCAGACTCTGCGTTTTTAACAAATACCACAGGATACTCAATGGCTGCGCGAGAAATTTCATGTAGTGAAATAGGCACAATGTGTTGATCAGCTACGTGGGCGAAATCAGTGTTAGTAATTTTTAGTTCGCCATGTTTAGCATGGTCTAATAATGTAATTTGGTTAGCCATTTTTACTCCTGTAATAGCACTTAATCATCAAATGTAGGACATGTGCTTTTTGTAATGAATTTGAACATCCTTGAAACTACCAACTTACCTGCGAATTACAAGTGAATTTATCATTAACTGCTGACTAGAATGGGGTTCGGTCAAAAAAGCGCCAAACTAAACCGTTTGCAGCCCAAATTGGTGGATTTTGTTGATTAAATCTCGATGTTCGGGCAACTCAGCTAATAACTGATTAGCCATTGACTCGATAGCCGGATTGCCTTTGCCTGCACTTTTGTTTGATTGTGAAGAGGCAGCCACAAAGTCGCCCTTAAACTTCATGCCATTAAGGACGTATAAATAATTGTCTAAATTAAACACTTCAAAGCGCGAGAAAAAATCATCCGTAATCGGCATTGCAGTTTGCCATAGTGCTAACCTTTGCTTTAACCCATCAGGGATAGATTCAGCAGTGCGATTATCAATCCAAAACTGGCTATCAATTCTGTCAGATAGGCAATAATGCAGTTTGGCAAATTCCACTACCCGCTCCCATGCGTAAGTCATCGTATGATTGAAGCGCTCGCGAAATAAGCTTATTTGTTCAGTTGAGCTTGGGAAACGCTTAGCGAGGTAATCAGCGCTAAAGTCGGTGAGCAAAATTGAGGTTGCTTCAATTGGTTCAAGAAACCCCTGGGCTAAGCCAAGTGCCACACAGTTTTGCTGCCAAAACTGCTTTCGATAACCCACCTTCATGGGTATTTGTCGAATGCTGGCTTGTGCAGCTGCCGCGCCTAAATACTTGGCAAACTTATCTTGTGCCTGCTCGCTTGAGATATAATTGTCTGAAAATACTAAACCGCAACCTCTGCGGCTCGGCAGTGCGATATCCCAAATCCACCCTGCTTGATGAGCTGTTGCTAGCGTATAAGGCGGCAAAGCTTTTGACTCATCGGTTGGCACCTGAGCAACCAGCGCTTGGTTAACAAACAACTGCGAGGATTTATCCACAAAATCACTTTTTAACACCTTGGCATGCAAAATCGACTCAAAACCACTGCAGTCAATATAAAAGTCGAACTCACGCTCAGGCTGCGCGCTGTGCTTATCCAATATAAGCGATTTAATCGCGCCGTTGGCGTGCAGCTTGGCATCAAGTACGTTCGCTTTAACATGCTCGACATTAAATTTGCCCTTGGCATTGTCACTTAGCAACTGGGCAAACTTAGCGGCATTTAAGTGATAGGCATAGCCACAAACAGATTCATATTCAGGCGTTGTGATTTGCTTAGGGGCTAAATTGGCTTCACAGGCGGCAAACTGAGGTGAAACGGTTTGAGCATAAGCGCTATCTGTTTGACTACTTTGCCAATCTTGATACCACGCCTTTGAGTGTTGCTCGCCAAACCGAAATGGATTGTCGAACAAGTGATGATAAAAGTTACCCTCGCCATGAAGCTGTTTATTAAGCCAATTTTGAAATTTAATCGATTGCTTGAACGACACATCGCAACTACGAATAAACTCGGTTTCACGGATCCCAAAGCGCTTTAGGGTCTGTCTAATAGACGGCACTGTACCCTCACCGACACCAATTGTTGGAATGTCGGGCGACTCTATAAGCGTTAGCTGAATACCTCGTCCAGCAAGAGCTAGCCCTAAGTGATTCGCAGCAAGCCAACCTGCTGTGCCGCCGCCAATAATAGCAACTTTAGATATTTGCACTTATCCATCCTCTAAAAAACAAAGCCAGCTACTGGGGTAACTGGCTTTGATGCTTTGCTTAGTTAAAGACTTTCAAATCAGAGATTAGAATCTTAACGTCATACCTAACTTGTAACGAGCCTCACCTTCAAAGCTCCATGCCGGGTAACCATCTTTAAGCTCAGGCTTCACCTCAGCACCAGATGGCGCGATACCTTTTTGAATGCTGTCTTCTTCAAGTAGGTTAACTACTTCAAAGGTCACACCTAGGTAGTCAGTGATTGCATAGCTAGCACTTAAATCAAGTGTACCGTATGCCTCATGCTCACGGTTGCCGTAGAAGTATGGCAGCTCGCGGATCATATACTCACTACGCCAGTTATAAGCTACGCGCGCTGCAAAATCATCCATCTCATAGAAGCCAACTAGGTTAACAGTGTGCTTAGATGAATCTGAGAACACGCTGATTTCATCAGGGTAGTTCGATGCTGGGGCATCAGATTCTGCAAATGTATAGTTAGCTGAATAACCTAGGCCATTATCAAACGCATCTTGAAGTTGTAACTCGATACCTTTAATTGTGCCGCCGGTACCATTTGTTTTGGTTGATACAGTCCAGTTATCTACACCAGAATCTGGGTCAACAATACCCACTTGCTGATCAAGCAGCTGCTCTGTCGTAATGAATGAGCTAATGTCCTTGATAAAGTATGTAGCACTTACAAGTCCATCAGGGCTGAAGTACCACTCAACGCCTAAATCGGCTTGAGTAGCTTTGTAAGGGTTAAGGCCAACGTTACCCGTGTTAACCACTTCATTACCAGCAGTACCATCCGCATAACCCACTAACGCTGAAGATGCGAACATATCTGCATAGTTAGCACGCGAAATAACCTGCGCAGCCGATGCACGAATAATCACATCTTGGGTCACGTCAAACGCAACGTTGATGCTTGGTAACACGTCGCTGAAGCTAGCTTTGTCTTTGCTGAGGTTATCCGCATAAGTACCATCAGCTTGCAGGGCATAGTAGTCAGATTCAGCATCAGTCGAGATGTAACGTAAACCAAAGTTACCGCGGATACCTTCAGCTTCAAAATCAGCCATTAAGTAAAGCGCTAGGTTCTTCTCATTAATGGTACCGTAACCCGATTTGTATACTGCACCTTCACTTGAGAAACCTTCGATAGCTGCGTATGCATCGTTAATCATCGCATCAAGGTTTGGCTTAGGTAGTGTAAAACCGGCGCCTGAAGAAACTTGACCATTGTAATATGCTGAAGCGTCTTTAGCGGCAACATCAGCAGCGACAATTGCAGGTAGCGTTAGCTGCTTTACATCATGGTCTGCATAACGCACACCTGATTTAAACGAAGTAATCGCACCCAGCTCTACTGGGACTGTGACATCAAACTGAGCATAGGTTTCTTCATCTGAGTTTGGCTGCTTCTTAAGCGACCAACCTGCTGGTGATAATTGGCCACCAAAATCTTCTGCAGTGAAGTTCTTGTTTGCAATATCAATGTTGATCACATCGCCTGTTGCATCATAAGTACCAGCAAAGTCTGCAGGTGTACCTAACCAGAAACCATAGTTTGCAGTTAAGTCAGTACCACCTTCAGATTTGGTGTTACCCACACGACCTTCTAGGGTAAAGTTGTCAGCCTCATAAGCGAAGTCGAAGTCGACCGTTTTTGAGTCCATGCTCGCTTTACGTGCCCAGGTTTGTGCCCAGCCAGGGTTAGTATCGTTAGCGTCACGGCGATAGAAAGTACAAGTACCTGATGCGTTGCGCTGTTCACAAGCAGCATCTTTATCATCAGGGAACATAACGAACAACGAGGTATTAGCATTGTTTGCTTTCATGTCTAAAGACATTAAGTTCAAACCAAGAGAAAGCTGCTCAGTTGGTCGATATTGGAAAGCGGCATTCAGTGCAGTGCGCTCACGCTCTTGCTCAAATGTTGATGGAACAATATCACCCCAGCCAACAAGTGACTCAATACCATTGCGTTGATAGTTTGTCTCAGAGCCTGCTGCAGATACTAAGAAACCAAATGTTTCGTCTTCATTCTTCCAGCTGTAAAGGCCTGATAATTCAGGGTCTGTCTCTTCAGAGATTGAGCCATAATCGCCTTTTGCGCTTAAGAACACGGTATTTGAATCTAAGTCTAGTGGCTTGCGAGTTTCAACAATCACAGTACCACCCACGCCACCTTCTGGCATATCGGCGCGAGAAGACTTATGAACCACAATCGAGCCAACCATTTCTGGTGGAAGTAGGCTGTAGTTGAAGCTGCGGTCAATATCTTGCTGATCATACCAACCAGTAGAAGCAACACTGTGGCCATTAAGTAGCGTACGAGTTAGGCGACTTGAAGCACCACGAATCGATACTTGCGAGCCTTGACCGAACTGACGGTTCACTGAAACGCCAGGAATTCGACCTAATGACTCACCGATATCACTATCGGGGAACTTACCAATGTCTTCTGCGGTAACCGCATCGACAACAGAGTTAGAAAAGCGCTTCTCGTTCACCGAAGCTTTCAAAGATGCGCGCATGCCACGCACTTCAATCTTTTCAATATTCTCATCATTTACTGGCTCTGCTGCAGTCACTCCTGTTGAGATCATGCCGCCCATAAGCAGAGCAATAGTAGTTGCTAGTGGTGTTTTCTTTAAGGTAGATGGTCGCATCTTTGTTTCCCTTTCCATAACTTATTATCGTTTTATGTTCATAACCATTTCCGAAGAAATGACAACGCTGTCATGTCTAGGCTAAACATTACACAATAATTAACAGTTGCGCCACAACAAAATAACCAATTTGATCACAAAACCATAATCCAGCGTGACAAGCATCAAACTAGATTTAAACTATTCGTGATTTAAATCAATAGATTAGTAAGCATGGATTTATTGATGAAATTTACTCAGATTTTTTCGTTTATAAAACAACCAAGTTTGGCATAAGTAAATAAATTGCACTTTTTTCATCGAAAGTAGGCTTATTTGTAATACATTATTAAAAGACAAATTCGCCACTATATTCAGGTCAAATTAAGCGGAGAATCAACCTAGAGAGGTTTAATAGAAAGCAAATGATCATTGCCAAATCATCAAAAACTGCGCACTATGGATTTTTAACAATTACGCAAACTTGTGTAGAATAGCCACTTTAGAGCAAATACACTTAACTTGCCCTATTTTACCCGCGATTAACTAGGCGTGGTTCGATAAGAGCGCTTTGAGCATCAATATGAAAGTTACTATTAATGACGTTGCTAAACATGCTGGCGTGTCCATAAAAACCGTCTCGCGTGTGACCAACAAAGAGCCTTCGGTAAGACAGGCAACAATCGATAAGGTTAACAAAGCTATTGCAGAGTTGAACTATCAACCTAATGTTGCTGCGCGTAACCTTGCCAGCACCAGCTCTTACGTTATTGGTTTTATTTATGACAATTCAAATGCTTATTACGTAATTGATATGCAAAATGGTATTTTGTCGTCTTGCCGTGATAAAGGCTTTGAACTGCTGATTCATCCGTGTAACTCCCGCTCAGAAAATATCTGTCAAGAGCTCACCTCTATGGTCAAGCAGTCTAGACTAGCTGGATTAGTGCTCACGCCGCCTATGTCGGAAGACCCAAATATTCTAGCAGCGCTCGACTCAATAAACGCTAACTATGTGCGTATTATTGCTGGAGAAAACTCAGACAGCGAAGATGCGCTAACTGTGCTGGTTAACGACCAACATGGTGCGACAGCAATTACTGAACACCTCATTGAACTTGGCCACCAGCATATTGGATTTATTAGCGGTGATCAGCAGCATGAATCAACCATTGAGCGTTTTAATGGCTTTAAGCTAGCGCTAGAGAAGCATCAACTGGAAGTAAAACCCGAATGGATCCTACAAGGACAATATTCGTTTGAGTCAGGTGTCAACTGCGCCAATCAAATGCTAGAGCTAGCATATAAACCAACCGCAATCGTAGCCTGTAACGATGAAATAGCGGCTGGTGCATTGTTTGCAGCAAGGCTAGCTGGGCTCGATATTCCAAAGCAACTATCTATTGTGGGTTTTGAGGATAGCCCGTTTTCGCGTCAAACTCTGCCAAAACTAACAACGGTGCATCAACCGAATATTGAAATTGCTAAGGTCGCAACCGATTTACTCATTGATAAACACCGCAAAACACTTAAACACAATACTAAAGTGTTTACCCCAGAGCCGGTGATAAGGGATTCGACTCAGGCTCCTTGCTAGTGGTTCATTAAAACCAGAGTATTCGCGACAAGTTATAGCCCAATTTACCAAAAGTCGCCTATAAAAATAGCCTCATTAAGAGGCTATTTTTGATTGCAATGGCAAGATAAAAGCTTAAACCGCGTCTTCGTTCTCTTCGCCAGTACGGATACGAATAACGCGCTCTACATCAGTCACAAAGATTTTACCATCGCCAATCTTACCAGTGCGAGCAGTGTCAACAATCACATCAAGTGCTTGGTCTAGTACATCATCTTGAATAACAAGCTCAATTTTTACCTTAGGTAAAAAATCAACCATGTACTCAGCACCACGGTAAAGCTCAGTATGACCTTTTTGACGACCAAAGCCTTTTACCTCAGAAACTGTCATTCCCGTAATTCCGATATCAGCCAAAGACTCTCGAACATCATCTAATTTAAACGGTTTAATGATCGCTTCGACCTTTTTCATTTACTCACTCCTTAAATTACGCGAATGCTCCTTTTGAATACCGTTAGCTTGGTTTCAAAGGACGAATATTGCAATAGTCTACTGCATAAGCGCCAATTTACTCAATCATTTCAAATAGCAAGGCACAAACAAAAAACCTCGACTATACTCTCACTCCTGCCACAGGATTTGGCGGGCGCTTTTATTAAGCACAACATTCAAGGATGAAACATATGCATACTCGCACTCAGGGCTTTAGCCTAATTGAGCTAATGACGACTTTAGTTATTGCTAGCTCACTTACCCTCACAGCACTACCAAGCTTTTTGGCTTTAAAGCAAAAAATCCGCAGCCAAACCCATGTAAGTAAAGTTCAGAGCTTTATTCAATTAGGCCGTAATCATGCCCTCACTTATGGCAAACCCGTGACGATTTGCCATCTAGAAAATAATCGCTGTGACAATAACTGGCAATTAGGCATGACCGCTTTTTTTGACTCAGGAACGAGAAATCAGTTAGATGGGGATGACAAAATTATCAAGGTTTTCGAGGCTTTTCCCACGCAAGATATTGCCTATTACAACCGCAAAGCCATCCGTTTTAAAATCGACGGCTTTGCATCTGGCACCAATGGCACTTTTAGATATTGCCCAGATACTAACACTAGTCCCCACTCTAGGGCTGTGATCGTCAATCAAGCTGGCAGAGTGAGATTTTCTACAGCTAAGAAAATTGAATGTAAGAGTTAATTCTCAGCTCTGGCAAGTTCATCGCAATACTGTATTGACGCTGATTTTCCTTTATACTTATTCATATATAAGAAAAAGGAAAATCACATGAAACGGCAAAATGGATTCACTGTTGTAGAGTTGATGGTAACACTTATCGTCGCTGGTATCTTAATAGCAGTGGCAGTGCCTTCTCTGACCAATTTGTACTATGGCACACGCGCCAAATCAGCAATTAGTGGTATCGAGTCTGCGATTATGTTTGGCCGCAGCCAGGCGGTTAGTTTCAGCCGCAATGTGAGTATTTGCCCAGGTACGGGTGGTGGTTGCACTGGCGATTGGATTGATGGCTATAACGTTATTTTAGACTCTGCCTCAAACGGGACTAAAGATGCAAATACAGATGCTCTTCGCGTGCTAGATGGATTTAACGATAAAGACTTCATTAAAGTATCGACTAGCTCACCAATCTCATTTAATGCTGATGGCATGCTTAATGGTACATCGCAAATTACCATTAACTATTGTCCAGAGAGTAAAACCAGCGAATATTCTAAAGGTATCGTTGTTAGTGTTTCAGGTAAGATTAGCTCGGCAACGACTACGGTTAATTGCAGTTAAAGGCGTTACAACCAGCTAAGTGGATAACGATAGAAACTTGAAACCGCAATTTACAATTTTAAAACCAACACTAAAATGGGCCTTGCTAGGTAATTAGCAAGGCCCATTTTATATTGGTGTTAATACGCCTAACTTTTAGTATTTAATCTAGTTTGCCCAACAAGCCGCTGGTGATTTAACACCGTCAGAATCAAGTTGTATCTCTTTACATGCATCATCTCTAGTCTTTTGCACACCGATAGCTGCAGCAACCAGTACAAAGCGGCTGCTATTTGCGGTTGTTGCCTTTACCTCATACAAACCGTTTTCAACCTCATGGGTCTTATTGTTAGTAGGAGCATTCAAACCTAAACGTCGCATATTATTAGTGTACGTTTTGTGGTCTAAATAATACTGTTCCTGCCTGTTGGATGCATTCATCAGAGCAGCAAGTGCATCAGAACGAGCCCCTTTAGCAACAAACTGAGTATACGAAGGGTAAGCAATTGAGGCCAAAATACCAATAATAACTACAGTTATCATGGCCTCAATAAGAGTAAAACCGTGTTGATTATGTGACTTAATTGTCATTTCTAGTTCTCGTTCAAGTGGTAGTAAATTTGGTTAACCCCAAGGCCGCCACCAACACAAGCGTCATCACCGGGAGGACACCCGTCATCAAGTAACGCATCTTCCTTATCCATTTGGTTGGCGGCATCACCAATACCAATAAGGTACATATAGCTGTCGCTGGAACCATTCTTTGGAATAATCAATGTTGGCGTATCCGGCACTTGTTCACCAATATCAAAGTAGTCCTTAGAATGGCTGTATGCTCGAACACCTTTATGCAAGTCAAAGCCATATAGTCTACCCTGCCCTGGAACTAAACAAGAATTGTCAGTTGCGCCTGTTTCTGGCACATAAGATGTAAAGAACACCCGCCCTTGAACAATAGTCGCAGCGGATAGCGACTTCTCACCCGCATCGGCAAAACTATAATACCAACCTCTTTTAGTGCCAAAAGTAATTAATTCACTCTCACTCGCTGGAGGCGTAGCTGTTACGTCATATAAATCGCTGATTGTAAGAGTATCAGGCGTATCATTACCCGCAGCGCTACTAAAAGACTTAGACACAATGTTCCGGTCCTGGAACAAGAAGAACTTGTCTTGACGAGTCTTATTCAATGGATGAGGTCGATGACCGGTACCAATAGCTATAGCGTCATACGGAATACTCTGATGTTGAGTCGTCACATGCTCTACGCCCTGAGTATCTGTATACGTATGCTCAGCAACATTACTAAATGCTGTTTGCGCGATAACAGGTTCCGCAAAGAAACGTCTATCTGACGATGTGGTATTCCCGCCCATACTTGCAAATTTGAAAGCGGACCAAGGGTTACTAGTATCAGTCGGTAACCCAGGTAAATCCAAACGCCAAACATTTGCACCAGTATCGGTCACATAGATTCTGTCTGTCAGTTGGTTGTTATCACTGTCTAATACAGCAACCTTATTTGGAACACTGTCAACTAGACCGGGCATTACAGTATCAGCACCAGTCGATGACTGGCCAAACATGTGTACCTTAGATCCAGAATTAGCATCTAGGATATAAACCCCGGCTCCCGTGGTATCATTTGAGCCTACTGAAGCACCGTCTTTTGTGGTCGGGTTATATCCTGAGCCAACAATTAGCACAGGCTTCGCATCACCAGCCGTTGTAGCACCAGCAGGCCACCCAGCCACTTTAGTGATGACAGGCTCGGACCAACTTTCACCCATAGTAGAGTAATTGCTTACGCTCTTGACCCATTTGAGCTTAGGAGCGTCAGGATCTGTAACATTCAGAGCATAGTATGAGGTACCACCACGGCGCATACCAAAGAAGACCCAAGCTTTTTTCACCGTCCCGCTGTTATTACGCTCAATATAAGCAACTGGGGAACTGTCTAATCCATAAATAGAGTGAACACCAGTTTGTGGGTTATCACGCAAACCTTTTACATTTGGCAGTAACTCGAGA
Source organism: Shewanella sp. WXL01 (assembly GCF_012263345.1). Classification (NCBI taxonomy): domain Bacteria; kingdom Pseudomonadati; phylum Pseudomonadota; class Gammaproteobacteria; order Alteromonadales; family Shewanellaceae; genus Shewanella; species Shewanella sp. WXL01. The sequence continues at coordinate 416,616 of NZ_JAAIKQ010000003.1, read as the reverse complement.
GGCATGAATGCCCATGACTCCTCAACACTGCCATTACCATCTTTCTCGGTATCTTTAAACATGTGCATAAAGCCATGATTGGTACCCATGAGAATACGAATATTAGGCGACGCTTCGGTGCCATAGTTAATCACCAGTGGGCGTGAATGGAGAGGGTCACCAATAATATCCTGGCGTAGATACGGTGCTGAAGCGCCAGCTTCATCGCTGTATACTTCATCGTCAACGTTAACACCACGAGCCCAATCCAGAGTCGAATCAATATCGTCTTTCGTTACGCCCATATAATCAGCAAGCTTAGTGTCAGTGTTCAGCGCTGAATTTAACTTAATATTGGTCTTATTAAAGGTAACAAGATCACCCGAATTACCCTTATTGATAAGAACTTTACGACTAGATACGCTGGTTCTGTAAGTACTGCGCATTACAGCAGCCACACCGCCATCTTCTACGTTATAACCAGCGTAATCGCTGCCGCTACAGTCCGTTGTCCAAAGCGGACACGCATCTTTTGCGATGCTGCCAGTAGAGTCGATAGCATCGTTGTCATTTTTGTCGACCACATTGCCGTCAGATTGCACTTTAAATTTCTTCAAGTTACCCGACCAACGAGGTCCTTTATCTGGAAGGAACATAGCGAAATAAGCGGCATCACCTGTTTGAGTTTTATCAAGCACTACAGATGGTGAAGTGAAGCTAGCATCCTGGCTATTAATCTCAGCAAGCACATTGAGTAGGGATGCTTTAAGCTCTTGTGCAGAATTAGCTGGGTAATACTTACCACCGGCATTTTCAGCTGTTGCTTTGAGTATTGGCGCGGCGTTCGCGGCACCAGAACTAAAACCAATGGTATGGGTAGTTACTGATTGAATACCAGGAATATTACTATTGACGTCATTGGTGTACATCCATTTCGCAACTGAAGGCATTAAATTAGTAGTTGTCTTGCCACTCCAAACAACATCTACACCGATAGATAAATCAACACCTGGAAGTTTTTTAATATCAGCATCAGCATTGTGATCATTATTGGGAATACCATCAGTTACGTAAATGATGGACGCTTTTGACTGACAGAGCTTATTTTCGAAAGGGTTTTTATACACGCCATTTGACTCAATCGATGAATCATAAGTTGGGTTTGAAGTCGAACCACTAGTTTCATGGGCAAACTTAACTGGCTTACCAAACAAGTAACTATAGGCTTCATATAAGGTTTCACAAAGGGGCGTGTAGTTGCCATTGATCGAATAAGAGTTTTTAATGATATCAATGGTGGCATTTTTGTTGGCAATACTGTCAGGACGGAAACCTTGAATGATGCGACCACCATCCTGACTATTGTTAGAGTTTTTATTGAAAATTGCTAAGCCAAAGTCAACACCAGGGGTGTTAACTACGATTTCTTCCAATACCCGTTTTGCAACATCCATACGAGTATAAGAACTACCATTAGGCCAACCATTTGGCTTGTTATCTTTATGATACCAATCAATATACTCTTTAGTATAAAGGTATACAGGATCACCTAAACCAAACTCGGTAAGTTTAGCTTTCTCGATATCGTTGTTATAAGGTGAACTAAGGTCATCAACTGGGTAACCAGTAGGCTGCCCAGAACCGTTACGGGTCTCTTGTTCGGCAATGTCTTCATAACAATCTAACACTGAGATATGTGAACCGTCATAAAGCGGCAACTTGGACCATTTAGAGTTAAAGTAGTGTCGGAAGTAACCAGTATAAGTACCGTAGTCTTTTAGAAATTCTTTGGATACATGGCAACCATTTTTTGCATAGGTAAAGAACTGCGTACTAGTCGCTTCAGGAACTTCTTTCGCATCGTGAGAAAAGTAGATTTTGGTCGATGAGCTAATGCTCGGCTGGTCATGAAATGTGGGTGCTGTAAACTTGTTATCGCCCATACTTCCTGAGGTATCGAGGACAATAAGTACTTGCGGGTTATCGTTACTACGAATTGAAGACTCCAATACGTACAACTCAGTATCATCAGCTAGAGCTGGTGCCATAGAGGTTGCAGCGCTACCAATAGCCAAAAAGGTCGCGGCAAAAAACGAATGTTTAAATAACATATCCTAACTCCCTTTGAGCACTTCTTGCTCAATACCTGATGTTACGGTGAGCTCACCATAACCACCTCGGCCAAATTCGACCGTGCTGCTGACCTCGATCCTTCGACAGCCAATTAAGTTTGCAGCGCTTGCCTTCTCACTGCGTTGACAACTCACCTCAATACCTGGGTCGTTTAAAGGCATTAATGAAATTGTCTGCGAGCCGTCCATCTCGCTCACGTTCTGCACTGCTGTATTTGTGGTACTGAACTGATAAAAGTCACTTTTATCAATCACAGTACTCAAGCCACCCTGCGCTTGCATTGTTGCAGCTACCCTGTCACCGCCGGCACCAGCCATTCGCAGCGACTGAGAAGAGTTGACAGCAAGTGCAACCCCTATAATCGTCATTAAAATCAGCACAATAAGCGAGAAAAATAACACTAACCCTTGCTGACGCCTTATTGAACTCAAATTCTTCATTTGCAGACCCTTATTTTGTTTAGGTTCTTATTAATACCGGGTTTTCTAGTACAACCGTGGTCGACATCACACGGCGACGATAGTGCTCATAATCTGGGTCTGAGCTATTAGCACTTGAAGCACCACTGATCTCTTTGTCACCTAAAGTATAAGTAACATCATTACTATATGTGCGGTCTGGTTGAACTGATCTGACTAACACGAATATCTTTACCGCGACTAAGCGTTGAAAACCCTGGTTGTCCCACATAAACGTGGATACATCTTCAGCAGGTAAAAACACATCCGGTGTTGAATCACCATCATTATCAAAACCATACATAAAGCGTAAATTTTCGATACCTTCAACTAACTGTTCTTCATTGCTCATACCATTCGAGATGTTTAAGCTTCGGCGTTTAAGCACAGGGATATTATTGTCAGTTTCAACAAAATAAACATGATGCTGATACTCCCACAAACGGCTATTTAATTTGGTAGGAGGCGTGGCGCTACCATTAAAAAATTCAATTTCATTGGAAGTCACCGAAGCGTAATATCGGTTTGATTCTAAATCAGCAGCAGCGAGTGATGGCCCCATCAAGCGCTTAACTTGAATAATGTCTGTGCCTTTATCCGGCGTTAACGCAGAGTTACAGTTTATCTCGACCGTAGTTTTATACTCAAAGCCCCAAAGTCTGCGAAAGTGAGCAGGAACATTTTCAGGAAAGGTCTCATTATTGACACCACCACCTACACAATCAGAAGTTACCGCAGTGGCGCTGTTGGTAGTATTGGTATTGAGGATCATCTCTGTGCCAGTTAAATCGCCGAAAAAGCCCAATTGGTTGATATCACGTTCCATCAATGTCAGCGCGATACGGCCATTTTCTTGAAGTTGATTAAACTGACTTGTCGTGGTCACGTTAGACGATGACATGTTAAACATGGTGAATAGGCCGGCAGACAAAAATAAGCTGATGACCATCGCGACCATTAACTCTACTAATGACATGCCTCGTTGATGTATTAACTTTGTCATAGTCATTGCCTAAAAGATTGCCGTTTGAATTTCATAGGTTCGTTTCTTGTTATTCGAACCACCACAGTTTTTCACGTAGTCAGTTTGCCCCTGCTGACTTGAGTTAAATTTGCGTACGCTTGCCCAGGTCATCACTACGGTTACATTATTACCCTCTACGTATACGCAAGCGGTTGGGTCAGGTAAACCACCAACTCCTGAGCCGCCCGACATTTCTGCATCACCAATAAATAGTTTTTGCCAGTCAAATAGATCCCATTCGCGCATTTCAATCGCAGTGCACACTGCACCTTCGTCGCACATTTTTCCCGGAGTCACTAATGACTGCCCAGTGTAGCTAGTACCTGAAGCACTACCGTAGTTCGCCAATTCAGCCACGTTTAAGCGCATGCGGTTAATAATGTCATTGGCATAATAAGACGCCTGAGTCTGTTGGAACGACTCAAAACTACCTTGCTTGGAGACAATATGAAGATTAAAAATACCAATTAACCCAATCACCAGAATGACCAGAATGACCAGGGAAACCATTACTTCAATCAACGAGAAACCTTTTTGCTTAACTGACCTCAACGTCAATCCTCCATAATTTGTCAGTTTTTTGACCTTGCTAATCGACGTTTACCTTTATAAATCTTAAACTTAGCTAATTACGATTAATTAACCATCATAACCGAACTGGCTAATCTCATCTAGTATCAAAATTGTATATTAAACATATTTGATATATTCAATCGAAAGACTGACTACACAAGTGTTATTACACCTATATCTATTAAGTTTATATCGTCAGATAAACAAAAACCTAAAGCTAGGCTTTAGGTTTTCAGGGATATTACGCAGCGTTTTCTCTGGCTCACAACCTCGATGAAAAGGTGGGAGCTATGTAAGCTGTTGTTTATCTTAACTCTGCAGGTACAGCAAATACTGTGTCCTCTTTACGGCCCTCAACTTCAGTGACTGCACTTGGGGCAAGTTTAGCAATGGCTTCTACTACCTGTTGAACCAATACTTCAGGAGCAGAGGCACCAGCGGTAACGGCAACGCGCTTAACATCATTAAACCAATTCACATCAACATCATCAGCGTTATCGACTAGATAAGCTTGTACATTTTGCTTTTCAGCAAGTTCACGTAAACGGTTTGAGTTCGAACTGTTCTTTGAGCCAACTACGACCATTAAGTCAACATCGCTCGACATGTTACGTACCGCATCTTGACGGTTTTGCGTCGCGTAGCAAATATCATCTTTGCGCGGGCCTTCAATACTTGGGAACTTCTGTTGCAGTGCAGCAATGATATCAAGGGTATCATCCACTGACAGTGTAGTTTGAGTCACAAAGCATAGGTTATCAGGGTCGTTAACTTTTAATGCAGCCACATCTTCAGGAGACTCTACTAAGTACACGCCACCATTTTTATTGTCATATTGACCCATGGTACCTTCGACTTCTGGGTGACCTTCGTGACCAATCAAAATGCACTCAATGCCCTTACGGCTGGCTCGAGTGACTTGTAAATGTACTTTAGTCACTAATGGGCAGGTTGCATCAAATACCTTCAAACCGCGATCTTTTGCTTCCTTACGTACGGCTTGAGACACACCATGGGCACTGAAAATAACAATGCAGTCATCTGGTACCTGGTGCAGTTCATCAACGAAAATTGCACCACGCTGCTTTAAGTTTTCAACCACATAACGGTTATGCACCACCTCATGGCGAACATAGATTGGCGGCTCAAATAACTCGAGTGCACGCTCAACGATGCTAATGGCGCGATCAACACCGGCGCAAAAACCACGTGGGTTAGCCAATAAGATATTTAACTCTGGAGAAGTTGGATCTACTTTTAACATATGGTTAGTCCTACTAGCTTATAGCTAGTCGTCTTGGTTCAATACCTATTGGGTTAATACTTCAACCACGTCAAGCTCAAAAGTCACCTTGTGACCCGCTAGTGGATGATTTAAATCAACAGTAACCGAGTCACCAGCAAGGTTTCTAACGATACCCGGAATTTCGCTGCCGCCAGGCCCTGCGAAACTGACAATCACGCCCTCTTCCAATTTCATATCAGCAGGAAAGCGGCTACGGTCGAGATGATGAATAGCATCCGGGTTTGACTCACCAAAAGCGTCGACGGGCTCAAGCGTAAAGGTGTGCTTATCCCCAGCTTTTAGCGCTTTAATCTGGGCTTCGAAGGCTGGGCTCAAGCTCTGGTCGCCCAGGTTCAACTTGGCAGGCTTACCTGAAGCTTGAGTGCTATCAGCGGTCGAGCCGTCTTCTAGCTTGATATTCATATGACAAACAATGGCAGAGGCTTCAGACATACTATCACTCACTTGTTATTCTCGTTGTTTAGCGATTTTACTCGACTAGCTTTTTTTGGCTTTTTCGTTACCGGAGTCTTGATTTTCAGCGCTGAATGATTCCCAGATGATGAGTACTGCACCAACGAAAATAGCAGAGTCCGCAATATTAAATGCAGGGAAATGACTGGTATTCCAGTAAAAATCTAAGAAGTCGACCACAAAACCATGCATCAAGCGATCAACTAAATTACCTAAGGCGCCACCAATAATAAGGGTGTATGCCAAATTAGCGCGCCACATACTGGCAGGTTGCTTACGCAACCAGTAAGTCAATACCACGCTAAAACCAATCGCGATAATGGCAAAAAACCAACGCTGCCAACCACCCGCTTCACTTAAAAAGCTAAACGCTGCACCTGGATTTTGTACGTAGGTAAAGTTAAAAAAAGGCAGAAGCTGGACACGTTCGTACAGCTCGAAATTTGCTAACACCCATTGCTTAGATAGCTGATCAGCCACAAAGGCTAATACAGCTACCCAGTACCAACGAATGCCACTTTCCATTAACTTAAGAGGCATTGTTAATCCTTATGCAAAGTCACGCTTCTCGCCGTCACCTTCGATATTGGTTACACAGCGTTGACATAGTGTTGGATGCGCTTCGATTGAACCGACTTCATCGCGGTAATGCCAGCAGCGTTCACATTTGTGTGCTTCGCTCTTGGCCACAGCAAGCTTAAGGTTTGCTAACTCAGTTTCAACTGCGTCTGCACCAGCTTGGTCTAAGTCAACCACCGTCACGCCTGAAGTTAGCAACACAAAACGCAACTCGTCGCCCACTTTAGCTAACGCTTGTTTTAACTCAGCATCAGCGTAAAGCGTTACGTTAGCTTCGAGTGAACCACCAATGCGCTTATCACGACGAGCTTGCTCAATCACCTTGTTTACTTCAGTACGTACAGTCAGTAGTTGCTGCCAATATTCGTCACTTAAATCGTTTTCAACAGTGACCGACTCTAAACCTTGGTACCATTCTTCAGTAAACACATACTCACCGCGCTCACCTGGCAGTAACTGCCACACTTCATCAGCGGTAAAGCTCAAGATTGGCGTCATCCAGCGCACCATAGCTTCGGCAATGTGATAAAGCGCAGATTGACAACTACGGCGAGCATGACCTTCTGCTTTAGCTGTGTACTGACGGTCTTTAATGATGTCTAGGTAGAATGAACCTAGCTCAACCGAGCAGAACTGCATTAACTTTTGCGTCACTTGATGGAAATTGTACTGATCGTAGGCAGTAATAATTTCTTCTTGAAGCGCAGCTGCGCGGCGCACAACCCAGCGATCCAGTGCCACCATTTCTTGTGGCGCAACCATGTCAGTTTCAGGGTTAAAGCCATTCAAGTTAGCCAGTAAGAAACGTGCTGTGTTACGAATACGACGATACGCATCAGCACTACGATTTAGAATTTCATCAGAAACCGTCATTTCACCGCTGTAATCAGTCGCTGCAACCCATAAACGTAGGATGTCAGCACCTAATTTATTAGTGACTTGCAACGGCGTGATCACGTTACCAATAGACTTAGACATCTTTCTGCCCTTACCGTCTACAGTAAAGCCGTGAGTTAGCACTTGCTTGTATGGTGCTTTGCCATTCATTGCAGTTGAGATCATTAATGATGACATAAACCAACCGCGATGTTGGTCGCTACCTTCAAGGTATAAATCAACGCCGTGACCATTAAACTCAGGACGCGAATCAACTACTGATGAGAACGTCGAACCAGAGTCGTACCATACATCTAATGTGTCAGTCACTTTACGGTACTGCTCAGCTTCATCACCTAATAATTCCGAGGCGTCTAAATCCCACCAAGCTTGAATGCCTTGCTGCTCAATACGGTGCGCAACACGTTCCATTAGCGAGACGCTATCAGGGTGCAACTCTTCGGTTTCGCGATGAACAAACAAGGTGATCGGTACACCCCAAGTACGCTGACGTGAGATACACCAGTCTGGGCGATTCTCAACCATCTTCTCAATACGGCTTTGACCCCAATCTGGTAACCATTGCGTTTTTTCGATTTCAGATAAGGCATTGCTACGCAAACCATTGTTGTCCATAGAAATGAACCATTGCGGTGTTGCGCGGAAGATAATCGGTGTTTTATGGCGCCAGCAATGTGGGTAGCTGTGGCGATAGTTTTCATGGTGCAGCAATACGCCTTTTTCAGCTAACAGCTCAACAATCGCTTTGTTAGCTTTAAATACGTGCTGACCTGCGAAGATCTCAGTGTCAGGCTTATACACACCGTTGTCACCAACTGGGTTTGCCACTTCAAGGTTGTACTTTTGGCCAACCACAAAGTCATCTTGACCGTGACCAGGCGCTGTGTGAACCACACCAGTACCTGCATCTGTTGTTACGTGATCGCCCAAAATCGCTGGCACGTCAAAGCTATAAAACGGATGGTTAAAGCGCATTAGCTCAAGCTCAGCGCCTTTCACTTCACCCAGCACTTTATGCGACTCAGCGCCAAAACGCTCTAGACAAGACTCAACTAGTACTTGCGCTAGAATAAGCGTTTTAGTTTCATCTTCTTTAGTAAACTCAACCAGGGTGTAATCTAAATCAGGGCTGATTGATAGTGCGCGGTTAGCAGGCAAAGTCCACGGCGTTGTGGTCCAGATAACCATAGCGATATCGCCAGTCACCTCAGCGCCAAACTTAGCTGCAACAGCTTGTGGCTCTACGGCATTAAAGGCAACATCAATCGCTGGAGAGGTTTTATCTTCATATTCAACTTCAGCTTCAGCAAGCGCAGAGCCACAGTCAGTACACCAGTGAACTGGTTTTACACCTTTATGTAGGTGACCACTATCAATTACCTTAGCAAGTGAGCGTACAATGTTGGCTTCAGTTGCATAATCCATGGTGAGGTAAGGCTTGTTCCAGTCGGCTAACACACCTAAACGCACGAAGTCATCGCGTTGACCTTCAACTTGCGTCTTAGCGTACTTACGACACTCTTCTCTAAACTCAGCAGCAGAGATTTTATGACCTGGCTTACCAACCTTTTGCTCAACTTTAAGCTCAATTGGTAGACCATGGCAGTCCCAGCCTGGAATATAAGGCGCATCAAAGCCAGACATCGTCTTAGCTTTAACAATAATGTCTTTAAGGATCTTATTAACAGAGTGACCAATATGAATGCTACCGTTAGCATAAGGTGGGCCGTCGTGAAGAATAAACGGGTCACGACCACTGCGGCTGTCACGGATCTTTTGATAAAGACCATCTTCAGTCCAGCGATTTAGCATTTTTGGCTCACGATTAGCCAAATTACCACGCATCGGAAACTCTGTTTCCGGCAAGTTTAGAGTAGGTTTATAGTCGCTCATTGATCCTATACCGTTAATTTAAAGCTGAATTTATCAACTTGCATCATTGCCAAACAAAGCGCGCGCTTCATTTGCATCATTCAAAATCTGTTTTTTTAGCGCATCAAGCGAGCTAAATGGTTGCTCGTCGCGAATTTTCGCCACCAACTCAACTTCAACTCGCTTGCCATAAAGGTCACCTTCAAAGTCAAAAAGATGAACCTCTAATTGGCATTTCTGCCCTTGCACTGTCGGGCGGTAGCCAACATTCGCTACCCCTTCATATTCATCGCTATCTTGCCAGCGTAGCTTTACCGCATACACGCCGCGAACAGGCACAACTTGCCTTTTTAACGCAACGTTAGCAGTCGGAAAACCTATGGTGCGGCCAATCTTTTGCCCGTGGGCCACGCGGCCACTTAACATATAAGGATGACCTAGCAAACGCCTTGCTTGCTCAAGGTTTCCTAATGCTAATTGCTCGCGCACCGCCGTTGAACTAACACGCTGCGAACCAACTAAAAAGCTTTGTGTACTCACCACAGTAAAACCGAACTTGGCCCCGGCATGTACTAACATTTCAAAGTTGCCTTCGCGGCCTTTGCCAAAGCAAAAATCGTCGCCGACTACTAGGTATTTAACCCCGAGCTTTTTTACCAATAAGTCTTCGATAAATTGATCGGCAGGCTGCTGGGCAAACGATGGCGTGAAATTCACACAAATTAGGCGCTCAATACCTAATTCATCAAGCAAACTAATTTTGTCGCGCAACAAGCTTAATCGAGCAGGCGCTTTGTCACCTAAGAACAACTCTCGAGGCTGTGGCTCGAATGTCATTAGCATCGCGGGCAATTGAAAGTGTTGGGCTTTTTCCACCAAATTTTTAATCACTTGGGCGTGGCCACGGTGCACTCCGTCGAAGTTACCTATGGTAAGCACACAACCATGATGTGATGGTGAAATATTGTGTATGCCGCGAATTAATTCCATTACACCTAGATTCTAATTATTTCAAATCGGCAGATTATATACCCAAACCGAGCCATACATAAAGGCACAAGCACATTAAACCGCCTGCTTAAGGTGCCTAATTCTTACCCCAAAAGCGACTAAGCTTAATAAGTATACAGTCGCACCACCTATAATAAGTGCGCCAAGAGTCAACGCCCGTTGGGAAAATGCCCAATCAAGCCACTGTAGCTCGCTAGGTAAATAGTAAACAATGACTGCAACCATTACCGCAGTTGCACTCATAACCTGAAGTGCAAACTTCAATGTAGAGGCGTTAATTTGGTACACGCCGAGTTTATGCAAACCTCGATAAAGCATGGCTGCATTTAGTAACGCTGATAAAGATGTCGCAATCGCCAAGCCAACATAGCCAAAAGGAATGGCAAAAATCAGGTTAAAGCCCATATTACTAATCATGGCGATAATGCCATAGCGCACCGGCGTTTTGGTATCTTGTCGCGAATAGTAGCCAGGTGCCAATACCTTGATCATCATAAAGCTCAATAAGCCGGTGCCATAAGCCATTAGGCTGTAAGAAGCCATTTGGGTGTCTTCAACAGTAAACGCGCCGCGCATAAATAGCACCATTAGCATAGGCTGAGCTAACACAATGAGTCCCATCATCGCAGGTGCACCCAACAATAGAATAGCTTTAATGCCCCAATCCATTGTGTGCTTAAACGCTTCCCCTTCAGCATTTACGTGCTTTTTAGACAACGCAGGCAAGATAACCGTGGCAATTGCGATACCAAATAATCCAAGCGGAAACTCAAGTAAACGGTCTGAATAATACAACCAACTGATCGAACTAGACATTAAAAAGCTGGCGATGAAAGTATCGAGTAATAAGTTTATTTGCGACACCGACACGCCAAATAGCGCGGGGATCATTAAGGTCTTAATTTTTACAACACCAGGATGATTCCAGCCCCAACTTGGCTTTACTAGTGCTTTTTCACGCGCCAGGAAAGGAATCTGAAACAAAAACTGCACTAAACCACCCACAAAAACACCCCAGGCGAGGCCAATTTCAGGGCTCTGCAGCGTAGGGGCGTACCATATGGCAAATGCAATAATTGAAATATTCAAGAAGACAGGAGTAAAAGCACTAACAGCAAAACGACCACGGGTATTTAAGATACTGCCAGCCAGCGCGGTAAACGTAATAAACCAGAGGTAGGGAAAAGTGATTTTTAGCATCAACTGCGCTTGCAGGTACTTGTCGGCTTCTGGCCCATCATTAAGCCACTCCATAAACCAACCACCGCCAAATAATGCGGCCAAAATTGGCGATCCAATAACACCAAATAAAGTCACAATAGAAACAAGTAGCCCTAATGTCCCCGCCACTTTACTGAGCAACTCACGGGTTTCTTCTGCCGTGTGTTTCTCTTGATACTCGGTTAAAACTGGCACAAATGCTTGCGCAAATGCGCCCTCAGCAAACAATCTGCGCAGAAAATTAGGGATTTTATTAGCAAAAATAAATACGTCAGCTTGACTGCCCGCTCCCATTAAGTTGGCAATAACAACATCTCGGATCAAGCCAAGAACCCGAGAAATCAGCGTCATCGAACTGACTATCATCCCTGATTTAAACAATTTTTTGCTCAATTGGCCTCCACCATGATGCGAATGCTTCAAAAAATAATCGAATTTATGACAAATATTGCTTTCCAACCCTGTCCCGCGAGCGCAAGAGCTGGTAGAATTGCGCCACATTTTACACGAGTTGGGTTGAAGATAAGCATGCTCGAGTGAATAATTTGTTGATATGACGATTATTCCAACATAACCATTGACAAAATGGTTAAAAGCAGGCATATTCCTCGGCCTTTAAAAGTATCAAATCCAGTTTTTAGGAGTTGCACCTTGGCTAATAGCAAGTCTGCAAAGAAGCGCGCGCTTCAATCTGAAAAGCGTCGTCAGCATAACGCAAGCCGTCGCTCTATGTTACGTACTTACGTTAAAAAAGTTATCGCTGCTATCCAAAGCGGTGACCACAAAGCGGCTACCGAAGCGTTCGCAGTTGCACAACCAATTGTTGACCGTATGGCGACTAAAGGCCTTATTCACAAGAATAAAGCTGCTCGTCAAAAAGCGCGTCTAAATGCAAAAATCAAAGCTCTTGCTTAATTTTTGTTAATAAATGCAAAAAACCGACTTTATAGTCGGTTTTTTTTTGCCTGTTTTTTGCCCTATACCTTGCTCAACAGCAGTTTTAAGCGTTAATACGAATAGGGCTAATATCCCAACCATAAAAAAACGCCTCAATATGCTGTGGCTGATCCACAGGTATCAAGGCGCTAATAGCGGGTTAATTAGCTTAAAAAAACGATTCCTTTATAATACTAATGGCAGTACATGTTATCCAAAACTTGGATTAACTCGCGAACCTCGGAACTTTTCAGGGAATAAAAAACCGTTTGCGCTTCTTTACGAGTACAAACGAGATCGTCTTTTCTTAACCACGCTAAATGTTGAGACAAAGCTGACTGGCTTAAACCTAGTTTCTTGTTCATCTCACCTACACACATTTCCCCTTCGTTCAATAAATGGCACAAAATAAACAGTCTGCGCTCGTTGGCTAATGCTTTTAACAACACGACGGCAGAATCTGCTTGCTGCTGCATTTTTTCTATGTTCATGACTTTCTTCTATCTCCTCAACTAACCCAAGCCTAATATAGCGTTACCTTAAAAATAGAGTCGGGACATGAAGCACACTTTTTGTTAGATTGTAAAAAAAAGTGAGACTTAGATAATAAAATGAAAGGAAAATCATGAAACACAATGCTTTTGTAGTCCTATCAGTGCTCTTTTTAGGCCTTACGGTTGGTTGCCAACACCCTAGTAACACTTCTGACAATACATCTAGAAGCCAAATAACAAACCAAACATCGCAAAATGCGCTTGTTAATCAAGAATTGGCTCAAAAAGCACTAAATTCTAATTTAGCGTATGATCTTGTTGAATCACTTACCGTAGAGGTAGGCCCGCGTTTAGCTGGCACAGACAAAGACCTTATTGCAGTAGAATGGGCGATGAAGAAACTTAATAGCCTAGGTTTTGACAAAGTCTATAAAGAAGCGGTGCAAGTCCCTGTTTGGGAGCGCGGCTATGCTAACGCCAGTATTACAGCCCCATTTGCTCAACCTTTAGTTATTACTGCTTTAGGTGGTAGTGTTGCCACACCAAAAGGTGGTATTGAAGCTCAAATCGTTCGTTTTGATAGCCTAGCTGCACTTGAGGCTGCCGACCCTAGTTTAGTTAAAGATAAAATCGTCTTCATCGACCACAAGACAGAGCGCCACCGCAATGGTAAGGGCTATGGCATGACAGTGGGTGGACGTTCAAAAGGCGCAGTGGCGGCTGCTAAAAAAGGCGCTGTTGCTATTGTGATCCGCTCAATCGGTACCGACAGTGACCGTATGGCACATACAGGTGTGATGCGCTACCAACAAGGCGTTGCAAAGATCCCTGCTGCCGCCATGTCTAACCCTGATGCTGACCTAATCAATGCCATGTTAAAGCGCGATAGCAAGATTACGTTAGCGTTAGATATGTCGTCTAAAAACTTGGGCACAGCGACTTCATACAATGTGATTGCCGAAGTCACTGGTAGCAGTAAACCTGATGAGATTGTACTCATTGGTGCTCATCTAGATTCATGGGATGAAGGTACAGGTGCAATTGATGATGGAGCGGGTGTCGCTATTGTGACTGCCGCAGGCAAACTAATCCAAGATTTACCAAAAAAACCAGCTCGAACCGTACGCGTAGTGTTATACGCTGCAGAAGAGATTGGGTTGATTGGTGGCAAAGCTTACGCAAAAGCTCATGAGCAAGAGTTAGCTAAACACTATATCGCTGCTGAATCTGATTTTGGTGCTGGCAAGATTTACCAGCTCGATGTCAAAGTTAACCCACAGGTCTTTGAGCAAGTGTTGGCAGAACATCATGGAATGAAAGCCGTCGGTGTAGAAATGGGTAACAATAAAGCCTATGGTGGCCCTGATGTGTCTATGCTACCTAACTATGGCGTGCCAGTGGCATCATTACGTCAGGACGGTACCGATTACTTTGACTACCACCACACTCCTAACGACACGTTAGACAAAATCGTGCCAAGCGCACTTGCACAAAATGTTGCCGTATACGCTCAGTTTGCTTACACCATGGCACAATCTGAAATAGATCTGCGCCCTATTCCGGCCAAGGCTAAATAATTTTCGGGCAGCTAAGGGGTAAAGCTGGTTAGTTAACTTCAATTACCTTGTCTCGACCTAAAACAAAAACGCCTTGTGTCTTCACAAGGCGTTTTTAATTCACTCAGAGTTAAAAGTTTGAAACTAACGCTCTTCACGCAGAAAAACAGGCTCTAACTCAGTTGATTGCTCGCTTGAGTAATAGTATCCGTCGACATCAAATTGCTTTAACTGCTCAATATCGGTTAGCTGATTATCCACAATATAGCGCGCCATTAACCCGCGGGCTTTTTTAGCGAAAAAGCTAATAACCTTGTACTGACCTTTCTTACAATCTTTAAATACAGGCGTGACAATCTGCCCTTTCACCAGCTTTGGTTTAACTGCTTTAAAATACTCATTTGAAGCAAGATTAACCAATATGTCATCGCCTTGCTCAGCCAATGCCTGATTCACTTCATCGGTAATAACCTCACCCCAAAACGCATATAAATTCTTACCGCGTGGGTTTTCCAGTTTTGTCCCCATTTCTAAACGGTATGGCATCATCAAATCCAGCGGTTTCAACAGTCCGTATAAGCCAGAAAGAATACGCAAGTGCTTTTGCGCTGATTGCTGCTGCTCATCGCTCAGGCTATCAGCGTCAAAGCCTGTGTATACGTCACCACGAAAAGCAAACACGGCTTGCTTAGCGTTAGTAAGATTAAACTCAGGTTGCCAGTCACCAAAGCGCGCCACGTTAAGGGCTGCAATTTTATCGCTGACCTTCATCAATGATGCGATATCAGCAGGAGATAACTGTTTACACACATTAATCAACGCCTGACTGTGCTCCAATAACTTAGGCTCAGTGTAGGCCTCAGTAATAGCTGGATTGTCGTAATCCAACGTTTTAGCTGGTGAAACCAATACCAACATGGCGGGAAACTCCGTTTATAAATAATGGTTAGATGATACTGAAATTCCATAAAAAAACCATGCAATCAATGCATGGTTTTTTAGATTAGCTTAACTTGTATTTTAAATAACTAACGCCGGGCTCAAGGTTTTGACTGCGCGTTAATCTTAGACCAAACGTTGTCTTGACCTTCTTCTTGAAGCTCAGGGAACTTAGTCACGTCAAACTTAGGCTCTAAGCCTTGAGAGACTTGTTCGCGGTAATCTTTAATCACGCGGATAGCAAGACCAGAAAGTAGGATCAGCGCAACGATGTTCACCACGGCCATCAGTCCCATCGATACGTCAGCTAAATCCCACACTAAACCAATCTTAGCGACTGCACCAAACATCACCATACCAAGCACTAGCAATCTAAATACTGGCAGTGCCTTTTTACTATTACCAGACAGGAACATAACGTTGGTTTCTGCATACGAATAGTTAGCAATAATTGAAGTAAAGCAGAACAATAGAATTGCGAATGCAATGAATGCGCCGCCCCAATCACCAACATGACTAGTTAGCGCGGTAATGGTTTTAGCAATGCCATCGTCGCTGCCCGCTACATCACCAGACAGTAAAATAATTGCAGCAGTAGCCGTACAAATAACGATAGTGTCAAAGAACACGCCCATCATTTGCACATAACCTTGTGACGCTGGGTGATTTGGGTTTGGCGAAGCACTTGCCGCTACGTTTGCTGCGCTACCCATACCCGCTTCATTGGAGAATAAGCCACGTGCAATACCTGACTGCATAGCTTGTGCGATAGTATAAGCAACACCACCAGCAGCCGCTTCTTGCCAGCCAAATGCACTGTTTATGATGAGCATAAATACATCAGGTAGTTTCTCAATGTTCATCAGCACCACAACCAGTGCAATACCAATGTAAATCATCGCCATGAACGGCACGATAAGCTCAGAGACTTTAGCTACTTTACGCAGACCACCAGTAATGACAAAAGCACTGGCAATGACAATCACAATACCCACATAAAGTGGCTCAAACTCAAATACTTGGGTCATTGCTCCTGTAATGGTGTTTGCTTGAACAGCATTAAAAACTAGACCGAAAGCAATAATCAAGAAGACAGAGAATAATGACCCCATCCAACGTTGACCAAGGCCCTTCTCCATATAATAAGCTGGACCACCACGATACTGGCCTTCGCCATCTTTAACCTTGTATACCTGAGCCAACGTTGACTCGATCATTGCCGTTGCCATACCAAGCACGGCAATAGCCCACATCCAAAATACTGCACCAGGACCACCAGCTCCAATCGCTACCGCTACACCGGCCATGTTACCCGCACCCACACGAGCAGCCATACTTGTACAAAAAACCTGGAATGAAGATAAACCGTGTTTACCAGGACGGCGACTAATAGAAAGGACTTTTAAGCCGTGTCCAAAATGAAGGAGCTGAATAAAGCCAAGACGAATAGTGAAATATAAACCACCACCAACTAGGCCATAAACCAATAACTCACCCCAAAGCAAGCTGTTCAAAAAATTTACTGCTGTTTCTAACATCAACATAATGATTAACGTATTCCTTCGAATAGTTTACTCACACCCAAAAAGCACAGGCTGTGACAAGCTATCTTTATTATTTTTGAATTTATTACGTATGCGCTGCACTAAATTATTTGGGCTTTAGTCGGTGTGAATTTACTCACCAAGCGCAATTAACCAACATACATTGGTATGATCCAACGCTTAAACCAAAATAGTTTAGTGCTTATTAAATTAGTCACAATCGTTAAGACTAACATTTTCTTGCTAGGGTCTGCTTATCTTTCAAGATTATTTTTGCAGCTGCTTGTTGGAAGTTAATACAAGGCAACGACTTTGATGTTTGGTTGTTCCACATGATAAGTCGTTAACGCTGCAGAAATGACAACAAGCGCTGCCTGAAGAGTTCGTTTAAAGCACATACGACATAGCAAAGAAAACTTTGTTGCGAGCCCTGTGGTTACAAGCCAGAGGTGTAGATAACTAGACGTCATCGCCCGCGCAGCGATTAAAGTGCTTTAATTCGAACAAATTCTAATCAGCAAAGATGAACAGACCCTAATAAAAATTCTGCTTAACAAATGCGCGTATGTCCTAATCGGCGCCAGAAACTATCACAATTACAAATTTGTGCAGAGTGATCTTGATCACATCCGGCAATTTCTTAACCAAGCACCAACTGAACCGTACCAAGTAACTTGCAATGTTATTCAACAAGTTAACTAATGTTTAACTCAAATAACGAACTAGGTAAAAGAAATGTAACCGCAGAATATTGACTCTGATCACTTTATTAACAGACAAATAAGAATACAGTGTTCTCAATACAGAATTAATACATCTACTCGCATTGAGGCTACTATGGCAACTGCTCAAGAAATCACTTCATTGAAGAAACTAGTTAGAGCAACTAACTTCCTCGCAACGTCACAAATCTACCTAAAGCAAAACGTACTGTTTAAGCGTCCACTTAAACACAGCGATATCAAGCCTAGACTATTAGGTCACTGGGGAACCTGTCCAGGGATCAACTTTGTCTACGCCAACGTAAACCGTCTGATTGTTAAACATCAACGCGACTTCCTCTATCTAGTAGGTCCTGGTCATGGCTTCCCCGCAGTTCAAGCGAACCTGTTTATCGAAGGTTCGCTTAGCCACTTTTATCCAGAAACAATTCCTTATGATGAATCGGGAATTGAAGATATTTGTAAGAAGTTCTCAGCGGCATATGGCTACCCGTCACACGCCAACCCTGAAGCACCAGGGCAAATTCTTGAGGGTGGTGAACTCGGTTACTCGCTATCTGTAGCCTGGGGCGCGGTACTTGATAACCCAAATCTAATCGCCGCATGTTTAGTTGGTGACGGTGAGTCTGAAACCGGCCCATTGGCGGCGTCATGGTATGCCAACCGATTAGTTGACCCAGCAACAAGCGGCGCCGTATTGCCAATCGTGCACATCAACGGATATAAGATTTCAGGCCCAACTCGAATGGGGCGCATGAGCCACGAGGAACTTGACCTTGAATTTAGAGGTTTAGGTTACCACCCAATCATCGTCGATGATGAGCTAGAGCAAGATGTCTATGAGCAAATGGCACAAGCGATGGATCTTTCATACCAAATGATCGATGACATTCAAACACGTGCTCGCAATGGCGAAGATATTGTTAAACCACGCTGGCCTGTCATTCTTATGCGCACCGCTAAGGGCTGGACCGGTACATCCGAATTTAACGGTGAAAAGCTTGAGGGTAACTGCGACTCGCATCAGGTTATCGTCAATAAATGTGCTAAAGACCCAGCGCACTTACAAGCACTCAACGATTGGCTAGCAAGCTACAAGTTTGATGAGCTCTACAATATAGATGACAACGGCAACCTGCAGTTCGACGCTGATATCGAATCATTAATTCCACCAAAACAGCTTTGTTGTGGTCGTCAGCACTTAAGCTATGGCGGTGAAGTGGTGCGCGCATTAGCTCAGCCTGATTTGAAAGCACTGAGCTATGGGCCAGAAACACCACGCGGAACACGTGGCTTATCTATGTATAAGATGGGTGAGTGGATGCGAGATGCATTCAAACTAAACCGTGACCAACGTAATTTACGTATTTTCAGCCCAGACGAGACCTATTCAAACCAGCTACAAGCAGTGTTTGAAGAAACCTCGCGCGCTTGGCAATGGCCAATTGAAAGCTGGGATAAAGACATGTCACGCGATGGTCGTGTTGTTGAGCTGTTATCTGAAAACTTACTTTTTGGCATGCTGCATGGCTACACGGTAACAGGGCGTCATGCCATGTTCCCAACCTACGAGGCATTCTCACAAGTGGTTTCGTCAATGGCTGACCAGTACTGTAAGTATGTCTATGCCAGCCAAGGCGTGCACTTCCGCAAACCGGTTCCATCTTGCAACGTGGTGCTATCATCTTTGCTAGAGCGTCAAGATCATAATGGCTACTCACATCAGAACCCTTCTTTCTTGGGCGCGATGTTAGAGAAACACCCGGATATTATCTCAGCGTACCTGCCGGCAGATGGTAACTCGACACTAACTTACACCGAGCGCGCATTTGCCGACAGAGATAAACTCAACATTATTGTCGCGGGTAAGAAAGATCTACCACAATGGCTGACACTCGATGAAGCACGCAAGCAAACCAAAGATGGCATTATGGTTTGGGACTTTGCATCAGATGACAACCCAGACGTGGTACTCGCAGGCTGTGGTGACTATGTCACTCAGGAATGTCTAGCGTCGCTGGTATTGATCCGCGAACTACTACCTCGCGTTAAGGTACGTTTTGTTAGCGTGACTGAGCTTAACAGTAATGGTTTAGGCAGCCGTAAGTTCCAGGAAAAGCCTTGGCGTATGGATGACATCTTCACTGAAGATAAAGGTGTGGTATTCAATTACCACGGCTATCCAAACACAATTAAGAAACTCGTGTTCGATTATAAGGGTAGCCACAGGTTCCGTATCAAGGGTTATGAAGAAGAAGGCTCTACCACTACACCATTTGATATGGGCGTACGTAATGGTACATCTCGCTACCACTTAGTTATCGACATGGCCTACAAACTGTTCCAGCAAGGTGTGATTGACGAAACCCAACATGTATCAATTACCACCGACATGCTGCAGCGCCTAGTCGAGCACAGAAACTACATCAAGGAGCATGGTGTCGACCCTAAAGAAATTGAAAACTGGGTGTGGACGCGCTAATCGCTAAACTGCGGAGCTAAGCAAAACCGCTACCCAAAAAGTGAGTCAAACCCAATAAGCCACCTCTCCCTTTTATATGGGTCAGGTGGCTTATTTTCTAATGCACGTTTCTATTACACTCTCCAACAAGCAAATACACTCACCACATTCAAATCACAATAAGTTATCAGGCTTCCCATAAAACCTAGGAAACAAACCTAAACTTATGATTTCTCTGCCTACTAAATCGAAGCTAAGAATCCGTCTAAACCAGCAAGCAAACTGACAAATATATGTCAAAAACATTAAATTTGACGACTTTTTGTTACTTTTAAGTTTAAAACTCTGGAAAAACACCTGTTTAGCGACCATAATTGCGCCGTCAGCTAGAATCATAAAAGGATCACCACACTAAGCGCTGGCAATGCATTCTGAACACCTTGTTTTATATGCATATTGGTGAAGTAAAATCACAATGGACTTAAATATGATGAAGAACACATTAAAAGTAGTATTACTCACCTCGATCTTACCTTTTGCAGCTAGCGCAGAAACTGAGCTATCACCTTGGTATGTAGGTGCTGGTTTAGGGGTAAACAATTACGAACCTAACTGCGACCAAAAAACCATGAAAATCTGTGGTGAAGACTCTCCATATGCGTGGGATGTTTTCGGTGGTTACATGTTTTCAGATAACTTTGGTGTAGAGCTAGGTTACCGCGACCTTGGCATGGCTGAATGGACCGACTACAACAACAAGCGTAACGATGCTGGTGCACGTGGTATGACTGCAGGCTTAGTTGCAGTAGTGCCATTTGCTGATGGTTGGAGCGTGTCAGCTGAAGCAGGTGCAATGAACTACCTGTTACGCAACAAGAAAAACTACAATACTGAATACTACAGTGACAGTGGTATTGCGCCTTATATTGGTGCAGGTATCGGCTATATGGTAACTGAGAACATGAAGTTACAAGCAAAATACCGCCGCTATGAAAACCTAGATGACGATGCATTTAAAACACTTGAAATGCAAAGTAACTACTGGGGTTTAGAACTAAGTTACCGCTTTGGTGCTAAAGCAAAACCAGCTCCAGTAGCTGCAGCCCCAGTAGTAGCGGCTGCAGCAGCACCGACTGATTCAGACAATGACGGTGTAATGGATGATGCAGATCGCTGCCCTAACACACCTGCAAATCATAAGGTTGATGCTAACGGCTGCAGTATCTATGAAAACGTGACAGAACAGCACGACTTAGGTGGCATTCTGTTTGATAACAACTCATCTGTTATCAAACAAGCGTCATACGCTGAAATCGAAAAACTCGCTAACTACCTAAACCGTAACCCAGAGCACACAGTGTCTATTGAGGGTCACGCTTCTAACGTAGGTAGCCCAGCTTACAATATGACACTTTCTGAAAAACGCGCTAAAGCAGTAGCAAACGCGCTTTCTGAAAAATACGGTATCGACGCTAGCCGCGTGCAATCAGTTGGCTATGGCGTTACTCGCCCAATCATGGAAGGCAGCTCAGCAGAAGCAAACCGCCAAAACCGTCGTATTGAAGCGATTGTAACCAGCACTGAGAAACGTCCAGTACTAAAATAAGCATAAGCTTAGCCTTAATATTGGTCTAAGAAATAGCTAAAAAGTTGAGCCGCCCAGCAATGGGCGGCTTTTTTATTTAGCAAACAAAACTATTACGGCTAATATGCTGTTTTGTTTACGGTTTATTATCGACAAACTTTCAAAACTTGGTCAATGACGACATATTTTTGATAATTTAGCTACAATATTATTAATTTTTAGCGCAAAACTGCGTTATTTTTCGTAATTTTTTTACAAATTTAGTTGGATTCACTACCAAAATGGCTTCTAATAAGACATTGCAAATTTGTCACTCTTTTTGAGGAAATTGTTCATGGAAAACTCACTCAATCAATTAAAAGCACTGACCACTATTGTGGCAGACACAGGTGATATTGAAGCGATTAAACGCTACCAGCCTGAAGATGCGACCACCAACCCTTCTCTTATCTTAAAAGCCGCCCAGATCCCTGAATATGCACCACTAATTGACGATGCAATTGCATGGGCGAAATCGCAAAGTGATGATGCCGCTAAACAGGTAGAAGATGCAGGTGACAAACTTGCAGTAAACATTGGCGTTGAAATTTTAAAGATCGTGCCGGGTCGTATTTCAACAGAAGTGGATGCACGTCTATCTTTCGATAAACAAGGTTCTATCGACAAAGCCCATAAACTAATCAAGCTATATCAAGATGCGGGCATCGATAAATCTCGCATTCTAATTAAGTTAGCGTCAACATGGGAAGGTATTTGCGCAGCTAAAGAATTAGAGCAACAAGGTATTAATTGTAACCTAACCCTACTATTTAGCTTTGCACAAGCTCGCGCATGTGCGGAAGCGGGTGTGTACCTCATCTCACCTTTCGTTGGCCGTATTCTAGATTGGTACAAAAAGAACACTGGCGAAAGCTACACAGCACAGACCGACCCAGGGGTTGTTTCTGTTACCGACATTTACAACTACTACAAGCTCCACGGTTATAACACAGTTGTTATGGGCGCAAGTTTTAGAAACACAGGTGAAATTATTGAGCTTGCGGGCTGCGATCGCTTAACCATAGGCCCTGCCTTACTTGAAGAACTTGCTAACTCAGATGCACAGGTTGTGCAAAAGCTAAGTGCTACAAGCGAAACCAAAACTGCGCCATCACCATTAACTGAGGCAGAGTTCCGCTGGGCATTCAACGAAGATGCAATGGCAGTTGATAAACTGGCAGAAGGTATTCGTAACTTTGCTATCGATCAAAACAAGCTAGAAGAGATGCTAAAACAGAAGTTAAGTTAAACAAGGAATGTGCTAATGACACAACTTACGACCAGTCCAATTTGGCAACAAATAAAAAATAATACTCAGTCATTGCCACATATGCGTGAACTGTTCGCGCAAAACCCGCAGCGCTTTGAGCAAATGAGCCTGTCAGAGTGCGGTCTGATGCTTGATTACTCTAAAAACCGCGTAGACGCTGATACGTTGTCGCTACTATTTAAGCTTGCCGAGCAAGCAAACCTTAGCGATAAAATTAGCGCCATGTTTAATGGCAACAAAATAAACAATACCGAGCAGCGCGCCGTGCTACACACAGCGCTGCGAGCGCCAGCTACCACAAGCATCAATCTTGACGGCAACAACATCGTTGATGAAGTTCAACAAACGCTTAGCAAAATGGCTGAGTTTGTTGAGCAAGTACAATCAGGAGCTTGGTTAGGTTACACAGGTAAATCAATAACTGACATCGTCAGCATTGGTATTGGCGGCTCATTTTTAGGGCCAAAGATTGTCACCCAGGCGCTACGCCCATATTGGAGCAAGCAGCTTAACTGCCATTTTGTTGCCAACGTAGATGCCACCTCCATTTGTGAAAAACTAAAAGGCCTAAACGCTGAGACAACCTTGTTTGTTATGTCGTCTAAATCCTTTGGTACTCAAGAAACCCTGACCAACACGCTTAGCGCTAAAGACTGGTTTATTAACCAAGGTGGTAGTCAGCAAGATATTGCCAAGCACTTTGTCGCAGTTACCTCTAACGTCGCTAAAGCCACTGAATTTGGAATGGACGCTAACAACATTTTCCCTATGTGGGACTGGGTTGGTGGTCGTTACTCACTGTGGTCAGCGATTGGTTTACCTATTGCGCTGCTTATTGGTATGGACAACTTTAAAGCCTTATTGGCTGGCGCTTATGATATGGACAAGCACTTCGCAAGTGCGCCATTAGCGCAAAACATGCCAGTAATTATGGGGATGTTGTCGGTACTTTATGGCAACTTCCATAACGCCCAGTCACATGTCATCTTGACTTACGATCACTACCTTCGTGGTCTACCTGCTTATTTTCAGCAGCTAGATATGGAAAGCAATGGTAAGTCAGTGACCCTAAATGGCACTGACGTTGACTACTCAACAGGCCCAGTAATTTGGGGTGGTGAGGGCACTAACGGTCAGCATGCTTACCACCAACTCTTGCACCAAGGTACGGCGTTAATCCCGGCTGACTTTATTATGCCAATTCAAAGTCACAACCCATTGGGAGAGCACCATAATCAGCTTGCATCTAACTGTTTTGGTCAAACCCAGGCGTTGATGCAAGGGCGCACTTATGAAGAAGCATTAAGCGAACTTGCTAATACCAGCCTGCCTGATGAACAAAAGCAGTTGATCGCTAAGCACAAGGTGATGGAAGGCAATAAGCCGAGCAACACATTACTGATGGATAAGCTGACTCCAACAACGCTTGGTGCACTGATTGCGCTATATGAACACAGAACTTTTGTTCAGGGTGCAATTTGGGATATTAACTCATTTGATCAATGGGGCGTTGAGCTAGGGAAAGTGCTCGGTAACGATGTGCTTGAGCGAATTGGCGCAGCGTCAGATGCTAACGAGCTAGATGCTTCAAGCAATGCGTTAATCAACCTATTCCGCAGTGGTAAAATCTAACCAAGCCAATCTTCCAATCACTTTGCTCTGCGTAAATGGGACAAAAATAAGTGATTAATTCTAAAGAGTCAGCAAATGCTGGCTCTTTTTGTATAAATACCCATCAGCTTTAGCGCTTTGTGCCAAATTACTGTGTAAAATCTTCATCAAAACGCCTTCAACTGTTAACAAAAGTGAAACATTGATATTGCAGACTATTGGTGAAATATGATACTTATTTGCATAGAGACATCATAATAACAAGGGAGGTTACCATGGATCGTTTAGATTATGGTGGTGCGCTAGAAGAAGTTGTTGAGAAACCAACCCGTACAAGAAGTTCGAGTAAAAAGCGTAAATGGCGTGAGATTGAGGCCATTAAAGACAAACAACGCCTACTCAAGGAATTACAAGATATTGATAATTCTTTTGATTTGGATATTAATACCATCATATAGAAAGTATTAACTTCAGTGTGTGATCCGTGAATAACTATTCATTCATCACAACCTCTAAAAGAGCGCTTAAAGCGCTCTTTTTTATTTACATTAAGTTAACAACAGGTTACTTGTAACTCGTTACAAGATCAGTCTACTTAATATCGGTAGCTGCTATGTATTGTTTTAGCTCTTCAAATACCGCTTTGTCATTGTCGCTAAACAAAGGGTCATCAACTAAACGCTGCTGGCACTGCTTTTCAATGGCATTCCAATCATCATCAGTAAGCGCTTTAACAAACAAAGGGAAAATCTCGCGCTCTTCATACTGCATGTGTAACTGTTGTAGCTCAATATAAGCTTTAAGATCATTCACCAGCTTTTCTCTGGAAATGACCACATCACTTAAAATCATATTTAAACTGTACATGAGCGCACCAGAAGACTCAGCAAGACGGCTATGCTCATCATGAAGCTGCGACTGATTACTCTCGCCCATTTTTTTCAGGTATAAATCAAACGTAATATCTTCTAGCGGGTGATGACTATGCTCAGCGTAACTTTGCATGTACTCGACGATGTCACGTACTAAGTTAAAGTTAATCGCTTCGCCTTCGGCCAACTTAGCTTGCTTAGTCGCCAAAATATCCAGCAAAATGGCAATATGCTTATGGTCACGCAATAAACGTTTCAGCATGGCTTTGTCGTTCATCTCGCCTCTCCTGTAAATGATACAGGGAAATATACTTACAAAATTTGCTCAAAATGTGTTTGACCAAGATCATAAATCATACATTTCACCAACACTGAGCGAAATGTTGCACCAATTAACGTAAAAAAGCGCCTTTGTAGGCGCTTTTTTACGTTTGCGATTGCAGCTATTAAGTTAAGCCAGTTTGGCAAATAAGTACTGTTTCAGCTGCTCAAAATCTGCAGCGAGCGAATCGGATAGAATAGGCTTACCCGCTACAGCATCTAGCTCTGGTGGCAAAGGTAAATCAAGCTCTAATACCTCATCAACCACGTCTTTAAACTTTGCTGGATGCGCGGTACCAAGGAACACACCAAACTCATCTGCAGCTAATCCATTGAGTGCATTTGCGGCAATGGCGGCATGAGGTTCAGACTGATAACCAGCTTGCTTTAATTGCACCAAGGTCTCTTGGGTTTGCGCTTCAGTTACCGCAACACCAGAGATTAAAGACAGTAGCCAGCCCATAGCTTCACAGATAGCTTCTGAACGCGGCCAATTACTTGGTTCAGACACGTCCATTGCATTTGACATGGTTGCAACCGTGGCATTAGGTTGCCACTCTCCATCTGCCAAGTAGCGCGGCACTGTGTCATTAGCATTGGTCGCCGCAATAAAGCGCTTAATATTGAGTCCCATGGCTTTAGCAAACAAACCTGCAGTTAAATTACCAAAGTTGCCACTTGGCACTGATACAACTAATTCATGGTGTCCAAGGCGCTTAGCTTGGGCGGCAGCTTCAAAATAATAGCAAACCTGCGCAAGCAACCGACTAATGTTAATAGAGTTAGCTGAATTAAGTGCTAACCCCTCTCTGACGTCTTGATCATCAAACGACTGCTTAACCAATGCCTGACAAGCATCAAAGTCTGACTCAACCGCAAGTGTAATGATGTTACCACCCAACGTGGTGAACATTTTCTCTTGTAACTCGCTGATTTTACCTTGTGGATACATCACCACCACTTTGACTTTATCAAGGCCATAAAATGCATCGGCTACAGCCGCGCCAGTATCGCCTGATGTTGCAGTCAAAATCGTTAGGCCCTTCTCTGGCGCCAGTAAGTTAACGCACTGCGCCATAAAGCGTGCACCAAAGTCTTTAAACGCGAGCGTTGGACCGTGAAATAATTCAAGGCAAGCGCGTTTGTCATCGACTTGCACAAGCGGCACATCAAAGGTAAATGCGGCATCAACGAGCTTATCGACTGTACCTTGACCAAGCTCTGCTGCAAGCCAGGCACCAAGAACTTTCTTGCTACGGGCGACAAAATCTAACTCTAGCAAGGCATCAATATTGTCTAGCTGAGGGATTTGACTTGGGAAAAACAACCCGCGGTCTTTGCCTAAACCAAGCTGCACTGCCTCACTGAAGCTGACTTTTTGAGATGGGTGTTTAAGGTTATATAGTTCCATTGGTTACGACCTAATTTAATAATTGGAAAAAGTTACAGCGCTCTCGCACCCTGCTCATCAATTTTGCACACATGACTAAAACCACCAGCTTGGCACAAATAATGGTCATCTAACCAAAGTTTGGCCTGCTCAGCTTTAGCTAAAGAATCGGTAATGGTAAATAACGTAGGGCCACTGCCTGATATACCTGTGGTTAGCATACCTAGCTCATTAAGCGCTTGCCTTGCCTCAACAAAACCAGGGATCGCTGCAGCGCGATATGGCTCAGCTATTACATCTTTAAGTACATCAATAGCCATTTGCGGATCGCCCTTGTAGCTGGCGTGAACAAATGCGCTTAAGCGGCGGCCATAATCGAGTGTGGTGGCCATGTCTTGTTGCTCTGGCAGTAATGCGCGCATTTTGGCGGTCGACAGTGATACGCCTGAATATGACACCACCCAATACCAATCTTTGAAATGTGGAATCGCCTCGCATACCGAGCTTGGCGTGTCTGTCATCAGCTGCATGCCACCTAGATAGCTCGGCGCGACATTGTCATAGTGCACACTGCCAGATATCTTGCCTTCAAACTCACCCATTAATTGCAGCAAGGCATTTTGATCGTAAGGAGAGTCAAAAAAGCAATTTAGAGCGTAAAGCGCCGCCACTACCGAGCTTGCTGATGAGCCAAGACCACTTCCCACTGGCAAGTTTTTCTCAAGCTCTAGCTTAACTCCTTGCTCGATACCTTGTTTAGAAAGGAAAAACGTCGCACATTGGCTGACAATGTTATCAGCAGCACTTGAAGGCAGTTTATGAGCCCAAGCGCCTGTTTGGGTGAACTCGATACCCTGTTCTGCTGCAGAAATAGTGACTTTGTCACCTAATAGTTCACCATTTATGGGCGCAAGTGCTGCGCCAAGTAAATCGAATCCCACTCCAACATTGCCCATAGATGCAGGCGCGTAAACCGTTAATGTATTTCGACTCATTGACTTAAACCTCACGAGACCAGTTGAGCGTGCGCAGCACATCGGCAAACACACCAGCAGCAGTAACATCAGTTCCCGCACCATAGCCTCTTAATACAAATGGAATAGGCTGATAATAGCGGCTATAAAATGCCAGCGCGTTCTCGCCACCTTTTACGCTATAAAGCGGATCGTCACTGCCAACTTCAGCAATACGCACATAGCACTTACCATCATCAATTTGACCCACATATCTCAGCACCTTACCTTGGGCTTTGGCTTGCTCTACACGTTGTTTTACCTGGCTATCGACTTGCGGCAAATTAGCCATAAAGGTATCGACATCGCCGCTGGCATCGAAACTAGCTGGCAGCACTGAGTCAACCTGAATGTCTGCTAACTCCAAATCCAGCCCTACTTCGCGAGCGAGGATCAACACCTTGCGAGCCACATCCATGCCAGACAGATCATCCCGAGGATCGGGCTCAGTAAAGCACTTGTCGCGGGCAATACTGGTTGCTTGTGACAAAGTCATGCCCTCATCCAACATACCGAAAATATAAGATAGTGAACCAGACAAAATGCCATTGAATTTATGCAATTTGTCACCAGCGCAAAGTAATTTTTTAAGGTTATCGATCACCGGCAAGCCAGCACCGACGGTGGTTTCATATAGAAATTGTCGACGGTTAACTAATGCTGTTTGACGCAGCGCTTGGTAATATTCACCATCACGGGTGTTGGCCTTTTTGTTTGGCGTCACGACATGAAAACCAGCTTGCATCATATCAAGATAAGCATTGGAGATAGCCTCTGATGAGGTACAGTCCACCAGCACAGGATTAAGAATTTGCTGCGTTTTACCCCACTCTAGCATCTTGGCTAAGTTAAATGCATCGCTGCTTTGGGCGACTTGCTGCTGCCAATTATCTAACTCAATACCATCAGCATTGAGTAGCATCGCTTTCGAGTTGGCTATGCCGCAGACACGCACACTAATATGCTGGCGTTTAAGCATGTTATCTTGCTGCTTAAACTGCTCTAGTAACCCTGCACCAACGTTGCCACAGCCAACCAAAAATACATCGAGATACTGCTGCACATCAAAGAACGCTTGATGACACGCTCGAATAGCATGTTTGGTTTTCTCTTGCTTAATCACAGTTGAAATAGAGCGCTCTGAAGAGCCCTGGGCAATCGCCACTATGTTGACACTAGCCTGAGCCAGCGCGCCAAAGAATTTAGCCGATACGCCTTTGTGGGTCTTCATGCCATCACCAATTAGCGAGACAATGGCTAAATCTTTTCTCAGCTCAATTGGCTCAAGCAACTCAGATTGAATTTCTAGCTCAAACTCTTGCTCTAACGCCCATTTAGCTTTGTTTGCCTGACTGGTCGCTACACAAAAACTGATACTGTATTCAGATGAACTTTGGGTGATAAGCGACACCGATATCCCACTGCGAGAAATAGCCTCAAGTACGCGACTTGCCATACCCACCATGCCTTTCATGCCAGGGCCTGATACGTTAAACATGGTTTGATCATCAAGATTAGATATGGCTTTCACCTGTAAACCAGTTTCATCTTGCTGGTTAGACACTAACGTACCCGGTGCACTTGGATTAAAGCTGTTACGGATATAACAAGGAATGTGGTACTGAGCGATAGGCGCGATTGTTTTAGGATGCAGCACCTTAGCACCAAAATAAGATAGCTCCATCGCCTCTTGATAGCTAAGCTGCGCGAGTAGTTTAGCGTCACTCACCACACGAGGATCAGTGTTATATACCCCATCAACGTCGGTCCATATTTCACAGCATTGCGCATCTACACAAGCTGCCAATACCGCCGCAGAATAATCAGACCCATTGCGCCCTAAGGTCACGGTTTTGCCATGCACATCTGCTGCAGTAAAGCCCGGCATTACCCACACTTGATTGGCTTTAAGGTCAAGCTTGCCAAATCTTGGCTTACTCACACTAATATCCACGCTCGACTCAAGCGGCTGCCCGTGAGCGAGAAACAAGACTTGTGGGTCGAGTTTATCTGCGCTTAGCCCTTTAGCGCGCATCAACTCAACCATCAAGGCTGTTGAGAGCTTTTCACCAGAAGTGACAATCTCAGCACGCACATAATCTGGGCACTCGCCAAGCAGGCTAATTCCAGATAGTTTGCTCTGCCAATTGTGCATTTGCTCGTTTAGCTGAGATTCTAGCGACAGTTTCTGTTCCGCGTTTAAGAGCACTTCTGCTTCGCTAAATAGCGAGGAAAATACCGACTCAACTTTACTCAATACAGCCGAATAGTCTTGCTTAACCACCGCCAAATCGGCCATTTCTAATAGTGCATTGGTCACTGTCGCTGGTGCTGACAGCACGGTAGCGACCTGGGTGGTTTGGGTAGAAGTCGCAATAATGTCCGCCGCCATAGAAAAACGTTGCCAGTTGGCAAGTGAGGTACCGCCAAACTTCATTACTTTCATACTTCTCTCCCTACTCCTAAAACTGCTGAGATTATTAAACTGCCTAAAAATGAAAAAGCCCGCTTATCTTTCGATTGAGCGGGCTTTAGAAATCTGATTCTTTGGGGTGTGATCAGCCCGCCCCCATTGTAATAATGGTGGTTGTGGTAATCGTGGTTGTAATCATCTTAGTTACAGTCACTGGCTGATATCCGTTAAAGTTAAAAATAAACCCAAATTGGCTAACATAGCTCACTAGCGTTTTGTGCAGTTGTGATACAAGCGCTTTAAAGCGAAACTAGTTGTTCATTTAAACTATGTTGCTTAATTACAGAATTGCGTGTTTCACCCTCCAATGTCAACCCTTAATTACGCTTTTGCTACCATTTTTTTAATATCGTCCAATTGACAAAACCAAAACAATACAAAAAAAACTAAGCAACATGCTGCAAACTCGGTTTTCGAGCCCAAATTCAAGTAGATAGATTACCGCAAAAATACGTGCAAACCACTGAATATAAACAGTTAAAAAACAAGGCAACTAGCTTCTGTTTTTTCAATATTGACTCAACCCTACGTAAATTACGTCAACATCCTCTACAGTGCTGAGAAATACTCAAGTTAATCACTTGTAAATCCAGTAAACCCTAGATGTGATTGAATGAGCAAAAACTGATGTTATTGCATGCACCCAAGACTAATTAGCGTTAGTATGCGTGCAAATCAAAAGTTGGAGTCGACATGAATATCGCAAAACATACTGCTGTAACCATCCATTACACACTTTCAAACTCTCAAGGTGAGCAAATTGAAAGCTCGTTTGGCGCAGAACCAATGCTTTACCTGCACGGTGCTGAAAATATTATTCCAGGCTTAGAAGCTGCGCTTGAGGGTAAAGCGGTAGGAGACAAACTTGAAGTCAATGTTGAAGCAGATCAAGCCTATGGCGAATATCACGAAGGTCTACGACAAGAAGTCCCACTAGAAGCATTTGGCGAGATCCAAGATATCGTTCCTGGCATGCGCTTTATCGCTGAAACCGAAATGGGTCAACGTCCTGTACAAGTGACAGAAGTTAAAGATGAGTCTGTGGTTGTTGATGGTAACCACCCATTAGCTGGTGAAAACTTACACTTCAGCGTTGAAGTAATGGAAGTACGTCAAGCTAGCGAAGATGAAATCGCTCACGGTCACATCCATGCTGCTGGTCAAAGCTGTGGTCACGATCATGGTGACGATCATGAATGTTGCGGCGGTAGTAACCCAAATTGCGATAGCAAAGGCGGTTGTGGTTGTAGCCACTAATACTTTTTCACTAATATCTGAAAAAGTATCGTGCTAAATATTATGCTAATGAGTTTAATCACTTAGCTAATAACGGCATTTTTAAGCTCAATAATAAGTACGAAATCATCACATGCCACTGGCTAGTTTATAGTCGGTGGCATTTTTTATTTGCTATAATTTAGCCGTTGTTGATATGCACTAAAGTCAGCCTAATAGGGATATATAGGCATTATGCTTAGTCTTTTTGCATGTCATTTTCCACTCACTGCTCACAATAGCCAATGCGAAGGAGTGCATTATGATTGCTAAACCTATCTATGAAAGCCTACCACTAACTTATTTAATTATTGGTGGGGCAGGTATTGTCACAGCTCAGCCGATTTACGCACTTGCCGCGGCGGTGGTAGTCTATTTGTTCGGTGGTTATATCTATAATCAGCGCTCTGCAAATCGCCGTACTGACCCTAAGCGAAAACGTAAACAAGGGTTTATTCCTGAATTTCTGTATGGACAGCTTCCCTTTCTATACATTTTAGCAGCAGGTTTACTTACACGATTTTACCCAAGAGACTCCAGCACCTTATTTTCCATTTGCTTAGTCACCTTTGGATTTTACTTAATCATGCGCCGTGCAAGCTTCAGGCATCACAAGATCCCAGCATCATCATTTCGATAGTAGTAAATTTCATAAAAACAAAGAGCCGCTTTATAGCGGCTCTTTTTTGTCAATCGAGGATGAGTTTTCTAACACTGTCTCTTTGCTCTACAGACATATTTTTTAAGTAATTTGAACAACGCGTAATGGTTGCGATGCTCACTTGATACTCAGCGGCAATTTGTCTTTGGCTGAGCTCACCTTCAAGTAATGTTTGGAATACTTTTAATCGACCAGAGATAGCACTTCGCTCTTCTTCGGTCATTAATAAATGGAACAGAACGGTTAAGTCTGCTTCATTGCTGTGGGACAACACTTTGTCCAACACTAAACTCCAATCAGCGCGCATAGGCCCCTTCTAATTGCTGTAATGCTAAAACAGTACAAGTGTAACAAATCTCCTTGCCTATTCAAAATGCGTGTACTTAATACAATGCGAATATAACGTCATAAATTCTTTGCAAAACTTTGCAACAATGAAATCTACACAAGGCCCATTATTCATGTAAACTGTGAGCCGTGTCACTCGCACCGTTATGCGTTCAAACACGAGTTTCAGCCTCGGTAACAACGCAACCGGTAAGTGTTTTGTCGTGTAAACATGAGAAATAAAAATGAAAAAAATCATTCTTGCATTAACTACTGCAGCAATCCTAGTTCCAAGCGCTATGGCCGATAACTTTAGAAAGCCAGAGCATGCAATTAAATACCGTCAATCAGCATTCAGCCTAATCGCTTACAATTTTGGTGATATGGGCGCAATGATGAAAGGTAAGAAGGCCTTTGATCAAAAAGTATTTGCTGAGCGCGCAGTAAATGTAGCCGCGTTATCAAAAATCCCTCACGAAGGCTTCATCGATGGTACTGACTCTGGTAACACTGATGCGCTAGCAAAAATTTGGTCAAACAAGGCTGATTTTGACGAGCGCATGATGACATTCCAAACCAATGCTGCCAAGCTAGCTGAAATTGCCGCTACGGGCAGCAAGAAAGAGTTAAAACAAGCATTTGGTGAAGTGGGCAAAACTTGTAAGGGTTGTCACGACAACTACAAGAAAGACTAAAGCTTCGAAGGCCGCTAAACCTGATCGTTAGACGCTTAAGTGCAAGTTCAAGTCATTAAAGAAAAAGTCCGCACCTGCGGACTTTTTGTTTGTATCGCTATCGATTTACAAGAGCGATTTACAAGAACGACTAACCCAAGCTACATAAACTGATAAATAGGCCATATCAAAAAGTACCCCAATAAACCCAGTGCGATTAACAGCACGATCCAGGCTGTGATAGCAGATTTCATTTTTGGGCTATCAAGTGCCGAGTCATGAAGCTTTTTACCTGAGAACATCGCTTGAATAAGCTTATCACCTTTAAACTGATGAAGGATGACAGCAAGGATATGTGCAGCAATAAAGATCTGCAGCGCGGTAAAATTTGTTTTATGTAGCCAAGTAAGCCAGCTAGCTTGCTCACTTGATACATAAGCATATAGTGGACCTTCAGTAAAAATATCATCGGTTGCAAAAAGGCCAGTTACTAGCTGCACCGTTAGCATCAACATCAAAGCGAGCACCATATAACCGCCTAGTGGATTATGGCCTAATGTTGGAGACGGGCTTCTGTTTAATGCATAACTGATGACGGCTTTAGGCGAGCGGATAAAATCACTAAATTTTGCTGTTTGGCTGCCCGCAGCGGCCCAAAACCATCGCATCACTAATAGCGCGGCCAAGACATAAGCCAAGATTTGATGCCACTCCATCTCCCCTTGCTCCGCTGTCCACCAAAGACCACCCATTAACACGACAATTCCCCAATGGAAAACCCGTACTGGTAAGTCCCATACAATTGACTTTGTTTTTTGTTCCATAATGACTTCTTGCTGTTTGTTATCCATTTTTATCTGGCAAACATACCATTTCCGGCAGACTTGATGAATCGTTTTACACAAATTTGCACAGCGCTATTTGCTTTGAGCTAATAGTGACGCCAAAACGAGCTTTTACATCGTACTTGCGTGACAAAGATAAACGCGAGAATGACTCAGTTTCGCGAATCGAATATTTTCGATGATGAAGCTAAGAGAAAGTAAGGTGCAATAAAAAATGGGGGGTGACGAGAATTTTGCTGCTTGTTATCCATTCCAATATGCGCCTTAAAATAGCCAATTACAAGCGATTCTAAACGGAAATTTACCGAATTTGCGCAAGCGTTCAAATTAAAAGCAAACAGTATCTTTAGCCCCAAAAATCGTGATAAAAATCACAAAATCCAGCCCAATTATTGGTAGTCTGAAGTTAAGCAAGCAACAAGAGGGTTTGAAATATGCTAAAAATCACCAGCAAACAACTTGAAGTCACTGCACCAATCCGTGAACGTATTGAGGGTCGTTTTGAAAAGTTAACTCGTCATGACGTTCAACTTATTAATCCTCACGTAATCATCACACAAGAGAAGCAACAGTTTAAAATTGAAGCCTCAGTAGGCTTACCAAGTGGTGAACTTTTTGCCCAAGCTAAAGGCGAAAACCTATACTCAGCCATTACTGCCATGGGGCAAAAACTTGAGAAGCAGTTAAATCGCATCACGCACAAGCCACAGTCTCAACGCCATCAACAACCTGTGGTCGAAGCTGAAGACGATTTTGAATATGACTATAGCGAGGAGTCTGCTGCGTAAAGCACATTTCACATTCATACTTCAAAAGCGCACTGAGTAAGTGCGCTTTTTTATCTAAAAATTTAAGTTCAATACCTATTTCAATTCCAGTACGGCTGCCTCGCACTCTCAAACCCAAGCGATAAAGTCTCACTAAGTACAATATGTCACGCTAAATGAGTAAAATTGCATTGACAGCGAGCCAGCACAGCTTTAATTTTAATTAGGCAGCGTGATCACCGAGTCGTTTTCAACGTCCTGTGTTCGCTGGCTGTGCCATTAGTGATAACAAACAAAATGACGAACGATAGATGACAGCAAATTTGTTTTTTACTTTCTTTTTTACGCACACCCAAGTTGGGAGTCGATTTTCTGTGTAAAAACGAAAGTGAAAATTGAGCCTCCCAACCGGGAGGCTTTTTTGTTTCACTCTTTTCTATCTCGTTAATCGTTAAATTTTTAAACATGCACAAGCATGAGAAGTTGGGCCAACAATATGCAAAAACCACCAGCGTTAAATGACACCCGAGAGCAAATTACTCATCTTGATAAAGAGCTACTTGGCCTATTAGCAAAAAGACGAGCTTTGAGCCTAGACGTTGCTCGCTCAAAAGAAGTCGATGTGCGCCCAATTCGTGATACCCAAAGAGAGAAAGAACTGCTTGAGCGCTTAGTTCATCAAGGGCGTGAGCAAGGCTTAGACGCTCACTATGTGATTTCACTGTACCAGAGCATCATTGAAGACTCAGTGCTCAATCAACAAGCCTACCTGCACACCAAAGCAAACCCTGAAACCCAAAAGACGCGATACACTGTGGCGTATTTGGGCGCGCGTGGCTCTTATTCATATTTGGCAGCGAATCGATACTGTGAGCGCCGTCAGGTTGAGATGCAAGACTTAGGTTGCCCAAACTTTGATGACATCATCACAGCAGTAGAATCAGGCCATGCCGATTACGGCTTTTTGCCGATTGAGAACACATCTTCTGGCTCAATCAATGAAGTGTATGACGTGCTGCAGCACACGTCGTTATCAATTGTAGGTGAAACCACCATCGAAGTCGGTCATTGTATGCTCGCGAGCAGTGGCAGCAGTGTTGATAACATCACCACTTTGTACGCCCATCCACAGCCGATTAGCCAATGCAGTCGTTACCTAAGCCAATACCCGCACATCAAATTGGAGTATTGCTCAAGCAGTGCTGAAGCCATGCAAAAAGTCATAGATAGTGGTAGTAGCAATGTTGCCGCGATAGGCAGCGCTGAAGGCGGCGCCCTTTACGGCTTAAGCGCAATTGACAAAGATCTCGCTAATCAAAAAATTAACCAGAGCCGCTTTATCGTGGTTGCTCGCAAGGCGGTAGATGTACCGTCACAGCTGCCAGCTAAGACTACGCTTATTATGGCGACAGGTCACAAGCCTGGCGCTCTGGTTGAGGCCTTGCTTGTGCTCAAAGAGCATAACCTCAATATGAGTAAGCTTGAGTCGCGCCCTATTCCAGGTACACCTTGGGAAGAAATGTTCTATCTTGATATCGACGGAAATTTAGCAACAGATAATGTCCAGCAAGCTATCAACGAGCTAGAACGCCAAACGCGTTTTATTAAGGTCTTAGGCTGCTACCCGTGTGAAACGGTAAAACCGACGCAATTGTCACAATCACAACTACTTATTGAGCCAGATAGCTCTAAAGCGGCATCTAACCAACTAGGCCATAACCCTAAGTACGCCAAATCATTTAAAGATAAAGATACTGTTGTGCAACTTGGAATGATGCAAATTGGCGGCGCTGCGCTAAATACCATTAAGCATTTAGACTACACAGATAACAACACTGAAGTCGCAACCCAAGCACGAGAAGCAAAAGAAGCAGGCTTCGAAGCGATTGTACTTAATAATGCCGATTTGATATCAAACGAGCAGCAAGTTAGCGATTGTGTCAAACAAATCAACCTTGCTGGCCTTGCCTGCATCTTACCTGTTGAGCACAGTGTTGAGCTGCCTGTTGCAGCGAAACTTAGCGACGGTTTGCTATTGCAAGGTAAGTCGATGTTCGATGCTGAGCTATTAAATGCCGCGGGAGCGCTTAGCACACCAGTGCTGATTGACAGACACAACAACGCTAGCCTTGAGCAGTGGCTAAACAGTGCCGATGTTATTTTGAATCAAGGCAATCAACAAATAGGTCTTGTTGACTCAGGTATTCGCGGTCTCAATGAAGCGCAAAAACTCAGCCTAGACCTAAGCAGTCTGATTGAAGTTAAGCAACTGACTCACTTGCCAGTGCTAGTTAACCTGACTCAAACTGCTACAGTTGAAACGGTTGAACAGCAGGCGCGCGCCATCAAGCAACTTGGTTTAAATGGTGTCATGCTAGATCGTCAGCAAGACCAGCCTCAGCTATTGCAACGCGTGTTAGCTAGCTAATCAAGCCAGTCACCCACAAAAAAGCCGAGGATCAACCCTCGGCTTTTTACTGCTCAATACCCACTACAACCTAATGCCATCATTTAAGCTGAGCCATCCTTTAAATACCCGGTAGCAAAACCAAACAATACCCGTTAACAAGATAGGCAGGCTAAACCACATTCCTGCAGACAGGTAACCCATTAATACTGCGAGCGCCAATCCAATAATACTGAA
Source organism: Shewanella sp. WXL01 (assembly GCF_012263345.1). Taxonomy (NCBI): domain Bacteria; kingdom Pseudomonadati; phylum Pseudomonadota; class Gammaproteobacteria; order Alteromonadales; family Shewanellaceae; genus Shewanella; species Shewanella sp. WXL01. The sequence goes on along the minus strand of NZ_JAAIKQ010000003.1, from coordinate 378,691 downwards.
CTTTTGCCAGCGCAAATGACTGCCGAGCAAAGAGTTGGGCTGAACATTCTTTTGAATAAGATTAAGCCAAAGGCTAACTAATACAGGAATAAAAAACAGCGGAAATGCGCTCATCAAGCCATAAAGCATATAGCCTAATGACTTATCTTCAACAAGTGCTTGCGAGCAAGCTGGCGGCGTAGCTATCGACATAGGATATTCTCCATCAGGCAGTGAATTGCTTACTGACCTTAGGTTTAAGTCAAAGAATGCAACACATACTCAATAACGGCGGGTTGCTTGATACCAATTGGGATAAATAAGTGTTCAGATATTACGCAGGAAAAATCGTTTAGAACAAGGCGGAAATTGCTGCTAGCTAGTTGCTATACCTACAAAATTTCTAACGAAGTTATAGGCGATTTTTACCAGTAAGAATGATCACAATCTTATGCAAATTGGTATGACATCCTTTTCATCGACATTAAACGGTTAATTCAGGTTTCATCGCCAAAACAGCGTTACTAAACCTCATATAAACATAATCCTAATAAACAGATTTAGCAACGCGGGTTTAGGTTAAATCAAATTAACCTGCTTTCATGTCGTTGACCGATTGCAACATTGCGCGGCTCTCGTTTTGGAACTGCGGCGCAAAATCACCAAACCACTGAGAAACCTGTTTAAATTGCTCAACAAATGCCTGACGATTGCCTGACTTTAACAGCTCTAACGCAGATTGATAATTTTCTAGGTAATCTCCAATTGCAGTTAAACTGCCTTGCTGTGCAAAGATAATATCGGCGTAAAGCTCAGGATCTTGAGCAAACAAGCGCCCGACCATTGCCAACTCTAAACGATAAATCGGCGAGCTAAACTGCAACAACTTGTCAATATCCGCTTGCTCGCGACACAGATTAAGACCGTAGACAAAGCTTGAGAAGTGGCGCATAGCCTGAACCAGTTGCATGGCGTTATCATGTTCTTTAGCATCGGCAACTACTAATCTCGCTCCCCAAATTTGGATTTGCTCCATTAGCCACTCATACGCATCGGCGTTGCGCCCATGACATACCACTACTACCTGTTTTGCCAAACTGCCTACATCAGGGCCAAACATAGGGTGGAGACCGACTACAGGGCCTTTGTGGGCATCAAGCATCGCATTGAGCGGCTCATCTTTAATCGAGGTTAAATCGGCGAGAATACAAGTTTCAGGTAGCTGACCTAATTGGTTGCGAATAACGTCGCAAGTGACCTTAATCGGTACAGTAACTAGCACCATACCAGCGCCATCGAATAGTTCAGGTGCGCGCTGCCAATCGTCTTTATCCAAGGTTTTAACTTGATAGCCGGATAAGGTCAGCATTTGGGTAAATAATTGCCCAAGTTGCCCTTGACCGCCGACCACCACGATGTGCCCCAAATCAGTCTTAACCTGCTTAAAGCCAACGTCTTTTTCATTGAGGTATGACTCGCGCATCAAACGACGCAGAATATCTTCAATCAGCTGCGGGGAAATATCCATGTTAGCCGCCTCTTCTCGACGCTTAGCTAACATTGCCGCCTCACGCTGAGGTGCGTAAATAGGTACACCAGCGCCATGTTTAACGGCGCCGACTTGCGCCACTAAATCAAGGCGTTTGCGCAATAGGTGCAAGAGTTGCTGATCGACGCCATCAATCAAGCCGCGTAGCTTTTCTAAATCTGCAGTTGTTTTCTCATTCATTGAATATTAACCATTTACGACTTGTTTATTGTCAAAACGCGTTGGTAGCACTGGAGCTAATTGCTTAGCACCTGAGCGCAGCAGCGCTTCTGTTGTCTGCCAGTTAATGCACGCATCAGTAACAGACACACCATACTTTAACTCAGATGGCGTATCAGCGCTTTGATTACCTTCGTTTAAATGACTTTCAAGCATGACGCCAATAATAGAGGTATTGCCAGCAACAATTTGCGCGAAAATATCTTCACACACTAATGTCTGCCGCGTGTGATCTTTAGATGAGTTGCCATGACTGCAATCAATCACCAAACGTGCATTCAAGCCGGCATTATGCAACTGCTCAGCACAGTCATGCACACTCGCCGCGTCGTAATTAGGCTGCTTACCACCGCGGAGGATCACATGGCCATCTGGGTTACCTTGAGTTTGCAGCAAACAAACCTGGCCTTGCTGGTTTATTCCCATAAAACGATGACTACTGGCTGCTGATTTAAGCGCATTAATTGCCACATCGAGCTTACCGTCTGTGCCATTTTTAAAACCAACAGGCATAGATAAACCCGATGCCATTTCACGGTGAGTTTGCGACTCAGTGGTTCTTGCACCAATTGCTGACCAGGTCACTAGCTCAGAAATGTACTGCGGGCTGATCGGATCAAGCGCTTCAGTGGCGACAGGGAGTTCTAGCTCAGCCAGCCAAATCATCAGCTCACGGGCGATACGTAAGCCCTTTTCAACGTCAAATGACTCATCCATGTCTGGGTCATTAATCATGCCTTTCCAGCCCACTGTCGTGCGCGGCTTTTCAAAGTAGACTCGCATTAAAATGTAGAAGTCATCACTTAACTCATCGTGCAATTTCTTGAGCTTTAGGGCGTATTCTTTGGCAGCGTCAATATCATGAATTGAGCATGGGCCTGTCACAACAAGCACGCGATTATCACGCTTATGCACAATATCCGCCACAGTTTTACGGGCATCCAAAATATACTGCTGAGCGTGGGCGCTTAAAGGTAATTCTTGCTTTAACTGCGCTGGTGTTGATAACACCTTCTCGCCAGTGATGTGGATATTGTTGATGGTATCTTGCTGCATACTTGCCTCGACTGACTACACTAAATCTAATTAACCCGACATTCTCGGTTTGAGCTGGGGTGATCACTATTTTTAAGTAACGCTATTTTCAAGTAACAGTGTATTTTTGTAACGCTACACCATTACACCCTTGAGCTAACTATGCCTTTAGATAAAAGTGATTGCAAGCGCTAATTTTTACTTTGGGCTAAAAACACAAAAACCCGCCATTTGGCGGGTTATTGTGCGAACACTGCATCTTATTTTGTTTTGGTAACTATTACTTAGTTGCCAGTTTCTCACGGATACGTGCAGACTTACCTGAACGCTCACGTAAGTAGTAAAGCTTAGCACGACGAACACGACCGCGACGCTTAACTTCGATGCTTGAGATTAGTGGGCTGTGCGTTTGGAATGCACGCTCAACGCCTTCACCATTAGAGATTTTGCGTACAGTGAATGCAGAGTGCAGACCACGGTTACGCTTAGCGATAACTACGCCTTCAAAAGCCTGTAGACGCTCTTTGTTACCTTCTTTTACACGAACCTTAACTACTACTGTATCACCAGCACCAAATTCAGGTACGTCAGTTTTCATTTGCTCATCGTTGAGCATTTTAATGATGTTGTTCATAACTTCTCCGTTCTAGAAATAACTGAAGCGATGACTATGCGGACTTGTCCGTATCTTGTACGAACTGCGCTAATAAAGTCGATTGTTCGTCAGTCAGAGCTAGATTTTCAAATAATTCCGGCCGTCTTAACAAAGTTCTACCGAGACTTTGTCCTAAACGCCAGCGTCGAATTTTTTCGTGGTCACCGCTAAGTAGCACTGCCGGTACATCCAACCCATCTAGGTTTTCAGGACGCGTGTAGTGAGGACAATCTAACAATCCATCAGAGAAAGAGTCTTGCTCTGCCGAGGCTTGTTTACCAAGCACGCCTGGTACCAATCTCGAAACTGAATCAATTAGGGTCATTGCCGGTAACTCGCCACCCGAAAGCACGTAATCACCAATTGACCATTCTTCATCTACTTCAGTTTGAATAATGCGCTCGTCGATACCCTCGTATCGGCCACACACTAAGATCAAACTGTCTGATTTAGCTAACTCACCAACGCCTTGCTGATCCAGCTTGCGTCCTTGTGGTGATAGATAAATCACTTTTGCGCCTTCAGGAGCGGCAGCTTTCGCTGCATGTATCGCATCCCTTAAAGGTTGCACCATCATCAACATACCTGGGCCACCGCCGTAAGGTCGGTCATCTACCGTGTTATGTCGATCATGTGTGAAATCACGAGGATTCCATGTATGTACTTCTAACAGGCCGTTTTTAACGGCTCGACCCGTAACTCCAAAGTCTGTAACAGCACGAAACATCTCAGGAAACAGGGTGATTACCCCTAACCACATAATGTTGTACCTCGACTTAAAAGTCTGGATCCCAATCCACTGTTATCTGTTTACTTTGCAAGTCCACCGCTGTGATGAACTGCTCAGTGACAAAGGGGATCATACGTTCCGCTTTGCCGAAAGCATCTTTAGCGTTAGCTTTAACAAGGAGTACGTCGTTCGATCCTGTTTCCACGATCTGATCAACCTTACCCATGTTGTAGCCTTTAGTGTTAACCACTTCGCAGCCGATTAAGTCACGCCAATAAAATTCATCATCAGCTAGCTCTTGCATCTGCTCAGGCATAATGCCGATCTCACTGTTAGTGAGCATCTGCGCCTGTTCGCGGTCAGTAACACCATCAAGTTGAGCGATAATCGCTTTACCTTGAGGCTTCCACTGTAAGACTTTAACTTCTCGCCATTCGCCTTGGTCTTTAATTAGCCAAGGTGAATAATCAAAAATACCTTCAACAGAATCGGTATAGGCAGTGATTTTTAGCCAACCTTTAATGCCATGACTAGCGCCTAACTTACCTAGTACAATTGGCTGTTGGTTATCGCTCATCTATCTATACCTTCACACGATTAAGCAGCAGCTTTACGTGCGTCTTTGATTAACTTAGCAACACGCTCAGATGTTGCAGCACCAGTAGCTACCCAGTGCTCAACGCGATCTAGGTCGATGCGTAGAGTTTCTTCTTGGCCTTTAGCCATTGGGTTGAAGAAACCTACACGCTCGATGAAACGACCGTCACGAGCATTGCGGCTATCAGCCACTACGATGTTGTAAAAAGGACGCTTTTTAGCGCCGCCACGAGCTAAACGAATGGTAACCATGCGTTTTATTCCTCTAATGATTTGCACAAGGCAAAAATAAAAACTGGAACCCGTGTTCGCAAAGGTCCCAGAAAGAAAGCCGGAAGAGTTTACCTGAATGGCCAGCGAATGCAATATTTTTTGGTCATAAAGCATGCTGAAGAAATGATTATAGGCGTACTAAAGCGCTATACATGAAACTTACCTCTCACCCTTAAGGTTGTTGAGCATCAAGGTTTACATCATAGTCAGCTATCATTTGCGAGATTTGCTGCTGATTCATCACGCCGCCACCAAGTGAACGATATAGCTTTATGATAGCTAATAACTTATCTCGCCTTACCTCACTTAAGGATAACTCTGCGTTAAATAAGCTTCTTTGTGCATCCATCAAATCGAGTGAACTTGCTACACCATTGCGGTAACGCAATGTAGCAAGGTGTGCATAATCACGTGAAGCATCAACAAGCTCTTTTTGGGCCTCAATGGCCAGCTCTGATCGTCTAAAGCTATTCATTGCATCATTGACTTCAAAAAAAGCTGACAACACAGTGCTTCGATATGCTAGCAATGCTTGTTTAGAAGACTCTTGAGCAATGTCATACTGCGCAGAAATACTGCCAGCGTTGAATATGGGAGCAGTAAGCCCCCCTAACAAAGACCAAGTCACGCCTTTACTATCAAAGATACTATCCAAGTCATCACTCTCAGTGCCATAGCTGCCCGAAATAGTAAACTTGGGGAAGAAAGCCGTTTTAGCGACACCAACATTCGCATTAGCAGCTATCACAGCCTGTTCAGCGGCTTTGACATCTGGACGTTGTGATAGCATTTGTGACGGGATCCCCACTTTGAACTGAGTTGGAAATAAGTCAGCGGAAATCAATGATTGAATATCATCTGGAAATGCAAGTGGATAGTCATACTCCCCAAGTAACACCTTTAACTGATTTGCTTTTTGTTGTCGCTCAAAGTCCAGATCTGGCAAGGTCACTTTTGCACTCTGATATTCTACTTCTGCTTGTTTCACTTCTAAACCAGAAATCACGCCATTTTGTTTTCTTAATCTCGCTAAATCACGCTCTTTGCGACGCAGTTCGACTGTATTTGTGGATATACGATAACGTTGCTCAATGTCTAACCATTCGTAATAGCGACTCGCTACATCACTGATCAAGCTGATGACAGTTAGATTTAATGAATCCTGTGCAGATAAATAATTGGCATACTCTGCTTCACTTCGGCGACGGTTAGCCCCCCAGATATCAAGCTCCCAAGATACCGTACCCGCTATATCAAACTCATTACCATGGGTTGGATTGGTACTGGTGATACCACTATCAATCGAGCGCTCAGCATTGGCTGCTATTCCAACTGCGGGGTATAAGGCAGCATCTGTTACTGTCATTTGCGATCTCGCAGCAATTAGGCGAGAGCGTACAGATTCTAGATCGAGGTTTTGCGCCAGAGCATGGCTAATCAGCTGTTGCACGTTAGGGTCAAGGTAAAAGTCTTGCCATTTAACTAGCCCCACATTATCAGTATGGTCTTGAGCTAGCTCCTGTTGAAATTGCGCAGGTAACGCCAAATCAGCACGCTGATAATCTGGTCCCATCGCACAGCCAGTGTAAAACAAGGCACTACTCAAAAGCACAGCAAGCTTTATTTTTTCAACATTGAGTTTCATATTCACGGCGAGTAAACGAGAGGGTAATTTATCCATGAGAACCCTCCTGTGAAACTTGACTCTGTGGTTCTTCAGAATGAGCCAATTTGGACTTTAACCATCCCGCTGTCGTCACAAAAAATAGCGGAACAAACACAATACCCACTGTGGTGGCAAAAACCATTCCGCAAAGGATCGGGATAGAAATACTTTGTCGACTCACAGCACCCGGCCCCACCGACAATACCAGTGGCAGTACCCCTAAAATAAATGCCATAGATGTCATTAAAATTGGGCGAAAGCGCATATTAGCAGCTTCCAAAGCCGCCTCAAGGCGTGTCTTGCCTTGTTTATGTAATTGGTTGGCAAACTCAACAATCAAAATGGAGTTCTTTGCTGCCATACCGATAAGTGCAATAAATGCCACTTGGAAAAACAAGTTACTTTCCATTCCACTTGCCCAAGTACCTAGTGCTGCGCCTAACATCGCTATTGGCGCTATCAGCAATACAGCGATAGGAATCGTCCAGCTCTCATAGAGCGCTGCTAGGAAAAGAAAAACAAACACCATAGCTAAGGCAACGGCAATGCTCGTTTGATTAGCCGACTGCACTTCTTGATAAGTTATGCCCGTCCATTCATAACTAAATTCATTAGGTAAAATGGGTTTAGCAACACGCTCAATCGCTTTTATCACATCACCAGACGCGTACCCTCTTGCTGGGGTCACATTGACAGATGCACTACTAAATAGATTGTAATGTGTTACTGCTGCAGGCCCCACCGAATAATCATATTTGGCCAAAACACCAATAGGAACCATTGCGCCTGTCGATGAGCGTACATAGTAATCTTTTATCTGCTCAGGAAACTGCCTGTATTCCTCTTCTGCTTGTACTTTTACTCGGTATACTCGACCAAATAAGTTGAAATCATTCACAGTGGACGAGTCTGTAAAGGTACGAATAGTGCTGTAGATATCGGCAACACTCACCCCGATAGCCATGGCTTTGGCTTCATCAACAGTTAAATGTAATTGGGGTATCGCACTCTGCAGTGATAAGCTAGCTGTGGCGATTTCTGGTTGCAACTTTAGTCGTTCTACAAGCTCATCAGCCGTTTCCATTAAGCCTTTAAAATTGGTGCCAGATGTATCTTGTAGCTCCATCTCCACACCCGATCCGTTTCCGAGCCCAGGAACAGCCGAGGGCAAATATAAATTGAACTCTGCTTCTAAAACATCTAACAATGAAGTATTGATGTCTCGCATGACGCTTTGAACTGTCGCATCGGTCTCTACCCTTTCAGCCCAAGGTTTGAGGATGACTTCAAATTGACCGTTAGCCTGATTCGAACCCGAACGTCGATTCTCCCCGGCCAAGGTAAATGAGTAAGCCACTGCTGGATGAGCAAGCACTTTCTCTTCTGCTTTTTTCAAAATCGCTTGTGATCGATTAACCGTTGCCCCATCAGGTAGGGTCATATCAATAAAGAATCTCCCTTGGTCTTCATCAGGCATGAAGCTTGAAGGTAAGTTAGACATAATCAAATACACGCCGCCGACCATTACGATAAATAGCAGATAACTGCGTTTAGCATGACGTGTGGTTAATGACACCAGTGCTACATATTTATTGGTGTAGATGTCCAGCTTGTCATTCATCCACTTAAAAAAGCCGCGAGTAGGCGTATCACCAGGTTTTAATAACAACGCACATAGCGCCGGCGACAACGTCAACGCAACCACAGTGGAAATCAATACAGCTACAGTAATCGCAATGGCAAATTCGCGATACATGATGCCAGTTATCCCAGCCAAAAAGGATACTGGCACAAACACTGCGGCCAACACTAAGCTCGTTGCGATCAATGCGCCTGAAAGTTCCTTCATCGCAACTTGAGTGGCTTTAACCGAACTTAACCCTTTCTCATTCATTAACCGCTCAACGTTTTCAACCACCACAATCGCATCGTCAACCACAATACCAATGGCCAGTACTAGAGCCAGTAAACTCACGGTGTTAATGGTAAAACCGAACGCTAACATGGCCGCTAACGTACCAATTAAAGATACCGGTACTGCAATCGCAGGAATGAGTGTTGCCCGAACGTTTTGCAAAAATAAATAAACGACTAGAATAACCAGTACGAGTGCTTCGATAAGTGTTTTTACAACTTCATCAATCGAGTTTTCAATAAAAATGGATGCATCAAAAAACACCTCCCAATTCATACCTTGAGGGAATTTCTCTGCCAACTTGGCCATCTCAACTTTGACATTTTTAGTGACTTCAAGCGCATTAGCTCCTGGTAACAAATACACCTGAAGAATGGTCGCATTGGCACCATTTAATTGAGATTGTAAGGTATATGCAGACGAGCCTAGCTCTATTCGAGCAATATCACGTAGACGCACAATTGAGCCATCACTGTTAGCGCGAACAATAATTTCGTTAAACTGTGGCACGCTGCTCATTCGCCCGGCAGCAGTGATGGGGAGCGTCATGCTTAATGATTCAGAATTAGGTTGAGAACCAATAGAGCCGGCAGGGGATTCTTTATTTTGTGCTTTAATTGCATTAATAACATCGGTGGTAGTTAGCCCATAACCCGCCATCACATCTGGCTGTAACCAAACTCGCATAGAGTAACTTCGCGCACCTGTATTACGTACCCGTCCAACGCCGGGAATACGCTTCAGTGCAGCCTCAATATTGATCGTGCCGTAGTTACTTAAATAAATTTCGTCATAACGATCGTCTTCAGAGGTTAATGCCAGTTTTAATAATTCTACAGACGCCTCTTTTGAAACTGACACGCCGTCATTTTGAACATCAATCGGTAAACTGCCTGTTGCCTGCTGAGTCGAGTTTTGTACATCTACAGCGGCTAAATCAGGGTTAGTGCCAACATCAAAGGTAATGGTGACATTTGCACTTCCTGAATTAGTACTTTTAGAACTCATGTAAATCATATTGGGCAAGCCATTGAGCTCTTGCTCCAATGGTGTCGCTACAGATTCGGCTGCGGTAGTTGAGGTTGCCCCAGGGTAAGAAGCAGAGACTTTTACTTGCGGCGGGGTAATATAGGGGTATTGATCAATTGGCAGCTTAAACATAGAAATTAAGCCGACCAATACAATAACAATTGAGATAACACAAGCATAGACCGGCCGAGTCACAAAGAATTGCGCCATGGTTATTGCTCCTGTTCTTGTTCTAATGCCTGTTGCTTAAGTGCCTGCTCCTTCGAAATTTTATCTTCTCGCTGTTCATACTCTTCACGAGAAAGTGGTTCAGCTAACTGACCATGACGCACTCTGTGCATGCCTTCTACTATGACTGCCTCGCCTGCTCGTAGGCCACTTTTAACCACCACCCCCATTTTGCCTTGATGCTCTATTACGATAAACCGGCGTTCAACTTTATTATCTGGCAACACCACCATGACATACACACCACCTTGTTCAACTTGGGTTGCTTGTTGTGGAATGACGACAGCATTGTTGATCTCAGTGAGCTTGATACGAACATTGGTATATTGCCCAGGTAGCAATTCTTTGTTGGGATTAGGAAGTTCAGCACGAACTTGAAACGTGCCGGTTTCTGGATTGACCGATGGGTCCGTAAAACGCACATCTCCTAAATAAGGATACTCAGTATTATCAGGTAAGGTTATTGTCACAAACCCTTCTACAGCCTTACCTTCTTCCTCGGCTTCCTTCTGTTTTGAGTAACTCGTCATTCTGCGTCGCGCATTTAAGTAATCCAGCGCAGACATATTGAAAGTGACATAGATAGGGTCAACTTGCTTAACTCGGGTCAATAAAGATTGTCCACTGCTACCGACTAGTGCGCCGATATCGACTTCAGAACGACTCACCAAACCGGAAATAGGTGACTTAATTTCGGTATAGCTGAGCTCAAGTTGCGCTTCTTCTAGCTCAGCTTTACTGGCGGCTAAACTTGATTTGGCCTGAGATAACACAGATAAAGCATTGTCAAAGTCCAACTGGCTGGTTGCGTCTTGTTCATAAAGAGGTTTTAAGCGCTCTACATCACGCCTAGCTTTATCTAATGCAGATTGCTGGGATTCAACGTTGGCTTTAAGACGGTTAACCACCGCAAGGTAAGGACGATTATCAATTTGATAAAGTAGTGTCCCCTCTTGAACGGCACTACCTTCAATAAAGCTCTTGTCTTCAACGAAACCATTAATTCTAGCTCTGACTTCCACATCAAGTGACGCTTGCGTCACACCAATATAGTTGCCATAAAGCGGCACGGTTGCAGAGGCGGCTTTTTCAACCACGACAAGTTTTGGGGTAATTTTCGGTTCTGGTTTTTCACAACCAAGGAGAGCAATGAGCGATACAAAAACGAACAAACGTTTTCTTAGGATTCTAACCATGAATACACCCCAAAAAATCCATTATTCTAAAGGCGAGAGATGAGACAAAACCGTCTGATAAAAAACAATTAGTTATCTTTAATTATGCTCAAAGTGTAAGTGTTAATTTAACATAGCAGCAAACAAAAAATACATACTCATCACAACAACGTTTTTTCAGCTAATAAAAAAGCCCAAGTTAGTGCTTGGGCTTTCTAGATATCTCATTGGTGACGACTTTTAACGACCAGGGAATTTCATGCCTGGTGGTAACATACCACCCATACCGCGCATCATCTTCTTCATGCCGCCTTTACCCGACATCTTTTTCATCATTTTCTGCATTTGGGTAAATTGCTTAAGCAAGCGGTTTACATCTTGAATCTGTGTACCAGAACCATTCGCAATACGACGCTTACGCGAGCCTTTAATGATATCAGGGCGCTGACGCTCAGCAGGCGTCATTGAGTTGATGATAGCTTCCATTTGCTTGGTCATCTTACCGTCTTGCACTTGAGCAAGTGCTTCAGGTGGCAATTGACCTACCCCCGGCAGCTTTTCAATCATGTTCATCATGCCGCCCATGTTTTTCATTTGCTGCAGCTGCTCACGAAAGTCTTCTAAATCGAATGAACCGCCTTTTTTAACCTTAGAAGCAAGCTTCATGGCTTTGTCTTTATCGACGCCGCGCTCTACTTCTTCGATTAATGACAGCACATCACCCATACCTAGGATGCGTGATGCTATACGATCAGGATGGAACGGCTCAAGCGCGTCGGTTTTCTCACCTACACCCAAGAACTTAATTGGTTTACCTGTAATGTTACGGATAGATAACGCGGCACCACCTCGAGCATCACCATCAACCTTGGTTAGCACCACACCAGTAAGCGGCAGGGCTTCGTTAAAGGCTTTAGCGGTGTTAGCAGCATCTTGACCTGTCATCGCATCAACGACAAATAAGGTCTCAACTGGGTTAACTGCGCTATGAAGGTCTTTAATCTCATCCATCATGGCATCGTCAACGTGCAGGCGACCTGCGGTATCGACAATCACTACATCGATGAATTTAAGCTTAGCGTGAGCAATTGCTGCATTGGCAATATCAACTGGCTTTTGGCTTACATCTGACGGGAAGAACTCAACTTCGACTTCAGTAGCCAGGGTTTCTAGCTGCTTAATCGCCGCTGGGCGGTATACGTCGGCGCTGACAACCAATACAGACTTCTTGTGACGCTCACGCAGCAGTTTACTTAGCTTAGCGACAGAGGTTGTTTTACCCGCACCTTGCAGACCCGCCATCATAATCACTGCTGGTGGCGTTGCGGCTAAATCTAATGCTTCGTTAGACTCACCCATTGCACGCTCAAGCTCGGCTTGAACGATTTTGATAAATGCTTGACCCGGGCTTAGGCTTTTAGCGACTTCTTGACCAACAGCGCGTTCTTTTACACTGTTAACAAACTCACGCACCACTGGTAAGGCAACGTCAGCCTCAAGTAGCGCCATGCGCACTTCGCGTAGGGTCTCTTTAATATTGTCTTCGGTGAGACGACCACGACCACTGATATTTTTCAGGGTACGGGATAATCTGTCAGATAAATTCTCAAACATGGTTAGCGCTATACCTTTAGCCACTCATAATGGCGGCTATTATACCCAAAGTATGCCTAGATGCGAGTATTGCCCTTGGCAATCGTTTCCTATTTGCTGCTTTAACGATTTAAATTAAAAAAATGCGACCACTACAGTTAAATTATGCGTCTTAGGTCACTGCCAACCAAGGGGGGAATCATGTTACTCTATGGAATAATTCTCGTTTAGTTTATTCTCTATCAGAGACAAACTTAGACTTCGTTAAAAGGTTGAAGCAAATGGTTATTTTTTCAACTGCAGCCATGTTGTTATATTGCGTTGCACTGCTGCTTGTTACCAGTCGTCTGTTCCATGTAGACGGCCCAAATCGCACCTTGGTGACTGGCGTATCTGCAATAGCGGTTGGATTGCACGGATTTGCACTTTACTACGCGATTTTCACGCCAGAAGGACAAAACTACAGCCTGACTAACGTGATATCTCTGGTTAACTGGATTATTGCGCTGTCATTTACGCTAACGCTGTCACGCCTGAAAGTAATTATCGTGCTACCGGTAGTGTATGCCTGCTCAATTATTTCAGTGCCGATTTTATGGCTGCTGCCTTCGCACATTATCGCACCGCTCGCAGACAAGCCTGAGATACTAGGCCATATCATCTTATCGCTAATGGCCTACAGTGCTTTGATGATTGCCGCCCTGTACGCTATTCAGCTTTATTTGATCCAAAAGAAATTAAAAGACAAAAAAGCCATGATGAGCCCAGCAATGCCGCCACTGATGACGGTTGAAAAACAGCTTTATCATTTGATTTTAATTGGCTTTGTGCTGCTTAGTTTGTCACTTGCAACTGGCTTTATATTCCTAGAAGACATGTTTGCCGACGGCAAGGGCCACAAAGCAATATTATCAATAGCCGCGTGGTTTGTTTATGGCGCCATGTTATGGCAGCAATACACGGTTGGCTGCCGTATTCGCACCGCGGTAATTTATAGCTTATCAGGGTCATTTTTACTTTCTCTTGGCTACTTTGGCGCCCGCGTCGTTAAAGAGCTGATCATCAGCTAATCTCTCTTGGGGTCGGTTTTCCGTTCATGAAAATCGTCCCATTCACTTGACACCAAGTCGTGTTACTTAATAATGGGCGTTTACGAACGACATTTTGTTAACTAAAGCACTTTGTTAACCCAATTAGCACAAAAACCTGGAGCCCCTTTTTGGACGAAATATCGACCAGTGCACTGCTGATATTCCTGTTTATTTTAATCGTTATTTCAGCGTACTTTTCGGGCTCTGAAACCGCAATGATGTCGCTAAACCGTTACCGCTTACGTCATCTTGCATCTGCAGGTAACAAGGCTGCTAAACGCAGCGCCAAAATGCTAGAGCGTCCAGACAGGCTGATTGGGCTTATCTTAATTGGCAACAACCTGGTTAATATTCTTGCATCAGCAATCGCTACCATTGTTGGCATGCGCATTTTGAGTGGTTTTAATATTGATGAAGCAGCAAGTGTCGCGATTATCACTGCGGTGCTCACCGTAGTTATCCTCATTTTTGCAGAAGTTACCCCTAAAACCTATGCTGCGGTGCATCCAGAGCGTATAGCGTTTCCATCAAGCTTCGTCCTCAAATGGTTGTCACTCCTGCTCGCCCCATTAGTTAAACTGCTCAATCACATTACTGGCGTGTTGTTAAAGTTACTTGGTATTCATAATGTTAAAAGCGATGATGCCCTTAGCCAAGAAGAACTGCGCACCGTCGTACATGAAGCTGGCGCACTCATACCACAGCGTCACCAGGACATGCTGTTATCTATTCTGGATTTAGAAAAAGTCACGGTAGAAGATGTGATGATTGCTCGCAGTGACATCTACGCCATCAACATCAATGACGACTTTAAGCAAATCAACAAACAAGTCATTCAAAGCCCACACACTCGGGTGCTGGTTTATCGCGACAATATTGATGATGCAGTAGGCTTTATTCATCTACGTGATGCCTTAAGGCTTCAATCAAAAGAAGACTTTAGTAAAGCCACCCTAGTACGCGCGCTCAAGGAGCTGTACTTTATCCCTGAAGGGACGCCGCTTAACACTCAACTGGCTAACTTCCAGCTCAACAAAACCCGTATTGGCTTGGTGGTTGACGAGTATGGTGACATTCAAGGTCTAGTGACCTTAGAGGATATTCTTGAAGAGATTGTCGGAGACTTCACCACTTCAATGCTACCAGCACCGAGTGATGAGATTAACGCGCAAAAAGACGGTAGCTACCTTATTGATGCCACGATTAATATTCGCGAGCTTAACAAAGAGATGGATTGGGATTTCCCAACTGATGGTCCGAAAACGCTTAACGGGCTGATCATTGAGCACCTTGAAGACATCCCTAGCGCCCATACCAGTCTGATGATCGCAGGCTATCCGTTAGAAGTTGTTGATGTGGCGGATAACATGGTTAAGACAGTTAAGGTTGTAAACAAGCTGACATAAAAGCGATGCTACTCATTGCAGCTCAAATCTATCATTAACCATTGCTAAAGCTGCTCATAAAAAATGTCGCTACGGCTTAACCGAAGCGACATTTTTTGTGAGCAGTGAAACGCCTAATTGTTTGTCGATTTATTCAAATAAGCTTAAGCGTTTGCTTGCTCGCGGCGCTTAGCTTCTAAGGCGCGACGCTTATCTCGCGCTATCGGTGTAATATCGTGCTCTAACTGCTTTAACCAACCCAGCATAAAGTACACTTCAGCCATTAAGAAAAATGGCCCAATTAATAACTGATTTAAATCATCGATAAACGCAGGCTTGGCTTTCTCATATTTGTGACCGAGAAACTGAATAGCCCAACCCACAACAAATACGCTAACGGCAATCAATATTGGTGACTCAGTGCTGGTTGCCACCCAGTCAGATGTATATAACACAGGCAGAATAAATAAGGTAAGCCCAATAGCCAACTTAGCGTGCAAAGCAAAATAGTACACCAGTACTATCATCATGAACACGCTCGCCACACTAACTTCAACATCGGCAAACGCAAAACGTACGCAGCCAAGCAACACGAAAATAGACCAGATGATCATCGGTACACCAAAAAAGTGGGTACGGATATTTTTAGGATTTAAATGGACGCTTTTGTAGGTCGAAAGCTGCTCGATAGCTGATTTCATAATGGGCTCACTTTTGTCGTTATTATATTTTTATGATGTCGGTATTTTTGTAATTTGGCCAAAACCTAGTCTTTAATTTGTGCCACGCAATTTGCGCTACTGGCATGTGTTATCGACTTGTTAATCTACCGCAAGCGCTATTTAATTTAAAGCCCATTAAAAATGGTGCCACCAGGCACCATTTTTAATTACATGTTTTGATAGCAGCACTTACACCACAGTTTATGACTCCAAAATCACAGTGGCCGTTGCATACCTTTGCTCATCAGCGATCGAAATGTGCGCGCTTTTGCCACCAAGCAAGCTAAGCCTTTCAAGAGCGCCGTCGGTAAACTTAAGCACAGGCGCACCATCTTCATTATTGCTGATATGAATATGTTGAAACGACACGCCGCGGCCAATGCCTGTACCTAGGGCTTTTGCTGCGGCCTCTTTTGCTGCAAAACGCTTGGCTAAATAGCGCTCAGGCATTGCCGAGCCGCTAAAAATCTCAAACTCGGCTTCAGTTAATACCCGCTTGGCAAGACGCTCAGGGTGGCGCTCAAGTTGAGTTTTGATTCGCTCGATTTCTACAATATCGGTGCCGAGTCCAACAATGGCCATTATTCGCCTCGACGACCTTCAAGCATCAGCTGCTTCATATCGCGCACGGCTTTCTCAAGTCCATCAATTGCTGCGCGGGCGATAACAGCATGACCAATGTTCAGCTCATAAAGCTCTGGGATAGCCGCAATCGCTTTGACGTTGTGATAATGCAAGCCGTGACCCGCATTAACAATCAAGCCTTTGCTATGGGCATAAGTTGCCATTTCACGAATACGGTTTAACTCTTCTAGCTGCTCAGCATCGGTTTCAGCATCGGCATAACAGCCAGTGTGGATTTCGATGTAAGGCGCACCAGAGGCAACCGCTGCATCAATCTGGGTTTTGTCGGCATCAATAAACAAAGAGACTTTAATGCCCTCTGCAGCAAGTCGTTTAACTGCATCAGTGATCTTGTCTAACTGCCCAGCGACATCTAAACCGCCTTCAGTGGTGAGTTCTTCGCGCTTTTCAGGCACTAAACATGCGTAAGCAGGCTTAACTTCACAGGCGATGTTAATCATCTCTTCGGTAACGGCAAACTCAAAGTTCATGCGAGTTTTTAAGGTTTTGGCTAGCAGGTATACATCGCGGTCTTGAATATGACGACGGTCTTCACGTAGGTGAATAGTGATGCCGTCAGCACCAGCATGCTCAGCAACAGCTGCTGCGTGGATAGGATCAGGATAGTTTGTTCCGCGAGCCTGACGTAGGGTCGCAATGTGGTCGATATTAATACCTAATAAAATGCCGCTCACACACAGCTCCTTATGATTATTTTTGGTACTGAAAAATTGAGAATGCTCAGCATTGTACTTGTAATACTAAGCAGTATAAAGCGCGCTAAAGCTTGGTTTAGCTGCTAATGAAAACTATGACCTGACAAATAGCTTTCGGCTCAGCAGTGGTTTATCACCAAGCAAGGGCGCAAGTAATCCGCGCATTAAGCCTTTAGCGCTGTTTTGCTGTTCATTATTAAGCTCATCTGCAGCTAAAGCCAAAAGCATGTCTCCCTTAAAGCTTTGCTTACTTTTCGCTGCGATAGGCATAAAGCCTGTTTCATCCAAGTAGCGATAAAAGCACTCGGGTGAGATATTGTCGCCCTGACTGTCATACTCAAGCTGCGGCATTGCGCCAAGCTCATTTAATAGCTGCTTTTCAAAATAGCGCAGTAAATTGGCATCAAACTCACTGGCAAGCTTCATCAAGGTTTGATGATACGCCACAAATAAGGTATCAGCCTGATGCTCTACCTGAATAAGCCTAACCAGCAGCTCATTGAGGTACATGCCAGAATAAAGTGCATTGCCAGCTAACGGCAGCGGCAGTGAGGCAGACTCAATTTGGGTGATGGTTCTAAGGCTGGATTGAGAAGATTTAGGCTGATATAAGAATTGAACTAACAGAGGTTGGAATGGCTGCAAGATGCTTTTAATCGAGCGTTTTTTACTGCCAACACGGGTAATGGCATCGACGCGGCCGACACCATCCACCAATAGATTAACGATAACGCTCGACTCGCGAAACGGTCGATGATGTAGCACATAAGCGCGTTGCATCATCGACTTATTTACTCAACAAAGCTTGGCTTAGTCTTCACCATAGCCAAGACTTCTTAGGGCACGCTCATCATCTGCCCAACCAGATTTAACTTTAACCCACACCTCCAAGAAGACCTTGTTGTCAAACAGCTCTTCCATATCAAGACGGGCTTGAGTGGCAATAGTGCGAATACGCTCGCCCTTGTTACCAATCACCATGCGCTTTTGGCCTTTACGCTCAACCAACACGAGAGCATTGATTTGATAAACGCCGTTTTCCATCATCTTAAACTGCTCGATTTCAACGGTGGCATCGTATGGCAGCTCGTCACCTAAAAAGCGCATTAGCTTTTCGCGAACGATCTCAGAGGCCATAAAACGCTGCGAGCGGTCAGTAACGTAATCTTCTGGGAAGTAAAACGGCCCTTCAGGCAGTGAGGCTTGCGCTAAATCTAAGATGCGCTGCACATTGGTGCCTTTGCTTGCTGAAATTGGCAAGATTTCATCAAAATCAAACTTGTTACCCAGCTTTTCTAGGTGCGGGAATAAGGCTTCTTTATCCTTAATTTCATCTACCTTGTTGATTGCCAGCACAATTTTACGGTCATCATTACGGTGAGATAGCTTCTTTAGCACCATCTCATCATCTTCAGTCCAGTTCATGCCATCAACAACAAAAATGACCATAGACACATCAGCGAGCGAGCTAGCAGCGGCGCGGTTCATCAAGCGGTTAATGGCGCGCTTTTCTTCAATATGCAGGCCTGGTGTATCCACAAACACAATTTGCTTAGGGCCATCACTATGAATACCCATAATGCGATGGCGAGTCGTTTGTGGCTTTTTCGAGGTGATACTGATTTTTTGCCCAAGCAGTTTGTTAAGCAAAGTTGATTTACCCACATTTGGGCGACCAACAATGGCAACCATACCGCAATGGGTAGTTTCATAGTCAGCGCCAGCTGCTGGGCGAGCACTGTTCATTTGCGCCAACAGCTCATCTAGGCTTGGCTCTTCGGCTAGATGCTCTTGTTCAACCAAAGGATCTTGTTGATGCTCAAGGCTATCGTCTTGATTTAGATGCTTGCTATCTTGCTTGCTCATGACTTGATTTTCTCCAATACTTGCGCAGCAGCTAACTGCTCTGCTTTACGACGCGAACTGGCAATCCCTGTCACAGCACCATCTAACTCTTGTACTCGACACTCTACGGTAAAGGTTTGGTTATGGGCCTCACCTTGTACGTTCACTACCTGATACTCAGGCAACGGCTTTTTAAATCCTTGCAAATGCTCTTGCAGCAAAGTCTTAGGGTCTTTTTGATTTACCCCAGGCTTGATCTCTTGCAAGCGCTTTTTGTACCAATTCAGTAATAACTTGCGGCAGGTATCAATATCAGCATCTAGGTACATGGCACCAATCACAGCTTCAACTGCATCAGCTAGAATTGATTCTCGGCGGAAGCCACCACTTTTAAGCTCACCAGGCCCTAAAAATAGGTAATCACCCAACTTAAACTCTTTAGCGATTTCAGTGAGGGTTTCCCCTTTCACCAAAGTTGAGCGCATACGGCTCAAGTCGCCTTCTGTGACTTTAGGGAACTGATGATAAAGCGCATCTGAAATAACTACCTGCAAGATAGCATCGCCTAAAAACTCTAGGCGCTCATTGTGCTTGTTCGAAGCACTGCGATGGGTTAACGCTTGCTTTAATAAATCGATATTAGAAAACTCATACCCAAGAGTACGACTTAATCTCGATAAATTCTTAATTGGTTCCATTAAACAATGCCACCTACACGTTCAAAGCGCACACCTGTTGGTACCCAAGTTGGTAACCAATCATCTTCTGTACGTTCAAACTCAAAACTAATCCAAATTGCCACGGCTTTACCTACTAGGTTAGCCTCTGGCACAAAGCCCCAAAAACGGCTATCAGTACTGTTATCGCGGTTATCGCCCACAGCAAAGTAGTGACCTTCTGGCACGTAAAACTCGGTATTGCTAAGCCCTGGCTGCTGGTAGAAATGCTGGCGATAATCAGGCTTTGCTGGGTTAATTAAAATGTCATGCTCAACGTCGCCTAACTGCTCAGTTAAGCGCACCAGAGGGCGACCTTGTTGAGTAAATTCACCTTCATTTACTTTGGTCAGCTCAACGCGCTGCATTTCAGGACAGTTGCCGCTGTCATCACATGCAGGCTTAATCCACAGCTGCTTGTTGCGATAAACCACTTTGTCGCCCGGCAGGCCAACAACACGTTTAATATAGTCAATGCTTGGGTTTTCTGGGTACTTGAACACGAATGTGTCACCACGTTCAGGCTCACCCGTTTCAACCAGCTTAGTGCGCCAAATTGGGTCGCGCAGGCCATAGCTAAACTTTTCTACCAGAATAAAATCACCAACAAGTAAGGTTGGTTTCATCGACCCTGATGGGATTTGAAACGGTTCATAAATGAATGAGCGCAAAATCATTACAAAGGCGATAACGGGGAAAATCGCGTGTGCGGTTTCAACAACTACAGGCTCACGAGTGATTTTGTCAATTTCTTCTTCTGACAGGGTTGCGCCACTTGCCTGAGCGATTTCTAGATTTTCACGACGTTTTGGTGCAAAAAAGATAACATCAACAAGCCAAATCAGGCCGCTGATCACAGTAACCAAAACAAGAATTAACGAAAAATGGGCTGCCATTGCTGGTTTAACTCCAAGGTGTAATTAAATACAAGGTATGTATGGGCACACGCCCCTGCTTAGTTGCTTTAGTATGCAGTAGCTTGTCTGATACCCCAGCAATTGAGTGTTACATTATATTGCTATCAATACCTTAATAACGACAACGCCGCAATATGCGGCGTTATCACATTGAATACTCAACAATTAATTTCTATTAATCATTCAGTTTCAATACCGCAAGGAAGGCTTCTTGAGGTACTTCAACATTACCTACAGACTTCATGCGTTTTTTACCTTCTTTCTGCTTAGCTAGCAGTTTCTTCTTACGCGATACGTCACCACCGTAACACTTAGCAGTTACGTCTTTACGTAGTGCTTTAATGGTGGAACGCGCAATAATTTGGCTGCCAACAGCTGCTTGAACCGCAATATCAAACATCTGTCTTGGAATAAGCTCTTTCATCTTTTCAACTAGTGCTAGACCTCGGTGACGAATGTTACTGCGGTGAATAATCATCGCCAATGCATCAACACGGTCGCCATTAATTAAGATATCTAAACGCACCATGTCAGCTTCTTCAAAGCGGATGAAGTTATACTCAAGTGAAGCATAACCACGACTGGTTGATTTCAAGCGATCGAAGAAGTCCATTACCACTTCAGCCATTGGCAGGTGATATGTAATTGCCACTTGGTTGCCGTGATAAACCATGTTGGTTTGTACACCACGTTTCTCAACACACAAGGTAATAACATTACCTAGGTACTCTTTAGGCACCAAGATATTAGCTTCTACAATCGGCTCACGAAGCTCTTCAATATTGTTCAGTGGCGGCAAGTCTGATGGGTTATCGACATACACCACTTCACCATTGGTCATCATTACTTCATACACTACCGTTGGTGCAGTGGTGATCAAATCAAGGTTGTACTCACGCTCTAGACGCTCTTGAATGATCTCCATGTGCAACAGACCAAGGTAACCAACGCGGAAACCAAAGCCTAGTGCGCCAGAGGTTTCTGGCTCGAAGAATAATGATGCATCGTTAAGGCTTAATTTGTTAAGCGCTTCACGGAAACTTTCGTAATCATCAGTCGAGATAGGGAATACGCCCGCGTATACCTGTGGCGTTACCTTTTGGAAGCCCGGCAGCGGCTCTTCAGCGCCATTTTTCGCGTGGGTTAAGGTATCACCTACAGGTGCGCCGTGAATTTCTTTAATACCAGAAATCACAAAACCTACTTCGCCAGCGCGTAGTTCAGGTGTATCGGTTTGTTTAGGGGTAAAAATACCCACACGGTCAGCACTGTAGCTTTGACCTGTAGACATAACCTTAAATTTCTCGCCTTTTTTCAGCACGCCGTGCTTAATACGCACAAGTGAGACAACACCTAGATATGAGTCAAACCAAGAGTCAATAATCAAAGCTTGTAGCGGCGCGTCCTCATCACCTTCTGGGGCAGGGATTTTAGCTACAATTTCTTCCAACACATCGTCAACACCGATACCGGTTTTGGCAGAGCAGCGCACCGCGTCCATTGCATCAATACCAACAATGTCTTCAATTTCAGCAGCAACACGTTCAGGCTCAGCTTGTGGCAGGTCGATTTTGTTTAAAACCGGTACCACATCTAAGTCCATCTCTAATGCTGTATAACAGTTCGCTAGCGTTTGCGCTTCTACGCCTTGACCAGCATCAACAACAAGTAATGCACCTTCACAGGCAGCCAGTGAGCGAGAAACCTCATAAGAAAAGTCAACGTGACCTGGAGTATCAATAAAGTTTAACTGGTAGGTATTACCGTCTTTCGCATGGTAATCAAGTGTCACACTTTGCGCTTTAATGGTAATACCACGCTCACGTTCAAGATCCATTGAATCAAGAACTTGCGCAGCCATTTCACGGTCTGATAAACCGCCACATACCTGAATAAGACGATCGGATAAGGTAGATTTACCATGGTCGATATGGGCGATAATTGAAAAGTTTCTAATGTGTTTCATTCTGCTGCTGTGAATAACTACTTATTGTGATTAATAGACAAGGTTGCAAATTGTACCTGATCACTAAACGAATACCAATCAGATTCACACTTTGCGAGCATTGAGTGCCCGTGAATAAACGAGATTAGGCTGTGGGTGTGCTGAGTCTTTGCCCTAAATACTGCACGATAACGGGTTGAGCATGAGCTTCAACACGCTTAGCAATACGTTTAGCCCCTAGCCAACTAATAAAGCCACCAGCAAAACCAAACAACATGGCGGCTACATCAGGGTTAAACTGAGCTAATTGCGCCAAAAATTGACCAAGCAAACCAAAGCCGAGTAAACCAAATAATGGCAGCAAGTAGACCAGCGCTGCCGACTTAATCACTACGCTCTCTGGTAAGGCAATTTTTAGCATGTCACCGGGCTGACATGGCTGCTTAGATGCGATAGAAAACTGCTGGGTTTTAACCGAAAATGCTTTAGCTATGGTTGATGTGCCGCAGTTGTCTTGGTTTGAGCAGTGGTTACATGCACTTTTAATTTGCACTTCAACTTGAGCCCAGCCATTTTGATAAGCCAGCACATGGGCAAGCTCCTCCATCACAGCAACATCATCACAGCCCGGCTGTGACGGCTGAGTGGGTTGCTTTAATTTATCAAGGTGTGGCTGGTTATCGCTCATATAAACTGGTAGACAGTGGCAAGGTTAAGAGTGATTTTACATTAGATATGCTGCATAGATAAACAAAAACCGCATCAGAGTTGGATGCGGTTTTGATTGTAGTGACTATATTTTAGAGCAAGTTTTTATAATAACTTTCTATTGCAACACAAGACTACGAGCGATTTTTTGCAGTGATTCAGCAGGCATTTTACCTACCACAACTACTTCAGCATTCCCGACAACCTCTGTCACCATAGATAAGCCGTTGCGGGTCACTAGCTCTTCAGGCATGGGACTTTCCTTTGCTAGCGTAACGTACACTGACACATTAGTAAGCCCGTCACTCAATGCAATATATTCAACCTGCTCTTGCGAACCAATCAGACGGTGATTGTCTTTAACCAACATTTCAAAGCCTTGTGGCAGCCAGTTAAATTGCCAATTTTGCGCTTGATTACGCTCAGCCAAATTCATTACTGGCGGCCATTCTTGCTTATAGGCTTCAACTAGAATACTTGCAGGCTCATCAAGCTCAATAAGCTCAATTACCATCATTTGCTCTAGCAATTGCTTATCACGATTAACAATATCAAAACGCAGTGGTAAGTAGGTCGCCATATCGACCCAAACCTGAGCATCATAACGATAGTCATCTTTAGCAATTAAACGGATCATTTGCCCTGGTCGCCCTGCAATACGACTGCGCCCCCCAAGGACAAACTCGTAGCCTTGAGCAAGCCGCTCAGGACTTGCCGCCAACGCCATTGGCCAAACCCCTTGGATACGCGGTGAGCGCACACTATAAGGCGGCTGGTCGTGTTCAATAAAGGTTACTTGATCTTCTACTCGTACGGCATTTTTAGGCGGACCATTAAGGTATTCAAGAAATGCCACAGGTTTATCTTCAACTATGCCGTGGATATACACCAAAGGGCGAATATGGTTGGATTGCAGCTGAATAATTGATGCTTTGAATTGTTGCTCTTGCAGAGCATGGCTCATTTTATCGAGCCATGCTTTTGCGGGAATATCTTCATTTGCCAATGAAGAACAAGAGATGAATAGCAGTGCTAGCAGGAAAACGCGCAAGCTAACTCCTTGATGATGCGATAAACGAATTTATCTAATTATTGCTTATCCTGCGCTGAGTTAACAACACTTGGGTTTAAACGCTGCTGTAGCATATGATCTTGAATGTAAGCATTAACGCGGCGACGCTGCTCCATCATATTCTCATTTTGCTGCTCAGCTGCACTTTGTACTGGACCAGTTTGTAAGCTTACTGGCGATACACTACCCACTAGAGGACGAGTGTTTAATACAGGCAGAGGTGACTCAGCATCTGCTGGTGTTTGATAGTTTTGCACACCAATGATGGCAACTAATGCAACACTCGCAGCAATGGCATATTGACCAAATTGCTTAAATAGTGACACAACATTGCTTGGTTTAGCCGCTACTTGCTCAACACTTGGTTGCTCAGGTGCACTAGCTTGAGGTGCAACGATTGTTGGCTCTTGCTCAATAGCTGCAAAGATATTTGCAGTTAAGTCTAAATCAATTTTTTCAGGTAACTCACCGCGCATTGCATCGCCAATCATGTGATAACGTTGCCATTGCTCATGTGTGTCAGGATCTGAAGCGAGCGCCGCAATTGCTTGCTCATCGGCTTCGCCGTCTACAACTTCAGAAATCCACTCTTGATTCGTCTTAAGCATTATTTACCCTATGGTTATTTCAGGCTAATTTACGTTGTTAACTACAACTACTATCTTTCAAGTAAAGGTTGCAGCTGTTTATCAATGGCTTCACGTGCTCTAAAAATTCGCGAACGTACAGTGCCTACAGGGCACTCCATTACGTTAGCAATATCTTCATAACTCATACCATCAAGTTCACGTAACGTAATGGCCATTTTCAATTCTTCAGGTAGTGTTTCTAAGGTCGAAAAAATCACGCTGCTCATTTCGTCCTTTAGTAACACTCGCTCTGGTGATGCGAACTCTTTAAGTGCGTCATTACCATCGTAAAATTCTGCGTCTTCTACATCGACATCGTTTGCAGGTGCTTTACGCCCTTGCGATGTTAGATGGTTCTTAGCAGTGTTCACTGCTATTCGGTATAGCCAGGTATAAAAAGCACTATCACCTCTAAAATTAGCTAAAGCACGATACGCCTTGATGAATGCTTCCTGTGTCACATCTGACACATCCGCTTGGTTTCTCACATACCGAGAAATCAAACTCATCACCTTGTTTTGGTACTTTAGAACTAACAGGTTGAACGCATTTTTATCGCCTTGCTGTACTTTCTCAACTAATTGTTGGTCACTATATTGTCCACTCATCCGAGCCGACTACTCCTAAATCTGATCACTGATCTTT
This sequence comes from Shewanella sp. WXL01, assembly GCF_012263345.1. Classification (NCBI taxonomy): domain Bacteria; kingdom Pseudomonadati; phylum Pseudomonadota; class Gammaproteobacteria; order Alteromonadales; family Shewanellaceae; genus Shewanella; species Shewanella sp. WXL01. The sequence goes on along the minus strand of NZ_JAAIKQ010000003.1, from coordinate 353,033 downwards.
ATGTCGCTCGAATCACGTTCACTATTAGCGTTCACATAAATAGACTCAGCTGTGTGAAAAAAGTTCGAAAAAATATTAAAAATTTTTTATTTTGTGCTAACCAAGCATGATAAATGAGACCTGCAGCATTTTATGATGGTATCTCTAAGGCCTCTTTTTCTTTTAAGTCTGCTTCTTTAGCACTGCTTGCTCGTTTAATACCTTTTTATAAAAAGGCTAAAAACAACAACCAGAAAAAACCTGAAATTAAAGCGAATGAAAGAGTCAATGGGAAATACATTGAGCAAGAGAAATGCCCTTTTCTAGTAACTGATTCATGGGCTAACGCTTACGTCAAAAATGCTACACCCTTTTCTGCGCCGGGATTATCTGCGATTGTGTCTCACAATATCACCTGATTGTATACCTTTAAAAGTCGTTTTGTTTTACCATTAACGGACGATTAATACTTCTATGATACCTGATGAAACAAGCTGTTGAACATCAAGCTGACATTTTAGTCATTGGTAGCGGCGCAGCCGGACTAACTTTAGCTCTGCATCTAGCTGAAAAACACCAAGTCATTCTTCTTTCCAAAGGCCCGCTTGCCGAAGGATCTACATTCTACGCTCAAGGCGGCATAGCCTCAGTGTTTGATGAAGATGACACCATTGAATCCCACGTAAATGACACCCTAATCGCTGGCGCGGGTTTATGTGATAAACAAGTGGTCACATATACGGCTGAAAACGCAAAAGCTTCTATGCAATGGTTAATTAATTGCGGTGTTGATTTTGACCGAGTTGAAGCGACAGACGGTGACGAATCGCCTGCGCCGTATCACCTTACTCGCGAGGGTGGTCACAGCCATAGACGTATTTTCCATTCAGCCGATGCCACAGGCAAAGCGGTGCAGATGACACTGCAACAACAAGCATTAAATCACCCAAATATTAAAGTGCTTGAGCGTTACAATGCCATTGATTTAATCACCACACGTAAACTAAACCGCCCAGGTAACCGCGTACTTGGCGCCTATGTGTGGAACCGAGATGAAGAGCATGTTGAAACCGTTGCAGCTAAATTCGTCGCGTTAGCAACTGGCGGCAGCTCAAAGGTTTATCAATATACCTCTAATCCTGATATCGCTAGCGGTGATGGCATCGCAATGGCGTGGCGCGCAGGATGCCGTGTCGCCAACATGGAGTTTAATCAATTCCACCCAACCTGCTTATATCATGCTGATGCCAAAAACTTCTTGCTTACCGAAGCACTAAGAGGTGAAGGTGCGTATCTTCGCCGCCCTGATGGCACCCGCTTTATGCCTGAATTTGACGAGCGCGCTGAGCTTGCCCCACGTGATGTGGTTGCAAGAGCTATCGACTTTGAGATGAAGCGCTTGGGTGCCGACTGCCTATATCTTGATATTAGCCATAAAGATCCTGAATTTATCATCAAACACTTCCCGACCATCCATGAGCGTTGTTTGAAACTGGGTATTGATATCACCACGGACCCTATTCCTGTCGTGCCTGCTGCTCACTATACCTGTGGCGGCGTAATGACAGATCTGCACGGTCAAACTGACATTAATGGTCTCTATGCCATTGGTGAAGTCGCCTATACAGGTTTGCATGGCGCTAACCGACTCGCCAGCAATTCATTGCTTGAGTGCTTAGTGTTTGCTCGCGCGGCATCACAAGATATTGAGAGTCAGCTTCATAAAATTACTGCCTACCCAGAGTTACCTAGTTGGGATGAAAGTCAGGTAAGTGACTCTGATGAAGAGGTGGTTATTGCCCACAACTGGCATGAGCTTAGATTATTCATGTGGGATTACGTAGGGATTGTTAGAACCGATAAACGCCTAGAACGAGCACTGCGCCGCTGTATGATGCTGCAACAGGAAATTCAGGAGTATTATTCTAACTTCCGCGTCAGCAACAACCTGCTTGAGCTGCGTAACCTGGTGCAAGTTGCTGAGTTGATTATTCGCAGTGCTATGCAGCGCAAAGAAAGCCGCGGATTGCATTACAATCTGGATTACCCAGAGCAAGAGTCTAGCCCGCAGCCAACAGTGCTAAACCCAGAGCGTTGAGTAAAACAACTAAATTAACCATATCGATTCAACCAGCGACACAGATGCCGATAATTTGTGTCGCTGAGCATATCCTGCCAAACCACAACTTGCCTAATCGCTTCTTCGTTTGCCAATCTCACAGCAAACACTACTAACATAGGCGATAACCAACGTTTACCTATTAACTGATAATCATCACCGTCAAGTTTTACTGAGCCATTAGCGTACAAACTAAGTCTAAGTCGCCAAAACCACAAGCTGCGTATCACAACGCCTCCGAAGCAAGTAACCAAGGTTATAATCACCAGGCTCATACCCAAATAAAGGTAGCTAAAATTGACTAAATGGAAATGAGAGAAGTGTTGCTTGATAGGCGAGTAAAGTAACCAAAGGGTAAGGGATAGACAAACAACCAGAAAGGTAAACAAGCTAATGGCACAAAAGCGCATTAAAAATGAGGCACTTAATTGAAAATGCCCCACTTGAGAATTCGGCGCAAATTGACTGCTCCGACTATGGTTTGAGTTATGACGTGTGTCGCTTTGGTTATGGCGTGTTACGTCCACGAACCTTCACAACCATTTCAGCAAGCGCTGCATCAGGGCACTGCTCATGGCCCATAAACCAGGCGAACAGCTCGGGATCTTCACACTCTAATAAACGAATAAAAGTCTGCTTATCTTCATCAGAAAGCTCAGGATAAACGTTTTCTACAAATGGCTGGAATAGAACATCTAGCTCTAACATACCACGACGGCAAGCCCATCGAACTCTGGCAATATTCATTAATTCCAACGGGAACTCCTTTTTTGTTATTGTTAACTTTACGCTTGCTATAGGCTTGCAGTCTTTAATTACTCACCTAATAGTGACCCTCTGTGCCAAACTGCCTGTACTTGTTTGTCGCAACCAGCAAATAAGTCGCTAAAATCAGTCTCAAGCAATCTTTTTACCGCAGGGTGCTGGATCATACGCTCTGCGAACATCACATGATATTCCTCACGGACATCAAGCGTTTCCCCCACAAGGTGCATTCCTTGGGCAAGTATATCATGGCGATAAATCGACGGCGCCACAAAAATTCCCTTACGAAAAAAGCCAAACGCTTTCATCATAGCCGCGTCATCAAATTCACCTAAAACGCTCACATTAAGGTTTTTATCTGCAAACCATCTATGTAGCTGCTGCCCAAGCGAGGTCGTCTTACCTGGAATAAGCAATTTTTCTTGCTCTAAGCACGCAGGGAAAGGAGCTTCAATAGGGGTTGATGAAAAGAAACTAATGCCACACTCTCCCAGTTTCTTCGACAAAATATCTGTGTATTTAAGTGAGGCGCCAGCACAATCGGATAAAATCATGTCTAACTTATGTTCACGTAGTCGCCCCAATAAACTCTCGTGGGTCGCTTCATAGCAAGCTAAATGCATTGAGCCATCATTAGGGATCACGCTCAACAACACTCGGCTTGCTAATGCCTTTGACAGCGCATCAGCAATGCCCACTTCAAACAAGATTGAGGCATCTTTTTGATAATTAAGCACATCAAGCATTTCATAACTTAAGTTAAACATCTTGTCGGCGTAGCGAAACACCAGTTCTCCCAAGTCAGTAGCTTCAAGGCTGCGACCAACCCGCTTAAATAAACTGCCCTTAAGGCGCTCTTCTAAGGCGCGAATTTGCCCTGTAATTGTTTGTGGTGTTAAACACAAAGCTTCAGCGGCTTTAACCACAGAGCCTTTACGTTTTACCATCCAAAAATAATAAAGATGGTTGTAATTTAAATGCTGCATATCCGTCTCAACTACTCAAACCTGCCTAACCATATCATAAAGTTAAACGAGCTCTAGACTAAGTGGTGCGTGCACCAAATGAAAAAGCGCACCTAAGTGCGCTTTTATAAATTTTTAACAAGCTTTTAGTTTCCTAGACGACAATCCATCAAACTGGTGATTACAATCTCTAGATCTTCGACATTGTTAACATTGTTCATTGCTACTTGTTCAGTCAACGCAGATACCATCTCACCTTTATCCGCCTTTTTACTTTCACAATAGTGCTGACTCGCTATCTTATGACGTTTACCTGCGCGGTACTTTAATGCTCGTGACTCATAGTCATTGGCGTTAATCTTTTGCGCGGCAGATGCATCAGCTTTAAACATCAAAGCACCATCAACAACCCCTTTCAAATATTGTTGGCACAAAGCGCTCTTCGCATCTTGCTTACATTGTGCTACTTCCTGGGCACAAACTTGGCTCGATACAGCTACTAAAGCCAAGCTTATCAGTGTCAGATTAATCGTCTTCATAACACACTCCTTTTGTTATTTTCTTGCTTGCTTAGGTAACACCTTATCTAACCAGAAATAACCAATCAGTGCAGCAACTAATGAGCCAGTTAAAATACCCAGTCTTGCATAGTCGCCAAATGCAGCAGGAGCCGTCTCAAACGCTAGTGATGAAATAAACACTGACATAGTAAAACCGATACCACACATAACCGCTACCGGTGCAATTTGCCCCCACGTAACACCTTGTGGCAGCTCAGCCCACTTCATCTTCACAGCTAACCAACTCATTAATAGCACGCCTACAGGCTTACCTAAAACTAGGCCAAGAATAATGCCGATAGTGATTGGCTCAACAAATGACGCCATTGTCATACCTGATAGCGATAGTCCCGCGTTAGCAAATGCGAATACCGGTAGAATCAAGAAGGTACTCCACGGGTGCAAGCTGTGCTCTAAATGCTCTGATGGAGACGAGCCATCTTTTGCACGCAGTGGAATACAGAACGCAATAATCACACCCGCTAAGGTTGCGTGCACGCCAGACTTAAGTACGGCAATCCATAAAATCACGCCAAGTAAACCATATGGAATTAATGAGCTTACGCCTTTTCGGTTGAGACCAACCATCAGTGCAATCGAAATACCTGCCACTATCAGGCTGACCATTGATAGGTCTGCACTATAAAACAGGGCAATAATCACGATAACACCAAGGTCATCTATAATCGCCAGCGCCAACAGGAATACCTTTAGCGCCACAGGTACGCGATTACCCAACAACGCCATGATACCAAGTGCAAACGCAATATCAGTTGCCGCAGGAATAGCCCAGCCAACCTGAGTTTCAGGATTACTCATATTAAAAATTAAGTAAAACGCGGCTGGGAACACCATACCACCTATCGCAGCAAACGTCGGTAGCGATGCTTTAGAGCGGCTAGATAGCGCACCTTCTAACAACTCTCTCTTAACTTCTAAACCAATAAGCAAGAAGAATAGCGCCATTAAACCATCGTTAATCCATAATAATAACGGCTTGTCGATGTCTAGCGAGCCTACGCGCACCTGAACTTCTGTGCTTAACAACCCCTCATATAACCCTGCAACCGGAGAGTTAGCGAAGATCATCGCTAGTACAACTGCTCCCATTAACAAAATTCCCCCAGCCGACTCTTGGCTGAGGAAGTTCTTAATTGCCTTTTCCATAAATCACTCCAAATTCATTCTGCGAGCAAGGTTATACGACAAACAAAATTCATAAAAATCGAATCTTTTTACCATTTAACTCGAAAAAACCGAGCCTTTAATTTTAACTTAAGCCTAAAATAAACAAAAAACCAGTAAATTCAGCACTTAATCAAACGCTACAACAACATAATTTAACGCAATAAATGCATAAATTCGCAATTAGCATAGAGCTTTACAGCAAAAAAAATGTGACAAAAATCACTTCTGTAAAATCAACATTAAGTTATGCCATTAATCTATTAAGATATTTTTAAGGTTTACAGCTCAATTATGTACAACACTTGATTGCATATTTTTATTATCGATTGAGCCTTCGCTATCAATTACACCTTTGCTTTAGTTATAATCTGTTCACAAAACTAAAAATACAGATCAATTAGGTTTCCTACACATGAAGCAATATTTAGATCTATGCCAGCGCATCGTCGACGAAGGTGTGTGGGTAGATAACAAACGTACCAATAAACGCTGCTTGACTGTGATTAACGCAGATCTCACTTATGATGTTGCGAATAATCAGTTTCCTCTGGTAACTACTCGTAAGAGCTTTTGGAAATCCGCCATTGCTGAAATTCTAGGTTACCTACGCGGCTATCAAAATGCGGCGCAGTTTCGCGAACTAGGGACTAAGACTTGGGATGCCAACGCCAATGAAAATGAAGCTTGGTTAGCTAACCCTCACCGCAAAGGTAAAGATGATATGGGGCTGATTTATGGCGCTCTAGGTCGCGCTTACCCTAAAGTCACTGGCGGCAGCGTTGATTTACTGAAGAATATTGTTGATGATTTATCTAACGGCATAGACAACCGAGGTGAAATCCTTACCTTTTTGCATCCTGGCGCATTTGAATTGGGCTGCCTGCGTCCATGTATGTACGAGCATCATTTCTCGCTACTCGGTGACACGCTTTATTTGAACAGTACACAACGTAGCTGTGACGTACCACTTGGATTAAACTTTAATATGGTGCAAGTGTATGTGCTGCTGGCATTAATGGCACAGATTACCGGCCATAAGCCTGGTAAGGCATACCATAAAATTGTGAATGCGCATATTTATGAAGATCAACTTGAGCCGATGCGTGATATTCAGCTAAAGCGTGAGCCTTTCCCTGCGCCAAAACTGATTATCAATCCAGACATTAAATCACTAGAAGATATTGAAACCTGGGTAACCTTGGATGACTTTAAAGTTGAAGGTTATGAGCACCATGACGCCATCTCATATCCATTTGCAGTGTAGATTAAAAAACTCAGCACATCGGTAAACGGCCTAAAGCCACAAACACAAGTTTGTGGCTTTTTCATTTATCGACCCTTTACGGGTAATTACAGGACAGACCAAGTAAAGAATTCACCTTCTGAAGTAGGTGGTTCAGGGACTGAAAACAAAAGGGCCAAACACTATGTGCTTGGCCCTTGTTAGTGTTCTACAAACTTCGATTAGAAGTAGTAAGAAACACCAATTTCGAATTTGTTGTCGTTGTCGACGCCAGTAAAATCGATGGCTTTAACTGCTGCATCAGTACGAGTGTATGTGTGACTTAACTCTGTCCACCATAGACCGTCTGCACTGATTGGCATACCGAAGCCCGTTTTTACTTTAAATACGTTTGCTTCGCCTTTACCTTGAACACCTTTTGGCTCAACGTCAACGCTCATGAACTGAGGCTGGATAACAAGGTACTTACCCGCTTCATCTAGAGCAATAGAACCAAATAGGTTGACTTGGTAACCTTTGATGTCAGCTTTGATGCTTGGGTCTGTAGACTCCGCGCTACCAGTTACGTAAGCAAGGTTAGGGAAAATAGAAACGGCTTCCCATGGCGTCGTTACTTTTGCAATCGCACCTAATGCGACAATGTCTGTCGAAATAGACTGATCTGTAGCAGCCCACCCTTTCATGTAATCAACAGAGAAACCAGCTTGTGGAAGCGCCGCACTGCCGGTGTCAATGACTTGGAAGTAACGTAGGCGAGAGTTTTGTGCCTTGTGACCGTTGTCAGTAGTCTTAGTCGATACGCCATGCTCAACTAGACCGATAAAGTTATTGCCTTCAGAGTAAGCACCTGCAACACCAACCATACCTTGGATTTTACCTTGGTCGTCAACAGTTGCGAATGCGAAAGAGTTAACTGCTGTTAGATCAGATGGATCTGGTTGCTTGTCTTCTGCGAAAGTAGGAGCTGCAACACCTACGGCAAGAGCTAATGCTAATAGAGATTTTTTCATCTTGTACCTCATCTTGAATAAATACCTTAGCGGCATTGTTGGTTACTAAGGCAGGTCAACTTCCTCATATATCGAATTGGTCAAACTTAGTAACTTTGCTTTGGTAACTATTCTAAGGATTAGCATTTGCTAGACATCATTAAGAGAACTGGAAACAATTGGTAATAGACGAATTTGGCAAGTTAATTCTTGGTAATCTAACTAGTGGAAGTTGGGCTCCAGATGCTAACGACTTGAAGTCAACAAACCCGCAGATAGAAAAGTGATCGGTAAAGGCAGTATGCCTAAAACCACCTATTGAAGTAGATGGTTTTAGGCAGAAAAAAGCCCTGGCAAATGCCAGGGCTTTCAAGCGTGTTGATTAACTCTGCGCAGCTTGTTGCTCTGCTGGCTTGTTAATCTTTACGTCAATGCACTTTTCACGCAATGTTTGCAGCATGATGTAGATAACTGGAACCACAATCATACCAATTACTGTTGCCGAAATCATACCACCACATGCGGCCCAACCAATTGCTTGCTGCGCTGCGTAACCCGCACCATCAGAGAACATAAGTGGTACCAGACCTAAGATGAAACTTAGTGCTGTCATTAGTACCGCACGGAAACGCATCTTAGTCGCAGTTACACCTGCATCAACAATGCTATAGCCCTGCTCTTCACGTAGTTGCTTAGCAAATTCAACAATCAGAATTGCATTACGTGCCGCCATACCTACAAGTAGTACCATCGCAATCTGTACATAGATGTTGATATCAGTGCCCATAGCCCAAACGGTAAATAGCGTACCTAGAAGTGCTGTTGGAACACACAGAATAATACACAGCGCGACAACCCAAGACTCATACTGAGCAACCAGTAGTAGGTAAGTAAATACAATCGCTAGGATAAATGCTACAACTGCCGCGTTACCCGCTGCTAGCTCTTGCTTAGTTAGACCTGCCCATTCGATTTCAAAACCTGCTGGTAAGTCTTTTGCTGCTTCTTGTACTGCCGCAATCGCATCACCAGAGGCATAACCTGGAGCTGGGTAACCGTTAATGTTAACCGCCTGCATTAGATTGAACTGCTGTATAACCTGAGGACCAAATACAGTCTTAGGTGTGACTAGCGAGCTGATGTTGATTAACTCACCATCTTCGTTACGTACAGTTAAGAAGTTTAAGTCTTCAATATTCTTACGTGTCACCTGCTCAGCTTGAACAAACACGTAGAAGTTACGACCATCGCGGTTAAACTCACCTGAATATGCACCAGCAAATTGTGCCTGAATCGTGTTGAACACTTGGTCCATACGTAGCCCCATCATCTTGATCTTTTCACGGTCAATCTCAAGCTTGATGTTTGGTGTGTTAGCATTAAAGGTAGTGTAAGCACCAACAACACGTGGGTCAGCGTTAATTTTCTCGATGAATGCATAAGCAGCATCAGCTAGTTCAACTGGGTCACGAGCTTGAGTGTCTTTGAACATCAAGTCGAAACCAGATACTAGACCTAGTTCAGGAATAGCTGGCGGTGCGAAAGCAAAACCGTATACAGACTCGTTACCATCAATTGCAGCTTGTACTTGCGCAAGAATAGTCCACTGATCTTGGTTACCCGCTTCGTTACGCTCTTCAAGATCCGCAAGTGAAACAAGTAGCAGACCCGCGTTAGGACCTGCAGTGTTAGTAATAAGGTTAAAGCCCGCTACCGAAAGCGCCGTGTTAACACCATCAATCGCTTGTACTTTGTCAGAAATGTCTTGCATGACTGCGTCAGTACGGTGAAGTGCAGCACCATCAGGAAGCATGACTACGGCGAATAAGGTACCTTTATCTTCATCTGGTAAGAAACCAGTAGAAGTGTTGTTACCAAGGAAAACAATCGCGCCAATAATCGCTGCCATGAATGCGCCAGCAATTAGGAAGCGACGACCCATGAAGTTAACTAGACCACCTAGACCATCACGCGTGGTATCAACACCAGTGTTGAATACGCGGAATAACCAGATTTTCTTAGACTCGCCGCGCTTCATCAGCAGCACACACATAACCGGAGTAAGCACAAGAGCAACAACGGTCGATACAACTACTGCAGCACTAATTGCGATACCGAACTGACCGTAAATGATACCTGTCATGCCTGGCATAAATAAGGTAGGACCAAATACAGACAGTAGTACCAGCATAGATGCGATAATAGGACCGGTTACTTCGTCCATAGACTGAAGAACGGCATCACGTATAGATAGGCTTGGGTCTTCCTCCAATAAGCGCTCAACGTTTTCAATAACGATGATCGCCGCATCAACCACAATACCAATCGCAAGGATAAGACCGAACATCGAGATGATGTTAATTGTCATACCTGCTGCAAGCATGATTGCAAAGGTAGCAATAAGCGAAACTGGAATAGCTGTTGCGGTAATTAGCGTTACACGCCAGCTTTGAAGGAATAATAAAGTAACGATGGTTACTAGGATAATCGCATCAAATAATGTGCTAAAGATGTCATCAATCGCAGCCTGTACGAATACAGTACCGTCATATGGCACATCAATAACAACACCATCTGGTGTATTTGCAGCCGCTAGGTATTCTTTTACAGCGTTACCTACATCCATCGCGTTAGACGTTGGTGAGCGATACATAAATACTGTCGTTGCAGCTTGGTTGTTATGGTACGTGTTTGCTAGGTACTGTGCAGAACCTAGTTCAACGCGAGCAATGTCTTTAACCTTAACTACACCGTATTGATCAGAGCGAACAATCACTTCTTCAAACTGTTCAGCGCTGTTAAGTGCACTGTCTACTTTAAAGGTGTATTCCCAAGAGTGCATACCCATACTTGGCTCAATACCAGAGCGACCAGCAGCAAGAATTTGGTTTTGCTCCATTAACGCCGCTTGTACATCTTCAACAGCCAAGTTCATTGAAGCCATTTTAGATGGGTCTAACCAAACACGCATAGAGTATTCTTTTTCACCAATTACGGTTACACGAGAAACACCTGAGATGCGTTGTAGACCTTCTTTAAGCGCTACCGAAGTCCAGTTAGACAGCTCAATCGCGTCCATCTTCTGGGTTTCGTCACGTACAGAGAACGCCATCAACATACCAGAAGATACTTTCTCAACCGTTACACCATAACGACGAGCACCTTCAGGTAGACGCGAAAGCGACTTGTTTACACGGTTTTGTACTAGGGTTACCGCACGGTCAGCATCAAGACCAATCTCAAAGCTGATCTCTAACGAGTAAGAACCGTCGTTACCGATGTTTGACTTCATGTAAGTCATGCCTTCAACACCGTTCACTTCTTTTTCAATAATAGAAGCAACCGACTTTTGCATTACGTCAGTAGAACCACCGTCCATGTTGACGTAAACCATTACGGTTGGTGGTGCAACGTTAGGGTACTGACCAACGGGTAGTTGGGTAATAGCAATTGCGCCGATTAGGGTCATGAACAATGCCACAACCACGGCGAAATTAGGTCGTTCAATAAAGAATTTACTCATGGATTACCCCTTAATTTGAACTTCAAGACCAGGGTAAAGCTTCATGGTCGCACTAGTGATCACTTGATCACCTACGCTTAGGCCTTCAACAATTTCGTTTAACTCGTGAGTACCATGAGTGGTTACGCGCTTAGCTTCAATCTTGCCGTCAACGACTACGTATACGAAACGACCTTGACGGTCAGTTAGTACAGAAGCTTGAGGAACAACGATGTTACCGCGCTCAGATACGTTAGAAAGCACAACTTTAGCGAATTGACCGTCTAGTAAGTCGCCTTTGTTTTCAAAACGGTAACGCACACGTAGCGTGCCTTTGCGAGGGTCAATTGCACCATCAACAGCGAACAGCTTACCGTTGTCAGCGTATGGTTGGTTGTTAACAACTAGGTCAGCAGATAGATTGTCGATGCTGTTGATGAAGCTGTCGCTACTTGGAATTTCAACAACTGCGTCAATAAGCGCGTCATTAACAATGTAGCTAACTTCATCACCACGTGAAATCACCTGACCTTCATCTACGTATAACGCAGTGATTTTACCGCTAGTCGTTGCACGGATTTTAGTACGCTCTAGCTCAACTTTAGCGCGCTGCTCAGTAGCAATCGCAAGTTCATACTGAGCTTTAGCCGTTTCATAAGCGGCTTCCATGCTGTCAAAGGTAGACTCAGATAAGTCACCGCCTTTACGTACTTTAACAGCACGCTCATAAGCCGCTTTCTTTTCTTTAAGAGTTGCCTTAGCTAGGCTCACGTTCGCAACCGCTTTCTTATGCTCAATTGCGTAATCAATATCTTCAAGCTCAACCAGTAAATCACCTTCTTTCACGGTTTGACCGTTGCGAACGCGCTTGTTTTCCAGGAAGCCTGTTGTCAATGCGATGATTTGTACGCGCTCAGAAGCAATCAAACCAGTACTGTATGTCTTGGTTTGGTAGATTGGCTGGAACTGTGCAGTTTGAACACTAACTTGAGTAGCTTGGTTAGCGTGAGCGGCGACTAAGACGGTTGGTGACAATGCAGCTAGCATGACGAGAGTGGAATTTTTCATTATTTCTCCTAGCGGAAACAAACCAAAAACTTGTTTCCAAATCAAAAATTTGTCTTTAGCAGATAATCATGGCCAACAGGTCATTCCATAGTTTTCCCAAAATTGTTCCTTGATACACGAACATGGACCTATATGGATTTATCTTTAGCTTGAAATTAATGACATCCCGATTACTACGCATCATTATGAATTTTAATTAATAAATTCGAGTGTTAGACATGCCCTGTTAACATTCCGCCTAACTTGATCCACACCACGTTCACACAAAAACTGTGAAGCTGATGGGTTGGCAAATCGACAAAGTGATGGAGTTATGTGACTCACCTCAAACTCCAAACTATTGTTTAGTTATTTGCAGCTAATGAGGAGATTTAATGAAAATGTTAATCCATTTATGGTGATTACCAAGTTTGCACACACTATGCTCAGTAATATTTCTGGCTTTACAACGCAAAAAACCACTAAAAAAAGCGGTTTTCAAAGTTATTCAACTATATTTTTCAGTCAAATTTATACAATCAAAACCAAATCAATAACGTTATTAATCATACAAATCAAATCGTTAGTTAACTTAGTCAGGTTCTATGGACAAAAAATCTCAAACTCACGTAACCATAAGTGTCATTCATCACTAATAATTACCAATAAGGAGGTATGTAACTAAGCAGGAAAACTAGCGACTAGATATGCTAATCACTAGACCTGTTGAATTTGGCACTGTTGAAGTCACAGCAACTTGGCAACAAGAAATAGTAAGCGGTTGATTAATAGTGGTTTGCAATAACTATTCAATACTAAGCAACTAGGAGAGGTTTGCTAATGTTAAGATTGCCCATTAACAAAATAGCTAATTACAATGAATACTTGATGAGCCCCAAATAGACCCCAGGGCCAGACTAGATGATGTACAGTTTGTTTTGTGTGACTCAAGCTTTTTCACTCGCGCTTTGATGTCACTGTCGCATTAGCATGACTTTACTAATTTAAAAGTAATAAGCCATATTACAGTTTAGACGTTTATCCCAGTTATTGGCTTCAAGAGGTAACCCAACATGATTATTCGCTTTAGATAAAAACACCAGGTTATGACCGACAATGTAATCTAGCATCACCTCAATAGGACCGACTCGCGTGGTAACGCCTGTGACATTTTGTACACTGTTTGCAAACTTAGGATCATTTACATTTGGCGTCATTAGTCCAAAATCGTTGTATAGCTTAAGCTCACCCCAACTTGTTTTCACTTTACGAGCGAGGTTGGCATTGTACACTTTTGCCTTTGAGGCAACTTCGTAACTAGAGCCTGCTAACGACATTGCAATACGATTTTTATCTTGCGAATCTGGAGCATTGAACTGATATTCCATCATTTGCAGTTGCAGTGTCCAATCGTCAACTTTTGACTCTAGGTGCACAGCCCAAGCACTGCGGTCGCCTTTAGTCTGATTCTTTTGATGAATAATTTGACCATATTGATACGACACACCTAGCGCGAAAGAACCTCGTGAGTGATTAAAGCTTTCGGTATGGCGCAAGTTAAGCTGATTAGCTTCTTCATTGAAATACTGCTTACCATCAACTTCACCAACATACAAATCAGCAGCGTATCGATTTTTATTAGTGGGTGAGTACTCAGAACTAACATAATAAGCGAACTCAGTCGTCGCGCCATCATGCTTAATGATTGACTTCAGTCCCATGTCCTTATCATCTTCAAAGCCAAGGTAGTAAGGTAAACCGAACCAGTAACTGTTTGAAATTAGGTTTTGATTACCAAAAGGAACGGTGTTCAACCCAAGCTGGAAATGCAGAGTATCACTAGGCTGATAGTAGCCATAGGCGTATTTAATGTATTGATGATCGGTTTTAAATCGATAATCGGCAGATAAGCCAAACTTACCTTGCTTTGAATCAAAGCTCAGTGAGCCAACATCATAGTAAAAGTCACCGGCAGTGCCTTTAGAGTCTGGCGAATCTACCATGTACTTATAGTTAAACTTTAACGCACCACCAATACGCATAAAGTCATCAGACTCACGTGCCTGCAACGGAGAAAAGACAATGGTTGCAACATATAAACAAACTGCACTGACTAAAAAACCAAGCTGCATTAACTACTCCACTGTCTTAGCATCAGCTCTCTCACTGCTAACTACAACCGCCAGCTATAATCACCAGTTATAATCACCAGCTAAGAGAGAAATTCATCGAATGCTCTGATGCTAAGAAAGGAGCGTTAATTAAACATCACTAGCAATCATAGTTTTAATAGGGAGTAGTTTTAATAGGGAGTAGTTTTAATAGGGAGCAATTTTAAAGGGAATACAACAGCGTTAACCCAAGGTTAACGCTGCGTAGCATAAAGCTAGTCTATGGCTAGAATGACTTAGCGTTTAAAAGCGCTAAGCTAAATGAAGAATTACAGAACGTAATGAAGAGCGCAATAAAGAGCACATACACAGAGGAGGATTTCAAGTTAAAACCACATCAGCTTGATACCTACAACAAACAGCAATAACGCGAAGATCCGCTTGAGCACTTTTGTCGGCCACACAGTGGCGGCTTTGGCTCCGAAAGGTGCAACTAACATGGAGCTTAATATAATGCCAATCAGTGCAGGAATATAAATGTAACCTAAGGTGCCCATTGGCATCTGATCAACATTTAACCCCGCCAACACATATCCCACAGTTCCTACGATCGCAATAAGAAAGCCTGTTGCAGACGAAAAACCTACCGCTTGGCGCATTTGCAAGCCACAATAGCTTAAAAATGGCACTAACAACACACCGCCACCAATGCCCATTAGGCCAGCTACCATTGCAATCAGCAGTGAGCAGATAAACATAACCATTAAGCTTGGCATGGTTTCACTTTTACTGGGTTTAAACTGAAATGCCATTTGCAGTGCCATTAACACCACAAATACCGCAAACACTTGCTGCAATTTGTCAGATGATATTTGCTCAGAAATAAACGCTGAAGATAATGCGCCAATGGCGATGCCCGGCACAATTGATTTGAACAAAGGCCAGGGAATATTGCCTTGTTTGTGATGAGCCCTTGCAGAAGACAATGAAGTTAAAATAATTGTGGCAAGGGAGGTTGCAATTGCGACATGGGTTAATTGCTCGTTGTCAAATCCAGCCCAAGGAAGCAGATAAATCAGCGACGGCACAATAATCAGCCCACCGCCAATACCTAGCAGTCCAGCCAAAAAGCCGACAATCGCACCGATAGCCAAACAAATAGAAAAAATTAGAAAAATATTATCCACTTAACTTCTCGCTTGAATATTTAGTTAGCCCGAACTCTTAATCAACGATATGACACAATTCATGTTTGCGTATGAATGCCATCATGGTCTCGCGAACCTGATGGCCATTCGCAAGCATCATGACTTGCTTTAACACACCCTGCAGCTCATGCTGGTTTACTCGGCGCAATAAATAATTAACTCTAGCTAGGCTTGCCTGGTTCATACTCAATTTGTGATACCCCATCGCAACCAGCAATAGCGCGCCCAAAGGCTCACCTGCCAGTTCGCCACAAATACTGATATCAAGATCATATAAACGGCAATCTTCAACCGCACGCTTAAGTGCTCTCAGTACGCCAGGATGAAAACTATCAAACAAGGTACTGACACTCGGGTTATTGCGATCCACTGCCAGCAAATACTGAGTTAAATCGTTGCTACCCACCGACACAAAATCAACCCGCTGAGCAACATCTTGAAGCTGAAACAGCAATGCTGGTACCTCTAACATCACACCAATTTTAGGTTTGCATATCTCTATATTTAACTCTTGTGTCAGCTCTTGATAAGCTTGCTCAAGATAACCGAGCGCAGCATCGACCTCGGCAAGATTACTGACCATCGGCAGCAAAATATGTAG
This sequence comes from Shewanella sp. WXL01, assembly GCF_012263345.1. Lineage (NCBI taxonomy): Bacteria > Pseudomonadati > Pseudomonadota > Gammaproteobacteria > Alteromonadales > Shewanellaceae > Shewanella > Shewanella sp. WXL01. The sequence goes on along the minus strand of NZ_JAAIKQ010000003.1, from coordinate 336,756 downwards.
CTGTTGACACTCGTCGGCTGCTTGAAGCATTGCTCTTAGTTGCACCAAAAAAAGCTCAGGGTGATCTAGCGATAATCGTATGCCGCGCCAACCCAAAAATGGATTATCTTCATTAATAGGGAAATAAGGTAAAGGCTTGTCACCGCCAACATCTAAGGTACGCATCACCACTGTCTTGCCTTGAGCGGCCTGCAATATGGTGCGATAGACTGAAATTTGCTCGAGCTCACTTGGAAACCGCTGCTGCAGCATAAATGGAATTTCACTGCGATATAACCCTATGCCATCGGCGCCGTGGGTCGAAACATTTTCTACACCAGAAATTAGACCTGCATTCATTAGCAACTCAATACGCTGACCGTCTATGGTAACCGTAGGTTGATTAATTTCTGACTCAAATGCTTGTTGCTTCTGTATATCCGCAGTTAATAGCGCTCGATATTCATCGACCACTGAATTTGATGGAGAGACAAGTAACTCACCACGGTTTGCGTTAACGATCAGTAATTGCTGCTCAGTGCCTGCTGAAAGAATTTGCTCAACACCAACAAGCGCAGGGATCCCCATAGCTCGCGCAAGGATGGCACCATGGGCATTGACACCACCTTGTTCAGTAACTACCCCCGCTAGCTTATTTCGCGGGAATGCAACTAGCAAACTTGCATCAATCTCCTTGGCGAGAATGATCACAGGCTCATTGTATTCAAACTGTAACTGCTCAGGCTCAATAAGCTGTTTTAAAACCTTTTGCCCTAACTCGCGAATATCACTGGCTCGCTGCTGCAAGTATGGATCATCCATTTGCTCAAACTGAGCGATATAACGCAGCGACACACGGCTAACGGCTGACTCAGCTTGCCAGCCTTGGTTGATCTCATTGATATACTCGCCACCGAGGCTATGCTCATCAAGCAAGAGTTGAAATGCGTTAAAAATAGATACTACGTCAGCAGCACTTTCTTGTTCGAAACGTTGCGACAGTGAAGACAGTTCTTCCATGCACGCTTCTTTTGCAAGTTTTAGCCTAGCTATTTCAGCATTTACCGCATCGGGTTTAATGGCAACGTCTTGCTGCTCCAACGCGATCGCACCACCAAACACGACCCCTTTAGCAATGGCAATACCACTCGATGCAGGTGTACCTTTATACACAACCTGATGCGCTGCACTATCGATTGAATCTTTATATTTTAAACTCTTTATCACTACGGCAAGCTGAGCGGCTAGCGTCATCAAAAAAGCTTCTTCACCCTCATCAAACTGCCTTGCTTGAGGTTGCTGCACCACAATGACGCCAACGACCACTTTTTGATAGATGATCGGAGCCGCTAAAAAAGCACGGTATTCATCTTCTTTGGCACCTGGGAATAATTTAAAACGAGGGTGAGTGCGTGCGTCAGCAAGGTTAACTAATTCTTCGCGCTGGGCTGCAAGACCAACTAACCCCTGAGTAACTGGCATCGCGACTTTGCCAATCGCATCAGGACTTAATCCATCTGTTGCCGATAACACCAGTTGTTGTTGCTCGAGAATATACACTGAGCAACATTGAGTTTGCATGGCGAGTTTAGTTTGCGTAACTAAGGAGGCTAAGGCATGCCCAAAGTCGCTAGCAGTAGCTACGGCTTGTGTGATATCCCTTAGCGTTTTAATCACTGTTTCACTCCTTATGAAATCAGCCTAGTTGTTGGCCTAAACTCAAACGGCGATGTTCTAACTTAAGCAGGCACCAAAGCTAGAGCGAATAGGATGGCGAGCTAAAACTATTGAACTGGTATTGCAGCTCTAAGTTACTGGCTAGGAATAGTAAATACTGAAAAGTAGAAACGCATCATCACTACTATAGCTATGTGAGTAAACTCCCCTAACCTCTACCGTGGCGCCCCCTTTTACGGTACGACTCTTTGCTCTGCAGCGACAACGTCGTCGATGCAAACTCCTTCATTACCTTTCTATATACATCACGTTTAAAAGACACGACTTGCCTAACAGGATACCAATAACTCACCCAGCGCCAGTCATCAAACTCAGGATGGCCGGAAGAATCAAGGTTAATCGCACTATCGTGACTTTTTAATTGTAGTAAATACCATTTCTGTTTTTGGCCAATGCACACAGGTTTGCTGTCATGACGCACCAAGCGCTTTGGCAGGCGGTAACGCAGCCATGAACGGGACGTAGTCAGAATTTTTACATGTTCTGGCTTTAGACCAACCTCTTCATATAACTCGCGGTACATCGCTTGCTCAGGCGTCTCACCATCGTCAACGCCGCCTTGCGGAAACTGCCATGAATGTTGACCGAAACGTCTAGCCCACATGACTTGACCAAACTTATTACAGATAATGATGCCCACATTGGCGCGAAAACCGTCGCTGTCAATCACATGGACTCCGAAATCATAAATCTTGTTAATACGTCTGATTGTTTCACAAAGCTCCTGTATCAGCAAATGGGGTTTAGCGCCATCTCTTTGGATAACCCTACGTCATTTACACTTTTATCAACAGATAAAGGTAATCAGTTTTATAGCTATCCACAATTTCTGTGGATATCTCTGTTCGAAACTCATTTATATCTGTGATTTTTTGCAAAAGATTAAAATATTACATATTAAAAACAGCTAACCAAAATACATAAACACAAACTAAATCAGCGGCTTAACTAGAACCCCAAATAGATGACACCAACACCAACTTAAAGTGTATAAAAAAACACCACAAAAATTTATCAACATCGATTGTTATAACATCAGCTAAAGTTATTCACATAACGCAAGATAAAAATAGCAAAAAAACTGAAAAAAAAGCGTGAAAATGCCGTTGACGTCGACAACATGATCCTTTATAGCGTGTATTTTATTGGAGTTATCCCAACATTCTGTGGATAACTATGTTGGAAAGCGGCGGGAAAAGGTTAATTAACGGCTAACTCAAATAGCGAGCGAGACTACCATTTCGACAAAAGTCTAAATAAAACAGTGTGATAATAAATGTCCATGAGTAACTAATATCCTCAATGACTCGCTATGATGATATTTTGAGCGCTACTGATAAATCTCAGTAACACCACTTGCGAACCAAGAAAAATTACTGGAAGCTATCACTGGTAACCTCCCATTATTTGTCAACTAGAGTCACACCAATGCCAAGTTCTAGCCCTACATCAATTAGTGAACTCATGGCGCGTGCCAACCATATGGCTGGTATTCGCCTAGCCGATATTGCAGGCGAACATGGTATTCCAGTGCCTGAAAATCTCAAGCGCGAAAAAGGCTGGGTTGGACAACTCATCGAAACCGAGCTTGGCGCCCTAGCTGGCTCAAAACCCGAACCAGATTTTGCCCATCTTGGTGTGGAGTTAAAAACCATCCCAATTGATAATCAAGGCAAGCCAATGGAAACCACCTATATTACTGTTGCGCCACTAACCGACATTGGCGGTCTCAGGTGGGAGCAAAGTGTGGTTTATCATAAACTGCGCCATGTACTTTGGATCCCAGTGCAAGGAGAACGCCATATTCCAGTGGGAGAACGCCGTGTGGGCAACCCGGTTTTATGGCAGCCTAGCGAGCTTGAATTAGCTCAGCTTCGCCAGGATTGGGAAGAGATAATGGAGCTTATTGCTCTTGGTAAGGTCGATACCATCACTGCTAAACATGGCGAAGTGCTGCAACTAAGGCCTAAAGCAGCTAATAGCCGTGTGTTAACTGAAAGCATCGGCCGCAACGGAGAAATTAAACTTTCTAACCCACGTGGCTTCTATTTAAAAATTGCATTCACTCAACAGATTTTGCGACGCGCATTTACATAAGTCCTTAGACTGAATCAGAACAAGAAAATAATTCTACGGTTTTATCGACATAGGTTGGAATTTATCGACCCGAATTGATCTAGGTCACAATATTTACTAACACTCTGTGCAGATTTTCTATAAACTACTGGCTTTGATTTTTCAGCCAAAAGTACCGAATACCCCTAGTGAGAGCACGTCGACAAACAAAAAAATTACTCTTTGCCATTCTGGCATGGTTTGTCGCCATGGCTGCGTTTGTATTTTTCCGTTATGCCCAATCACCTGAACTGCCGCAATGGGCTATTGGCGCTGCAGATCTTGCCACCCTTGCTGTGTTTATGGGCTTTGTATTTGGTAGCCTGCATTGGATGTCGAATGTCATTGCCGACATCAGTGCCATTAGTCGCCTGCCCTATATCTTCTCGGTAATTTTCAAAGGTTTATTCCTGTTGCTAGGGGCGATGACGCTGGCTTATGTCACCCAATTCCTCAATATGTGGGCTATTGAAAACCACATGGTGACGCTAAGGCAAATGCTCACAGCGCACATTCTATATACTCCAGCGTTTCAATCACTCATTCTATATTTAGTTGCCGTACGTGTTGGCCTGGCTTTTATTGAGCAAATGGGGCTTTTAGTAGGCCCACGAGTGCTACTTAACATTGGTATGGGCAAGTATCACCAACCAAGGTACGAGCAACGCCTGTTTCTATTTATCGACATGGCATCTTCTACCGCCCATGCAGAAAAGCTCGGTGACTATCGCTTTAGTCGCTTGATTCAAGATAGCTTTAGCATGCTTGCTGACACAGTAACTAACAACGAAGCTGAAATTTACCGTTATATGGGTGATGCAGTGCTAATTCATTGGCCGCTAAAAGAAGGCGTGAAAAATGATCGCTGCATGAACATTTACTATGAGTTTTGTCAGCAACTTAACTGGCAACGCAGTTACTTTGAAGAGCAATATGGATTTGTGCCTAAGTTTAAAGCCGCAGCACATTGTGGCCAGGTCGTAGCAGCCGTAGTTGGTGTACACAAACAAGAGATTAGCTTCTTTAGCGATGTACTCAATACCTTAGCAAGACTGCAAGACCAGTGTACGCCGCTAGGTCAGCGCATGCTTATTTCTGGTAGCTTACAACAGCGTCTAGACTTGACTGACAGCCAGTATGTTCTGGATAACTTAGGTCTTGTTACCCTAAAGGGCAAACAACACCCCACTGAAGTTTTTGGCGTTGCCCCTAAACGCTCTGCCAGTAATTAGCGCCAAACAAATCGTCCCAAACACCTATATCCTACATAACAAAACGGCGTACATATTCATATGTACGCCGTTTAAGTATCTATTCCACTTGTGTTCAATTGCTATATTTATTCAGCTTGTTGCAACAACTTCTCTCTAATCGCTAGACCTAAGGTTCTAAAGGTTTTAATGCGACTGGTAGTTTGACGCCAAACCAAACCAATATCACGATACGGAGACTCACCTGGCGGCAACATGATATTCAAATCAGTGTCGTGCAATATCCCTGCATCGATAGCCATTTGCGGTAAAAAAGTAGTGCCTAACTTGCTATTCACCATTTGTACCAAGGTATGCAGACTCGTGGCGGCAAACGGATTAATCTTAGCGCTGTTACCTAGCTGGCAAGCAGTTATTGCGTGGCCCGTTATACAGTGCTCAGCCTGCAGCAGAAAAATACTTTCATCAGGCATTTCTTGGTAATTAATTGGCTGCGCCATGTCTAATGACAAATCTTGGTGGATCACCATTTTGAAAGGATCAATACCCACCTTCATACTGTGGAAGCCGCTAGTGTCCACAGGCAAAGCCAAAATAAGTAAATCGAGCTCACCCTTACCTAGCGCATCAAGCAATCGCTCTGTGGTGTCTTCTTTTAGTAGCAAGCTCAACTCAGGGTAATCCTGATGACACATCTTAACCACTCGGCTTAGTAAGAATGGTGCAATAGTCGGGATACAACCTAAGCGAATTTCACCAGTCATCGGCTCACCCTGATTCTTCACTAGCTCAACCAGATCATCAACATTGGTCAGAATATTACGCGCTCGCTCAACTACTTCTTCACCCGTTGCAGTGAACATAAATGACTTATGGTCGCGCTCAATTAACTGATGTCCAAGCTGCTCCTCGAGGTTTTGAATACCACTAGAAAGCGTTGATTGACTAACAAAACACTTCTTAGCCGCGCGGTTAAAGTTCTGCTCTTGATGCAAGTTAACCAAGTAAAATAGGTTTTTTAAGCTAGGTAGATTTTTCATAAAACCGATTGCTAAATTAAGATTTAATGAAGATAGTGAATTATCAACGCAGTTTTCACAAGTTAAGATGCGGTTATTGTGACCGGGATAAACAAATATCGCAGAGCATAGTACACGTAGAATCTAGATATGTGTGTTGGTTATTGACGCAATAGCTAGATAGGGGACTTAAGCTACTCGAGAGAGGGAATGAACAGCAGTGAATCGACTGGAAGTCACAAGCCGATAAAACAAAAACGCACAAGACGAATCAGTCGCTTGTGCGTTTTAGCTAGAAACTTTTTACAGTCTAAACTTTCTTTCGATCGTGATTATGACTTAGCTTCTAAGAATAACTTTAGTTGTTGTAAATCAGCTTCTGCATGCTCTACAACCTCAGCTAGCCAAGCTTGGTTTTCTGTTTCCCAGCTCGCTTCTTCACCATGCTGCAGCTTTTGTGCAAGCTGTTGAATACGCTTAAGACCAACTGAACCAGCGGCACCTTTGAACTTGTGAGCTTCTGCACAAAGAGTATCTTTGTCACTAGCTTCGCTAGCTTTAACTAAGCTACCAACATACTCAGGCATAAGTTGCTCAAATAACACTACACTTTTAAGTAATGTTGCTGCACCAATTGCGCTGATATATTGCTCAAGTGTGTTGAGATCTAATACTGTCTCTAGTTCTGTCGTGGCCATTAAGGGCACCTCTAATTACAAGTGTAAGACATTGAAGTTAGGAATATCATACTCAGTAAAAGCGCCCATGCAAGAATAGCGACCGCTAGGCAGAGATATTAGCCAATACCCGCACAAAACTTTAACATTTTAGCAAGATTAATATTACCACCGCTCAAAAAAGATACGATTTAGTCGACTTTTGCACATTTAGTAACATTTAACCATAACTATTTGTTGGTAGTTTTAACGTTCAAATAAGGCACTGCCTTGACCACCAAATTCGCGTAGTTGATCGACAATGGCAACTAAGCCCTCCCACCTAAACGCACACCAATCTGGCGCCAACAACATTGGCTTTTTAGCATAAGCAGTGACTCGGTGAAAAATCACATCGCTTGGAGTATGACGAATAAGTTTAGCAACGTTTGTTGCATAATCTTGTTTTGAGATAGTATCGAGTGAACCATAGCGCCATTGTTTGGCCATAGTACTACCTTCGACTATATGTAGCGGGTGTACCTTCAGTCCTTCAACGCCGACCTTGAGCACATAGTTAAGACTATTCATATAATCTGCTTCAGATTCACCGGGTAGCCCCAAGATCAAATGAGTACAAACTTTTAGCCCTCGTTGATGAGCTCGTTCAACTGTATCTTGATACTGTGCAATACTATGACCACGATTAATGCGCTTCAACGTTTGCTCATTGGCAGTTTGTAGTCCAAGTTCCAGCCACACATCGATACCACGGTGTTGATACTCAACCAACAGGTCTAACACTTCATCTGGCACACAGTCTGGGCGCGTACCTATGTGCAAGCCAACGACGTTCTCATCAGCAAGCGCCTGATCATACTTATTTTTGAGTACTTCATACTCATCATAAGTGCTGGTGTAAGCCTGAAAATAAGCAATATACTTAGATTTTGACTGACGTGCACTGGGCAACAGGTTCTGCTTACCTTGGTGCAATTGCACCTCAATGCTTTGGCCTTTGCCTTGTTGCTCGTTGAACGAAGAAACATTGCAAAAAGTGCAGCCACCTTTACCTAAAGTGCCGTCGCGATTGGGGCAAGTAAATGCAGCGTCAATAGTGAGCTTTTTAATGCGTCCACCATAACGGCGTTTGCACTCTGCCCCAAACGTGTTGACGTAATCATCTAAGCCCATTGCTACTGCCTTTCATTAAAAAAGGCGCAATTTTAGGGAAAACTTAAACAGGAAACTTGGCGCTAAATCAAAAAACATGCTTTTTTTGCCCATATCGCAGGCAATCTAGCTAATTAACTGTCAATGTTTTAAACAAAACTGTCCTACAAACTCAATCAAAGTGAATAATTATACAAATAAACCCAATTAATCCCACAAAACTGTACTTGAAATAAAATTCAATATTTCTATATCAAAAACAATACATATGAAAATTTCAAACTAGGTCACACAATCGACAAAAACCAAACCAAAACACTATATATCAACAACATAAACCAACAAGCCAACTCTTTACGTCAACGTAAACTTGACCGATATTTTCAAAAAATCAGTAATTAACTTTCATAAACTGCAGTTTTTTTGGTTTGACCTTTATTCATTCTCGGTTTAATTTGGATGGTTCGGGTGCATATATATGGAATATTCTAATTTTAACCCCGATGTCGTGTATCTATATAGCTTTAGGGGGGTTGTATGAGCCTATATCATCCCAGTTTCGAAAGAGACAATTGTGGGTTTGGTCTGATTGCACAAATGGATGGTGAAGCCAGTCACCGAATTGTACGTACTGCGATTCATGGTCTTGATCGCATGAAACACCGTGGTGGTATTGCCGCCGACGGACGTACAGGTGATGGCTGTGGTTTGCTAATGCAAATGCCTAGAGAGTTTTTCAAAGCTGTTGCAGCAGAAAACGATTGGCACCTTAGCCGTAACTTTGCGGTGGGAATGTTGTTTTTAAGCCAAGATCAGCAAAAAGCTGACGAAGCCAAATTTATTCTAGAAAAAGAACTACAACGAGAAACCTTAGGTGTTGCAGGCTGGCGTAAAGTGCCTGTTAACCAAGAGGTACTAGGTGAGATTGGTCGCGAAAGTCTGCCGCAAATCTATCAAGTATTAATTAATGCACCTGTTGGCTGGCGTGAAAAAGATCTTGAGCGCCGCTTATATATGGCGCGCCGTCGCCTTGAACAACAAATTCAGTCAGAGCAAGACTGCTATGTCGCCAGCCTGTCTGGTCAGGTTATCGTTTACAAAGGTCTATTAATGCCTGCGGACCTACCGCATTTCTATCAAGACCTTGCTGACCTGCGCCTAAAAAGTGCGATTTGTTTATTCCATCAGCGCTTCTCTACTAACACTTCACCTAAGTGGCCGCTTGCACAGCCATTTAGATACCTTGCCCACAATGGTGAAATTAATACCATTACCGGTAACCGCCAATGGGCACGAGCGAGGGCTTATAAGTTTAGCTCGCCGCTACTACCTGATTTACAGCAAGCAGCGCCGTTTGTGAACGAAACCGGCTCAGACTCATCGTCGCTCGATAACATGCTAGAAATGCTGCTATCGGGCGGTATGGATCTATACCGCGCCATGCGTTTGCTTATTCCACCAGCGTGGCAGTCAAATCCAGAAATGGATGACGAGCTAAAAGCGTTTTACGACTTCAACTCTATGCACATGGAGCCTTGGGATGGCCCTGCGGGTATTGTAATGACCAATGGCCGTCATGCTGCTTGTGCGGTTGACCGTAATGGTTTGCGTCCGTCTCGCTATGTGATCACCAAAGACAGAATTATCACCCTAGCCTCAGAAGTGGGGATTTGGGACTACGCGGCAGATGAAGTTGTTGAGAAAGGCCGAGTTGGCCCTGGTGAGCTATTGGTTCTCGATACCCTTAATGGCAAGCTTTATCAATCATTTGAAATCGATAATGACTTAAAACGCCGTCATCCATACAAAGAGTGGATGGCGAAGAATAGCCAAACCCTCATTCCTGCTGACAAAGTTGATCAAGCAAAGCTGGGTGCGAGCGTGTTTGACAAAGACACCCTACTGCAATACCAAAAACAATTTGGTTATAGCCGCGAAGAACTTGAACAAGTCATTTGGGTATTGGCAAACAAAGGCGAAGAAGCCACTGGCTCTATGGGTGATGACACGCCGATGGCAGTGCTGTCGAAAAAGTCACGCTCGCTTTATGACTACTTCCGTCAAAAGTTCGCTCAGGTGACTAACCCTCCGATTGACCCGTTACGTGAAAAGCACGTAATGAGTCTGGCAACCTGTGTCGGCCGTGAGCAAAACCTGTTCTGCGAAACCACAGGTAACGCCTACAGGGTGATGTTTGACTCACCTATTTTACTGTTTAGCGACTTTAATCAATTGTTGGGGCTAGATAGTAATTACTACCGCGCCAATACGGTCGACTTAAATTACGATGCCAGCGAAAGCTTGGAGCAAGCTATCGAGCGTATTACTGACGAGTCTGAGCGCTTAGCTCGCAGTGGCACAACCTTGTTGGTGCTATCTGATCGCGCCGTCGGTAAAAATGTACAGGTTATTCCTGCGGCGATGGCAGTGGGCGCGGTACAAACTCGCCTAGTTGATAAAAGTCTGCGCTGTGACACCAACATCATTGTTGAAACCGCATCAGCACGCGACCCGCATCACTTTGCCGTGCTGCTTGGCTTTGGCGCAACTGCGATTTACCCATATCTGGTCTACGAGTCAATCTCGGCAATGGCTAAGCTTAACCAGGTAGATGACACAGCAGCACTAATGCTTAACTTCCGCTCAGGCACTGAAAAAGGCCTACGCAAAATCATGTCGAAAATGGGCATTAGTACCGTTGGCTCTTACCGCTGCTCGCAGCAATTTGAAGCCGTGGGTCTGTCAAAAGAGGTGGTTGAGCTATGTTTTAAAGGTGTTGTGAGTCGTATTGAAGGCGTGAGCTTTGAGCACATTGCTAGCGACCAAAAAGTGCTACACAAGAGCGCCTATCGCAAGCATGTACCCCTGCCTCAAGGTGGTTTACTGAAATACGTTGAAGGCGGTGAATACCACTGTTTCAACCCAGACGTCGTTAATACACTGCAAGCTTCACTCAATACTCGCGACTTTGCTAAATATCAAAAGTTTGCCGAGTTAGTTGATGACCGCCCAGTTGCCACCTTACGCGACCTTATCGGTATTAACGGCAATCAAAGCAGCATTGATGAAGCTCAGGTAGAAGATGCTAGCAACTTATATGGCCGCTTTGACAGCGCCGCCATGAGTATTGGTGCACTTAGCCCAGAAGCCCATGAAGCTTTAGCAGTAGCCATGAATCGTTTAGGCGGGCGCTCAAATTCGGGTGAAGGCGGTGAAGATCCAAGCCGCTTCAACTCAGAGCGAAATTCTGCGATTAAGCAAATCGCATCAGGCCGCTTTGGTGTGACGGCGCATTATCTGGTTAACGCTGAAGTGCTACAAATTAAAGTTGCCCAAGGCGCAAAACCGGGTGAAGGCGGTCAGCTACCAGGTCACAAGGTGAGTGTTGAAATTGCCGGTCTACGTCACTCTCGCCCGGGCGTGACCTTGATTTCACCGCCGCCGCACCATGATATTTACTCGATTGAAGATTTAGCTCAGCTAATTTTCGATTTAAAACAAATTAACCCAACAGCGCTGGTATCGGTCAAACTGGTATCTGAGCCAGGCATTGGCACCATTGCTACAGGTGTGGCAAAAGCCTATGCCGATATGATCACAGTCTCTGGCTATGATGGCGGTACAGGCGCAAGCCCAATCACCTCAGTTAAGTATGCCGGCTCACCATGGGAGCTTGGCCTTGCCGAAGTGCATCAAGCGTTAGTTGAAAACGGCCTGCGCCATAAAATTCGTTTGCAAGTTGATGGTGGGCTAAAGACAGGTACAGACGTCATTAAAGCCGCGCTACTTGGCGCAGAAAGCTTTGGTTTTGGTACTGTGCCTATGATCGCATTAGGTTGTAAATACCTGCGTATTTGTCACTTGAATAACTGTGCGACTGGTGTGGCAACGCAAGATCAAATTCTTCGCGACAATCACTACCACGGCTTACCTGACAAAGTGGTTACCTACTTTGAATTCGTTGCCAAAGAAGTGCGTCAGTGGATGGCGAAACTAGGCGTAAGCGAGTTTGATAAACTGGTTGGCCGCAGCGATTGGCTGCAAGCTTTAGATGGTCAAACCGAAAAACAACAAGGTTTAGACCTAGCGCCAATCCTGTATCAGCCACAAGTACCACAAGGCACTGATATTACCTGGAAAGAGACTAACCCACCGTCTGATCCTGGCGCATTAAACCAAACCTTAGTGACCGATTGTGAAGCCGCTGTATTGAATGGTGAGCCTTACGCAAATCAGTATGCAATTAACAATACCGACCGCTCAGTGGGCGCGAGTCTTTCTGGCTTTATCGCCACCAAAGTTGGCGTAAACGGCGCCAAAGAGACCATCTCACTAGGCTTTAACGGCAGTGCAGGCCAAAGCTTTGGCGTGTGGAATAGCCCAGGCCTTGAGTTAAAACTATGCGGCGATGCCAACGATTATGTGGGCAAAGGTATGAGTGGCGGCAAGATTGTCATTCACCCACCTGTGGGCAGCCCGTTCCAGTCAGAGCGCAGCGCGATTATGGGTAACACCTGCCTTTACGGTGCCACTGGCGGCCGCGTATACGCTGCAGGTAAAGCCGGTGAGCGTTTTGCAGTGCGTAACTCAGGCGCTATTGCGGTAGTCGAAGGCCTAGGTGACAACGGTTGTGAATACATGACTGGTGGCATCGTGGTTGTGCTTGGTAAAACCGGGGTTAACTTTGGTGCGGGTATGACAGGTGGCTTTGCTTACGTGTTTGACCAACATCGCCGCTTCCACCGCCGGGTGAATACCGAAATGGTCGACACCCATAAGATTGAATCAAGCATTCAGCAGGCACACTTAAAAGAGCTGATCCAAGCCCATGTGCAAGAAACTGGCAGCGAACACGCCAATATGATTTTAAGCGACTTTGACAACTGGATTGACTGCTTTGTTCTGGTTAAACCTAAGAACATTGCAGTGGGCGATTTATTAAAAATCGAGCAGAAAAGTCCAGAGTTAGCGGTAAAGGCGGGGTAAACCAAGATGAGTAATGATTTTCAATTTATCGAAGTCGGCCGCGTAGACCCAACCAAACATGCTGCCGAGAAACGTGCGATAGAGTTTATCGAGATCTATCAACCATTCACACAAGGCCAGGTTGATGAGCAAGCAGACCGCTGCCTTGATTGTGGTAACCCGTATTGTGAGTGGAAGTGCCCACTACACAACTATATTCCGAACTGGCTTAAGCTGGCTAAGCAAGGGCGGATTATGGAAGCGGCTGATCTAGTTCATGAAACCAATACCTTGCCAGAAATTTGTGGCCGCGTGTGCCCGCAAGACAGACTTTGTGAAGGCGCATGTACCCTAAATGATGACTTTGGTGCCGTTACCATTGGTAATGTAGAGAAATACATTACCGACACCGCTATTGCTCAAGGCTGGCGTCCTGATATGACGCATGTCACGCCGCGTAAAGAGCGTGTTGCTATTGTTGGCGCGGGGCCTGCGGGCCTTGGCTGTGCAGATATTCTCGCTCGCAATGGCGTACAAGCCGTGGTGTTTGATAAGTACCCACAAATTGGCGGCCTGCTTACCTACGGCATTCCGGCGTTCAAGCTAGACAAATCTGTGATGGCGACACGCCGCGCAGTGATGGAAGGCATGGGCATTGAGTTCAAACTTGGCGTGACGATTGGCAAGGATATTAGCTTCCAGAGCTTACTGGATGAGTATGATGCCGTGTTCCTAGGTATGGGTACTTACAGCGCAATGAAAGCCCGCCTGCCAAATGAAGATGCAGAAGGCGTGATTCAAGCGCTGCCCTATCTTATTGGTAACACCCACCAGCTAATGGGTACAGAGTCAGCTGACACGCCTTACTTAAGCCTTGAAGGGCAAAAAGTTGTGGTACTCGGTGGTGGTGATACCGCTATGGATTGTGTGCGCACAGCTGTGCGTCAGGGCGCGGCGAGCGTAACTTGTGCATATCGCCGCGACGAAGCCAATATGCCAGGCTCGGTGCGTGAAGTACAAAACGCCAAAGAAGAAGGCGTTAACTTCTTATTCAATCGCCAACCAACGGCTATCAAAACTCAAAATGGCAAGGTAACTGGCATTGAATGCGTTGAAACCCAAATGGGTGAAGCTGATGAGTCTGGTCGTCAACGTGCTGAAGTGATTTCTGATAGCGAGCAAGTGCTAGAAGCTGACGCCATCATCATTGCCTTTGGCTTCCAGGCAAGTCCTGCTGACTGGTTTAAAGACTTTGGTATTGAGACCAATGATTGGGGTCTAGTTAAAGCAACTAAGCTTGATGACAATCCATTTCAAACCACCAATCCTAAAGTGTTTGCCGGTGGTGATATGGTGCGAGGCTCTGACCTAGTAGTTACAGCCATCGCCGAAGGTCGCGATGCTGCACTAGGCATCCTTAATTATCTTGAAGATTAATCACCTAACCTAGCTACAGAGCTAAAACGGCTCAAATAGCTAAAACGGTTAAACTAAAAAGTGCGCGGCTTTTATCAGCTGCGCACTTTTTATTGTCAGCCCTTTAACATATATCTAGCTGGCCTTAAATCCGCGCATTACAAAGGCTAGATTTTAATCAGCACTATCGCTTATGATGAATCTAGATTCACAATTTATACAGGATGTTCCTAGATGTGCCTTATTGCAAAAGTTAATAACAACAAAATAAAAAAAACACTACTGCTAACTCTGGGGGCGGCACTGCTATCGCCGCTAGCAAATGCATCAGACACCCTGATTATTGCTGATGCTTATGTCGATGTCGCCAAGGGCAAAACCATTGAAGATGCAGCGATTGTGATCAGCGGTAATCAAATCACTCAAGTCACCCAGTACGATAAGCTCAGTAACCACAACCTATACAATGTCATCGACCTTAAAGGTAAAACACTAGTACCAGGTGTGATGGATATGCATGTTCACCTTTCGAGTAATGCAGATGACAACTTCCTCGCGGCAAAAAACCAATCGATACCGCGCAAGACCATTAAGGCGGTTAAAAATGCCCGTAAAAGCTTAATGGCAGGTTTTACCACGGTGCGCGATCTTGGCTCATCGGGTTATGCGGTTATCGCCACCCGAGATGGCATTAACGACGGCGACATTGTTGGCCCGCGTATATGGGCTGTGGGTCACTCCATTAGTGTCACCGGCGGCCATTGCGACGACAACTTCTCAGCCCCTGAAAAGCAAATTCGCGCCCAAGGTGTGGCAGATGGCCCATGGGCAGTGCGCGCGAAAGTGCGCGAAAACATTAAATATGGCGCTAACGCCATTAAAATTTGCGCCACTGGCGGGGTATTTTCCAAGGGTACTAAAGTCGGCATCCAACAACTTAGTGATGAAGAAATTAAAGCTGCGGTAGATGAAGCTCACATGCAAGGCATGGTGATTGCTGCTCACGCCCATGGCACTAGCGGCATCAAGGCTTCTATTAAAGCTGGCATCGACAGTATTGAGCATTGCAGCTTTATGGACCAAGAAGCCATTGATATGGCGGTTAAAGCCGGTACCTACTTATCTTGCGATATCTACAACACCGAATACACCCTCGCCTTTGGTGAAGCTAATGGTGTCCCGGAAGAAAACATCAACAAAGAAAAGCTGGTATCAAAAGCCCAGCGTGATAGCTTTCGCCGCGCAGTTAAAGCGGGTGCAAAAATGGTATTTGGCTCAGATGCGGCGATTTACCCACACGGCGACAATGGTAAGCAATTCTCGCGTATGGTGAAGTTTGGTATGACGCCCGCTCAGGCCTTGCAAGCCGCCACCATCAATAGTGCAGCGCTGCTAAAACAAGACAAATTAGGGCAAATTAAGCCCGGCTTTCTAGCCGATATTATTGCAGTAGATAGCGACCCACTGAAAAACATCAGTGTGATGGAACAAGTACGCTTTGTGATGAAAGATGGCGTGGTTTATAAGCAGTAATTAGCAATGACTCAGTGATTAACTCACCAACCTAAACCTGTGAGATAAAGCTCACCTCTGGCCGCCAACGATTTTCATTAATCTTGGCGGCCATGTTATATTGTCGCCTTTAATTTCAGTTATTTTTTAAGGTTGATTATGACTATCGCGATTATCGGCGCCATGGAACCAGAAGTGGTTCACTTAACTCAGGCTATTGTCGAACCTGTGCACACTACAATTGCAGGCATCGAGTTTGTAAGCGGTAAAATTGCTGGTAAAGACGTGGTGGTCACTCGCTCTGGTATTGGTAAAGTAGCTGCGAGTATCGCCACTACCCTAGTGATTGAAAAATTTGGCGCTACTCAAGTGATCAATACCGGCTCTGCAGGCGGCTTCGCTAAAGAACTTGCCATTGGCGATATTGTTATCTCATCAGAAGTTCGTTACCACGATGTAGATGTCACCGGCTTTGGCTATGAAATTGGTCAAATGGCAGCGCAACCAGCAGCTTTCATTCCAAATGCTGAGCTTGTACAAGCTGCGCAAAAAGCCGTTGCTGAGCTAGGTGAAGTAAAAGCCATTGAAGGGCTAATTTGTACTGGTGATAGCTTTATTTGCGATCCAGAGCGCACCAAAGTAATGGTTGATAACTTTCCAACCATGGCGGCATGTGAAATGGAAGCGGCAGCTATTGCACAGGTTTGTCATCAGTTCGGCACGCCTTTCGTTGTGATTCGCTCAATTTCAGACAATGCTAACGATGACTCATCAGTCGACTTTGACACTTACATTGTTAAAGCAGGTCATCACAGCGCACTAATGGTAATTGCACTGCTGCAACAGCTATAGCTTCTCCACCAGATATAGCATCTGCTACGCTAGGTTAGCGCATCTTTAAAAGGTAAAGGTTTTCGAACCTGATCGCTAACCTTGTAGCAGCGGCAAAACAAGCATATCCAACCTAGAGCCTCAAGGATTGAACCAGCCTAAATGAATAGCTTAGAGCCTATATGGCAACAGCTCACATCAGCCGAGGGCAGCTTACTGCAAAGTTGCGCGGTACTACTGTCGGCAATCTTGCTCGCCCGTTATGTGCCTATCATCAATGCATTAAACCCACTTATGGCATTTAGGCGGCTGGCTCACGGTATGGCGACAAAGGTCAATAAACCAGGGCGAGCCAATAGTCAGCGGCAAGTAGCAGGCATAATGGCAACCCTTTGTTTAACGCTGCCAATCATTGTCGCCAGCTATTTTATTACCTCACTTGCCGCTTACCCTTGGTTCTTTGAGTTCTTCATCTTATACCTTTGCTTGCCTGAGCTAAGCTTTTCAAGTGTTGCCGCGCAAATACAAAAGTTGCTTGCAAATGGTGACAAAGCCAAAGCACGTGAATTACTTGCCAAGCATGTTGGGTTTAAAACCGATTCACTCTCTGAAGTGGGCATCGCCAAAGCCATCATTGAGCTGCAACTTACTGCGCCACTGTATGGCTTTATTAGTGTTATATTACTATTCCTTATTGGCGGGCTGCCGCTGGTCATTGCTGCCAAACTGCTACGTCAGCTAGAGCTAAGCTGGCCAAGCTATCATCCGCAATATCAAGTGTTTTCGTCATTGGTATTTGCGTTAAATCGGGTGATTTACTTCATTCCTAAACTATTGTGGCTAGCCACCCTATCCCTGCCACTAGGTCGCTCGCCAATGCCTTCATTTAATGCTGAGCTGGCAAATCGTCAGCCAAATAATGACTATGCGTGTCATCATTTGGGCGCACAATTGCTTGGGATTGAGCTTGGCGGGCCGCAGCAGTTCGAGTCGACCACAAAAGGTGAAGTCACCCGTGTCGCGCGCGATAAAATCATCGCCGGAGCTATGCCGAGCAGAGATACAATAGGCGCAGCGACTAAGCTAGTGAGCCCAGCTTTTTACTTCTGGCTGGCACTTACCCTCGCGTTGCCGATTATCTGGTTTGCGCTAAAGTGGATCAGGGGCATGTAATTCCCCCTGTAAAGGCGTTATTATCGCGCCTATCCCTAGCATCACAATTACGACCGAAAAGGTATCGCCTTGTTTGAACATATTCAGGTGTCACTCACTACACCAGCACTATTGTTTCCAGCTATTTCACTCCTGCTGCTGGCCTACACTAACCGCTTTTTTTCATTGGCAGCGCTTATTCGTAGCTTGAGTCAGACAAACGAGCCAGTGCACCAAAACCAAATTAAAAACCTTAAGCAGCGCATTACCATCATCAGACGCATGCAAGAAACTGGCGTCAGCAGCTTTGCCCTATGCGTGCTGTGTATGATCTTAATTTACATCGGCTTTAATAAAGTCGGTTCACTGGTATTTGGCCTTAGTCTACTATTGTTGCTGTATTCACTGATTTTATCTGTGATTGAAATTCGCATTTCAGTAGACGCATTAAACATTCACTTAAAAGAAATGAGTGATTCATGAACTGGATTTACTTTTTTGACCTATGTGGTACAGCCGTGTTTGCCCTATCAGGTGCATTAGCAGCAGGTAAGCATCGCATGGACCCATTTGGGGTTATCGTGCTCGCGGCGGTTACCGCTGTGGGTGGCGGCACAATTCGCGATGCCATTATTGGTGCCACGCCCGTATTTTGGATTACCGATCCTAATTATATTGCAGTTATTTTAGCCACTGTGGTGGCCTGTCTTATCTTTATTCGCAAGCCGTACAAACTTTCTAACAAATCTTTGCCCATTGCAGATGCCTTTGGATTAGCCCTATTTACTGTGATTGGCGCTGAAAAGGCACTATCGCTTGAATTATCCGGTATGGCAGCCGTAGTGGTAGGATTGATCACTGGCGTCGGTGGTGGCATTATTCGTGACGTGTTGTGCAGGCAGGTGCCTATGGTGCTTCGCACCGAAGTTTACGCAACGGCATCAATTGTTGGTGGCATTAGCTACACCATAAGTTTACAAGCTGGGATGGGCAACATGACGGCATTATCGTTAGCCATGTTAAGTACCTTGATTATTCGTCTTAGCGCCATTCATTGGCATCTATCATTGCCAGCTTTTGATCTAAAAACCAAAAAATAACCGAAAGATATAAGAGATAGTATTGTGCGTGTAATTGTTTTGCTGCTGTGTTTGTTGTCACTTCCAACTAAAGCCAATGGTTTTGGCGAAATGCCTATGGAGCAACAATACGCCCTGCAATACATTCAAGCGCTCACCCACCACAACTATAAAGAGCTACGCAAGTTCTACTCGCGCGATAGTACCTTTTTCGATAAAACGGCTAATGTGAAATACACTGGTAGCCGTAACATTATCGAGTTTTTCACCCGCGCCCACAGTGGTGTGCTGGAATATCGCTTCGACCTCGACCACATGTTTAATCATGGCTCGCTAGTCGTGCTAATTGGCAGTTACCGTCTTCGCGGCCCAGGTGAACAATACGGCAAACCTGGTAAAGTGATTGATATCGCCGTACCCGGCATTACCACTTTAAAGTTTGATATGGATAAAAAGCGCGTTACCGAACATATTGATTTGATGGACTATCAAACCATGTCAGATCAATTGGCATCACAGTAATTGTAACCGAATCCACCATAGTCAAATTGTAAATTACCTCCTTCTAAAGAAGGTAACTTTGTGTTTCCTCCCTAAAAGGGGACTTTCAGTCATTTTGTAGTCTCAATGGTAGCTATAAGTAATGATATTTAAAGCCATTGAAAACATGGATGTTTTCGTTGAGCCCACAGGGAGGTGCTTGCCGCGTGCTTTTAATATCATTGCATAGCTAACTCAACCTCAAGCTAATCATGTCATGTAAACAAAAATACAGGCAAAGCCTAATTGATTGTGGCCACCTACTGAAGTGGGTGGTTTGGGACTTATAAGTGAAAACAAAAAAGCCAGTCTTGCGACTGGCTTTCTATTTCTATCAACTAACTAGCTCTAATAGCGAATGGGCTTAACCAACAGTTACTTTGGCAAACTTACGTTTACCAACCTGGAATACCGCGGTGATACCTGCTTCAAAGCGTTGGCGTGTATCAGCGACTTTCTCGCCATCCATCTTCACTGCACCTTGCTTGATCATACGCATGCCGTCAGACGTTGAGTTAACTAGACCTGCATCTTTAAGTAAGTTAGCAATCGCTAACCCATCTTCTGGTGCAGTTAAGGTCACTTCTTCAATGTCATCTGGCATCGCACCTTTTTGGAAACGATTGATAAAGGTTTGGTGAGCCGCTTCAGCTTGTTCATCGTCATGGAAGCGAGCGATGATCTCTTTAGCTAGTGCAATCTTAATGTCACGCGGGTTAGTGCCGTTCGCCACATCTTGTTTAAACTGAGCAACTTCTTCCAATGGACGGAAAGATAACAGCTCAAAGTAGCGCCACATTAGGTCGTCAGAAATCGACATAATCTTACCGAACATGTCATTAGCTGGCTCGCTCACACCAATGTAGTTGTGTGCTGACTTAGACATCTTCTTAACGCCATCAAGACCTTCTAGTAGCGGCATCATGATAACCGTTTGTGGTTTTTGACCTTCAGCCTTTTGTAGCTCACGACCCATTAGTAGGTTGAACTTCTGGTCAGTACCACCAAGCTCGATATCAGCTTCTAAAGCAACTGAGTCATAACCTTGCAGCAGTGGGTACATAAATTCATGGATAGCAATTGCTTGGCCAGAGCCGTAACGCTTTTTAAAGTCATCACGTTCCATCATACGCGCAACGGTTTGCTTAGACGCTAAACGGATCATACCCGCAGCACCTAACTCTTCTAACCAGCTTGAGTTGAACTCAATGCGAGTCTTTTGTGGGTCAAGGATTTTGTAAACCTGCTCTTTGTAGGTTTCCGCGTTAGCGATGACTTGCTCACGTGTCAGTGGCGGACGGGTGCTATTTTTACCACTTGGGTCACCCACCATTCCAGTGAAGTCACCAATCAAGAAGATCACTTCGTGTCCAAGCTCCTGGAAGGCACGTAGCTTGTTAAGAATAACAGTGTGACCTAGGTGAATATCTGGTGCGGTAGGGTCAGCGCCTAACTTTACGCGCAGTGGACGCCCTTCTTTAAGTTTTTCAATCAGATCTGCTTCCAGAAGAATCTCATCTGTACCACGTTTGATCTCTGCTAATACTTGCTCTAACTCAGCCATCTGTGCCGCAACTCCCACAGCCTAAATAAAATATAAAAATAAAGAGGCCTATGTTACTTGTTAGCCACAGCAAATGAAAGAGTGTACACTGGGCTGATAACAACGAAAAAGGCGAAATTGGTACATAAGTCAATGGCAAAGCTGATCACATTATTTAAATTACTGCCAAAGGCACATCAAATAATCATTAGTGTGCTGGCTGTATTTACTCTTGTTATCTTAATGATCCCTGCCGACAACGCTCAAGCATCAAAGCAAACTGGCAATGCCAGTGAGCAAACTGACGAGCTCGCCCTTAATACTCGTTATCAAGTTCCCCTTTCCCAGCGCACGCCAACGGCGCCAAGTCGCCGCTCAAGCACAGATGGTACCGACACTGAAGACGATCGCATTCTTGCCCAGCATCTCGCTAACCAAACCAGACTGGTAAAGACCCAAAAACACACCCAAGGCCAAGATGACATCACCCAAGATGCACCTACTTATGATGAAAAGGTTGCCGAGGTTGAGCAGGCAATTGACCAAGCCAAAGCTGAGTTAAGACAAGATCATAAAATTGAATACTATGAAGTCGCTAAAGGCGATACCTTAGGCGGCCTATTTAACCGCGCAGGATTAACTCCAAAAGATGTTTACGACATCACCCAGCTACCACTTGCGAAGAAGAACCTGCTAAAAATTATGCCAGGTGAAGAAATCGCGATTACCAAGAGCCAAGAAGACAAACTCGTGCAGCTAAGCTATCAAATGAGCAAGATTGAAAAGCTCATCATTGATAAAAAAGACGGTAAGTATCACGAGCAAGTAGAGAAAAAACAGGTCGAAACCCGCACCGCATTTATTGAAGCAAAAATTAGCAGTAACTTCTGGAATGCCGCCGCAAGCGCAGGTTTGTCAGCTAACCATATTATGCAGCTCGCCAATATCTTTGGTTGGGACGTCGACTTCGCCTTAGATATTCGTAAAGGCGATCACTTCGCGCTGATATTTGAGCAAGAGTATGCGGATGGTCAGTTCCTGCGTGACGGCAATATCCTGGCTGCTGAGTTCTACAACCAAGGCGACAGATACACAGCGGTGCGATACACCGACGGCGAGTACTACTCTGAAGAAGGTAACAGCATGCGCAAAGCCTTCTTACGCTCACCAGTTGATTTCAAATACGTCAGCTCTAACTTTAACCCGCGCCGTTTGCACCCAGTAACTGGTCAGGTAAAAGCCCACCGCGGCGTCGACTATGTTGCCGCTATCGGCACACCAATTAAAGCCGCCGGTAAAGGTAAGGTCATCAAGTCTAGCTATAACAAATACAATGGTAACTATGTATTTATCAAACACAACGACACTTACACCACTAAGTATTTACACCTCAATAAACGCAAAGTAAAGCAAGGCCAAACCGTTAAACAAGGGCAAATCATTGGTACCCTTGGGCGCACTGGTCGCGTCACCGGCGCGCACTTACATTACGAATTCATCGTTAACGGCGTACACCGTAACCCGCGCACAGTTAAATTGCCGAAGTCGACACCAATAGCCAAAGCCGAAAAAGCCAAGTTTAAACAGCTTAGCGCGCAGTTAATGGCTAAACTTAAATCTAATCAGCAACAGCAGCTCGCTAGTAGTGAATAACAACAGCTAGCGGCTTGCCGAGTTCATAGTTTAACAATCATGACTAAACCTCAGTATTATATTGGCCTGATGTCAGGCACAAGTATGGATGGCGTAGACGCCGTATTAGTAGACTTTGCCGCAGGCGTGCCAGCCTTTGTTGCCGCCCATAGCGAACCTATTCCGCCGCATATTCTCGCCAACTTGCAGCAACTTTGCGCGCCTGCAAACAACGAGATTAACCGCGTAGGCCAAACCGACAGACACGTTGGCCAACTGTTTGCTAAAGCCGTCAATGCATTACTAGAACAAACTGGGCTTAACTCGACCGAGATTATTGCCATTGGCTCCCACGGCCAAACCGTGCGTCACATGCCAAACCTTGACCCAGGCTTTACCTTGCAAATTGGTGATGCCAATACCATTGCGATTGAAACAGGCATCGATGTAATTGCAGATTTTCGCCGCAAAGACATTGCCCTTGGCGGTCAAGGCGCGCCGTTGGTGCCAGCGTTCCACCAGCAGGTATTTAGTCAACCAGAGTTAGACCGAGTCATACTCAACATTGGCGGCATTGCTAATATCACCTTCCTAAGCGGCGATGGCGAAACCGTAATTGGTTTTGATACCGGCCCAGGCAACACCTTAATGGATGCCTTTATCCAACAAGAAAAGCAGCTTGGCTATGATGAAAATGGCGACTGGGCGCGCTCGGGTGAAGTACACAAAGGCTTGTTGTCGCAACTGTTGTCTCACTCGTATTTTGAAATGAGCTACCCAAAAAGCACTGGGCGAGAGCTATTTAATAACGACTGGTTAAGCCAACAACTGGCTAACTTTAGTCAAATTGAGCCACAAGATATTCAAGCAACCTTGCTTGATTTCACCTGCTATTCCATTGCTAATGATATCCGCCGCTTGACCTCAACAGGTGAAGTAATTGTTTGCGGTGGCGGAGCACTTAACCAAGCGCTGATGGCAAGGCTCACGCAAATTCTTGAGAACCATAAGGTGACCACCACCCAAAGCCTGAATATCGACCCTAAATGGGTTGAGGGAATTGCCTTTGCTTGGTTAGCTATGCGCTTCAACCACAAACAAACCGGCAACTTGCCCGCGGTCACAGGCGCTAGCCGCCGCGCAGTGTTAGGTTGCTTGTATCCTGCCAGCTAATCACAGATTAACCTCAGCGCAGATGAATGCTATTATCTGCGCAATTAAATTATGTCGCTAACGGCTATACAGCCGTTAGCCCCTCTACAGAGATAAGAGAATCGTCATGAGCCAAAAACAAAAGTCTGTATCAGAGCTAGTTAACGCTACTCCTGAAGCACGTTACGACTACCTAGTTGAACAGGTTAAAACCACCAAACAAATTTGGACACTGCAAGACCAAGACGGCTGCGTGATGCTAACCACAGAAGATGAAGACTGTATCCCAATGTGGCCAAGCGAAGAAACCGCTAACCTATGGGCAGTTGATGATTGGAAAAACTGTGAGCCACTGATGATCCCTCTAGAAGAATTTCAAGCTCGCTGGGTTCGCGGCATGGAAGATGATGACCTATTCATCGCGGTATTCCCAGTGCAAGAAGACCTAGGAGTGGTTGTGCCGCCTTACGAAGTCGATCAGCGTCTAACGCCACGCGCTAAAATCAAGCACTAAATCACTGTTACAAATGTAAGTTAGCAACGAGAACTAACCCATATGAGCGACAACAAGCTTGAAGTAACTGCCTCAGCCCAACAGCAACCTTCTCAGCAGCGATCTACTCAAAAAGAAAGTGAGCTACCAGAAAACGCGCAAGTGGCAAATGGGCAGTCAGCAAATGAACAAGTCAGTCTAGCGCGCTTTCCTAAGCGATTACTGATTTTGATGGTAGTTTATATTCTAACCTCAGTCAGCGGCTTGCTCGCCAGCGATACCAGTAACAAACAATCACTGCTGTTTTGTGTACTCACGCTAATGTTGGTTGCTGCGGTATTTGGCCGCCAAAAAGCAGCGCTGTATATGCTGCGCGGTTATGCTGTGGTACAAATGGCATTTTACAGCATGTTGCCGCTATTGATGTCAGGCGATGCGACGCCGCGAGAGCCCACTCGCTTTGAAGTTGGCCCGTACTTTATTGAACTTGGTGATTGGTTTATTTACGGCTTGTTATTCGCGCTTGGTCTATGGCAACTGTGGGTAAGTTTCAGTAAAAGTGTCGCTAACTGCTTTGTGCGCAAAGTAAATATGAACATTTTAAGCTAGCTCAATTAACTAAAGCGCTTAATTAACTAATTAAGCTTTAGTTAAAGCGACTAATAAAAACTAAAAAAGCCGTCTTAAGACGGCTTTTTGTTTTTACTACCCTAGATACTTTATGTGCACATAGTAAATACACTAAGCACATCTATCGGCTAGCGACAGCACTCATTAAACCGAGAAGCTAGCACCACAACCACAAGTGGTGGTCGCATTTGGGTTTTTCACGAAGAAACGTGAACCTTCAAGGCCAGATGTGTAATCCACCTCACCACCCACTAGGTACTGCAGGCTCATTGGGTCTACAACTAACTGTACGCCTTGCTTCTCAATGGTGAAATCACCCTCATTTACCTTTTCATCAAAAGTAAAGCCGTACTGAAAACCTGAGCAACCACCGCCTGTCACATACACACGTAATTTTAGCTCTGGGTTTTGCTCTTCTTCCAGCAAGCCCTTCACCTTAGTTGCCGCAGCATCGGTAAATTGAATTGGCATTGCTGCATCAGTTTGTTCAGTCATTACTACCTCATACTTCTGTTTACTGCTCGGGATTATCCTTTACCTGACTATTTTGTTCAAGTATTACCCGCTGTTCTTTTTCACCTTGCAGTAGCTCAGGCACATGGAAAGTTGCAAAGGTTTCGCCACCTTTCACGCCACGCCTAGCTTTTACTTTTACTCTGACTTCAATACGCTGCAAGTTAAAGTCCTCAGGCACATTAAACTCGCTGTCAGCTACCTGAAAATATTTAAAGTCAAATTCGAACTTGTTATCAACAAGTTCGCCTAAATCAATTTGTTTGGCTTCACCCTGCTCAATACCAACAAGGGTAATAAACGCTTGGGCCTTGGACTGCTGCTTGCGCTTTTGCAGCTGAGTCAAAATCAAGCGCAACTTAAACTGATCTGGCAACATGCCATGAGATAACTCAAGCGCATGAATACCAATGCCGTCTACGCTGTCATCTGGCACCATTAAGCTACGATAAAACTTAAGCTCTGTTTCTAACTCTTGCTGCTTCTGAACCTGCTCATTGAACATCTGCCGCATTGAAGTATTCGCTTGCTGCGCTACCCCCAATGTCAATTTGATGTTGGCCAACTCACGATTAAGGCTTTTTATTTGGCGCTCAAGTTCAAGCTTTTGCTGGTCTTCTTGATGCTCTTGCACCTCTTCCCAGTCGTGAGCGACATTGTAAACGCTGCCCCCAAGTAAAAATGCTACACACATCAAACTCAGCAAATAAAAGCTAGATGAGCGACTTTTACGTTCAAATACTTGCAGTCGATCTAACCAGCGGTGATAATTTAGCATTAAGTAACAAGCCTTTAATTCAAAATTGATTCGGTTTTGAGTACGTTTATTTAATTCGCCAACTTGGTTTAAAGCAAACTTGTGCAATCGAAACTAAATAAAGCCGCTATTATTCACGCCAAGCGGGCGACACGCAAATATCTGCGTAATGAATTTCGCGACAAGTTGTCGCAGGCCAAAATCAGTGTGCAATTGTGCGCGCTGGCGCTTATCTTTGCCTTGATTGCCTCAGGGGTGATTATCCTATTTCGTTTGCTGCTTAACTGGGCGAGCGACTTCACCATATCAGAAGCCAGCAACTTTAACGAAACCATTACCGACTGGCGCAGCTATCTGCCTATTGTCGGTTCAGGCATTATCTGGCTATTGTACAAAATTGGCTCTAAGCGCCACCGCCGTATGGGTATCGCTTATGTGCTGCACCGAATGAAGCTGCATTACGGTAAGCTGCCACTGCAATCTGCACCTGGACAGTTTTTTCAGGCACTTGCTGCGCTCATCACCAACTTCTCTGTCGGGCGAGAAGGCCCAGCCATTCACTTAGGTGCTGTCAGCGCCAGTGTATTAGCTGAGAAATTCCAGCTACCCGATAATAGCGTACGCATTATGAGCGCAAGTGGCATCGCCGCAGGTATTGCTGCTACCTTTAACGCGCCGTTAGCTGCAGTGATTTTTGTTTTTGAAGTCATTA
The DNA here is from genome assembly GCF_012263345.1 of Shewanella sp. WXL01. Classification (NCBI taxonomy): domain Bacteria; kingdom Pseudomonadati; phylum Pseudomonadota; class Gammaproteobacteria; order Alteromonadales; family Shewanellaceae; genus Shewanella; species Shewanella sp. WXL01. The sequence continues at coordinate 309,939 of NZ_JAAIKQ010000003.1, read as the reverse complement.
TCCGTGAATATAAAATCCACTACTTCTTCCCGATTATGCTGTCGGCGATTTGTGGCGCATTATCCAGTCAATTAGTGTTCGGCAATATTCACGAGTACGATCTCATTAATGTGATTCACATTCCGTTGGATCACTACCCTATTTTATTACTCGGTGGCGGCGTACTTGGCGTAGCGGCTGCGACCTTTAATTACTCATTGCTCAAAGTCACTGAAAGCAGCCAAACCTACCCATTACACCAAAGGCTGCTGGCCGCAGGTGTTATCACCACGCTTATTGGGTTAGTGCTGCCACAAGCACTCGGCTCTGGTGATTTAGCCATCCATGAAGCGGTGAGCGAAAGCCCAAGCATCTTATTCTTGTTGTTACTACTCACAGGCAAAATCATCGCAACCATTGCCGCAATCGGCTTAGGTGTACCCGGCGGCTTAATTGGCCCGCTTTATGGCATAGGTGCGCTGGTTGGCGCTATTCTCGCACTGGTAAGTATGTTGATGTTCCCTGGTATCGAGCCTTTTGTTGGGCTTTATACCATTGTCGGCATGACAGTAATGATGGGAGTGTGTTTAAGCGCGCCATTGGCGGCATTAGTTGCGCTGCTTGAGCTGACCAATGATGCCTCGATTATTTTGCCTGCAATGTTCGTGACCATTCCAGCATACCTGCTTGCTTATCAGGGCTTAGGGGCAAAATCGGTGTTCTTAAAGCAACTCGATATTATGGGGCTTGGCTATAAGGTGCCACCAATGAACCAAGGGCTGCAAAAGAAAGGGGTTCGTACCCTAATGGACAGCCGCTTTGTGATTGTAAAAGATGACTCAGAGCTATTATTAGAGGTACTAAAACGCGCCGAGGGTCGCCCAGTGTTGGTGAGAAATGACAATGATGAAATTGAAATGCTGCAACTGGAAATGCAATCATTTGAAGACTCTACCACGCTTTCACGTCACACCATTGAAGGGCTAAGCGATAACCGCACCCTTGACGATGTTTATCAAGTACTGTCGAAAAAACGCAGCGGCGAAGTGTTCATCTACCGTGGAAACCCGCACAACGTCGTTGGCGTGATCAGCTGGAATATGCTTTATCAAGAGATCCGCTCAGGGCAGCTATAGTACTCGTAAATGCAGCCAAGCGAGCTATGCTTACAAAATTGAATAACATCATTTACTACGATTTCTCAGTGGCGAAAGGCTGTATAGCTGTCGCAAGCGCAAGGAATAAATATGACGAAGTTGATCTCAGCAATAAACGGGCAAGCTAGCTTGTTGTGCACTTTGTTTGTCACTTTATTTATTATGGCCATCATTGGATTAGTTGGCTGCAAAGATAATAGCGATTTACCGCAAGCTGGGAGTCTCGATGCCGCAAATGTTGAAGGCGCTAACGTTAAAACCGTTAGCCAGAGCAATACTGCGCCAAATGACGGGGCAGATAACAGCGAAGCTGATGAGCAGAAAAAGTCAGAGCAACATGCAGCAAATGCCAATAATTCAACCGCAATCGTGGAAGAGGTCGAGTTACCACATCTTGAGAATCGCAATAATACCGGACTACAAAAAAGCTTTCGCTATGTATCTAACAATCGCCCGTCAAAACCAGCTAAAGACGTAGAAATTCACTCTCTTGATGATCTCATGTCACTGTTTTCGTCACTTAATTATGATTATGAAGCTTGGCAACGTGGGCATCGCGCGGTGCCAAGACTGACCTTTAATCACGTCAGCAAGCATTGGCAACAAAGCTCACATAACTTGCCGGTTAATGTAAAAAAAGAAGTGTTCTTTCGCTTAATGGCGCCGTTAATTTTAAGGGCTAATGAAGAAGTGTTACTCACGCGCAAATTCATTCAAGATGCTAGAGCGGATGACTCCGACCTCATCATTCTTGCCAATCGTTATCGAGTAACTAAAGACAATCAGCAAGCATTGACTGATGAACAACGTACGCAGCTACTCATTAATGTGGACATAGTGCCGCCTTCGTTAGTCCTTGCTCAGGGCGCAGAAGAAAGTGGCTGGGGAACGTCACGCTTCACGCTTGAAGGCAACGCCTTTTTTGGCCAGTGGGATTTTAGTGGCAACGGCATGGTGCCAAAGCAACAACGCAAAGAGCTAGGTAACTATGGTATCGCTCGCTTCGACAGTCCATTAGATTCAGTCAAAGGCTACCTATTTAACCTCAACACCAATCCAGCTTATCAGGCAATGCGCCAATACCGCGCCTCGCTTCGTGCCCAAGACAAGCCCATCACAGGACTTGAACTTGCCACCACGCTCGACAAATACTCAGAGCGAGGTCAAGCGTACATTGATAGCATTCAAGGGATGATCCGCTATAACCACCTTGAGTTAGTTGATGAAACCTATTTAAGTGACGATGCGCCGCTGCATTTAATTCCACAGGGCGATTAGCTGCTATCAAGCCTTGTTAAAATCACTGTGGATCAGCATCTGCCACACTATCTGGCGCTATGTCTAAGTTCAACTTATGCGTGTAGCCTAGCTCATTAGAGTTTGCTACAATTGCGCCTCAGCCACCCTACACAACAATAGGTATTATCACAGCCCAGTGATACTGCCCCCAAACTTGGAATATAGGCTGATGACTCAGTTTGAAGGTTCACACATCCTCTCGGTAAACCAGTTAGATCTGGACGCAATTAACACCATCTTTAACGTTGCCCACAAAATGACTCCTTACGCGCTACGTGAAAAACGTACCAAGGTGTTAGACGGTGCAATTTTAGGTAACCTATTCTTTGAGCCAAGCACGCGAACTCGCGTCAGCTTTGGTTGTGCATTCAACCTACTTGGCGGCGCAGTGCGCGAAACCGTTGGTATGGGCGCATCTTCACTGTCTAAAGGTGAGTCGCTGTATGACACTGCGCGCGTGTTATCGACCTACTCAGATGTCATCGCTATGCGTCATCCAGATGCATACTCGGTTGAAGAGTTCTCAAAAGGGAGCCGCGTGCCAGTAATTAACGGCGGTGACGGTTCAAACGAGCATCCAACTCAAGCCTTGCTTGACCTATTTACCATTCAAAAAGAGCTAGCACATGCTGGCCGCGACATTAGCGGCATGCACATTGCGTTAGTAGGTGACCTCAAATATGGCCGAACTGTGCATTCTTTGTCACGATTGTTATGCATGTATAAAGATATCCAGTTCACATTGATATCACCGAGTGAATTAGCAATGCCTGATTATGTGATCGCTGACATTGAAAAAGCCGGCCATAAAATCACAATAACAGAACAGTTAGAAGGCAACTTAAACCAAGCCGACATTCTGTATCTAACTCGAATTCAAGAAGAGCGTTTCCCATCACAAGAGGAAGCGAACAAATATCGTGGTAAGTTCCGCTTAAATCACGCCATTTACACGCAACACTGTAAATCGAACACTGTGATCATGCACCCGCTCCCACGCGACTCGCGCGAGGCAGCGAATGAACTCGATAATGATTTAAACAGCCATCCTAGTCTGGCAATTTTCAGACAGGCAGATAATGGCTTACTTATTCGTATGGCACTTTTTGCATTAACTCTTGGAGTTGAAAATCAACTCGAAAAGTATGAGTGTCCAGTAAATTGGTATTCACGCAAAGCCGATAGATAATCGGTTGTATAAGGTAAGGAACACAAATGACTCGTTCTGCAGATTTGTTCGAACAAGCTAAACAAACCATTCCAGGCGGCGTTAACTCGCCAGTACGTGCATTCAACGGTGTTGGTGGTAACCCACTATTCATCGAAAAAGCTGACGGTGCATACATTTACGATGCAGACGGCAAAAAGTATGTTGACTATGTTGGCTCTTGGGGACCAATGATCTTAGGTCATAACCACCCTAAAATTCGCCAAGCAGTACTAGATGCAGTTGAGAACGGTCTATCTTTTGGTGCACCAACAGAGCTTGAAGTACAAATGGCTGAAAAAGTCATTGAAATGGTGCCATCAATGGAACAAGTTCGCATGGTAAGCTCAGGTACTGAAGCTACCATGAGTGCGATTCGTTTAGCACGTGGTTTCACTAGCCGTGACAAAATCCTAAAGTTTGAAGGCTGTTACCACGGCCACGCTGACTGCTTGCTTGTTAAAGCTGGTTCTGGCGCGCTAACTTTAGGTCAGCCAAGCTCGCCTGGTATCCCTGAAGACTTTGCTAAACACACCCTAACAGCAACTTACAATGATTTAGATTCAGTACGTGCATTGTTCGAGCAACACCCAGAAGATATCTCTTGTATCATTCTTGAGCCAGTTGCGGGCAACATGAACTGCATTCCACCAGTTGAGGGCTTCCTTGAAGGTCTACGCGCGATGTGTGATGAGTTCGGCGCACTGCTAATCATTGATGAAGTAATGACGGGCTTCCGCGTTTCAAAAAGCGGCGCGCAAGGTCACTACGGTATCAAGCCAGACCTTACAACCTTAGGTAAAGTTATCGGCGGCGGTATGCCAGTAGGTGCTTTCGGTGGTCGTAAAGATGTAATGCAGTTTATCGCGCCTACAGGCCCTGTATACCAAGCGGGTACGCTTTCAGGTAACCCAATTGCAATGACTGCGGGTCTTGCGCAAATGGAAGCCCTAAGCGAACCTGGCCTATACGAAGAGCTAGCAGCAAAAACTAAACGTATTGCTGAAGGTTTCAAAGCGGCGGCAGACAAGCACGGTATTCCACTAAGCATCAACTATGTTGGCGGCATGTTCGGTTTCTTCTTCACTGAAGACACTGCGCCGATGACTACATTTGATCAAGTAACCAAGTGCAACATGGAGCACTTCCGTCACTTCTACCACGCTATGCTAGATGAGGGTGTTTACCTAGCACCATCTGCTTATGAAGCAGGCTTCTTATCTATGGCGCACGGTGAAGAAGAGCTTGAGTACACACTAGCAGCAGCTGAGCGTGTATTTGCAGCGATGAAGTAAATCCTAATTTTGGATTTAACGCTTAGAAGTTTTAAAGCTGTAAGACTTTAAAGCTTAAAGATTTCAAAGCTAACAGCAAAAGGCTAATCGAGAGATTAGCCTTTTTTGTTGGTTGCTGGCTTGTGAAAGTGCAAAACTAAGAGCTTAGTGATTCTGATGCTCCGTTTGCTGATTTCTTGCTACAGGACGCCGTTAATTATCCCTGATGACTTCACTATTTGCATCCAAGCAGCAAAGTTCTGAATCAATAACACCAACTGGTAGGTCACTGTCACCCTATACTTGAACAGTGTCGGTGAATATTTCGATTGATATTTTAAATTGGGCGTAGAAACCTATTATCTGATGGTCAAAGTTGATAAGCCACTACACTCACTAAAAGCTTCTAACGTTGTGACAGACCTTTTTACCTTCTTGCTTATGGCAGACCTTGATCAGTTTCAGGCTCGCTTTCGTTTTCATTATCGACTCGAGATCATAACCTGCTGGTTGCACCGACTTGCCTTTCTCCAACGAAGCTAAAAAATCATCGGCGCTAGTCACTTTGGGCAGTGTGAAAACGACATCTCCATCGCAAGCAAATACAGAGTGAGAAGCAACAAAAAGTGTTAGATACATTACTTTTTTCATATTTGAGCCTTAACTAGTGGCACTCTCTAATCTTTAAACAGTGCCACTATTTCAACGATCTTAGCGTACGGTTAGAGCAGGATTCTCTGCAGGTTTATCAAGCAGATTAAAGAAGATTGGGACAAGGTTAGCCTCTCCCTCTACTTTTAACTGACCACTAGAGGCTGCTTGGTTAAGATCTAGACTCCTAGTCAGCAAACCGAGAAATGCCATCTTAGACATGCGAATAGTGGTTTGTGCTTGCCCTTCAAAATCTTCATGGAACTGAGCTACTCCACGTCTAACTTCCAACGCGTGTGTTTCGTCAGTATCGGTAAACGCAAACGCAATAGTAAAGTGCTTGTCTATACTGCGTTCAGCATTCAATGAGTACTTCAAACCATCAACCAATTGGTTAGTCGTAAACTCTTTCAAGAGATCAGGCGCTTGCAAGTTGATTTTTTTACTGTAATCAATAGTCCCATCCAGCTCTTGCGCCGACGTCAGATACCAGTTTCTCCAGTTATTGTTGGTCTCTTGATATGCCAATGCACGCAACGCTCTTGCTTTAAGTAGACGAGGTTCCATATCTTCAAGGTCAAGTCTCACAACATGAGTAGATAGTTCCGCACACCATTGCCAATCTTGATTGTCACAAGCATCAATCGCAAACTTCATCATCTTAGCTTTGCCGCCAACCATATCAACATAGCGCTTTGATGCTTCCACCGAGTGAAGTGGGTTGAGGGTAGTTGGGTCACCATCAAACCAACCTAGTTCGCCAACAAAAATTTGCTTAGTTGCGTGACGAATAGAACCGTAAAAATCACCAAGCCATGGATGGTTTTCAAGGTGTGGTGGTAGGGTAATATCTCGAATGAGATCCTCTTGAGTTGCACCACTATTGATGGCTTTGATGGACTGATCATAAGTAAACTGGATCGCATCCCGATAGGCGGTCAATGTATCATCAACATGGGCTTTTCCGACTACTGGGCGACCATGAGAAACTAAAAGAACATCCGCGTTAAACTCGCGAAGCACATCAATGCCTGGATACCAAACACTCGGATTACGATATTTAGTGCCGCGGATTGTGTGTAGATTCGGGAAGCTCTCACCTTGTATTACTTCTGCGCCCCATAATAATTCTTGCTCAGGGAAGTAAACGATGATTTCATCGGACGCTTCAGAGGGAACGTGAACAATCTGCATATCCACACCTGCTATTGTTGTTCTCAGCTCGCCTCTATACCCAGTAACTAATTCATTTGGCACAATTAGACTGTGTTCCCGAATCTCAAAGTCTGGACCTAAGCCACCATTGATTCTTCCGCCCTCTTCTACGTTAAGCAGCGTACCCAATGAGTAATCCACACGGAACCCAAGCGCAGGTCCTGTGCCACCCATAGAACCTTTAACTACGTTATCCATAAACGATTCATGTGCAATAATCTTGGCATTCTCAGCGCCTGCAATACCACGAACACCGGCATAGTGATCTGGATGCCAATGCGAGTATAAAATCGCACTCACCGGCTTTTTGTTTCCCGTAACGCGACGAAAATCAGTCATTACATCACGCATTTTGTCGACAGACTCAACAGGGTCAAGAACAATCAGGCCATCTGTACCATCAATGATAGTTGGCGATGTCAAACCATAGCCATATACAGTATGGAAAGTGTTTTTGTAGCTAAATATGCCCCTATCCATTTTTTGAGAGTGGGCTGTTAGTGTTGGATTTACCTTAGCTGAAGGCTTGCTATACGCATCGTTACCACCTGTCGGTGTCCATGTCATATCACCTCGATTCTCACCATGCCAATAGTGTGTCGCCGTCGAGTCTTCACCAAGATAGTGCTTATGAGAAAGCACCGGAATCATTGGCTCATTTATCTCTAAAGGTTCAGCATTCGCTAACGCCAGTGCATTTGCACCAAATAAAGCAGTAACAATACTCGTCGCTATGATTGTTCTCATTCTGTTTTCCTATTAATCAACTCAATACGGATGAAGTATTTCAAAATTTAATCAAAATGAGCGAATATCATTTATAATCAGAGCTTATAATTATTGGAAAATAAGCTTTATATATAAGAGAATGAAGCATACAGACCTAAGTTTAATCCCAATATTTGTCGCCGTAATGGAAGAGCGAAATCTATCCAAGGCAGCCCAGCGCCTAGGTATTAGTCAACCTGCAGTGAGCCAGTCTCTAAAAAAGCTCAAGGTACTTTATGACGATCAACTCTTTACCCGTTCCGGCAATGGTGTGACACCCACTACGTTAGCAATAGACATCTATCCCGCCTTGGCACAATCCCTTGATACCGTCACCACCACGTTTCCAAATAGCCGTAATTTCAATGCGAAAAGTGTTGATAAAACTTTTTCGATAGCAGCGATTAGTGTGGCAAGTTATAACGTCCTACCTGAGCTGTCGCATCTTTTGCAGCGTGACGCACCCAATGTAAAAATGGAGGTACATCCACTTTATGGTGCAGATCTAGAGGCCGAGCTGCGTTTTCAAAAGTTTGACATTATTTTGAGTGCGTACCCTGAGAACTATAAACACCTAAGAAACGCTGTAATACTCAGTGAAAATCTCGTCGTTCTCGCTGCTAAAGAGCATCCTCGAATACATGACTCGATAAGTGCTGAGCAGTTCATTACAGAAAAGCACGTTGTTCATGCTCAATGGGATTCACGTACAAGCTACTTGGAACCGATGGGAGTGGAACTGTTAAATCAACGAGAGACTTACTGGCGCGCCGCTAGTATTTTAGAGATGTTTCCTATCGTACAAGGCTCTGACGCGATAGCTGTTGTCCCTAAATCCTTAGCTAAAAAGTATGCCAACGTATTTGATTGCCGTATCGTAGAAGCCCCTTTCCAACCAGACTCAGTATCAATGTCGATGCTTTGGCACCCATCACGCACCAATGAACCAGCACATAAGTGGTTTAGAGCCATGTTGTTAAGAGCGGGGGAGCGGCTATAAGACAACAAATTAAGAAGAGCTTGACCACGCTAGCAGCAGCTGAGCGTGTTATTGCTTAGAAATTTTAAAGCTCAAAAGAAAAAGTGAGTTCAACAAGCATGGTTTGGTATTTAGGGATGCTCAATAATCATAGGCAGCAATGTTTTAGTGCTTGATTGCAACTGCTAGCTCAGCAACCTTTCCATTAGTCATTCATTTTCAGACTAATTCGATAATAATCCGCTATCCTGATAACATTCCTTTATCATTATTCGTGTAATGCCCTCGAGCGGAATACAGTGCCACTTATGATTCGAAATATGTCTTACCAGCTCATCAAATTGATTAGCTTATTAATACTCCCAATGAGCTTGGCATATGCCAATCCCTCTCAACGCGACAATGACGAAACCACTCAAGCGCAACCACAAATATCCGATGGTCTGCGATATGACACCTGGGGCATAGCTATCGGTGTACGCCGAGGAGATATCCCATACGCTGTTGAAGATGATGAAGTATACGATGTGCTGCCACTGCTCAAGTATCAAGGCGCATATGGCTTCATTGACGGTATGGAAGCCGGACTACATCTTTGGAAAAATGATGCTCACCAAGTGAACGCGTATACCCGGTTTCGATTTGTAGACATCCCCAAAGAGCTACAAAATGAATCTCAGGCCCAGGCCTTTGATTTTGGTCTGCAATACAAGTTTAACGATGGCCCATGGGAAGCAGATGTCGCACTGCTTTCTGACTCCAACAAACGTGGTTACATGTATACACGTGCTAAATACCATTGGCATAATGGTGATTGGGATCTGATCCCTTATGCAGAGCTCCAATGGAAAACCGATAAGTTTAATCAACACTATTATGGTGTCGGTACATATGATGCCGAAGGAGGGTTACAATTCAACGCCGGCATCACCGCCCGCTACCATGTGTCACGTAACCTCTACTTATTAGGCAAGTTTGGCGTCGGCCGACTTGAAGACGCTGTCGCAGAATTGCCGACAATTGATAGCCAATATCAGTATGAGAGCTTCCTAGGATTTGGTTTCTTCCCCGAGCCTGGCAAACAACGTTTTGACCACAGAAACCCAAGTGCAACGGAAGATAATGATCAATTCTTACGTATTGCTCATGGTTGGGCGACCCCTTCAAACCTTAGTGATATTTTATCGGGCAACGCCGAAAAAGACCCTTACAATAACCAAATGACATCCTTGTTTTACGGCACAAGGTTGACTGACACCTTATTTACTTTACCTATAGAGTTGTATTTCACCCCAGGTGCGGTATGGCATTATGACTCGGAAGTGCAAAACGATATTGTCGAGGCAGTTGTCGCCATCAAGGCATTCTACACCTTCAAGTTTGGCCCTCGCTGGCGCTTAGGGGTAGCGGAAGGCCTATCTTATGTTAGCGATCTTACTTATATTGAAGGCTCAGAAATCGCAGAAAAAGGCTACAAGCCATCTAAACTGCTCAACTATCTAGATTTCTCATTTGAGGTCAATATTGGCGATGTTATTAACAGTCAATCAATGCAAAATTTGTGGCTCGGGTATAGTATTCACCACCGCTCTGGCATATTTGAGTCCAGCTCAGCGTTTGGTCGAATTAAAGGGGGCAGTAACTACCAAACTGTCACCCTGCAATGGCATTTTTAGCCCAGTCACTTCTGGGCGGTTATGCCGTTCTGCACAACTAAACTAATAGTCAAAACCAAGCTGAGCTTTTACACCCGCATTAAAAGCGTGTTTGGTTGGCTGAACTTCGCTGACGGTATCTGCAAGTTCAATAATGTCGCGGTGACAAGCGCGGCCTGTAATGATGACGTGTTGCATGGCTGGGCGTTTATTGAGCGCGTCAATAACCCGTTGTAAATCTAAATATTTATAAGTCACCATGTAGGTTAGCTCGTCCAGCAATACTAGGTTAATTGACTCATCTTGCAGCAGTTTTTCAGCAGCTTGCCAGGCATCTAATGCCGCCGCAGTGTCCTTTTCTCTATCTTGCGTTTCCCAGGTAAAGCCTGTGCCCATAACATGAAAATCAACGCCGTTTTTCTCAAGTAAGTTGCGCTCACCGCATTCCCAGCCGCCTTTAATAAATTGCACGACAGCCGCTTTTTGTCCGTGCCCCACTGCGCGCGTAACTGTGCCAAATCCAGCAGTTGATTTACCTTTACCATTGCCGGTGATTACCATTAGCACGCCTTTCTCAATTTGTGCAGCTTCAATTTTGGCATCAACTTTTTGTTTTACTTTTTGTTGTCTCTGCTTGTGACGCTCGTTCTTGTCGACCTTGGCATTCTCATTAGTGCTGTTATCTAGTTCGGTACTCATCTGATTATCCTTATCAATTTTTCAATGTCTAAATGCTGCTCAAGCACATCGGCTAGGCGCTCTAGTTGCTGCTCGCGTATCTGATTAATATCAATAGGTTGTGCCTGCTCTAGTCCTGCCCAGCTAAGTAGCTGCTGACAAGCCTGCTTTGAGTCGAATAGGCCGTGTACATAAGTGGCAAAGATTTGCTTATCTTGGCTTTCAAAACCATCTTGATAATGATTACCTCGTAAGTCACTAATGGCTACTGGTTGTTTATCTATTAGTGGTTCGGCTGCTGATTGTGCGGTGCTGTGCGCGAAAAGTTGCGACTGGCCGCAGTGGATTTCATAACCTGTAATTTCTGTAGTTTGTCCGTTAAGGGTTAACTTGCCAGTGACTTGCTTGAGGGCTTTATCTTGTTGCAATACGGTGTGCATTGGGATTAAGCCTAAGCCCTGTGACTCACCCGGTTTATCCTCAATACCATGCGGGTCGTTAATGCTTTGCCCAAGCATTTGATAGCCGCCACAAATGCCAATAACCTTGCCGCCATAGCGAAGGTGTCTTAGCAGTAATTCATCCCAGCCCTGTTGTTTTAGGAAAGCTAAGTCGGCGCGCACATTCTTACTGCCAGGCAAGATAACTAAATCTGCCTGCTCGAATGCGGTTTTGGCATCATCATTAATGCTAACGTAGTTAAAGTTAACTTGTGGGTGTAGCCTTAGCGGGTCAAAGTCAGTGTGATTACTAATGCGTGGCAGCACTAATACCAGTACATTCAGTGCTTGCTTAGTGGTTGTTGCGCCGCCTGAAACAAGCGCATCTTCAGCATCTAAATGCAGATCGTGCAAATAAGGCAGTACCCCAAGCACCGGCTTTTGGGTGTGCTGTTCTAGCCAGTCAATACCAGGTTGCAGCAAACTAATATCACCGCGAAAACGGTTTATTACAAAGCCTTTGACTCTGGTTTGCTCAGACTCACTCAGCAGTGCTAGGGTGCCTACAAGGTGAGCGAACACACCGCCTTTATCAATGTCTGCGATGATAATCACCGGGCAATCAGCTTGTTCAGCGAAGCCCATATTGGCAATATCGCCTTCACGCAGATTAATCTCAGCAGGGCTGCCAGCGCCTTCAATAAACACTAATTGGTATTGCTGTTTAAGCCTGTTGTATGACTCAAGTACGGCTTTTAATGCTAGCGATTTATAGTGTTTACTCTCTGGCCCAAAAAACGCTTTTGCTTCGAGCGTTGATAACGCCTTGCCGTGAATAATCACCTGCGCGCCAGTATCTGAGCTTGGTTTTAGTAGCACAGGGTTAAAGTCGGTATGCAGCGGCTGTTTGGCAGCTATGGCTTGCAGTGCTTGGGCGCGGCCTATCTCGCCACCATCTGCGGTAACTGCGCTATTGAGCGCCATATTCTGTGGCTTAAATGGCGCAACGCGAGCATCACAGTTCACACCTTGGCGGGAAAGCATGCGGGTAAACAAACGGCAAAGGCCGGCAACTAAGGTGCTTTTACCTGCATCTGAAGTGGTGCCTTGCACCATTAATGCGCCAGTAACCTGCTCGGTTTGCAATAACTCTTCATTGGAACTTTTATTTAAATCTTTAGACAAGGGCTGTCGTTACTCTTTTGATTGGCTTGCTGGGTTATGTTTATGGGTTTGGGCTGCTCTCGCTGGTCTTTAGTTGCTTCAATCGCAGCCGCTTTGTCGATTATTTATCGCCTTTTAAACTCAGTGGCAAACCTGCAACCACCAGTGTTACTTGATCAGCGATTTGAGCAATAGCCTGATTCAGCCAGCCTGCTTCATCAACAAACTCGCGCGACAACTCACCCATCGGCACTATGCCTGAGCCAACTTCGTTACTAACAATGACCAAATTTGATTTCATTTTTGGCAATACCGCTAATAATTGCTGCTTTTGTTGCTGCCAGTTCTGGCTGAGATTGACCTTATCTAACTGGGCGCGAACAATAGCGTTGGGCTGAGCATCACGCAGCGCAACCGCTTCATCACTGCTGTCACCTTGTTTTAGCAAGTGTTGGGTTAAATAAAGAGTTAGACAATCAACAAAGATGGTTTGATTAGGTTTATCAATCAGTTTGAGGGTTTCAGCTAGATAAAGCGGCTCTTCTAATAACTGCCACTCAATCTTTAGCTCTGGGTGGGTCACGTGGGCGCGGTCTTGCTGATGACGCTCAATGCGTTGGTGCATTTCATCATCAAACGCCTGAGCCGTTGCCAAATAAACGCAAGACTGACCAAGGTTGGCAAACTTTGCTACCGCTGACTCACCAAAGTGACTTTTGCCACTGCGGGCACCGCCTAGAATAAGTTGGATCATGAATTAAACCCCACTGCCAATAAAATCATATAACAGACAATTTCAGCGACTTGCTGACTTGCCCCTAAGGTATCGCCCGTGTAGCCACCAATTTGACGATTAAAACCAAAGCATAGCAACTGCCTAAGAATATAAAGACCCACTAATAAACTAAAACCTGCCACTGACGGTAAACAAAACAACACAGCTAATCCCGTCAGCAACAAAATCATTAAGTCATTAATGTGCTGCTCGTTAGCCAGCGGCTTCACTTTACTGACATCAATGTCTTGCACATAGCTTTCGGTAAATATCATGCTAGACGCCAGCACGCGGCTAAGCGTGTGTGCAACAACCAATGCGCTACAAGCCACCCAAGGGCTGTATAGTGCAAGCTCAATCAACAACTGCCATTTAAGCGCCAGTATCAGCACTAGCGCTAACACGCCATAGGTGCCAAGGCGCGAGTCTTTCATAATGTTGAGCTTGTCTTCGAGTGTCCAACCGCCACCAAAACCGTCGGCGGTATCGGCTAAACCATCTTCATGGAACCCACCAGTGATCAGCACACTGGCGATCATCGACAGCATTACCGCAACGCCGATAGGCAACACTAGCTGAGCCAGATAAAACACCAGTGCTGAGAGTGCGCCCACCAGCAAACCAACCATACCAAAGTAACGACTGGCGCGATTTAAATTATCATCGCCATAATCGACCCATTTTGGCACAGGGATGCGAGTGAAAAAGCTAAGCGCAACTAACAACAGATTTAGCTGACTTGCACTCACGCTCGGCTTTTCCATCTATAACATTCCCCTATTTAAGTCTTAAACTGATCAAGTTAATTAAGGCTTAAAATGATCGCGAAAAGCGACTAAACAACATCTTCTACACCGGCTGCGGCAAAGCTTGCCATGTCGTTATAAAAATTAATTGCAGCTTGAACCAGTGGCAATGCTAACGCCGCACCCGTGCCCTCACCCAAACGCATATCTAAATCTAGCAGTGGCTCAGCTTTTAAATGCTCTAACATGATTCTGTGTCCTTGCTCATTAGATTTATGAGCAAAGATTAAGTAATCACGCGCATCTGGGTGTAATTTAACTGCAGCAATGGCTGCAGCTGTGGCAATAAAGCCATCAATAATCACCATCATTTTACGGTCTGCTGCTGCCATAATGGCGCCAGTCATTTGCACAATTTCAAAACCGCCTAAGTGCGCCAAAATGTGGATAGGAGATACAAGCTTACTGCGGTGCAGTTTCAGCGCCTCGTTGATTAGGGCTGATTTTCGCTCAAAGGTTTTATCATCAATACCTGTACCGCGACCAACACAGCGGCTCACATCTAGCTCTAATAACGCTGCCATCATTGCGGTTGCCGCAGAGGTGTTACCTATGCCCATTTCTCCTAACGCAATCAGGTTTGAGCCAGATAAATGATGACGCTCAACCACTTCTTCTGCATAACCAAAACCATGACGAACTTGATCAATACTCATCGCAGGCGCTTGGTGAATGGCGTTGGTACCTTCACCTAATCTATGCTGAGTGACACCGCGATAGTTATCCAATGGTTTCGCGATACCGCAATCAATCACTTCAAGGTTAAAGCCCATTTGCTTGCTAAACACGTTAATCGCAGCGCCGCCAGCAACAAAGTTTTGCACCATTTGTCTGGTGACATCAATCGGCGCAATCGACACGCCAAACTTGGCAATGCCATGGTCGCCAGCAAATACCAACATGCCGGGTTGGGTGATTTCCAACTTTTTACATTCAGAATCTTTGCTGAGCTGCACTCTAGCAATTTGCGCAGCTAGCGGCTCTAATTTACCCAAAGCGCCTAACGGCTTGGTCTTTTGATTAATGGTGAGAGCGATTTGCTCATCAAACTTGCGACTAACCGGATCTACTGCAAACATCTTGACTCCGAAGTACAAAATCTAATAACGCCGGGCACTGAACTCAGTGAGTTAACGACGGCGACGTAAAATTAATAAGAAAAATACACTACCAATGGCTGAGGTAATAATCCCCACCGGCAGTTCCTGATTCGCTAGGATGCATCTAGCGACCACATCAACCCAAACTAAAAATAACCCGCCAAACAAGGCAGTAAGTAATAATGGCGACCGCCCAGGTAGGCACAAGCGTATAGTATGCGGGATCATCAAGCCAACAAATCCGATGCCTCCGCAGCTTGCCACCAGCACTGCTGTAATTAACGAGCAAAGTAACAACATGCTTAAACGCAAACGCGCCACATTAACACCCAGCGTGTGCGCAGACTCATCGCCCGCCTGCAGCGCCATAATTTGTCGTTTAAATGCTAAAATCACCAGCAGGCTGCCAACCACCACCAGCGTAGGTAATAGCAAGCCACTCCAACTGGCTTTGGCAAAACTGCCTAAGGTCCAAAACAGTACCGACGCGGCCGCTTGCGGGTCTGAAAAATACAACACTAGTGTGGTAAGTGCGCTAAACATGAATGAGGTGGCAACGCCCGACAACAACATGCGCTCAATTTGCGCATGTAATCCGCTGCCGGATAAAGCCAGCACCAGCAGCACCGACAAGCTCGCGCCTATAAATGCACCGATTGGCAAGCTAAACTGCGCAAGCGGGTTATCTTGCCATTGGGCGAGCAATGAATAGTCAAACCACTGCCCAAATACGCTAAATACCACCACAGCGCCAAATGATGCTCCAGCACTTATGCCAAATAAATAAGGGTCGGCCAGTGGGTTACGAGTCACGGTTTGCAGCACACTGCCCGCAATGGCAAGGCCTGCGCCTGCCACAAACGCCAGAATAACCCGAGGAAAACGAAGCTCAAAAACGATGCGCTCAACTAATGGGGATACAGATTCACTACCTGAACCTGCAGCGTCGGAAAAAGTAGCGCCGAAAACTTTAGCGCCTAAGCCAGTTACAATATCGCTAAAGCCAATATTGGCTGCGCCAAAGCTGGCTGCCAGTATAGGGGTAATCATCAGCATGATGCCAGTTAACACACAAGCGAGATAATAGCGCTGCGTCTGTTTATCTACCTGCGCTATTGGTTTAGTTAACCGCCCTAGCATTGCGCAGACTCCTTTGACCCAAACTCCGAGTCCAGTTGAGAATGTTTGCTATAGCTAGGAGTATTAAGATCGCTTGAACCTTGGTAACCATAGAAATAAGTAATCAATGGGCTTTGGTTTTGTGGATGCTCACCAACCTGGCAGCACACACCAAATACATCACCAATGCGAGATTCGGTCAGTACCGTTTTAGGCTCTCCATGGGCAACCACTTTGCCTTGATGCAACATAACTAACTCATCACACAAGGCGCTTGCGAGGTTTAAGTCATGAATTGAGGCAATCACGGTAATGCCTAGACTTTTTACCAGCTCAAGAATTTGAATTTGATAGCGCACATCTAAGTGGTTAGTCGGTTCATCTAGCACCAAAATTTGTGGCTGCTGCACTATGGCGCGGGCAATGAGCACTCGTTGTTTCTCACCACCTGAAAGCGCATTGAACATCTGCAAGGCTTTATCGCGCAGCCCTACCTGCTCAATCGCATCACTCACTTGCTGTTTATCTTCTTTGGTAAGCCTTGCCATTAACCCTTTGTGCGGAGTCAGCCCCATCGTCACTAGCTGAGTAACAGTTAACTCCACATGGGCTGGGGTATCTTGTTGCACCACAGCAACATTGAGGGCTAATGACTGCGACGAGTATTCCTCAATCGGTTTGCCTAACAAGGTAATGTCACCGCTATCTGGGGTGATGTAGCGGTATAAGCAGCGCAGCAAGCTAGATTTACCCGCACCATTCGGGCCGATAACGCCGAGCATCTTGCCTTTATCAAGACACAAACTCACATCATCAAGAATAAGCTGTTTACCCACCGTCCAACTCACGGCGGATACAGAAATGGCTGTCATAAACTACTCCGCTGAGTAACCCGCTCAGCATCAATTAGGTAAACTGGATTTGATTTATCCTGCAGGACATCTGCAAGACATCGGCATAGGTATCTGACTTAGGCGGCTTGTTTCACTAACTTCATTCACTTCAAAGGTGAAGTTAAACAATAACCACCATCACAGTTGCGGGTACAGTTCGGGATTGCCCGATTCCCTGATGCCAAATCAAAATGAATTTAAATATGGGTTAACCGTCAAGGCAAGAGCATGAGTGCTCTAACCATCGGAGCACACGAACTTTGATAGCGCAAGACGCCGTAAAATCGTCCCCTATGTTTACATTATGGGCTCCACTTTAGCATCCCTGCTAAAGAGGCTTGCTACCTCAAAGCTCATATACTCCCAATACACATGAATAACAGGTGCGATAGACATTCACAATTGAGGTCAACCTTCATATAACGCTTTGATTATCGCCTAACTTAAGCGACTCTCCAATAGCCGTTACAAAATCCTTTATATTTCAGGCCAGTTCAAACAAAACTGACAATTATCAATATCATCGCCCTCGACATACACATCCAAACTTAACAGCGCCGCATAAGGCAGTTTAAAGTGACTGAACATTGAGGCTGTTTGCCCCGTACTTAATACATGTGCCAGCAAGGCTTTTATCACCCCGCCGTGAGTCACTATTAGCGCGCTAGGCACAAATGCCTCTGTTTCCCCACTGTGATTAACATGAGTGTTGGAGCTCATATTGGCACTAATATTGGTATCAGGTTCAATCTGCGCCACCTCATTAATCACAGGCTCTAATGCTAGCAACACCCGCTGCTGAAAACTCAATAAAGACTCACCATTTTCTGGAGTATGTTGCTCATCCCATGGATCGCACCAGTAGGCTTGCATTTGTTCATCATAGTCTTGATAAAGCTGCTCGAAAGATTGCCCATCCCACACGCCAAAGTCGATTTCTTCTAGCCCTTCAACCAGCTGACATTCAAGGGATTTTTCCTTTGCGTACCCCTGACTCCAATTGGCGCAGCGCTGCAGCGATGAACTAAACACTCTATCAACGCTTGGCTCAATGCGTGATGCTGCGCGGCTCATTTGTGCTTGTCCAGCATCAGATAACGCGACATCAACCTTACCACGCAGAATTTGTCCGCCCTCACATTCACCGTGGCGCAATAACCACAACTTAATAATTTTCATAAAACCGCCTTGCTCTATTCTAAGCAACTCGCTTATTATGGACGTCTATACGTATAAAAGTCTAAAACTCCGAGCTGCTAGACTCAACTAGTTTAGTTATTTAAATCATTAAATACCCATAAATAGTTAGTTAGATAGCGACATTGTGGTAATAAATAATACTCAGCACAATGCTACACGCGGATGATAAACGGCAATAAAAGCTTACTTAGAGGTACCTTAGTAATGGATAAAGCGCGTTCCCATAGCCAAACCCTACAGCAACTAGAGCAATTGCTAGAGCAGCGCACGCTGTTTTTAGATGGCGCTATGGGTACCATGATCCAGGACTACAAGCTCGAAGAAGCTGACTTTAGAGGTGAACGCTTTAAAGACTGGCACTGCGATGTCAAAGGCAACAATGATATGCTGGTGTTAACCCAGCCAAATATCATCAAGCAAATCCATCGCGAATACCTGCTCGCAGGTTGTGACATTCTTGAGACCAATACCTTCAATGCGACCACCATCGCCATGGCCGACTACGATATGCAAGCGCAGTCAGCCGAAATTAACTTTGAAGGTGCGCGTCTTGCCCGTGAAGCCGCAGATGAAGTAGAGGCCGAGACAGGTCGTAGCTGTTTTGTTGCCGGTGTGCTTGGCCCAACTAACCGTACTTGCTCTATCAGTCCAGATGTAAATGACCCAGGCTTTCGTAATATCCACTTTGATGACCTTGTCGCTGCCTACACTGAGTCCACTCAAGCGTTAATCGACGGCGGCGCTGACATCATTCTGGTTGAAACCATTTTCGATACCCTTAACGCAAAAGCGGCACTATTTGCCATTGAGTCAGTATTCGACACTATTGGCGAGCGCTTGCCAGTGATGATTTCGGGCACGATTACCGATGCGTCAGGCCGCACCTTAACCGGGCAAACCACCGAGGGGTTTTACAACTCGTTAAGGCACATCAAGCCTTTATCTATCGGTCTTAACTGCGCCCTAGGTCCAAAAGAGCTGCGCCCTTACATCGAAGAGCTAGCTCGTATTTCTGAGTGCTACGTGTCTGCGCATCCTAATGCGGGTCTACCAAATGAGTTTGGTGGCTACGATGAAACGCCTGAAGAAATGGCTGAGGTGATTGGCGAGTGGGCTCAAGCTGGCATGCTTAATATTGTCGGCGGCTGCTGTGGTAGTACGCCTGCCCACATTAGCGCGATAAAACAAACCGTTGAGCAATTTGAGCCGCGCAAGCTGCCAGATATTCCGGTGGCCTGTCGTTTGTCAGGTCTAGAGCCGCTGACCATTGATTCAGACTCACTGTTTGTCAATGTGGGGGAGCGCGCGAACGTGACTGGCTCAGCTAAGTTTTTGCGCCTTATTAAAGAAGAAAAGTTTGAAGAAGCGCTGGATGTAGTGCGCGAGCAGGTTGAAAACGGCGCGCAGATCATCGACGTCAATATGGATGAGGGCATGCTTGATGGCGTCGCCAACATGCAAAAGTTCTTAAACCTTATCGCATCTGAGCCAGATATCTCCCGCGTACCAATCATGATCGACTCATCAAAGTGGGAAGTGATTGAAGCGGGCCTTAAGTGTGTTCAAGGCAAGTCCATTGTTAACTCGATCTCGATGAAAGAAGGCGAGCAAGCCTTTATCGAGCAAGCCACCCTGGTTAAACGCTACGGCGCAGCTGCCATTGTGATGGCATTTGATGAAGACGGTCAGGCAGATACGCGCGAGCGTAAAACCGAGATTTGTACCCGTGCCTATCATCTATTGGTAGATGTGGTTGGCTTCCCGCCTGAAGACATTATTTTTGACCCGAACATTTTCGCGATTGCCACTGGTATCGACGAGCACGACAACTATGCTGTCGATTTTATTGAGGCGATTAAAGACATTAAAGCCACCCTGCCCCACGCCATGATCTCAGGCGGCGTGTCGAATGTGTCATTCTCGTTTCGTGGTAATAACGTGGTGCGTGAAGCCATTCACGCGGTGTTCTTATACCATGCGATTAAAGTCGGCATGGACATGGGTATTGTTAACGCAGGTCAGCTAGCCATTTACGATGACATCGACCCAGAGCTAAAAGAGAAAGTTGAGAACGTAGTACTTAACCTTCCATGCCCAGTTGAAGGCACCAGCAATACTGAAATTTTATTGGACGTAGCAGAGAAGTTCCGCGGCGACGGCAAACAAGCAGGTAAAAAAGAAGACCTCGCCTGGCGCGAGCTGCCTGTTGCTGAGCGCTTATCTCACGCCCTAGTAAAAGGCATTACAGAGTACATTGACCAAGACACCGAAGAAGCGCGCCTACAAGCCTCAAGACCACTGGATGTCATTGAAGGGCCGTTGATGGACGGCATGAACGTGGTGGGTGATTTATTTGGCGCAGGTAAAATGTTCCTACCGCAAGTGGTAAAATCAGCTCGGGTTATGAAAAAAGCGGTTGCCTACCTCAACCCATTTATTGAAGCCGAAAAAGTCGAAGGACAGTCCAACGGCAAGGTGTTGATGGTGACCGTAAAAGGCGATGTTCACGACATTGGCAAAAACATTGTTGGCGTCGTGCTCGCGTGTAACGGTTATGAGGTCATTGATCTTGGGGTAATGGTACCGGTTGAAAAAATCATTGAAGTCGCCAAAGCCGAAAACGTCGATATTATCGGGATGTCGGGGCTTATCACTCCAAGTCTTGATGAGATGGTACACAATGTAAAAACCTTTGAGCGTGAAGGCCTAACCTTACCTGCCATCATTGGCGGCGCCACCTGCTCGAAAATTCACACAGCAGTAAAAATTGCACCGCACTATCCACATGGCGCTATCTACATTGCAGATGCTTCACGCGCCGTACCTATGGTCTCTAAACTAATCAACGACGACACCCGTCACACTACGATTGATGAGATATATAAAGAATACGACGTAATGCGAGAAAAGCGTCTGTCACAAACCAAGCGCAAAAACATTGTCTCTATAGAAGATGCGCGGGAAAACCGCTGCCAACACGATTGGGATAACTATACGCCGTTCACCCCAAAAGTGCTGGGCAAGCAAGTGTTTGATGACTACCCATTAGAAGATTTAGTCGACCGTATCGACTGGACACCATTTTTTAGAAGCTGGGAGCTGCACGGCCGCTTCCCAGATATTCTTGAAGACGAGGTAGTCGGTGAAGAAGCGCGCAAGCTGTTTAAAGATGGTAAAGCCATGCTTGAAACCATTATCAAAGAAAAATGGCTGACCGCCAAAGGCGTCATTGGCTTGTTCCCTGCCAATACAGTTAACCATGACGATATTGAGCTATATACCGATGAAAGCCGCGAGCAAGTACTGATGACGACTCACCATCTACGGATGCAACTTGAGCGCGTAGGTAACGACAACTTCTGTTTAAGTGATTTTGTCGCACCAAAAACTAGTGGCGTTGCGGATTACATGGGTGGATTTGCAGTAACCGCGGGGCATGGCATTGATGAGCATATCGCACGTTTTGAAGCCGCTCACGATGACTACAACGCGATTATGCTCAAATGCTTAGCGGACCGCTTAGCTGAAGCCTTTGCTGAGCGTATGCATGAACGTGTACGTAAAGAGTTTTGGGGCTACGCGTCTGATGAAGCCTTAGACAATGAAGCGCTGATTCGCGAGAAGTATAAAGGCATTCGCCCAGCCCCAGGCTACCCTGCTTGCCCAGATCATACAGAAAAAGGCCTGCTATGGGATTTACTTAAGCCCGATGAGTGCATTGACCTGAATATCACAGAAAGTTACGCCATGTACCCAACGGCAGCAGTGTCTGGCTGGTACTTTGCTCATCCACAATCGCGCTATTTTGGTGTGACTAATGTCGGTAAAGATCAGGTAGAAGACTACGCTAAACGTAAAGGGATGACAGTTGCTGAAACCGAGAAATGGTTAGCACCTGTGTTGGATTATGATCCTGAGTAGCTTTTGATGTTAAAGACGCGGCTGAGTACAACCGAGATTCAACAGCAATTATCAGCCGCAACTCACATCTCGAAATAACAGTAAGCTCAAAAACACCTCCAATCACCCAGCGGTTAGCTTATTAAACTATTGGACAGACAAATCTGCACGATCTCTGCACATTTTCTACATCAACGATGCACATTTACCTACTAGGCTACAATTAACAAACTGTTAACTGGAGCCTGGTTATGACATTTACCCGCTTGTTCAACCTTCAATGTACTCACCTTGCAATCATATTAATGGCTAGCCTAACGCTAGTCGGCTGCGGCGGTGACTCTGATAATCAAGCTGCGAGCGAAACACCTGTCTCTGACGGCTCCGAGGACAACTCTGGAGAAGATTCGAGTGGCGACTCAGGCGATAATTCGGGAGACACAGGTAGTTCGGGGCTGACCGCTAATGTGCTTTGTGACTATGAAAATAGCAGCTACAACGAGTCGCCATCGGTAATGAATACCAGTAATGCCAAATGGACATGCGATAGCAACGCTAGGCTGCTAGATGCCAACGGCATACCTGATCATGCAACTGGCGAGTTTCCCAACTCTGGCAACCCAAACTACATCTATGAATATGATGTAACTGCTAGCTACAGCTTAGACCCGGTGCAAACCGATAATGCCACCACACTTGGTGGCCCACGAGGCGTGCTGGGTTACGTACTTAATGGTGTAAAAATCGATGCCAGTACAGCAGGTACCTGCGATGACTCGGGCAATAACTGTAGCTTGATTGGCAATGAAGGCAACTGGAACATCGAAGCCCTCGGTCAATCGAACTTTAATTTTGGCACCGATGACAATAACGCGCATGTACAACCTGACGGTCAATATCATTACCATGGCATGCCAGAAGGGTTTATCGAATTACAAGGTGGCGGCGAAGGTCGTATCACCTTAATTGCCTGGGCGGCTGATGGTTTTCCTATCTATGCGCGCTATGGCTATGACCAGGCTGAAAATGCTAGTTCAAGCATTCGCCCCATGCTGGGCAGTTATCAACTCGTTAGCTCTACAAGTAGCAATCGCCCCAGTGTTGATATCTACCCTTTAGGTACCTTTGCTCAGGACTGGCAATACGTCGCTGGCAGCGGCGATTTAGATGAATGCAATGGCCGCTTTGGTGTTACACCCGAGTTTCCGCAAGGCATCTATCATTATTATGCCACTGACACCTACCCTTACTTTCAACGTTGCATCAAAGGGGCGATATAATGTCACTAAAGACCTCTTCCCTTTGGCTCGTGTTAACGCTAGTAGCAGCGTTTGTTAGCGGCCAGAGTAACGCTCACATGATGGTGGCACAAAAAGGCACGCTGAACATAGTCAATAACCAAGTGTATATGGTGTTATCTCTACCGGTGTCAGCCTTTAATGGAATTGATGATGACCAGGATGAACTGTTATCAAGTGCGGAACTTGAGCGTCATCGCCAATTCATTAAGCAGCAAGTCTTATCGCGAGTGCAACTGTCTAGTGTGGATATCACAGAGGAAGGTGCGGCGGTAAGTACAGCTAAAAGTGCAGCCCACAAAGATCAACTGCCACTTCGCGGCATCATGCTATCACTGGCTTCCCATGGTAAATCGCCCTCAAAACAGCTCATTGTGCTGGGTCAATTTACGCTTAAGAGTAATCAACTCGATAACCAAAATTATCGGCACGCCAGCCTTGAATTCGCTGTAGACACATTTGGCACCGAGGCAAATGAACAGCAAATTGAAATGACCGTGACGCAAGATAAAACCAATCGGCGAACATTGTTGTTTACACCAAAGCTTGCCAGTCAACAATTGCAGCCACACTGATAAATGCGAACTTTGATTCACATTGGTATTTAATCAGGTTATGATGTCGACAATTTAACCAGTGCCTGTATTCGGCAGGTTCTTCGCTATGCCGTAAGTTGCTGGTTTTGTATCGCAAGCCTTGTGTTTATGACCAAGAGCAGCCCCTAACAGGAAACATCATGACCGACATTCACCACAAAGCATCGACTCAGCTGAAAAGTAAACTGACATTTGCAGCAACACTATTACTCACCGGAAGTGCGCTAATTAGCAGCCAAATAGCCTGTGCGGCAGATACGACTAATATCAAAAAGGCTAGCAAGGCTCCATATTACAACCCTGCGGCTTACGATAAAGCAGTCGAGTTCGCTCCTGGCATCATCTCAACCCAAGCGCATTTTGAGATCAACACTGTGTTTAATAAAACTGGCGATAAGGTGTTATTTGCGCGCTGCAGTGATGATTTTAGCCGCTGCACCATGATGGAATCTGACTACAAAAATGGCCAATGGCAAACGCCAAAAGCCCTGCCCTTTTCCGGTAAATACCTTGAAGCCGACCCTTATTACAATGCCGACTATAGTCAGGTCTACTTCGTATCAAAAAGGCCAATTAATCAAGGCGAGGCGCTGGCAGAGACTGTCAACATTTGGCGGACTAAGCTTATTGTTTCAGCAGACGGTGTTTCTGGAGATAGTGGCTCAGGGGATAGCTCAAGCTGGGAGGCGCCAGAATACCTAGCGGAGCTAAGCTCAAATGCTGATGATTTATATCCATCGATTACAGATAGTGGTGACTTGTACTTCCCTTCATTTAGAGATAACCGCCGCACCATGTATGTAGCTAAAAAACAGGGGGAAAATAGCTTTGCTAAACCTGTCGCCTTAGATGAAGCTATCTTTGGTAAAAATGCCAGTATTGGCGACTCTATGGTGAGCCGCGATGGCACGGTAATGTTGCTGAGCATTAAGGGACGTGCAGACAGTTTAGGTAAAGGTGACTTGTACATTGCCCGTAAGGTCAATGGCGAGTGGACCAAGGCCAAAAGCTTAGGTGATAAAGTGAATACCGCTAACCATGAATTCACCCCAATTATATCGCCAGATGGCAAATACCTATTCTTTACCCGAGTAGAAAATGGTCGCGGCAACCTTTATCAAATTCATCTCAATGCGCTAGATAATGTTGAGTAACCCTAGACAATGAGGGGCTTTGCCCCTCAGCAAATTAAAATGACGGTCTGGCTTCCAATAAAATAGGCGCATCACCATCATGGAAGCTCACCTGATTGCGTCCCTGGCGCTTTGAGTGGTACAGGGCAAGATCTGCTCGGTGTAATAGCTCTTCCCAATGAGGGTCGTCCCGCTCTTGCTTGGCAATACCAATGGATACAGTCAGCGGAATTGAATGCCCTTTAAACTCCAGCGGCGAGTTCTCAATCCGCTGCTTAAGCCGCTGTGATAACAGGTGCAAGTTCACCACATCTTCACCGCTAAACAACAGCAAAAACTCCTCACCACCGTAGCGGAACAAATGATCACTGGTTCGCATCGACTCCTGGGCTAATTTGGTTACATGCTTAAGCGCCATATCACCAAACTGATGCCCAAAGTCATCATTAATCTTCTTAAAGTGGTCGATGTCGATCATCACAATACAAAAATCGCTATTACCTTGTTTGCCCGCATCAAATGCTTCCGATGCCACGGTATCAAGTGCGCCGCGATTCATCCAGCCGGTCAGCTGATCTGTATGCGAAGCCTTTCGCAGGGCTATTTCTTGCTTGCGGAACACAATCAAACCACAAGCCATGTTCACCAAAGACAAAAATGCTAATACCGCTAGGGAGCCAGAAGTTTGCAAGAACTCATCACCTGCTTTGGTTAATGGTAGTTGCTGATCAAATACCACCACCAAAAAGCGCACAAACTGCTGAGTGAAGAAAATCACCTCAGCAAACATTAAAGGAAAATAAGCAATGTGATAATCCGGCGCCTTAGATACAGCGCGGATAAGCACCCACAGCACCGACAGGTTTATCACCATCAATAGCGGGTAAATAATTAATAAGCGATTGGTAATGGTATCAAGCAACCCTGGTACATAATGACAAATAAACAGTGCCAGTGACGCGAGAATTGCCACGTCCCATCTTGGTAATAACCCAAGGTGACGACGAATGCCAACCCAAATCGCAAGATGAGCCAGCAGGTACAACATATTGGCTAGAGCTGGGCCAAGAATATACGGTACAGGACCATAGTAGCTGAGCAAACCAATACAGTTACTGATAAAAAAGAACAATCCAGATAACGACCAATCTACAAGGCAGCGGTTGCGGTTGCTTGATAGGTATAGCGATAACAGCGTAAGGAACATAATGGCACTGGCCATCGCTGTCGAGACTTGTAGGGTGTAAGCGTCCATTGCTTGTCACTCGAGAGATTATTTACAACATAAGGGTTTTACCACTATACCGATTCAGGCAAAGCATTTCAGTATCGGTGATAAACATAACCCTCGCAGTCAGTATTAAGTAGGATAATTTGCATTAAATTCCATCACTGGTAGCTTTAAACATAACAAAATCTAAAACTAAAAAGCGCGCCAGAGTATCTGACACGCTTTTAACCTAACTTGGTTACTCAAGCAAAAAATGATTACTTAAACGGCACTGGGCGAGGTGTATTAGCATTTGATGGCGGTAAGATTGGCAAGGTTATTTGTGGTTGCTCGCCAGTTAATGTTTTTAAGAACTCAACCATTTGCTTAGTTTCTTGCTCGGTTAACGCCTGCCCTAACTGAATGTCAGCCATGGTGTTTACGGCTTCTTCTAAGGTCCATACGCTACCATCATGGAAGTATGGGTAGGTTAGCTCAATGTTTCTCAGCGTTGGCACCTTAAACACAAATTTGTCGGCTTCTAAACCCGTTACCGCTTTGCGCCCCTCTGATGGGTTATCGGTGTGGAAAGGTTTCACTAAGCCCATCTTCATATACATGGTACCGCCTACTGCTGGGCCATTGTGGCATGCAGTACAGCCTTGATCTTTAAACACCTGATAGCCAGCTTTCGCATCTGCACTAATGGCATTTTCGTCGCCTTGAAGATACTTATCAAAGTCACTGTGTGGCGTTACCAAGGTTTTCTCAAAGGTGGCAATCGCATCGGTAATACGGTCGATGTTCACCTCTTCTGAGCCATAGATTTTTTCAAAACGAGCAACATAAGCTGGCATTGAGCGAATAGTGTCTACTGCTAGGTCATGGGTATAACCCATCTCTTTTGGATTCGCGATAGGTCCCGCCGCTTGCTCTTTTAAGTCCTTAGCGCGGCCGTCCCAAAACTGTGCCAGCATAAAGTCGGCATTAAGCACAGTTGGAGAATTAATCGGTCCTTGTTGCCACTCGTGGCCGATGGATGTAGGTAGTGCATCAACACCGCCTAGCGATAAGTTATGGCAAGAGTTACAAGAGATAAAACCCGACATAGACAGTCTTGGCTCAAAGAACAGCATTTTGCCTAGCTCAACTTTCTCAGGCTCAGTAATTTTTGCAGGCTCAATAATGCTGATAGGCTCCTCGGCATTAGCAACCCCAAAGGATAATGCACAGCTAACAGCGAGAGTCGATAAACTCAAAGACGTAAGTGACTTGGTCATGTTTAAACCTTATAAACTATGTGGATTTGGATACAGAGTAATTAGTCACTGTTTATGGGTAAATCAACATAAATAGATTAAGTCTATCTAGAGATTAGATAATAAAAACATGACCTTAGTCACTGATTAATTCGATAGAGGTGGTAGGTTAAGCGCTAACGCTCAATTTGTATGACTTTTTTGACTGCTTAGATAGCAAAAGTGTGACACGTAATTGGATGTAAATACGGTAAACATGATTAAATGTCGACTAAGTGTATAAAAAAGTGACAACTGTGCCGCCCTCTCAAAGATACAAATTGAAAAATAGTTTGTCTTTACTCTTTGCTTTCCCAGTAATTATCATATTTTAAAACAACATGTTACAGATTCATTAATATTTGTAGTAGTGGGCCCAACGGACCATTTGTTTAATGAAGTTACTATGATTGCCTAAGTACGCATATATACCGTACTTTTGCCTATTTGCGCATCACCGCTCAACGTCCCTTTAGGGGTTAAGCGGTGATAAAGCTTTGTTTAAACATCACCCTACCTGGCTCCTAGTCCACTATATAAAGTAACTAAGGAAAGCACGTGAAAGGTGAAATCATCTCGTATATGTCGAGCAAGAAATATGGTTTTGTAAGAGGTGAAGACGGCGAGAGTTACTTCCTCCATATTTCGAGCCTAGGCAATCCAGAATTAGAACCTCAGCTTGTACCAGGCGTTCAGGTAGACTTTACCCCTACCCCAACACCAAAAGGTATTGCAGCAAAAGAGGTCAGCATTTGTCGCTCATATTTTGTTAAGTCACTTTCTGACTTTATTACCACTAAACATAAGACGCCAAAATCGGGGGCAATTGAAGTTGGACACAGTGTTACTACCCGCTTCTTTAAAGACCCTAATCAAGGGCGTGAGCATTTACGTCAAATCGCAGATAAGATGGGCTGTAATGCCATATTAAATCTACGTAGTGAAAAAGAAATGTTTGCCAAGGGTAGCCAGCGCATCACTATGTATGCATTTAAAGCTGATATATCAATTGTGACAGAGCTGTCACCGTGCAGTGAGCAGTCTCAACAAGATGCTTCATTTGCTGAAGTTGATACTAAGGTAAAACAAGCAAGTAGCCTTGTTGCTAGCATTAACGATACTGAACAAACAGAGCGTAACAAGCAGCTAAGAGACAACTCTTGGATGTACAAGGTAGCGGCAATTGCCTCCATCGCACTCCTTGGTTTAGCCTTGCTAATTGATTAACGTGCTTTAGCAGTTAGCAATACAAACTCAGGTATAAAAAAGGAGGCTAGATTTAGCCTCCTATTTTCGTTGCTAACAACAGCAAACATCTATTCGGTGAAGTGCTGAAATCGCAAACGACTGATATTAGTAACTACTGAGTTTGCTTCTGCTGTTTGTATTTTTGCGCCTCTTTTGGCACCTTGGATACCTTGCCAGTTTCAAGATACCGCTTAAAGCGATTGGCGTCAGCTAGGTGAGTGTATTTACCAAATGCGTCTAGCACCACAAACGCAACTTCGCGCTTATTCATTTCAGCCAGCATCACTAAACATTGCCCAGCTTTACTGGTGTAACCCGTCTTGGTTAGCGCTATATCCCAGCTATCCTTGAAAACCAACTTATTGGTATTGTGAAAATCGAGCTTGTAACGTGGTTTAGAAAAAATAACATGGCGCTTTGGCATTGAGCTCAAACGCTTTAGCTCTGGGTAACTCTGGCTGGCTTTTAACAGCTTAATCAGATCGCTGGCGCTAGATACATTGCTCTCCGACAAACCACTTGGCTCATCAAAATGGGTTGAATTCATCGACAGCGCTTTCGCTTTCGCATTCATTGCTTTAACAAATGCTTTAAAGCCGCCGGGGTAATGATGGGCAAGTGACGTTGCCGCGCGATTTTCTGAGGCGATAAGCGTCATGATCAGCATATTTTCGCGGGTAACTTTACTGCCGATACGAATACGTGAGTGCACGTTGCGCATAATAGGCGATTGCGATACATCAACGGCAATCTTTTCTTTTAACGGTAACTTAGCATCAAGCACGACCATTGCCGCCATTAGCTTAGATACCGAGGCTATTGGGCTCACCTCATCGGCATTTTCAGCATGCAAAACTTTATTGGTCTTTAAATCCACCACCATCACGCTGTTAGCGGCAAGCGGTTGTTTAGAAAGTACATCTGACTGAGCAAACGCATTGAAATGGCTTAATGCCAACAAACACCCAGCAACTAATGCGGATGAAAAACAAAAACGAGACATATTATTATGATAATTAACCAAACCCACCCGAGTATACGACAATTACATAGGAATTTAACCTAAGCGAAAACACTCGCCGAAAGTTTAAGCAATTGCTAACCTAAATGGTTTATCACAAGCACAATCTCTAGAGCAAAAAATACCTCAAGTTCTCCCTCTTATTTGAAGCAAGTTTTGCTATAATCTCGCCAATTTAATCATACCCTATGGAATTCAGGCCATGACTCAAGACGAAATGAAAAAAGCCGCAGGCTGGGCTGCACTAGAATACGTTGAACAAGGTGCGATTGTTGGCGTAGGCACAGGCTCGACTGTGAATCACTTTATCGACGCATTAGCAACGATCAAAGATGATATTGAAGGCGCAGTATCTAGCTCTGAAGCTTCAACTGAAAAGATGAAGTCTCTTGGCATCGAAGTGTTCGACTTAAACAGCGTGCCTGAGTTCGATGTTTATGTTGATGGCGCTGATGAAATCAACGGTCACATGGACATGATCAAGGGCGGTGGCGCGGCGCTAACCCGCGAAAAAATTGTTGCCGCTGTGGCCAAGAAGTTCGTTTGTATTGTCGACAACACTAAACAAGTCGACATTCTTGGCGAGTTCCCACTACCAGTTGAAGTTATCCCTATGGCGCGCTCTTATGTAGCTCGTGAACTAGTAAAACTTGGTGGTGACCCGGTGTACCGTGAAGGTGTGGTGACTGACAATGGCAATGTGATTTTAGATGTTTACAACATGAAAATCATGGACCCGAAAGCACTAGAAGAAAAAATAAACGCGATTGTAGGTGTGGTAACTAACGGTTTATTCGCTCATCGCGGCGCAGATGTACTGCTTGTTGGTACGCCTGAAGGGGTAAAAACCATTAAGAGCTAATTGGGCTTTATCGTCTATCTTTGCGTGATAGGCCTAAAGTTGCCGACACAAAAAAGCCTAACTTACGTTAGGCTTTTTTAATGGGTAAATATTACCGAGTTAAAGACTAATAAAGCTACACCTTAAACTGGCTAACTGCCTGCTGCAGACCATCTGCACGCTGACGCACATCATCAGAAGATGCGGCATTTTCTTCAGCAGCATGTGATGACGCCTCTGCAATATCACGGATCACCACCACGTTCTTATTTACCTCAGCAGCCACCGCTGACTGCTCTTCAATCGCTGCGGCAATCTGAGTGCTCATGTCCATAATATTGGTCACGTCTTCGTTAATCTGCTGCAGTAAATCACCGGCACTAGCCGCCTCTTGTGCACTCTCGGTGCCCTGCTGCTGACTTGTTTCCATCAAACGCACAATGGCTTGGGTGCGGCTTTGCAAATTACTAATAATGCCTGAGATCTCTTCTGTAGACTCTTGAGTGCGCATTGCAAGATTACGAACTTCATCAGCAACCACCGCAAAACCACGCCCCTGCTCACCCGCACGGGCGGCCTCAATTGCCGCATTTAGCGCTAACAAGTTGGTTTGTTCGGCGATACCACGGATCACATCTAACACACTACCAATGGTTTCACTGTCGCTTTCAAGATCAGACACCACTTGCGATGAGTCATTAAGCTGTTTGGCTAACAGTTCAATCTTATCAATTGTTTGCTTAACGCCTGTTTGACCAACCTGAGCGTTGTCATGGGTTTGCCCAGCCTTTTGCGCAGCAAGCTCAGTATTTTTAGCAATTTCCTCAATAGTTGCCCCCATTTCGGTTACCGCAGTGGCCACCATATCGGTTTCATTTAGCTGACGTAACACACCTTCTGACGCTTGATTCGCATTGTCAGAAAGCTCATGACAAGAATGGTTCATGGCTACTACAGAATCATTCACCTGCTCAATAAGGTGCTGGAACGAGGCGACCATAGCATTAAAATGCTGAGCAATGCGTGAAAGTTCATCGTTGCCGCTCTCATCGCAACGCAGAGACAAATCTTTGTCGATTTCGATTTGCGTTATCACCTCGGTAATATCTTCAACTGGACGAATGATATTGAGAATAATGTAATAGGTCACTGAGCCTAAGGTAATCGCAATTAACAAGAAGGCAATAAGACTCGTATAAAATGCGCTATCAATCGCCGAGTCAACCTCAACGATAGTTTTTTCACGCAGACTCTTAATAACAGCATCGGTTTGGAAAATGGCCTCACGTAGCTGACCCAGCTTGCCGTCATTTTCGGTTAACCCTAGCTTGATTTCATTATCCGTTAAGTTATTAAAGTCAGTACGATACTGGGCTATTTTTACTTTGAGATTGTTTTTAACGCTGTAATCTAAGTCTGATGCATCAACCGCTGCACTAAAAGCCTCAATATTGCCATTAAAGCGCTGAATGTATTTAGCATCACGGCGCAACATAAAATCTTTTTCGTTACGTCTTAGCTGCAACATCATCACTGACAAACCGTCTTGCTGATGCTGCTTTAGTATTTCCTCAACTCCGTGTACTGCTGAGCGTAGAGTGCCATAAAGGCCGGTTTTAGGGGTGAAGCCGATCACCTGCTTCATGGCGACCAATTCGTTAAAGTAGGTATGATAAACCCGCACGCTTTGCGCTAAGCTCTTGAGCTCATTAGTCGGCATACCGCGATCTTCCATCGCCTCATCTACATGCCCAATAAAGCCCATAATATCGTCAAAGTTCTTTTGGTGGGCCTCGACATATTCCATATCTAAGCGTGCAAGAAAGTCTTTTTCTTCTTTACGCAGTTCCAATACTTCTTTTTCGATACTTAGGATGTCTTCAGTCACTGTGCCAAGATCTTCTAAAGTCGAAGTGGTGAAGGTTTGCAGAAAAAACATTGCTAGTACGGCCACTAAAGACACTGTTGCGTTAGCTATTAGTTTTGTTCTTATCAGCATTCTTAGCTCCTTACAGGTGCTGCGATAAAAAGGGTTAGCCTTTATAACGGCAACTATTTAGATTTCTAAATAGTAAAATCAGGTATTTACTAATGATATGTTAATGAGTTGCTACTCAACACAATATCAAAACCTTAGCTGGCGGCAAGCACTATCTGCCATCGCTATTCGTTAGTGTTAAACCCAGCATGTAAATTATAGTTGGCTTTCAATTTTACGAAAAAAATCAAAAACAAATTTTTTGCATAAACCATTTTAAATCTGCTTGTGTCTAATTAGTTAAACAAGGAACCCGTTATCAAAAAGGACACCACTATTAACAGCCCAATGTCAGACCCTGAGCTTGTCGCGCTGGCACGCCAAGGAGACAAAAACGCATTCCATAGCTTGTACTTGCGCCATCATGGCCGGGTGTATGCCATCAGCTTGCGCATGGCAGGGCAAGCAAGTGTGGCTGAAGATATTACGCAGGAGTGCTTTGTTCGCCTTTGGCATAAGCTGGCGCAGTTTGAGGGTAACAGTGAGTTTAGTACCTGGCTGCATCGTTTGTGTGTGCGTCAGGCGATCAACAGCATTAAGGCACAAAAGAGCTTTTGGCAACGGTTTGTATCCCATGAGCAGTTAAATCAGCAAGATCAAGCTTTTGCTGATGAACACACTAGTAGCACTGAGTACCACCAACTAGATAAGTTGATTGTGCGACTGCCTGAGCGCATGCGCATGGTGTTTGTGCTAGCCGCGCTTGAGGGCTACCAGCACGATGAAATTGCCAAGCTGCTTGGAATAGCCGTGGGCACCAGTAAAAACCAGTATTTTAAAGCCAAACAACTATTACAGGAGATGCTGTCATGAGTGAAAACCCTGTCATAAATGAAAAGACTGTCACGAATGAAAACAACGTTAGCAGCAATGACTCCAGCACGTCACCAACAAATGGCAACAATGGTCAAATCGATTTGCAGTCGCTTATTGACTCGGCACCGAGCGACATTAAACCCCAACGCGATTTATGGCGCGCTATTGAGCCCGAGCTCACTGATTGTAGACAAACCAGCCATACGCAAACAGACAATAGCGACAGTCAGTTTTGGCGACCACTGGCTATCGCCGCCAGCTTTGCTTGTGTGTGTTTACTCACCTGGCAGTTGATTGATACCAATGCACCTGCACCAGTGGAAGACTCAACTGCTGTTATTTCCGAACCTGTTAATTATGTTGAGCCAGTTAATCATGCAGAGCTAGTCGATGAAATCCACGCCATTGCTAAGACGCACCAACAGCAGGTCAGCACGCTGGAGCATTATATTAAAAGTGTAAGTTGGCAAGATAGCGCATTGATACAGGGGCTTAGTGAGTTAAGACTCGCCGCTGAGCAAACTCAAAAGGCACTAGAACAAAGCCCTGCTAATCAACAGTTGTGGCAACTGTGGCTTTGGTTACAACAAAGAGAATTACGACTACTCAAACAACAAAGACAACAATCTCAACATTACTTTCAGCAACAGACTCAAGGAACCTCAATATGAAGCTAAGCACTCACTTACTAGCAAATAAGGCTATACCGCTTGCCAATAATCTACCGGGCGTAATCAAAGCAGCCCTACTCATCGCAGTAACTCTAAGCTTCAACGCTTACAGCGCAGAGCAGGTTTCAAAGCAAGTTGCTGTCAGTGGCTCACCGAATATTGATGTGCAAGTACAGCGCGGCAGTGTGCAAATTATCGGTTGGGACAAAAATGAAGTATCAGTAACCGGCACCCTAGATGAGCTATCAGAAGGTCTGATATTTAAGCAACGCGGCAACAACATTGAAATTGAAGATAAAATGCCAAAGCAGTATCAAGGCAATAACAAGCAAGGCTCAAATCTGATCATTAAAGTGCCCAATGAATTGCAGCTTGAAGCCGAAGGCGTATCGGCAAATTATTCACTTCATGATCTACAAGGTAAAGTGGAACTAGAGGTGGTGAGCGGCAACATCGAGGCGAAAAAAATCAGTGGCGATACCGAGTTAACCACAGTATCTGGGCACATAAATAGCCAAAATACCCAGGGCAAGCTCGAGCTAGAAAGTGTGTCTGGCAATATCAAAGACATAAATAGCATGGGCAAAATTAGCTATCGCCTAGTCAGTGGTGACCTTAGAGCCAGCAGCAAGGCCACCAAAGCCAGTGTTGAAACGGTATCAGGCGATATTCGCGGCCAATTTAGCGATGTGGGAAAAGTGAAGGTGGTGACAGTTAGCGGCGATGTTGAACTTGGTTTCTCAGACAGCTTGCGTAAAGGCCATATTGAAAGCGTCAGCGGTAACCTTAGTATCGGCTTTTCGACTATGCCATCCATGCAAGTGTCTATTGCTGGCGGCCCAGGTGGAAAGATCCGTAACAAGCTGACAGAAGATAAGCCAGTTAAGCCTAAGTATATGCCAAGTTCAGAGCTTAACTTTGTTGCCGGCAGCGGAGATGGCAAGCTAAGCGTAGAAACCATTAGCGGCAATATCACAGTTAAAAATGCGCAAGTGACGGTTGATTAAGTGAATTACCACCTTCTGAAGAAGGTAACTTTGTGTGAGTTCCCTAAAAGGGAGCCTAGCCTAACTAGCTAAAGTTGAAGCATACAGTTGCGATGACATTTAAAGCCGTTGAAAACATGGATGTTTTCGTCGAGCCCACAGGATGTGCTTGCTGCGAGCTTTAAATGTCATTGCTACGTAAGCTAATTACTAAAATAGTCAGAACTGAAGAACACTAGAATTTACAGGCAAGGCCTATTCGATGATAACCACCTACTGAAGTAGGTGGTTTAGGGCTGAAAACAAAAAAGGCCCGCTAGGCGGGCCAAACACATCCAAATGGACTGAACACTTTTTTATTGAAAACAGCTCTCTATTGAAAGCTGCTTTGTAACAAGCGCTAATTGAGCAAACAGCTAAATTAGCTAGCCATTGCAACCTTTAGTAAGCGTCTGCGACTCGCAGCGACTAGCATCAATAGCGCAGCGAAATAGCCTAGCGCACCACCACTGTCTGAAGATGGTGTTGGCTCCGGTTCAGGTGTTGGGTCAGCAGGCGCTGGCGCTTCACTCACCACCACATCAAAGCTTTCACTTACCGTTAATTCGCCATCTGATGCGGTCACTGTCAGGGTAACAGTCGCAGCGGCGTCAACAGATAAACTCAACATGGTGCCATCAATGCTTGCGCCGTCATGTCCAGTGACTGAAAGCGTTAACGCATCACCGTCAGGATCGCTAAACACGTTAGTCAGATCCATAGTCATGGTCGCAGCGCCATTATCATCTAACTCAAGCTCGGCATCGGCAATGGCATTTGCCAACACAGGTGCTTGATTTGGTGTGACTTGAACTGGGGCTTTAGCTTCCACTTTGATTAACGTTGCACCCACGTTGCGCTTAAGATTTGCTGTGGTGCCTAGCTCTAGTAAGCCGTAATACACCTCACCTTCTTGCATTACTTCGAGCTGCTCGTTGTCATCTAAATAACCATTCACCGTAAGGGTGACGTCAAAAGCTTCATCTTGAGCAACACTGGTTGGCGCGTCGATATCAAAGCTTTCATTGTAGGTGTATGCGACCTGAGTGATACGCAGTGTCACATCGTCACTCTCACCATCAACACTACCTTGATAGTTATGGGCGAAAATCCAGTAGTTACCCGTAGCAGGCGTTTCTATCACGCACAATTCATTAGAGTCCACCTGACCACTGATACACAGTAATGAGTAGTAGACTTCCCATGCATCTGGCTGACCATCACCGTTTTCATCAATACCGACATATAAATCCATATCTGGCGCGGTAGATGACGTAATTTCAGCAATCAGGCGCTTAGTGTAAGGCTTAACCACAACACCCACAGAGTGAATGGTGTCTAGGTTATTCCATGGCGACTCACGCTCATCACTGGTACTTGATGCAACAGCGTCGCCCGGATATTCAACCGCAGGGAAGAAACCGAAACCTTTAGTTTGTAAGTCATTGGTACCCGATGTAGTCACATCTTTAATCACTACTTGATTGTCTACATTGTTAAGCTCAGCCGTCATTATCTCAACTAGCTTGCCCGCTTTAAAACCAACGGTAGCTTGCAGATGAGTGTCACTCATAGACGTATCAGCATTCGTGAGCTTTACATAGCCATGTACCCACTCATCAGCTAACTCAATGTTTGCCGCTGCGGTAATGGTTAACTCTTGCGACTCACCTGCGGCCAAACTAAAGCTTGCTGGCGATACAGTTAGGTCAAAGCCAGGTGTGAGGTACTCATAACTTGCACTCCAGCTACTTGCTTTAACTGCCGTCACTGTACGTGTCCATGTGCAGCTAGAAACACACTCACTTTGCACCATAGATGTACTATTTAGTGCACTTGGATCACCGCCATCTTCTGGGTTGGCATCAACGTATTCTTGCTTGCTGATATCAAGTACTAAACCTGCGTTAATGGCATCGGCAATACGGATACTACCCGCACCTTGGTCGAAGAAATCTGAGCGCTGTTTTGTGCCAGAATATTCATCATCCTTATATGTCATCTGATGCGCAGTCGACATGACCGCTGACTGCACTTGCGCTGGGCTCCAATCAGGTTGAGACGCATGAATCAGCGCTAGTGCACCCGCAACATGAGGACTAGACATAGAAGTACCAGACATAGTGACATAAGGCGTGCCGCCACCTGCTTCAGTAAATGGTCTATCTTCAGCATTAGCAGCATAAATATCGACACCTGGCGCGGCGATATCTGGCGCAAAGATGTTTGGATAAGGCAAGTTAGGGCCACGTGATGTAAACACACCAGCGATATCTCCTAGCTCTGGATCTTTAATCAGCTGCGAATCGCCAATGGTAGCCTGATGACCTTCACCGGCAGCTAGCCAGTCAACTAGAGTTTGGCCATCAGTTGCCGATAGATGGATTGCCGGCAGCAAATGGTGATCTGAATCAATTGACTCAGCGCCGCCAGCCACATTGATTAAGATAAGGCCGCCTGCGCCGCCATCGAGCACGTTTTTACCTTTACGAACCCTGGCAATATCGCCGCGCTCACACACCACGATTTCACCATCAAAGGTGCCCGCTTCGAACGGTGTTAAACACTGACCATCGCCAAAATCAGCAGCATTAACAACGCTTGCAGTATAGGCCGCTGTTGCGCCCTTACCCGTTAATGCTGCTGGTGTAGTATCGCCGCCGACAAAGTCAGATAATTGCTTTTCGCTAAAGCCACGATCGTGAGTATAAGCGGCAACTGTGGTGATCCAAGGCGAGTTACCCGGCGAGCCAATCGTCTGTGCATTTGGGCCAGAGTTACCAGCTGAGGTTGCCACATGAATCCCTGCTTCACGTGCATTTAAAAACGCTACGCTGTCAGCTGAGCTCCAAGGGTCTCTCGCAGAGCCACCCACTGAGTAGTTAAGTACGTTAACGCCATGGGTAATTGCATGTTCAACAGCGCGAATGGCAAGCTCTGGATAACAAGCACCGTTATAAGTACATACCTGATATGACACAATATTGGCGTGAGGTGCAACGCCGCTAATGTCATCAAATACAAAGCCACTAGGCCCAGAGATAACGCCTTGCTCGTCTTCCACTGCAAGATAATAATTAACGTCTTTAACTATGTTACCCGCAGCGGTTGAAGCAACGTGAGAGCCGTGACCATTGAAGTCATAGCCCATTTGTACTTTTTCTTCAATATCGGCGTAACCTTGACCGACAATTTCAGGGCGGTTATCGACAATCTCTGGGTAGCTGACAATACCAATCAGTTTATCGTTACAAAACTTAGCGAAGGTTTGGCAATCTCCCAGATATTGACCTTCACCTAATGGGTTAACGTGCTCATAACCATCAACACCAACGGCGGCAAAAGAGGGATGGGTTGCGTTAATGCCGGTATCAATAATACCCACAATTACACCTTCACCTTGGGTGGCTAAGTTGCCATTAGCGCCTTGCCAAACCTGCTTAGCACCAATAAATTCTGGCCCTGATGAAGTATGTAGCTGATGCATACCCACAGGCTCTACGCTGGCGACATCAGCATCGTTGGCAATAAGCAGCGCTTCTTCAGCGCTTAGCTCAACAGCAACAGCATTCAGCACAATTTGATAGCTATGTTTAATGTCTAAACTACGCTTTAGTTTTTTGCCTAATCGAGAAGAAATAGTTTGCTGCTTATTAGTTAAATAACGGCTGTAACTTACGCTAGCAGCAGATTTTACATCCAATGTGCCTGCTTTAGTGGTGTTACTGCCTTTGCTCATTTGCGTGGCGGCTAGACCCATAATATCGCCGCGATAAGTAGCTAACGGCTCATCGTTAAAGCGAATAAAATATAAATTGTCACTGCGGGTTTTATCGTTTTGTACTTGTTTTAGTTTTTCTTTACCCGGAATAACTGTGTGGATTGGGCTGGCGTCATCGGCAATCACATTTGCCGACATCGCTGACATAGCAAGGCCCATAACCAAATTAATGCGACTTAATTTCATTTGATTTCCTTAGGGCCTGTTGATCTTTGCTGATTAGAATTTGTTCGAATTAAAAGCACTTTAATCGCGACGCGAGCGATGACGTCTAGTCACCTACACCTATTGATTTTAACAACAGGGCTCATAACAATGAGAACAGTACTTTTAAACGAACCTTTCAGGCAGCGCTTGTTGTCATTTCTACTGTGTTAACGACTTACTCATGTGGAATAACCACACATCAAAGTCGTTGCCTTGTATAAATTTCCAACAAGCAGCTGCAAAAATAATCTTGAAAGACCAACAGACCCGAATAAAAAGGGAAAGCCCATACGGACTTTCCCAATAAGCGCTAGGCGCGGCGACGTAGACCAATAAAGCCTGCAATTAACAATGACAACCAACCTAGGCTACTGCCTGAGTCATCGTCAGTGGCAATCATTTCTGCTGCCACATCAACGCTATGGCTCACTTCATGCTCGCCATCAGAAGCGGTAACAGTAAATTGATAGTTACCAGACGCTTCCACTTCACCCATGACCATCATCCCGTCTAGGCTCAATGACTTAAAGCCATCACCCATTACCGAATAACTCAGCGCATCACCTTCAACGTCAGTAAACAGGCCTGCAATATCAACACTAAAGCTTGCGCTCTCGCCTTGATTAAAGCTAAGCGCAGGGACGCTAATCGCATCAGCAACCGCAGAGTTTAGAGTTGGCATAACATCATTGATGTTACCAACGTTTACTGTGACGACTGCAGTTTCACCAATAGTATTACCACTCTTAGCTAGCAACTTGATGTCATAGCTTTGCAGGGCTTCATAATCCAACGCGTCCGGGTTAACCACATATAGCTCATGGGTTTCCTGGTTAATCGCAAATGGTGTACCCGGAAGTGAGTTAACAATCATTAACTCGAAGTCTTCGGTCGAATCACCGTTAATAGCAAAGAAACCTGATGTTTCTAACTCAAGTTCACCAACCACAGTGCCAGCGGCGGCGTTTTCCTCAACCATAAACATTTGGTTGTCGACTACTTTAGCGATCACGTTACCGTCTGCATCACGATAGCCATTAACACCAAACTGGAAGAAGTCATCA
The DNA here is from genome assembly GCF_012263345.1 of Shewanella sp. WXL01. Lineage (NCBI taxonomy): Bacteria > Pseudomonadati > Pseudomonadota > Gammaproteobacteria > Alteromonadales > Shewanellaceae > Shewanella > Shewanella sp. WXL01. The sequence continues at coordinate 269,433 of NZ_JAAIKQ010000003.1, read as the reverse complement.
TTGCTACTCATCACCATAAAGGCTTTATCGGGCTCACCGACTGGGCCACCCCAAACCTCTGGTGCAGAAGCTGATGCAATATACACTTCCTCACCTGGTGCCACGGTAATTTGATGCGAGAAGGTTAAGCTTGATACATCATCACCGTCTGACTTTCTGGCGAAACCAACATTAACTGACTTATCAGTCACCACATCTTCACAGTATTCGTTACCAAACCAGTCAGTGAAGCACTGAGTTTCTGAGGTGTAGTAACCTTTGCGTAGTGGGTTAACCATAATCAGGCCGTCACCTTTATCGATACCCGCATCACGGTCAGTCTCGATATGGAAACCAAAGTTTTGGTCAAAGTCTTCCACGCTGTCTAGGTCATGGTGGAATAAGTCTTCAACACATAACTGAGACACAATGTTGCGGCCATTGTTGGTAAAGTAAGTCGGCACGCTTGATTCAGTGTAACGACCATTGCGGTTTGCCGGGTCAAACGCCTTGTTGTAGTCGATAAAGAAAGTCGTTGGCTGACCACTGTCATTTAGGGCAACAAAAGGTTGGTTAACTATCATTGCTTCATCGTAAATGTAAGCGCCTAGAAAGCTCTCATCCCAGCCATTATCGCGCACTAACTGCTCATAAAATAAGTCGTAGAAGAACAGCAACGGGCCGATTTTATCGCTGTAATTAGCTGTCGCCATTTGTGCAGGCTGAAAAAAGTTAACTGCAACCACGAGTTTCTTACCGGTTTCGCCACACATAGCATCATCATAAATACCGCCACCTACTGCGCGGATTTTATGACCAGCGACCTCTTCTTTTCCCTCTGGTTCCATGTCTTTCTTAATCCAAAGTGGGAAAGCTTGAAAGGTCGTTTCCGTTTGAGAGTTGTTGGTAAAAGAGGCAGCAAACGCCTGATAATGTGGGTCACCATACTGGTTGTCAGGGTATAGGCTGCGAGCCCAGTCAAAGTGTGACCACTCAGTTTGTCCAAGATCCGAATTCCAACCTAAGTACTCAGGAAACTCTTTAGCCATCGGCTTTTTGCTGATTTTAGTGCTGTTACGCGCTTGCACCATCCAGCCAAGTTTTAGCGGAGGTTTACCTTCAGCGGTAAACTGTAAGTAACCGTTTAGCTCTGTCGCCGTCAGGTTTTCATCTGTGTGATCTTGAGTCATAAATAGCGGCCAGCGCGGGAGCATGGTGCCATCAATGGTCAAAGTTACATCCACAACCACAGTCGCATTTGCAGGAATGCTTACAGATTGAGGCAGATTAACGGTAATCGCATCTTGCGCGGCTTTATCACCAAATGGATTAAATTCAACGGCGTAGGTTTGCGCAGTATCTGACACATTCTTAATGGTCAATTTCTTATGAATGACTTTTTGCTCATCCACTTCGTGCATACCAAATTGAATGTATGGCTGATGACTGCTTGACTCCCACATCACTACCGGCGACGCCACGGCAGCCGCCACATCTTCTACACCATGACCCACAGATAGCAGCTCAGCGGTAGTGGCACCGTCTGTACGTAAAATACCGTCATTTACCGCAGTATTAGCCAGCATGGCCTTGATTTCAGTTGGGCCAAATGATGGGTGATGACTCTTAATCACTGCCGCAGCCGCCGCAATTTTCGCAGCGCCCGATAGAATATCTGAGCGAGTGCTCATGCGCGGCGCATCTGGGTCTTCATTAGAGATTTTGACCACAGGCACATCATTGGTGTGAGTGACAATTTCAGGCTTTAAAGCTTGTGAGCCGCGTACTGGCCCCATTGGTGCCCAGGCTGGGACGACTGTATTGCCATCTTGCAGCTCAACGCCACCAACCGTAATGGCTGATGTTGGGCTACCTTCGTATGAAATCCAGCTGCGGTGTTTGGCTTCAGCCATCCCAAATGTTGAGTACTCAGCACCATTACCCGCGTGAGTCACGATAGTCATACCTTGACCCGCGGCTTTTTCAATCATCAGCTGCATCAGGCCAGGACCAGCGTTACCGTCAATATCAAAAAACGCTCCTGCACCGCCCGCATCAATCAAACTGATATCCAAACGGTCTGACATATCGCCATCTTGGTTAGGGTCAAGTGCATGCTCAAGTGCCATGATGATTTTTTCCATGGTCGGCACTTGTACTTCAAGAGTGTCTGGGTCCCAGCTAGCAGGAGACACATTTGCTACTTTGTAAGCATGTAGCTCAGCGCCAGGCGCAAGCTGGTGGACGATACTGGCAATCTCAGTACCTAACCCCGTTGGGAACACCCAACCATTCCAGCTTTCATACTGGTAGTTTTGATCGATTGGGTTGGCATCGTTACCCCAGTTTTCACCCGCAAAATCCCAGCCACCTGTGACAACAGCAGTCGGGAAGCCATCATATTCAATCGCGCCATTTACTAGCGCATCCATGTAGGTGCCTTTTGCTGGTGGCACTTCAGGATCTGAGGTATCACCATATTCACCGGAGCCGCCGAACTCGGCTAAGGTGTAATCAATACCAGTGGAAATAATCGCAACACTGACACCATTACCCGCGGTTTCGCTACCTGTGTATGGCGCTAACTTAGCTACATCACCTGCTTCACTCATTTGCGCAGATTGGGTTGCACTTAACACCGCCTGATTGCTCATTAAATCAGTGCTTTTACTGCTTCCCAACACCACGGTTTCTGCAGCTTTAAAGGTGTACTTAACGTCGGTTAACGCTTGAACTGCTGGCAGATTTTCTGGGTTTAATTCAATGGTAACTATGTTGGCTAACAGGCGAGAGCTAGACACAAGCTTGGCATTACCGTCAATCTGGTTTACCGCATCAAAAAAGGCTTGCTGCTGCTTTTGAACCTGCGCCAAGCTAGCCTTGGCTTGGGTTTCACTCGCAAGCATAGACACATCATTAAGATAAAAAGTGTACGCGGTTCTTAGCGCTTGTTGTTGGCCATATGCCGGTTTTACATCTGTCGAAACAGTCGCATCAACCTGAGTGGAAAATGCGGTCGTCATGAGTGCGGCTGAAACGCACATCGCGAGAGTACAGTGTTTGAATTTCATTTCCATTCCTTGTCGTTATAGTTGTTTTTCAGCCTCGTTAACAAAGCTGTCACAATTAATAACCTTGAGCGAAATGGGGCTCAATCTGATAAAGCTCAGATAATACTCAGTTTTTAATCTTTAGATATCTTTTTGACCTCTTTTAAAAATCTATTACCATAATAATCATTAGCTTACGTAAAATTAAATTAATCGTTCGCTAATCGGTATTTCATTACATCAGCCTCATTTGCCACCTTTAAAGTCAGCAAAATAGCCCCTTCATCGGCGGGTGATAAGCCATAGAACTTGCGTATGGTGTTAGCAGAAAAACTTAACACGGTTTGCTGCTCGCCGCTTAACGAAATACGCTCAATTTTGTCATGCTCATTTGTTCGCATCACAAAATAAACATAACCATCTTGGTAGAAAAATGAGCCAAAATCGTACTTGGTTAACGCATCAGTAATTCGGGTAAGCTGTGAAGTGTTGCGGTCAAAACGCCAGATGCCATTTTGGTTAAATTTAGACAAATACAAAATATGCGGTGCTTCACCTTCCAGTGCGTAATTACCCTCACCTTCTAGCACCACTGTTTGTTGCTTGGTGGCGATATCATATGCATAGATCGCATTGTCGCCAGCTTTGGTGCCTTTAAAATACAAGGTGTTACCGTCGCTAGACCATGACAGGTTTTCAGCTGTCACCCCTTGAGTATCAACTGGGGTGAAAATCGCGCTATTGATATTACCCAGGTACAAGGTTTGGTCATTATCTTTATTAATGCTGACAGCAAATTGCGACGATGTGGGTGACACACTGGGCACGCCGGCATTGCCCATATCCTTAGTGAGATTAATGCTACTGGCACCATTGCTTTTCCATACTGCCCAAAGCTGGGCCCGATTAGACAAAAACAACACATCTTGAGTTTGTTTAGAAAAACGCGCGTACATGTCACGTGAAGATGATGAAATGGTATTGATGGTTTGTTTATCGGCGAGCTTCACCTGAGCTATGTACTCTTTGGAAATGTGCTGGCTACTAAACAAGGTTTGTTTGGCTTGGTCAAAACTCAGATTACTTGGCATGCCGCTATGGGGTATTGATTGTAACAATTCACCATCAAGGCCGATTTTCGACAATAATAACTCACCGCCATCTAAGTAATTAACGTAGAACACTTGCTCGCTAACGTCATAATCAAAGTCGACGATGGTCACCCGATTTTGAATGAGTGGCGTCAGGCTTTGCTGCTTTTCATCATCAGTGATTGGCGTTTTTACTTTAGCGCCATTTTGCACTAGTAGGCTCATCTGCATTGAGGCACTTTTCTCGCGTATAAATGCAAAACGGTTTTGGCTAGCTAATTCGTGGGGAGCAAAATCGACTTCGTTTTCAGCAGGAAAGCTCACCTGCTGCGACTGCCCAGTTAGCTCTGAGTAGGCAAAGAGTGCAACTCTGTCTGCTAACTGCTTCGCGTAAATCAAGGTGTCATCATCATGACTTGACCAGGTTAATACGCGCTTAAACGGCAAGTAAAAACAATCGCTTGCGACTAGGGTATCGGTATTATTCTGTAAATGGCGTACCCTCACCTCGCAGCTACCAGCGTCATCAATGCGCACATAGGCCAGCTTACTATCCGACAAAGACCAAGCTGGTGATGCCTCTTCATGTTCACCTAAAGTTATTTGATTAAGCGGTGCTTGTTGCTGGGTAAGGTCTTGAATATAGATCTTGCCTAGCTGCTCTCCAGCGCGCCACTGCATCGCTAAATACTGCCCAGAATGCGAAACTGCAATATGCTCTTCAACACCTTCGTAGTTAGTGACTTTGCTTTGTTTTACCGAGTTAGTTTGCACTTTTATTGGCGCTTGCGGATCCTTAGGCCAAAAAGCCTGAGCCACAATCACCATGATTAACAAGGCGACGACACCGGGCCATAACCAAGGCTTCGCTTGGCGGCCTGCTTGCGGTTTTGTCTCAGTATTAATCGTTGCTACACTGTTTAGCGCTTGGTTGCTCAGCAACAATTGATAGCCCACTTTGGGCAAGGTAAGAAAAACTTCGTCTTCGACACCTAGATCTTTAAACGCTTTACGAATAACCCAAACCGAGTTGGTAAACCCCTTTTCGCCAACGCCTTGATTCCCAGCCCAGATCTGCTCAATAGCATCAGCTCGTGAAACAATATTCTCTTCACTGGTCAGAAAAAGCTGGAGTAGTTCACACACTTTTGCGGGGAGTTTTTGCTGAAGCTCATTACAGCTAAGCAGCAAAAGATTTGTATCTAGGGTGCAAGGGCCAATTTGGTATTGAGCCAGAGTCATCCGCTCTCCTTGGGATTATTGTTATTATTTTAAGCTATGACATTTAATTACCGGCTAGCCGATAAATTCTAAGACAAGTATGTAAAGGCCGCGTTTACAAATAGTTAGCCGCAGCTGTTACTCGCCTGTAACATTTATAATAAAGACAGACTAAAAACTCGCTCAAGTAAAAACTGATACAAGTGCAACAACAACTGTATAAGCCTTTGTAATTTATCAAAAAGCAAAACGTAACAGTTTGTAATACACACGTAGAGCATCATCTTTATGCACTATTTTTGACTAAAACAAAAGTGCGCAGCCAGAAGAGTTAAACAGTTTTACCGTCACCAGACCTGTTTAATATGCTAAATCGAGCGATTTTTGTAGATTAATCACCCTTAAAAAGGCTCAAGTAGTTTGGTAGCCAGTTATTTCTTCCGATAATTGTAAAACACATGCAATCAGCTCAGCAGTAACTCAAAGTAAAAAGCCCGCATAATGCGGGCTTCAAATCACTCATTTGTCAGTTTAGCTAACAGACAGCTGTGGACTCTAGTTATCTATGGCGTTCAGCTATCTATTGAGGTTAGTCACCTATTGAGCTTTAACCATCGACAGTTCAACTGTTGATTCTACATCTGCAGCAATTTCTGCTTCAGTGAACAACATAGGGTGGAACTGCTTTTGGCTTGAGTACAGCTGAGTCTGGTCACTAGCGTTTTCGCTAAGCACGTTACCTGACTGAGAATAAGTCAAAATACCGCGTGCTTTTGGACCTTCTTCAGTAAAGCTTACTGCCATCATCCAGCTTGAACCGTAACGAATGTGATAGCCCTCCTCAGTCATTCCTGAACGTAAATTTGTGCCAGATACAGGGTCGACTACACGAGTATAGGCATGCTGTGGAATAAGCGTATCATCTCCACTTGTACTGGTTGAAAATACGTTAAAGCCACCTTCAGCGTTGTGAGTACCAGGCCAAGGTAACTTGGCACCAGAGGCTTCACCTGTTGGCAGAGACGCCTCGACAAACTGCACCTCACCCAGTGGCGCATCTAACGCAAAGCCAGCGGCTTCAACGTTCAATGCTGCACGCGCTAATGCCACTAATGCACTGCCATCTGTGGTTAAAGTGTTAGGCGTCGTTGCCGCCATAGTGTAATCAAATGGCACAGTTAGCATGCTCGACTGACTAAACTGGTGAGCAAACTCTCGAATAAGTGCGCCAGCTTTGCTGTCATTATCTTGCACACCATTCCACATTTTCAGTGCGTTGCATGCGCCGCTGATATCTTTGCTCACGCCAGTTGCAACATCCACTGGTGTATTGCCTTGCGCTTCACACTGAGCAATTAAGTCAGTAAGTACCATTTCTGGTAAATAAGCGCGGTTATTGAGCACCGCAGCTTCAAGCTCATCAAGGTTAAACTTGCCATCGTCACCTGCAGCATCTTCAAGCAGCTTCAAACCTAAGCGGGTACGCATTGATAGCTGTCCACGCTCCACACCATACATAGGTGAGTAACCTTCTAATGGTGCTTCTAGGTTAGTCGACCAGAACGAATTATTTGAGTTCTGTACAAAGTCACTGCGCTCAAGCTTAGGTGCCCGCTCATAAGGTGTCGGTCCATCAAAGGCAAACATCGACAAGCTGCCTGGCAATACCGTAAAGCCAGCCATTTGCTTAATGGCAATGATCTCAGGGTTAGTTTTTAACTGAGCAACTGCTACTTCAGATAGGCCTGGTACAGTTGAGTCATCGATATAAAAAGTATTACCTTCTTTATCGGCGTACATGGTGTTGTTGAAGATCACCCCATCAAAGTCTTTAAAAGCTTGTTGGAACTCATCTTTATTTGATGCACGGTTCATCGCTAACCAATGATCCAGTGGATCTTTGTTCGCCATATTAACGTCTTGCACCATAAAGGCTTGATTGTCATCCCAACCAAATGGCGCAACATTCGCTGGCGCTTCAACGATAGGACCTTTGGCTGTGGTGTAGATGTCTTTCTCCACCGTTAACATGCCAGCAGGGCCACCATTAACCACAATTGAAACTGTCTCTTTGGTGATTGGCATTGGCTTACCGTCCACCAAATAAGTCATTCGGTCACCCTCAGCCAATGTGAGGTTGTACATCACAAAATGCTCTGCGGTCGAGAAGGTGTGAGTCCAGGCAACGTCTTTGTTAAAGCCGATGTTAACCAAACCAGGCATACCTACAAGTGAGCCGCCCATAACATCTAGCTGATTTGGAATAGTTAAATGTGATTGCCAGAAACGCAGGTTACCTGTGTGTGGGAAGTGAGGATTACCCAGCACCATGCCCATGCCGTTTTCTGTTTTATCTTTACCAAGACCCCAACCATTTGAGCCAAGATCGCCTTTATTTAACTCCGGCGTGGTAATACGCGATGCTCTATCAACCAGGCCGCGCTGCATAACGGTAAAGAAGGCTGTTGATTGCGCGGTTGTTGCTGCGCCAACTGTTCTTGGCAGATATTCATATCCATCCCCAGGATTAGCAAAGAAAATCAAATCGAGGAAGTTAGATGCGCCAGGCAGCAGTGCAATTGAGAATAGGTAAGTGGCAATATCTTCGCCGGAGATCGGTTTAACCCAAGGCTGACCAGCACAGAATGGGTCTGCCGCTTGTTTTTCAGCGGCAACGTCAGCTAGATACTGGTTGTAACCAGCACTGAAACCTTCCATTAACGCGCGCGAGTTATAACTAAATTGCGAATATTGCTCTTCAGCCAGCTGACGAATTTTCAACGCCTTGTAGCCAAAATCTGAAATAAGGTTGCCGTTATCTTCCGCCGTTGGCATACCTGTTGTGAAGTCAATTGACGCATGAGGGCCAAAGTACATTGAGCGCTCAGAGTTCGCTTTGACAAAGTTGTCGGCCAAAATACACAGGTTGTCTTGAGCCTGTGCGTAGCCGCTACCAAAACCTAGGCTTTCCAGATTGTCAGCTTCAATATGAGGCACACCATAACTGGTACGGCGAATCGTCGCGTTAAGCGTGCCATCTGCGTCAAACGCCTGTAGCGGCGGAATGACTTCTGGCTCTGGTTTTGGATCGATAGTGAATTTTTCGAAGGTGGTGTCGTCGCCACAACCGGTAATAAACACCCCGGTTGCTACGCCGATGGCTAGCATGAGTTTGTTGAGTTTCATTATTATTATCCTTGATGTATTTCGTCACTCGCCGCTGCATTACACCCAGTTACTGTTGATTGTAATAATGCGACTAAGTTATCCGAATAAGGCTTCACGTCCTGTGTGTCTCAACTTCACTTCCCTACCGCCCCCTCTTAGGGAGAGCAAATACATCAAAGACACCTCCGACCATTTAAGCAAGCATTCAAACGTCTGTCTACATTTTATCAAAACCCGATCCCATAAAATGTAAGCAAGTCTTTAAAATGTTAAAATTCAAACGCTTAAAATCGCAGCGCCAGAAAGAGAGCTATCTATATTCGCAAGTAGCATAGCTATTTATTTCCCCCAAATCAGCGCCAAGCACCTAGCAAACCTCCCCGTTTCGCAGAAGTCTTTGTAAGTGGTAATTTACAACGGCTAGGACTTGAGTCGTAGTTCATAATTTTAGCTTGATACAAACACGTAAATGTCATTCGACTTCCCACAGATAAATACATCGCGAAAATGACTTAATGATCTGCGATCAGCTCGAGCACAGATCGTCAAGATCGCCAGTGAAGATAAAATCCCTTCCGAACAAACTTTAATCCTTTATAACAAGCTGTGATGAATTTAATTCCATCCTATGTAATGCCCCGCACACGGGGTTTATATAACTTATTCATTTTTAGAACACTGTTTTTATATTTTTTGATCCAATAAATTGATCTGCGCGATCGCCTTTAATCAAGGGATCGAGGCTAAGGCAGTTTAAACTGCATTAAAAAATTTCAATTGAATTAATGACAAGTGTAGCGATGTGAACAAATTTAAGTTAATGTAACGAAATTGTATCGGTGCTATTTGCGTTACCCTGCCAGTGCAGCCTACGCCTCTAGAATCTAATTGTTTCGAGTGCACCGTAACAATCTGATTTAATAGGAATAAGTTAGCTAAATGCTAGTTAAGGATAAGAGTCGACAATGAAACAGTGGTATTTCTCAAATAACGGTGAGGTAAGTGGACCGCTTGGATTAGCTGATTCAAATGAATTTATTAAAGCCAATCCTCAAAGTTATGCATGGCACCCATCTTACGCTCATTGGATCCCAGTTTGCGACGTCGAAGAATTCGATATCGCTGTATCTCCACCGCCTCCGCCAATCGATGTGCCACAAGAGCTGATTGAAAAAATGTTGGCAAAAGAGCAAGAACTAAACTCTGCGTTGAATCGTATTGAAGGCACACTTCAGGTTATTCACGGTTCTCTGAACGATCTAGACCGTGATACCAACAAGTGTAAAACCACAACGCAAAACTTGAACGAGCAAGTGAAGAATACCCTCCGCAGTGTAAATGAGCAGTATGCGGCATTACAGAAAAACCTTGCTGGCGTTTCAGATAATTAGTTCGAACATATTTTTACCACTTGAGTTAGCTCATGTTGGTTAACCTGATATAAGAGTCACGATTATGACTAAATGGTTTATTTCAAAAAATGGTGAAGTAACAGGTCCCATTTCTGAAGCAGAGGCACAAGCCATTGTTCAAAATGCACCTGATTGTTACGGTTGGAATCCAGCTTTTACCCACTGGAAACCTGTAGGTTCAATTTCTGAATTTGCTGGTCTAGTGCCCGAAATGGCACCACCAGCGCAAATTCCGCAATCTATGATTGATGGTTTTGCCGAGAAAAAGCAGGAATTATTTACCAAGCTTGAAGCAATGGATGATGTAGTTAAGTTTACCAAAACTTATCTGTACGAGCTTGAGCAAGAGATCAATATCTATAAGCGCCTAACGAATAATTTAACTGACGAAGTGAAAGGTAACATCAAGCCGTTTGAGCAAAAGCACGATGGCTTCCATGCGACGTTTGATGAGTTAGCTAGCGCACTTAGTATTGCCAAGGCCGAAATTAATGAAGTCGTTGCAGAGTTTGATAAACGAGTGGCAGAACGTGAGGCTGAATCACTTGCAAGCCAATCTGTACCGCCATCAGCGGTAAGCAATATTGCTGACCTGCATGACAATGTCGCTGAGATAAAGCCTAAGTCAGCTTCATTAGACAACGTCGCAGTGCGTCCAAAAGATGCTGCTAGCCTTGACCCTGTAGCTGAAGCGCCTAAAAAAGCTGCTAAAGCTAAAATAGACAAAATTGAATTTACTGAAGAGCCACAAGCTAAAGAGCCTCAAGTTGAAGAAGAGAAGTCTAGTGTTACTGGTATCTTAAAGTCTGTGTTCAAAGGTGACGCAAAAAAGTCGGATAGCCAAGTCGAAAGCAATGTCACTCAGTTGACGACTGGCGAAGACGACCCTCAACCAGCAAATGAACCCGTTCAAGAACTTCACGACGAGGAAGAGGTTGAAGCGGATCGCGAAGGCCGTATGAGAAGACGTAGAAGACGTCGCTAACTCAGTTCGCATGTGACATACAAAGGCCAATCAGTTGATTGGCCTTTTTCATACATAGAAGCAGATAAAAAACCTTAAAACTCGAATTTTTTCTAGATTTAGCGCTCTACATCAAGGTTCTAACAGTAGTAGTGCAATATAATGCTCAGCTAAATTACTCACATGAGCTTTTATTATGACTTCTCGCCGCCATTTTCTAAAAACTAGCCTCGTTGGGCTCAGTGCAGCTCCTTTCATGTTATCTCCGGCTCTGGCGGAGCCACAATCAGGTTTAGTTAGCCAAGCCCCACTTTTTCAAGCAGGAAAATACCGAATTCTAGCGTTAGTATTTGATGATTATGAAACACTTGACCTTCATGGGCCAATCGAAATGCTAGGGCATATGCCAAATGCTGAAATTAAGTTAGTAGCAGCAAAAGATGTAGTAAGAAGTTATCAAGGGCCGCGCGTGGTTGCCGACTGTTTGACCAACGCCTTGTATGAGTGTGATTTGTTCATTATTCCGGGCGGCTTGGGGACACGAACCTTAGTTAATGACGCAGCACTAATTAACTGGATGGAGCGTCAGGTTGCATTGAGTCAGTCAGTTTTCACCATTTGTACCGGCACTGCGCTTATCGCAAAAACCAAGGTTATGAATGGCTTAAAGGCCACCACCAATAAAATGGCTTACCCTTGGGTTACCTCACTCAACGAACACATTGTGTGGCAACCAAAGGCACGTTGGGTAGATGATGGTAAGTTCCTCACCTCATCCGGTGTATCAGCAGGCACTGACGCAGCCCTATATTGGGTTGCTAAACTTCACGGTGACAAAGAAGCAAGACGCATCCAAAGGTTGACAGAGTATCAATGGATCAACGATGCCAACAATGACCCATACGCAGCTCACTTTGATCTATAATTTCTCATAATTCTGTGGTTCAGGCCATGCTATATCTATAGATAACATGGCTTTAGCTAATTTCATCACCGGAGCTTCAACCACATCGACACCCAACTAAGCAATATCCAGATTACTTGATCGACTACTTCTCCTAAGCCCATCATTCTAAAGTCTGACTTATTTCATTTCCGTACACTTTTTAAACGAGCAAGCATAATCTATTAGCCTAGAGCTTCGCTCTTTAGTGCTTATGTACTAGGTTTTATTGTATGGATTGATGATAAAAATAAACCTTTGGATATTGATTTAGCTAGCAGGAGGCTCATTGTTTAAAACTGTCGTTGCGCTAAGCAGTTTAGCGCTTTGTTATCATGGCAATGTGGTTGGTGCCGACCTGCTGCCAGATCTTGATATTGAGTCGCTAATGTCAATGGATGTGCAAGCCACATCAGCTATGAAACGCGCCGAAACAGCGTTTAATACACCTGCCTCAATCTACGTGCTCACCAATGAACGCATCGCCCACTCCGGGGCGCAATCGGTACCCGAAGCACTCAAAATGGTGCCGGGGCTAGTCGTACGTCAACTCGACAATAATCAATGGGCGATTACGAGTCGTGGTGTTGCCTCACGCTTTTCTAGCAAGATGTTAGTGCTGATTGACGGTCAAAACTTATACACTCCTAAATTTTCTGCGGTTTATTGGGAAGCGCTCAATGTCCCTCTATATGACATTGAACGCATTGAAGTTATTCGCGGTCAAGGTGGCTTATTATGGGGCAGTAATGCAACCAATGGCGTGATTAACATTATTACCAAAAACAGTTTCGACACCCGTGGCATATATGCGGATATGGCAACAGGTAGTTTGACGAACTATCAAGCTAATTTTCGTTATGGTGGCGATATTGGATCAAAAGCGAGTTATCGCGTCTATGGCCAGCTGCGCGACGGTGAGCCGTCTTCCACCGCACTTGATTTACCGCCTGTAGATAACATAGAGCAAACATCATTTGGCGCCCGCTTTGACGTCAATATCAATGACAGTTGGTCCGGGTTTATTCAAACTGATCATACTCGCTCTGACTATGGTCAGAATTATCGCGGTGTAATTGATGAAACAAACTTAAACACTCCGCTTAGTGGTCAATTTAACCGTAAAGACATCCGCGTGATGGGGCGAATTGAAAACCGTATCTCGTCGCAAGCCAACCAAATGCTCCAGTTATCCTGGCTTGAACAAACAGGCTCACACATTTATTTAGAAGAAGAGTTCACATCCATCGATGCTGATTATCAACTCAATTTTCTCTACCAAGACTTGAGATTCGATTTAGGCTTAATCTACCGAGCTATCGACGTGAACTTTAACGACAGTCCTTTTATTTTTAGTGATACAAGACTAGACACCCTGCAGCAATATGGCGGATTTGTGCAGGCGCAATATAGTATAATTCCGGAGCAACTCAAACTCATTGCAGGTATTCGTAGCGAGCATAACGAGCTGACCGAATGGGAGCATCAGCCATTAGTGAGAATGTTATGGCACCCAAGTCCTAGGCATACATATTGGGCTTCCGTTTCTCGCTCCAGCCGTATCCCAGCGCTAATTGAATACAATGACAATTATGTAATCAATGGTACTAAGGTAAAGAGTATTCTGCCTGCTGAAACAGGGATTGAGTTCATCGACAACTATGCAGTCAGAACCATTCTTAATGGCAATAACCAAGTAGACTCTGAAAAATCCACATCTTACGAGTTAGGTTATCGCTACAATGATCATAAGTGGCAGTTAGACTTATCGTTATATCGCACTCAATCTACTGATGCGACGGTACTGACGATTGAGCCGGATGTTCATCTTTTCGATAGCTTTTTCAATCATTTAAACCAAGGACAGCTAGCGAATGCTCTTGATGCGCTGCGCTCAACCAGTATTAGCCTAGACATGGTATCTAATGCTGAACTTAATACCTATGGCGGCGATATTGGCGTAAGCTGGCAAGTATCAGACAACTTCAACACTGAACTTGGCTACAGCTACAACCACTTTGAATACGATCTGCAAGCTAACACCTTCCCCGCCATCGGGCGCAACTCCACCAGCAAACAAACCTTTTTTAAAGCAGATTGGCGCTATGTTGCAGGTCAAAACCTTTTCGCCGTACTCAGACATGAGCAAAGCAATGCCTATAACACTGATAACTACACTGCATTAGATGTTACCTGGAACTGGGCGATTAGTGACTACATCACCTTTTCTCTCATAGGCAAAAACCTGATTGCTAACACCCATTTAGAATTTGAAAATACCAACGAGACATACACCATCCCCAACTACATAGACGAGAGTATCACTGGCAAACTAGCGGTGGACTTTTAAATTATGCTTTGGCGCCAGTTAAATCGGCTCGTGACCAACCTTATGGCCATTACCCTTATGTGCGGCGCTGCCATACCTTCAGTACAAGCCAGCGACAAAGAATATGCTATTAAAGCAGGCTTTTTATACAACTTTGCCTTATATGGACGTTGGAGCTCATCATTCACGGAGCGCGACAACTTTGTCATTTGCAGTCAGGACCATAACTTCATTGCTATAGCTAACCGAGTACTCGGTGACCGTAACGTAAAACACAAACCGATCACCACCCAAACGATTTCCCAATCTTCTGCATCGATACAACAGTGTGACATGTTTTTTGTCAGCGCCAATACTCAAGAAAATTGGCCAACCATCAATCATCAGCAACACCAAAATACTATGTTCATCGGCGAAACAGAGCATTTCATTAAGCAAGGTGGTCACATACGTTTTTTTCTAGCAAGTGGTAAAATTCGTTTCGAAATCTCCCCCAAACACCTCAAGCAATCAGGGCTATCCATGAGCTCAAAAGTGCTTAGGCTTGGCCGTGTGGTTGAGAGGTAGTGCCAATGGGAGACATATTTGCACTCAACTCTATCGGCAAGAAGCTACTGCTTATCTTAATGAGTGTGGCAATCACAGCTATTGTCATAATCACCTTTACCTTCAGTGCTTATGAGTACACCACAGCTAAACAAGAACAAGTTGATAGCCTGAATACCCTTGAGGAAATTCTATCGCCAACCATTACCGCTGCCGTATTGTTCGATGATAAAGATGCTATACAAGAACTTATAGACCCAATACTTATACGCAGCGACATTGTGTCAATTCAAGTCACCGACATTCAGCACAATGTACTCGCCAGTGCTAATAAAGTCGTCAGTAACGACAGTCATTCGATACGCGATCAATTAATTGATACGACTACTATCGCCCATGAGCTCGTACTCGACGGCAGGCGCTACGGTTATTTGGTTATTGTTGCCGATGACAGCTACATCGTTAATAAAGCCACTGTATATGGCTATTTTGTGGTGGGATTGTTGATATTTACGCTCGCGATGAGTTTGTTACTGTCGTTAATTTTGCGACGTAGATTCCTCAAACCAATTTTACACCTTGCTAAAGTAGCTGACGATGTAAGTCATTCAAATGACTACAGCCTGCGCGCCAAAGAGCTACCCAACGATGAGGTCGGCCAGCTAAGTAATCGATTTAACGACATGCTTAAAACCATTGAACAGAGGGATAATATCCTTGAAACCAAGGTGAAAAGGCGTACAGAAGAGTTAGAAACCGCTAATGAACAGTTACTCGAATTAGCCTACAAAGACGGTTTAACAGGTCTACCGAACCGGCGTTACTTTTATGAAAAATTACAAGGGTTGCTACTCATCAAAGACAAGTTTTTCGCACTTATCTTTCTTGATTTAGACGGCTTTAAAGAAGTTAACGATACCTTAGGCCATGACTATGGCGACTTATTGTTGCAGCAGGTTTCTAAACGTTTAAAGAACTGTGTCCGTGAGCATGACACTGTAGCTCGACTGGGCGGCGATGAATTTACCATCATTCTCGAAGATGTTTGTAATAAGCAGCAGCTAACTAAAATTGCGAACCAGATAAAAACAACACTGATGGATCCCATAGTTATTAAAAGCGAACGGATTCAGATTACAGGTAGCACCGGCATCACCATTGCGCCAAAAGATGGCGATACGCTAGAAGAATTAATCAAACATGCAGACCAAGCTATGTATTTGGCGAAAAACAAAGGTCGTAACCGCTTTGAGTTTTTTTGCTATTCCATTGAAGAACAAGCTATTAAAAAACGCCAGCTAGTGGAAGACTTAAAGACAGCTATTTACGACTCACAACTAACGCTGCATTATCAGCCAATCTTAAAAGCTAATGAGCCACTAATCACCAAAGCTGAAGCTCTGCTTAGGTGGCAACACCCAGACAAAGGATTGTTGGGTCCCAGCGAGTTTATCCCTCTAGCGGAAGAATATGGGCTGATTAAAGAGATTGGTCAATGGGTCGTTAATCAGGTGGTCAACGATGCTTTAGAGCTGCAGCAAATAAACACCGACATTCAAATTAGCCTCAATACATCACCACTTGAAATTGACGAACGCGGAAAGTGGGCAAGAAATTGGCTGCAAACCTTGGCAAATAACCCGATTAAGCCTGGCTCTATTTTAATCGAGGTTACCGAAAACACCTTAATGACACCAGGCACTTCTATCCAGCAACAAATGCAATTGCTTAGCCAGCAGGGAATTAAATTTGCTATCGACGATTTTGGAGTAGGCTACTCATCGCTTTCATACTTACAGCAGCTTGAAATCGATATCATAAAAATCGACCATTCGTTTGTCGCCAATCTAGAAACAACACCATCAAGTCACGCGTTAATACGAGCCATAGTTACCATGGCACACAATATTGGTTTAAAAGTAGTGGCAGAAGGGATAGAAAATCAGGCTCAATATCAAACACTCAAAGATCTTGAGTGTGATTTTTTCCAAGGTTTCTTGTTCTATCGACCGTTAAGCAAACAAGAATTTATCAGCCACTGCTTACGCAAAACTTACCATCGAAATGAATAACGACGTGCATTCACTACGCCAGCACCGTGATTGCTGATACAATTGACCTCTATGAGCAGCGCTAGGTACTGCTTAGTCAATATCACTCCCATAAATCGAGATTCATTCATGTCATTTGCCAAGCTTGGACTATCCCAACCTATCGTCAACGCCTTAGATGAGCTGAATTATCAGCAGCCAACGCCTATTCAAGCTAAAGCGATTCCAGTGGCGCTATCAGGCAATAACATTATCGCAGCGGCACAAACCGGTACCGGTAAAACTGCTAGCTTTGTCTTACCTATTTTACAGCGATTAGTAGCAAGCGGCGCAGCAACCCAAGGCGTTAGACCAAAACGCATTAAAGCACTGATTCTAGCCCCAACCCGTGAACTGGTATTGCAGGTCCAAAGCAACATTAAAGCCTATAGCAAAAACCTTAACATTAATGCGTTAGCCATGTACGGCGGCGTTGACAGCAAACCACAAAAGCAAACATTGATTGAAGGGGTACATATTCTGATAGCCACACCCGGCAGGCTCTTAGACATGTACACCCAGCGAGCATTGCATTTTGATGAGCTTGAAGTGTTGGTACTTGATGAAGCCGACCGTATGCTCGACATGGGGTTTATTGATGATATCAATCGTATTGTTGAGCGTTTACCTGAGCGCCGTCAAAGCATGTTGTTCTCAGCGACCTTAAATAATGCGGTTCGCAGCCTAGCTAAAACCAATATCAAAAAAGCCACAGAAATATCACTGATAAGTAAAAACAGTAAACCACTTATCAAGCAGTGGGCAATCCCTGTAGATAAAGATAAAAAATCAGCCCTATTAAGCCACCTTATCAACCAAAATAACTGGCTGCAGGCACTTATTTTTATCGGCACTAAACATGGCGCAGCAAAACTTGTCAGCCAGCTAGAAAAGCGTGGTATTCAAGCCGAAAGTTTTCATAGCGGTCGCAGCCAAGCAGTGCGTGAGCAGGTTCTTCAAGACTTTAAATCTGGCAAGGTCAAATATATTGTTGCTACGGGTGTGGTCGCTCGTGGTATTGATATTGACAATCTTAATCTGGTCATCAACTACGACCTGCCCTACCCAGCTGATGAATACATTCATCGCATCGGTCGCACCGGCCGTGCGGGTAATCAAGGTCAAGCAGTGTCGCTGCTGTCTAAAGATGACTTTAAGAACTTCTGCGCGATTGAACGTAAGCTACAACAGATCATCGAACGTAGAGTCGAAGCTGAATTTGAGCCCAAAAAGCCTCTGCCAAAGTCTGACTTAAATTTTGTGCCTAAGAAAAAGCCTGCAAGCAAACTTGATGACACAAAACCTTCCAAGCCCGAGCGTATGTCAAAAAGTCATGGAGCTAAAGGCCACAGTGTTACTCAAATAGGTAAAAAGTCGAAATCGAATAAAGCTAAGCGCACCCAGCTTGAACGACAAAGATCTGACAAGCCAACTAAGCGCGAAAACACTGACAACGGCAACACCAAGGCTACACCAAATGGTGATGGTAGTTTTAACCCTTGGCTGAAACGCTAACCACAGATTAAGTTATTGCGTTTAGGCTGTTGCTTACATATAACCCAGCCTGAACGCTCTATCCTTTTTACCTTTAGTATTTAGCATTTAGCATTTAGCATACTCACAAGCAACCTTTTCAAATTATCTTGTACAACCCTCCCGTAGTCATTTTTTAGTCTGCATGCTTTTTTGTTCGCGGCATAAATTTACTCAAACAGCACTTCGTAAGACCAAGTTAACACCAGCCAGCTTTGACTGTTTGCCTGTATAAATATCACAAACGCAATATATTGAATTACTTGATGAAAACCCTGGTGATACACAAATGATAACAAGTTGTTAAAAAAATTTGATAAATTGAACAAAACTAATGTATCTTGTCCTTTTATTGGGAATCAAAGACATAAGAAAATCATTTACTTTGTCTGCTATAACAACAAATAACAATATCAGGTGTTACGCACCAATTTTGACATTGCATTTAGCATTCTAGAGTTTGAAATAACGGCATAAAAACAGCAACTCGCTGCATAGCTGTTATGAAAATGACCAGCAACAATCATTGCTTAGGGATAAGTAATCATGCCCAAGTTGAGTCTTTGCAAAGCCGTTTTTTTAAGACGATAACCCTAACTCGAACATCGCCTGAGAATTCGACAACATTTGCCGGAAAAACAAATGAATGCAACTAGTGCCAACACAACTAATCAACAAAATTTGATAGTTGAAGAGATTAAAAATCGCGTCTTGGAAATTGACGCACTACGTCATGGCAACAAACATCCTGACAATATCGAGCTCCCCCTTGATTACATCGAAGCACTTGATGAAATCACTATCCTAGAGCGTCAAGAGATCGAAGAGATTGCTCGCAGCGTTATCGCCAAGCACAAAAACATCGTCCGCACCCCTGCGCCAAAGAAAAAACCAAAAACCAAAGAGCGTGGTATCAACGAGTGGCTAATTAACATTTCCGGTGTGTTAATAGTCGTTGTGGTAGTCAAAGTCGCCTTCGTAGAAGATGAAGAGCCGCGTGATCTTAATGAGCCTTCGCTATTTACTCGTATTGCCAAAGTCGATTACGCGGGTATTAAAGACTCAATTGTTGATGGCGTTGAATCGGCTTACACTACAGTAGCAGAACTCATTCCAGAAGCTACACCAGAGCCGCATGCGACTGCAACTGAAGAAGCGCAGCTGGCGAGCACTGCAGATACGCCAGAGCAAAGCCTCGAATTTGAATACCAAGACGCACGTGAACTTACTGCCAATCAAAATGACAATGAGCAAGTTAACGTTATTGCTGCGCAATCAAATTCAGTAGCAAATAAAGCTCAAGCAGTAAGTGAAACTCAAACCCTAAATGAAGCCGCTGCGAGCGAGCTAACCCCAGAGCTACAACCTGAACTAGTCACAGAGTTAGCATCAACAGCACAAAGCGCGGTTGAAGCCGACGAAAATAACAAGCCAGATACTGAAATCAAAGATACTGAACCTGCCATTGCTGAGCAAGAAACAGTTGTAGCTCCTGTTGCAGAAACTTTGATTGCTGAGGCCAGTGCGAATCAAACAGCCACAGAAGTTAGCGACAACCAAATCGAAGCACAACAAGAAACGCAAACACTGTTAGCCGAAGCCGCGACGATTGAAAACAAGGTTGATTCAGCTAATAATCTCACTAACAGTGTTACTGGTAGCAATGATACTAAGCCAGTAGCAACAGAGCTCCTAGCAACAGAGTCCGAAGCAGAGCTAGCCTCAACAACCGCTAAAGCAACCTTATCAGAAGACACCTCGATTGAAGTTACTGCAGAAGGCACGCAAATAACTGACAAGCAATTAGACAACACTCTGTTGGCTAACGATTCTCTAATAACTGACGCAACAATCCCACAAAGTGCAGATGAAGCCCCTACGGCCAAGGTAGCAGCCATACAAGCTTCAGCGAAAGGCGTCGATACAGAGAATCTTGAGCTAGCTACTGAACTAGTGGCGACCGAACTAGCCACTACTGAACCCGCTACCCCTGAAAAACTTATCCCAGAGCAAGCAACAGAGTTAGTCGCAGCGAATGAATTAAACGTTCCTGAAACTTCAATTGAATCACTTATAAATCAACAGACTGCTGCAGACGTGGAGCCTGAACAAGATCAAGTTGTCGCCAAAGCTACAACTCAGAGCATCGAAGAAGTATCAACACAAGCACGCGCTCAGGTTAAAGAGCCTGGATTTTTTGACAAGCTAGTTATCGCATTTAATGATTTTATGGCTGACGATGAGCCCGCTTCATCGCAATTAGCAGCAACTAACAAGCAAGCTAGTACGGCTAGTAACAGTAATAACCCTGCAGATGCTCAGTTCAACGACGTTCAAGTACATTTAGATAAGTCAAATACACTTGCTGAGGTTAATGACATTTCAGTGGCTAGTGATGTTTCAAAGGTCATAAATAATGGAGACAATGCCGCGGCGATAGCATCTGAGCATACTGTAAATTCGCAGGAACCAGATACAAGTAGTGAAGTGATTCAGATTGCAATTACTGAACAAGACAATGTTGATGACATTACTCAAAATGCTATTGCTATGGCGCAACCTCCACAGCTAGATGATGACGCACAACAAGTCGCTGACCTCAATGCAGATAGCAAGGTTGCAAAAGAGTCGCCTAGCTTAGATATGCAATCTGTTGAAGCGACTGTTTCTAATGAGCCAGTCGTACTCGCTGACACCACAGAAATTGTTAACTCAACGGAGGCAATCAGTGCTCAAGAAAGCGTGGCTCAAACTACGCAAACAGATATGCAAACCGATGCTGTAAAAGAGTTAGCTACTGATGAGCTAGTCGCCAATAACAACCAAGTTGAATTAATAAACGTTGATGAAACAGAAATAGCGACACAAGCCACACAACCTGCTGAAAAACAGTCAAACATTGCAGTCGCAGAGCAATCAGCTAAGCAAGAAGAACAACTTGTTACGGCGGCTAGTACCAATATCAACCCAGTTAAAGTTGATGCACAAGCGACTCCAGAAAGCATGGATTCTAATGACACACAAGATCAATTAGAATTAGCTTCCCAAACACCTTCAGAGACCGTTGGAGCCTCTGCTGTAGCAACTCCAATTGACGAGCCAGCACTAGTTACGAAGGCTGAGGTAACGGGTCAAGCACTAGAAGAAACCAGTACAAATACTGTTGTTGATACTCAAACCATCCAAGCTGAGGTTGTTGATACACAGGACGTTGTTGATACACAGATAGCAGATATCGAGGCTAACGTTGGAACAGAAGTTGAAACTAGCGTAGCTGAGAATACTGAAACGCTCGTTGCCCAAGCACCAGAGACTGACGAGTCTGCCAATCAAACCTCTGATGAAGTGCTAGTAGACAATACCCAGGTGACAACAGAAGATGCCAGTCAGCTCGCTCCTATCTCAACTGCACCGGTAGCATTCGAAGAGCCGGTAACCCAGATTATTGCTAATGCAGAAAATGGCACTGAACAACAGCCGGATGCAATCGATAACCTTCTTGCTATCGAAACAGCTGCAACCAATGCCAATCCTCAAATTGCAGCTATTCCTGAAGTAAACCCAAATGCAATTGATATGACTGAACAGCTCGACGCTATCGTTGATATGGCTGAGCTAGCAAAGATGTCAGTATCTGAGTTTTATCTGTTTAAGAACCGCTTACCTAAACCAGCAGATAAGATTGTACTACCAGTAAACTACTTTAAAGCTCACCCTATGGTAGACAGTATTTACCTGTCAGAGCGCAGCCATTTAGTCGTTGAGCTAGCAGATGATTTTGGTAGTCAAAAGCAAATTACCTTTGTGCCAAATGTATCAGGTAACACCAGCCTAATTGACTGGGAGTGCGATACTAATATCAGTTCAGACATGATTGCTGAGCCACAAGGCGCAAGCTGTACAATTTCAACGGCTAATGCGGCAAATGCAGATTCGAGCGCAGGTACAGCGCTAAAATAACAGTGGAGAAAACCTCTTTGCTCAGTTGTAGATAACAACATGAGCAAAGATTAATTATCAGTCAAAGGTAGCAAAGTACTCAAACCAAGACGGGTAGAAACTTTGTTGTTTTTGCAAAAAACTACTGAAAATTAGGTATTTGACTTACACCTTATCCGACAAATAAACATGATCAAGATCTAATTTTTTTAACAATTGTTGGTGAAAGTTCTCAGAAACGACCACAAATTTCAGGATTTCGAGTGCAAATCAGTTTAAAATTAACTTTGAGTGAGAAACACAGGCTGTGATGTCAGCCTAACAACAAATGTGCTTTCAATGAACTATCTAATGATTCGCAAATGGATGATTGTCGAATGTAGACTGGCTTCATGGTAGTACACAACCTTCAAGCTAGGTGATGTTACTTAGCTAAAACGATGAGACTGGAGCGACGATGAAATATTTAGCCCTAATTGCTGCACTTGCTTTTACTGGTTCAGCTTACGCGACTGATTGTGTGGAATGCCACGAAGTTAACTTAGAAGAGCACGTAGAGATGGAAGCTACTCTAGGTACTTGTAACGACTGTCACGGCCTAGCTGACGCGCATGACGTTGACATGGAAATGCACTCTGAAGAGCTAACTATCACTGAGTGTGCAGACTGCCACGAACTAAGCAAGTAATATAAGCATTTAAATTGCTTATAAACGAAAGGGGCTTAATCGCCCCTTTGTTATTTCTGCCTGCAGCTAATCTCTAGCTACAACCTCAACCTTATGTTATCGCTTCTCTAGAATGGCATAACTTAGTCTTGGGAGTTGTACACTAATGCTTTGCCCTTCAACATTCATATCCACTCCATCTGGCGCGCTAATTAACTGGTAATCTGCTTTATCTAGACTTATTTTCCCTGCTTGTCTACCTGAGTTAAACACCATTAACCACTCTGTATCACCATAAACTCTAGCAAACGCGAACACTGGGTTATCTTGCTGGTAAAATCTTGGCTGATACTCACCGCGGCGCATGACTGTATTACGCTTGCGCAACTCACTTAGCTGCGCAATTGCGTTAAATATAGGGTGCTCTGTATCAAAGTTATCATCAGCGGTCGACTTATCTGTGCCTAAAAGCGCATTGTCATTGTAGCTAGCCACCTGTGACGCAAACATATCTTCTCTGGCATAAATATCGTTACCGTCGCCAGTAAAACCCTGCTCATCGCCATAGTAAATTACCGGAATACCGCGGGATAAAAACATATAAGCATGAGATAAAATACTGCGTTTAAGCTTGTCAGCATCACTTTGCTGAGCGTCATGTTGATTAATGAAATAACCGCTACGGCCCATGTCATGGTTGCCTAGAAACGTCATCAATAAATCTGCGCCGCTGTCATGGTCTTGATACAAGTCATCTTGAGCAAACAGCGCCTTAGCATGCACAGGACTTTTACCACGATAGAAAATATCGGCGGCCACGCGCTGAAAACCAAAATCTAATACCGAGGGCAATTTACCTTGGGTGGTATAAAGGCTTAGCGCCTTAGGATCAGAGTCATAAACCTCGCCAAAAACATGGAACTGAGGAATACCGATTGATTTCGCATGGGCGACAATTGCCGGGCTAAAGCTTTGCCAAAACTCAAGGTCTACATGGCGCACGGTATCGATTCTAAAACCATCTGGTTTAAATTCTGTGATGAGATTTTTATAGATTTCAGTCATTCCCGCTAATACCTGTGGATGACTGGTATCAAGATCGTCAAGGCCATTAAAATCGCCATTTAACGAACTCTCACCACGAAAAGTGCTATCGCCTTGATTATGATAATACTGAGGGTCATTCAACCATTCTGGCACCTTTAATCCTTGTTCACGCTCAGGCACAAACGGCGTGTACTTATCACCTGCGGCAACTTGCTCAAGCGACTTGTATTCACAGTGGGTGTTGCCTGCCTTAAAGCTGCCATCAGCATTGTGGCACTCTGTAAACTTAATTACGTCCGCAGTATGATTGGTAATAATGTCGAAAAATACCTTAATTCCCTTGGTATGCGCGGCGGCAATCAGTTGTTTCAACTCATCATTGGTACCAAAGTGTGGGTCAATTTCGGTAAAGTCGACAATCCAGTAACCATGATGTGCTACACCGTCTTTCTGCACCGCTTTGTTGCGCAAAATCGGCGTCATCCAAATGGCGGTAACACCCAGCTGCTGCAAGTAATCTAGCTTTTGCTCAATGCCTTTAATATCGCCGCCATGAAAGCCGCGCTCAGTAGTCACATCTAAACCGCCGTAGGAAATACCCTTGGCATAACCCGGCGCCGCGCCATTGTCATTCGCCGGGTTTCCATTATTGAACCTGTCGGGCAATACAAAATAAAAAATGTCATCTCGTACATCACGGTTGAGATAGTCTTGATAGATAGCAGGCACAGTCGCTTGTTGCTTTTCGGTGGCATCCGGGCTTGATTGTTCACCTAACAGCTTGCCAAGTTCTGCATCCTGGCTCTGGCAGCCCAATAGGCCAATGCTTAATACAAGGCTAGCTCCTAACGCAGCTGCGGTTCGATTACATACGCTCATTGATTAAATCCTTTTTCCGGTGGGCAATATTAGGGTAACTCGACGCCTTTACCGCTAACATACAAGGCATACCAGTGTTCGCGGCTAAGCTGAAGCTTATTCACCTCAGTACACGCTTTAATTCGTGCTAGGTTCGTTGTACCAATAACGGGTTGAATATTGCTAGGGTGGCGCATTAACCAGGCGAGCAATATCGCCTCAGCACTTACGCCGTACTCGCTTGCCAATTTAGCTACAAGCTTGGATGTTTGGTGAATAGCTTGGCTCGCTTGCTCTGTGGCAGCGCCTGTATATTGCCCCTGACACAAGCTACCCCACGACTGAATTTGCACCTTTTCAGCCTGGCAATATTCAAGCATGCCTGGAGCAAAGTTAATGTCACTGCCCGCTTGATTACCGGCATAGACACCTTCATCAACAAAGCTGTGTTGTTGCAAACTCATCTCTATTTGATTAACCGCTAACGGTTCGCCTATCGCATTCACCAATGCCTGCATTTGATATTGCTGCATATTCGACACCCCAAGGTGTTTCACCTTACCCGCCTGCTTGAGCGATAAATAAGTTTGCGCAATTTCATTAACGTCCATTAAAGGATCTGGGCGATGCAGCAGTAAGATATCGAGGTAATCACAATTAAGCTGAGCCAGACTGTTGTCGACGCTGTGCTTAATCCATTTCGCTGATAGGTCATAACGTTTTGGGCCAAGGTTATCATCAAAACGGATGCCGCATTTGCTTTGAATAATCATCTGCTCGCGGTCATTTCGCTGCGCGAGTGCATGACCGAATACTTGCTCTGCTTTGCCAAAGGTATAAATATCAGCGTGGTCGAAAAAGTTGATGCCATTATCTAAGGCACAATCAATCACCTGCTGGGCTTGCTTTACATGAGTGCTTTGATAAGGCTCATCACTCCATGAGCCCCCAAGCCCCATGCAGCCGTATACCAGGCTTGATGCGTGAGGAAATAAAGTTTGAATTGGCAATGTCGACATAGTTTGCTCAGTTAATCTGCTTATTTATTTGTTATCAGTGTAATCAAGCTAGATTGTGATGAAAGAGCAAAAAGCAAAATCATTATTTGTTATAGCGAGCAATTATTGATTTAAGTTTGCTGCTGTGAGCTAATAGCAGCAAACAATAGACAGCCCTGAGCAAGAGAGCAGCTATGAGCCAATCCAGAGAACATAAGAAATTTGAGCGCTTATTTCTATTTAGCGAAGTCGCCAAGCAACTCAGTTTTACTGAGGCTGCAGCAAACTTAGGGATCTCTCGCGGTTACTTATCTGAGCAGATTAAGCAACTTGAGCAAGACTTTGGCAGACCATTACTTGTTCGCTCAACTCGCAGCGTCAAGCTTACCGAGCAAGGACAACAGGTGTTATCCAGCATGGGGCAGGTAAAATCTCAGCTGATAGACCTAGAAAGGCAGATCCGTCACGATCATCAAACCATAGCAGGTGACATTAGCATTACCGCACCAAGTCAGTTTACCGCCCGTTTTTTATTGCCGATTTGCCAGCAATTTCATCGCCAGTATTCGCTGGTTAATTTTAAAATTGATACCAGTTACACTCAGCACGACCTTAACCAATCCGACTTTGATATCGCCTTTCGCGCCACCACTACACCGCCGCAAAATATGGTAGCTAAAAAGCTGTTTGACTATCGTCACGTATGCTGCGCATCACCGGCCTATATTGCCAAGCACGGAGCCCCGCAATCAGTCGATGACTTAGTAAATCATCAGTGCCTAACCACTAGTGATCAAGCTAACTGGCAGCTTGATGAAGAAGCAATTAACGTTTCTGGCGCCATCGCGATTAACGATAATCATATGCTTAAATCATTGGCTCTGGATGCTCAAGGCATCATTCTGGTAGCAGAGTACCTTGTCGATAAAGAGCTAAATTCTGGGCAACTGCAAACAGTGCTAACGGGTTGTGACACCATGCAATCGAGTAGCTATTTACTGCATCCTCAGCTTATTCATCAATCAGCAAGATTAAAGCTGTTTATTGAGTTCGTACAGCAGCAAATTGGCCTTCATTCCAGCTAAAAACAGGAATTTGAAATCAGATATTCAGAGACAGGAAGTTAGGGCTCGCAAGATTTAAGCAAAACAACAGGAAATCAGCCCTGGCACGCTTCACTAATTATTAAACTAGCAAGGTGTACCAGAGCTGATTGGGGGATGAAAACTATTTCTGACTAAGCTGTTTCAGGCTATTTCAAGTAAAGCTCGGCATCGACTTCCTGGCCTTTCGCAGGTTGTGGCACAATCTCAAACTTGTCATCAAATTCGACTTGGGCTGCTTGCAGCTTAGCTAGCACACTCGCATCACCTACAATACTTGCTTTGCCCGCTTTTAGTAATTGCTCAAGCGTCACTTGTCCCATCAAGATTTTCGCCACATCACCATGCTCAATACGCAGCGTTGCATCAGCCTTTGGTTTAGGCGTATTAGCTAACTCGTCTGCATACTTGCTCCACTCAAAGTTGTTGAAGTTACCATTAGCCATTTCGGTGACGTAAAACGCCTTGGTGTCTGTTACCTCAATGTTCATAGTAAACGGCGTATGCTGGGCCACAGTTGAGTCGACTTTTACAGCAATATAATCCAGCAGATTGTCAATGCCCATATTGGCGAGTACATCAGCACTTGCGGCTTTAATCGAGCCAGGTTGAATACCCACGCGTGTTTCCTGCGCGCCAGTTAGGTATACGTTACGCCAGCCGGCACTTTCTGCTTGATAGCCAAGTTGCTCATAGGTGTCAGCCAGTAAACTGCGCGCCTGTTGATTATCAGGGCAAACGTTGACAACCTTATCCATCGCTGTTGCCACAAAGCGATACTCACCTTTAATAAAATCGGCTTTGGCTTTTTCAGTCACTGCTTCACAGCCACCCATGTACTCGACAAACTTTTGTGCTTCTGCGGCAACAGGTAGCGGGTTTAAGTTAGATGGATTCATATCAAAATAACCCAGATACATGTTGTATACCGCTCTGGCGTTATGGCTATAGCTACCGTGGTAACCATTGGTGTGCCAAGACTGCTGAATCGACTCTGGCATTACCGTATAAATCGCATCGCCAATGTCCTGCATTACCATGCCGTTATTGGCTAAGCGCAGAGTTTGATTATGGGTAAAGCCATAAGCATCACGCTGCATCTTTAAGTATTCTTGGATATTGTCATTTTCCCAAATCGGTGCTGAATGCGAGCCAAACAGGTACTCAGCCTCATGACCCCAAAGCATCAACATCTCATTGATTTTCTTTGACCACTTGAGTGAGTCGCGCACTTTTGCTCCGCGCAAAGTGTAAATATTGTGCATGCCTTGATAAGTCAGCTCACCTGTCCATAACGCCTTGTGTTTAGGAATATATGTCACCATTTCTGAGGCGGCTTCGGTACCTGATGCATCGACAAAGTGCATTTCAACACCATCAATGGTATGCACCTCATATTCGTTGTCCCAGTTCATTTCTTTGTGGGGCAACACGTACGATAACTCACCGTTGGCGACACCTTTTGCTAGCGCAGCATCAACAATGCCGTGGGCATGACGGCCGAGTGAGTTACCGTATTGGTAAGTCACGCGACGTGACATGGCGTTACCTGCAAGTACGTTCTCATCGACAATCTCTTTGGTGATGTTACGTGAACCATATACTTTCACGTCAGGATTGTGTTCATATACTGCGCGTGAACCACCGAAGTGATCACCATGTGAGTGCGAGTAAAGCATGGCAACCACTTTCAAATCGCCACCTTCAGGCACTTCAGACAAGAAAAAGTTTAACGCGGCAGCCATCGACTCTTTGGTCGTCAGCACGTCATACACGATCCAGCCGGTTTCACCACGAATAAAGGTGGCTGAGGCAAGATCGACACCGCGCACCTGGTAAACCTCTCCCGGAATGACTTCATAAAGGCCATTGGCTGCCTGATTAGCCACAGCCTGACGCCACAAAGATGGGTTGACACTGTCTGGATAATCAACTGCGGCCTCAGGGGTAACCTCAATAAAATCAGTAAACTTGTCGCGAATAATCTTACCGCTGGCACTATCAAGGACTGCAATCAGGCCACGATTAGTGTCTTCAAATGCTTGAGTGTCAGCATAGTTGAGGGTTTTCGCCACTTGCTTATTTGCCTCAATGGTTGGCAGCGTTGCAGGTTTACCGTCCATATTTCTAAGCTGATCTGGCGTGAAATGCTCAAGCTCACATAAGTGTTCATCTTCATGATGGGCATGGTGACCCGCGTGTTGGTGCTGGGCAGCGCTAACCATACCTGAAAAAGCAGTAAGTACTGTTAAAGCAATAATTGACTTGTTCATAAACACCTCATCAATGCGTTGAAAGTTTGGAAATTGGTAACTTTTAGTTGGTAACTAACAGTTGATGAGGTCATTTTATGGTCACCATGCAGGTAAAAACATAAGCTGGTAATTGTATGCGTTATAAGCTGAGCTTATACTTAAGGTACCTTTTCTGGCATTAACAGTGCTTAAGCCCTGGTTTAATGCCAGTAGGCAAAACACAAAAATTACTGAGTCACGCGACGACTAAAACGCTAATGTGCACGACAATGGGGAAGATATGGACTTAAACCTACTCAGCACCTTCATTCAGGTCTACAACTGCAAGTCTTATACAAAAGCATCAGTTGAGATAGGCATTAGCCAAGCGGCAGTATCGCAACGAATCAAGCAGCTTGAGCAGCAACTCGGGGCTGCGCTGTTTATTCGTAAAGGTCGCTCCATTGAGCCAACTTCTCAAGCCAACTATATGATGACTAAGCTGGCTCCAGCGGAAAACCTGGTACGCGAAGCACTCTATGAAGTAGGCTACAAGGTATATGTGCAAGAGCAGTTTGCTTACGATCTTGCTAACTCTGGGCTACACCTAGTTGATGCGCCCCATAGCCAAATGCAGATATTTGAAGACTTGCGCAATCGCAAAGTCGATTTGGCTATCGACTTCGTCACTGCAAATGACCCAAGTATAGTGAGTGAACCATTATGTAGCGACAAGATGATCATTGCCCTAGCTAATGATCACCCTCGTATTGGTGATGAGCTAACCGAGGAGCAATACTACAATGAGCAACATGTCACCATTAAAACCCGCCGTCAGGACATAGACACCTTTACTATTCTGGCAGAAAATCCAGCTCCACGAGATATTGTGTTTAATGCTGGCTCCATGAGTGCACAGCTTACCTATGTGGCAAACAGTGAAGCGCTAGGATTAACTACAGAGCGCATGAAAAAGTATGTCCAAGCGTTAGGCCTGCGTTTTGTTGAGCCGCCAATCAAACTAATAAACGTCGAGTTTCAACTGCTATTTCACCGAGCAAACCTTAACAACAAGGCTCACAAGGAGTTGCGGGCAAAAGTAAAACAGCTTATTCAAGCTGTATAGGGCAGAAAGTAAGAAGCCGCCCAAGTTAGCGACAGCTTCTGGCTGATGATAAAGTACTGATAAAAAAGTGTAAGCCGTACCTTATCAAGTAGTTCTATAATAAAGGCGCTATTTATCAAGCGCGAAATCTAACCTTACTTGTAGTCCAGTCTGCGCAACGGCTTTGCCGTCAATTAACTTCGGCTTGTACTTCCAGTTACTAATGGCTTGCAGTGCTGCGCGGTTAAAAGTGCGCTTGGGCTCAGCTTCAACTACCTTGGCATTTAATACACCGCCCGCAGCGCTGATATCAAACATCACCACTACATAGCCTTCTTTACCATCACGCGCGGCAATAACTGGATACTGCGGCTCTACCTGAACCACAGGTATCGCATCTGAATTAGCCTTTGTTTGACCAAAAACTTCAGGGTTATTTTCAATCACAGGAGCAGGCACGTTAGTAATTAAGGCATCAGCACCTGAGGTATCCACTGCTGGCGGCGCAATTCTATCTACCTTTACTGGCAGAGGTTGAGGCTCAATATATGACTTTTTTGTCACCTTTGGCTCAGGTTTAGCTACAAACCCAATGTCAAACTGCGGCGCATTCGATGGCGAGTCCACATAGATATGATCAGTTTTAATAAGCTGCGCCATAAACACAAACAATCCAAAGGTCACAAATGCGCCAATGGAGGAAATAACTGAGCGGCTAATAAGCCATTGTACAAATGGAGTTTGGCTAACTGATGTTGAGGTAACGCTTTGAGCGGCAAAACAGCTTGAGTGATTAGTCATATACAGTCCTTTTGTTTATGTTTATCGCTATTCAATGAGTAGCACCCTTGCTCAAAAAATGACAAATGTTTTGTTACATATACAAAAACAACCTTAAAACTTAACAAAATAACAACCAGCAGATCACATCAACAAAACACTTACAAGAAGTTCAGTTAACAAAATCACAGTTTCAAACTTAGTGCATCTATCTACCCCATGATGCACTCACAATTGTTAACTAGATCGCTTTTTTATTAAATTTACCCTGCTAAATTGCCAATTAAGCACTCACTAATATTTCGTATATTTTTCAGCCAACAGTGAGTGGACAGTGTTATTTTGACTTTATTATCAGATATGTAGCTGCACATGTATTGATAGCAGCTGACAAAAGTTTGAGGGTATTTATATGGCACAAGTAATTAACGTCATTCCAAACGATGCTGAAATTAACGCAATCGCCCAACCTAAAAATCAACAAGCAGCTGAAGAGCTTGCTAGACGCAAAAATGTTAAACGACGCCTTGATGATTATCTCGAGCGACAACAACTTAAACAGGCTACCGACGAATTCTGGGCCTAACGCTTTGCCAATTTAAAGCAACCAATAACCGACTCCCGTTTTGGTGTTCAATTACCGTTTCCTCACTCCATACGTGAACACCAAAACGCTCTCTTCTTTCTATCCATTGGCTTCTTACTCAGCGTTAAGCGTGCCTTATATTAAAAATACCTTGATAAACCTCAGTTAACGAAGCAGCGAACTGTACAATTTCGCAACAGACACTCCACCAACACCCCAACCCAAGTGTGTGAAAATTAAAAATAAAAATAGCGTTCTCAGCTAGCCGCAACTTGCGTTAACAATTTGTTCGTTGACATTTTTGCTCATATCCACAATATGTCAGAGTTTAATTGCATAAATGACATCTACCTCTCGCGCTCAAACGATACACCAACACCGTTGAAGCTAGGCAACACTTGGTAGATTCAGACAATAAAAACCTGACTCAAATGGAAGGGAAATCAAGGAAGCAACAATGAAAAAATCGTTAATTGCCATTGCTTTAGCTACTAGCTTTTTAAGCGCATGCGGTAGCTCAGATGTTAGCACTCAACCAGCCGCAGATACCACAACACAACAAGTAAAAGGTAAAGCCGAACTCGGTAGCTTTGGTGTGGATTTAAGCGCGCGCAACGAATCAGTCAAACCTGGTGATGACTTCTTTATGTATGCCAGTGGTACATGGTACGACAATTTCGAAATGCCAGCGGATAAGACTCGCTACGGTGCATTTAACGCCCTGGCTGAGCGCAGCGAAGAGCGTGTTAAAGAGATTATCAACGACATCACCAATCGCAAAGATTTAAACGCCGAAGAACAATTAATTGCTGACTTTTACCACGCTTACATGGACACAGACACCATCAATAAGCTAGGTATTACCCCAGTTAAGCCAATTCTAAGTGACATCAATAACATTAAGTCAATTGACGATCTAACCCGCATATTCGGTCAATCATGGTTAACCAATGCAGAATCACCTATCGGTGGTGCATGTGGTTCAACCGTTTAGACCCGAACAAATATGAATTGTCACTTGGCGCTGGCGGCCTTGGTATGCCAGACCGCTCGTACTATCTAGATGACAGTGAGCGCTTCGTTGACATCCGCAAAGCCTATGTCGACCACATTGCCGCTATGCTTGCTTTTGCAGGTATTAAAGATGGTAAAGAGCGCGCTCAAGCCATCCTTGATCTTGAAATCAAAATCGCTGAAGGCCACTGGCCACGTGAAAAACGCCGTAACCGCGACCTCACCTTGAATCAAATCAAGCGCGAGCAACTTAATACACAATACGCTGGCTTTAACTGGGATCTGTTCTTTGAGCAAACCGGGTATAAAGTACCGCAAGTCAATGTTGCTCAACCTGAACCGATTAAGGCGATGATCAGCTTAATCAATAACGAGCCGCTAAACGTTTGGCAGGATTACCTCACTTTCCATACCTTAAGCAACAACGCGGGCTTATTATCTGAAGATGTATATAACGAAAGCTTTGCCTTCTTTGGTAAAACTCTGAGTGGTCAAGAACAGCCTCGCCCACGTTGGAAGCGCGCCGTGACAGAAATGTCTGGTACTCAATCTCTTGGATTCGCCATTGGTAAAGTGTACGTTGCGCGTTACTTCCCTGAGTCGTCTAAACAGCAGATGGCAGAATTAGTTGAAAACCTACGTACTGCACTAGGTCAACGTATCGATGGCCTTGACTGGATGAGTGATGAAACTAAGGTAAACGCCCGCGCTAAACTGGCAGCGTTTACCCCAAAAATTGGCTACCCAGATGTATGGCAAGAGTTTGATGGCCTTGAGCTTTCAAATGATGATTTAGTAGGTAATATTCAAAACCTACGTAAATACTTCCACGACCAAAGTGTCGAGCGTGAATTGCAAAAGACTGACCGTAACCGTTGGGGCATGACGCCACAGCGCGTCAACGCTTACTACAATAGCTCATTTAACGAAATTGTGTTCCCAGCGGCGATTTTACAACCTCCGTTTTTCGACCCAAATGCTGACCCTGCTGTTAACTACGGCGGCATTGGTGCGGTAATTGGTCACGAAATGGGCCATGGTTTCGACGATCAAGGCTCTAAGTCTGATGCCAACGGTATTCAGCGCAACTGGTGGACAGACGCTGACCGGGCAGCATTTGAAGCTAAAGCTGATATGCTTGCTGCTCAGTACAGCCAATATGAGCCAATTCCAGATAACTTTGTAAATGGTCGCAACAGCTTAGGCGAAAACATCGGTGACGTTGGTGGTCTAGCAATGGCTTACCATGCATACAAGTTAAGCCTAAACGGTAAAGAAGCACCTATCATCGACGGGTTAACGGGCGACCAACGCTTCTTCCTGGCCTGGGCTCAGGTTTGGAAAGAAAAGCGCACCGAGCAAAGCATGCTAAGTCAGCTACGAGCTGGTACTCACGCACCTGGTCGTTACCGCGCACTCGCGCCACGTAACCACGATGCATGGTACAAGGCGTTTGACGTAAAACCAGGCGATAAGCTATATCTTCCTGAAGATCAGCGCGTACGCATCTGGTAGTTAGCCTTAATCGCTTAACTGACTAACCAGTAGGTTAATTGCAAGTAAAACAACAAAAAATCCACCTTGAACAAGGTGGATTTTTTTATTGGCTCCATCATGGTTTAATACCAATTGGTTTCACAGCCTTATATCTTAGTGATAACCCCGCGTAAACAAGCTAAACGCTCAAATTGACACTAGATTGCACAGCTGTATAATCAGCTTCTAATTTATTGCTTAGCTAACAAAGCGATCATGGAGTCGATCACCGCATAAATCATTTCATGAGGTCACCATGCTCACACGCGTAAATCTTGCCTTCGTCCTTGCTACAGCTTCGCTATGCCTGTACTCCCCAGGCTCATTCGCCACAACACCGGATAACTCGGCAGACAAAGTGCGCACTGGCTTTAGCGCCGCAAATGGCCGCACAGCAAAAGAGCAAGCATGGGACGAATACCTTGAATACAATCAGGAAGGTAACAGCTTTAGAAGCTATTTTGACGCTTTCAAAGCAATCTATACTCGCGGTGAGTTAAACCTTACTTTTGATTACAAAAACACCATTCAATGTAAAGCTGATGGCTACAAAGGCGCACGTAAAAACTGCTGGAAACTTGATGGCAAACTGTACTTCATTACTTCAGACAAGAACATTCGTGCCTACATGGAAAACCCAACTACAGAAGTCATTAACTATGACTCGCCAAATTCACGTCACGCAACCTTTGGCCAAGGGGTTAACAATGCCACAATTTATACTGACTATTTACTGGAATATGGCGAGCGTAGTGGCGTAAAAAGCGCTCGCATGTCGATGCTATTGTCAGAAGATGGTTATAGCGATCACACCTATGTCGACATCATAGGTCAATGCCAAAACTACCAAGCGCAGTTTAGTCTGGCGATGAAATCAGGAAGTGCTAATTGGCCTTACGATGGCTATCACAAGCACAAAGCCGTTGCGGGTAACTACAAATTATTCATTGGCGAGCAAGGCGTGAAAGTTAAAGCGAGCCCAAGGATCAAACTAACAGCTGAGCTCACAAAACAATTGATAGCAAACACTGGCGAACTGGCAATTGCTAAAAGCGATGGTGCAAAAATCCCATTAACCTTTAAGGCAAAGAGCTTTGAAGCGGCAGCAGAAAAGCTTGACGCGCTTTGTAAACAAGCTATTAGCAGTAAGTAGGCAATTAGCTGATAGCTAGCAAAACAAAAAATGCCAGCCAAGACGCCCCTGTAACAGGGTCAACCTCGACTGGCATTTTCAAATCAGTTCTAGCCAACAAGTTAGTACATTAGTATGCAATTGGTGGCTGCATAACTTGAGTAAAGCTCATACCCGCGCTGCCACCGCTAATATACGCTGAGTCAACCGCAGTTGTATTTGATTGCTCAGCAAGTGCGACATCTGCATTAAAATGCTCGCGACTGTCAAACTGCTGCATCGCATCCATCAATTGCGCTTGCGAAATTGTCACGCAAGAATCACCGTCAACGCTTGCGCCAATTGCAGCACTAGTCACCATCGAACTACCTATGCTCAAGGTATCAACTTGCACATCATCAGCGAATACTTCAAAAGCAAAAGTCCCCGCTAATAACGCCACAAGAGCCGCCACTTTAAAACGATTTCTTTGACTTAACATAGCACCCTCTCTTACCTGTTAATTCATTGGATTGATACTCATGGTAAGACTTAAAATCGAATTGATTTAATTAGGTTCTATATATAAAGCCAATAGGTTGGCGGGATTGAGAATAAAACGAGCAGAAAAAAGCGCCAGCTTGATACTGACGCTTTGCAAAAAAAGTGACTAATCTAGTTTAACCACCACTCGGCCTTGTACTGTCCCCGAGAGTAAAGCATCTGCAGTTTCAATCACCTTATCTAAGCTGATCTCAGTGGCGATTTTGCTGATTAGCTCTGCATCGATTAAGTCAGCAATACGATTCCAGGCAATTTCACGATCTGCAATTGGGCGCATCACACTGTCAACACCGGCAAGATTCACACCGCGCAAAATAAAAGGCATCACAGTCGCTGGTAAATCAAACCCCTGCGCCAAACCACAAGCAGCTACTGTTCCGCCGTATTGTGTCGACGCGCAGGCATTAGCAAGCGTATGGCTACCAACACTGTCGACTACGCCAGCCCAGCGCTCTTTAGCAAGCGGTCGACCTGGCTCTGACAATGTATTGCGGTCAATCACTTCGCTTGCACCTAGCTCACTTAGGTATGCAGCTTGGTCAACACGTCCGGTTGATGCCACTACGTCAAAACCGAGTTTTGCTAGCATTGCAATGGCAAAGCTGCCAACACCGCCATTCGCACCTGTGACCAGAATAGGCCCTTTTGCTGGGGTTACGCCGTTACTCTCTAACGCCATCACACATAACATAGCTGTGTAACCGGCAGTGCCCACTGCCATTGCACTGAAACCATCCATCGACTCAGGCAGTGCAATTAACCAATCACTTTTCACTTTGGCGTATTGTGCCAGCCCGCCCCAATGGGTTTCACCGACACCAAAGCCATTTAGCAATACCTTGTCACCAACCTGCCACTTGTCAGACTCGCTATGCTCAACAACACCAACAAAGTCGATACCAGGTACCATAGGAAACTGACGCACCACAGGGCTTTTGCCAGTAATCGCCAGGCCATCTTTATAGTTAATACTGCTGTATTGCACTTTAACCGTCACATCACCTTCAGGTAGCTGTGCCTTGTCTAGCTGCTGCAATGAAGCGCGATAGCCCTGATCATCTTTTTCAATTAGTAGCCCATTAAACATATCTTCTCCTCGGTGTTAAATAACCTGAGCCCTTATCCCGAGTTCAAGTCACACAATTTAGACTGAGCGTCTATAAAATAGTAAAAAATTTAGCGAGGTAACCCCGCTAAAAAACAATCCAGATAATGCCGCAGAGGTTGCGCACGTTGTACAAGTCTTGCGCGGCTTACTGCACCTTCCCAACCCACCCAAAAGTGTTCAGCGTAAAGCTTACAATTGGTTGCTGGCGCAATCTCACCTTGCTGCTTAGCCAGTTCAAGACAAGCTTGCAGGCGTTGCTGCCAACTCTCAAAAATCGCAATAAGTTTGGGGCGAAAACTCTCAGGCAATTGATCGACCTCTTGCCCTAGGTTGCCAACTAAACAACCTCGTTTAAAATCAAACCTTGCCATGCCGTCAATCGCACTGTGTACAAAAAGAGAAATTCTCATTAACGGCGGATTTGTATCATCAAGCAAGTGCTTATCTAGCTTGTAAGCGAAGTAACTGGCATAACTATCTAGCACAGCCTGACCAAACGCTTCTTTACTAGCAAAGTAGTAATAGAACGAGCCTTTTGGCACACCGACTTGCTTTAAAATCGGGTCAATCCCAGACTGTGCGAAGCCCTTTTCGGTAAGCTGAGCAAGGCCGCTGCGGATCAATTCAGCCTTGGTATCCTCAAGCTCACGGTTAACCTTTGGTGGTCTGCCCCTGCGTGGCTTAGGCTTGCTCTGAGTGTTATTGCTCAGATCGTTAACCAAACTAGATTGCCCTGCAGATTGTGCTTGTTCATCAACTTTCGCCATCATTAAACCTCAACATAACCTGCATTCCCCTTAACTCGAATGATTTTAGACTGTGCGTCTATAAAAATATAAAAATTTGATCAAAAATGCGATCAATCTCTGATTAGACCTTAGTCAAACATCAGTCAAACATTCATTGTCACGGCAATAATCTTTGCAGTTTCAACACACTCTCTGCACATTTACTCCACATTTGCCTGCTAATCTTGGTCTGCTTTCTCAAGCTTTGCCCTCAAGCTTATAACATAGCCCCACTGACACTACGCGAATAAGGAGCCTGCAATGAATGTCAACTTCCCCAGTAATAACTATGCAATGCCAACCATGCAAACGGCTAGCCTCAGCGAAGATCAAAAGTCTCTCATTGAGGCAACGCTAAGTGAGTACGATGCTGACAATCTAAGCCAAGATGATGCCCTCGCCATCACAGAGACCTTTAAAGAGGCAGGGATTAACCCATCAAAGGCATTGGCAACGACAATGGAAGAATATGGGTTTGATGCCAAAGCCATTGGCGATCTTGCTGGAGTAACACCACCTCCGCCGCCACCTAAAGATAGTGGCATGAGCGAAATGAATATCACAGATGAGATGTTAGAAAGTTTAAATAGTCTTATTAATGAGTATTATAGCGATAACCAGTCTGATGAAGACAAGGCCTCAACTTTGGCGAATATCAAGCAAATTCTTGCTGATGCCGCGCCAGAAAACGGCTTAATTGATACGCAAGCTTAGTCAAGCACTAAGCCCATGGAGCCAATGACGTGAATCTGTCTAAAAAACTCATTTTAGCCTTTTTAGGCTTAACGCTTGTTGTGCTCCTTGCAACCCTGTCATTGGCTCGCTGGAGTTTCGAGCGCGGCTTTTTAGAATATACCAACAATCTTGAGCGTCAGCGTCTAGAGCTGCTAGCAACTAACCTAAGTAAGCTATACGACGGTAACGATTGGAGCAGTATTGAGCGCGCCAAGCTGCACCATTTTTTGCAGTTACATCCCTATTCACTGCTAGGACAAGTCATTAACGATGATGGTGAAATCCAACTTAATAGACGCCCTGGCGCCAAAGGGAAACCGCCTCGTCCGCCACGCGCTGGTGCAAAACCCAAACCTAGACCTCCTCACAAACCTAAACCACCACTCGATGCTGAAAGCAATCGCCAAGGACAACCTCAGTTTATTGACGATCAACGCGTGCCGCCAACCGCACTGCTTAACCGTGAACAGAAGTTTGTCGCAGGCAAACTACCTAGAGTCGATAATGAACAGTGGGTTCGCATCAATATTCTGGTTGATGACCAAGTGGTAGGCACCCTGGTCACTGCTTCAAAAAGGCGTTTTGACTCACCAGAAGAAACCGCCTTTTCTAAGCAGCAATGGATAACCAGTGGCATTATTGCAGCCATCGCACTTTTGCTTGCCCTTGCCGTGTCGTTATTGCTAACGCGGATTTTCCTTGCGCCAATTAAGCGTATGTTGCAGCGCATTTCCACTATGTCTAATGGTGACTATCAAACTCAGCTCAATGAAAACAGACGCGATGAACTGGGCTTGTTAATGAACGACCTTGACCGTCTTGCCATGCAATTGCAGCAAAATCAGAGCGCCCGCCAGCGCTGGATTGCTGATATTTCCCACGAATTGAGAACGCCAATCACGGTACTTAGTGGTGAGATTAGCGCGATAAAAGATGGTGTGAGACCACTTGATATGCAGCAAGTTGACTCTCTAGGACAAGAAGTTGAACGGCTACAAAACCTGATTGAGGACTTATATCAACTGTCGCTTTCAGATGTTGGTGGACTGCGCTACAACTTCAACAATATCAACATTATTGATGACCTTGATTACTGCATCGAGAAGGTCAGCAACAAAGCGAAACAACATGGTTTGGTCATATCGGCTAATCTACCAGAAGTGGTGATGGTGTCAGGCGACAGCGCTAGATTGCAGCAGCTATTTGGCAACCTATTGAACAATGCACTGGCTTATACCGATGCACCCGGTGAAATCGCGATTTCTGTCAATGTCGACCATGAGCTGACCATTTTTATCGAAGATAGCTCGCCTGGCGTCGATGTTAAAGAGTGCAACAAGCTACTTGAGCCATTATATCGCAATGAGATGTCTCGTAATCGCCGCCAAGGCGGCGCAGGACTTGGTTTAGCCATTTGCCGCAATATTGTGTTGGCGCATCAAGGTAGCATTAGCATTAATCCATCAGAGCTAGGCGGGATCTGCGTGATGATAAAACTACCGCTACTTTAATCAAGGCACATTTATAGGTTTAGACACTCACAGATTTAGCAGTTTAATCAGCATCAACGCTTAACCAAACAAGGATTGATTTGTACATGCAAGATAGCAAAGTTTTGGTAATTGAAGATGAGCAAAAAATCGCCCAGCTTTTAGTTGACTACCTTACTCTTGATGGCTTTGATGCCGAGGCGATTCATGAGGGAACTCACGCGGTTGAAACAATCAAGCAAATGGAACCAGACATGGTGATTTTAGACCTGATGTTGCCGGGAAAAGATGGCATTAGTATCTGCAAGCAAGTACGGGCATTCTCTGATGTACCCATCTTGATGCTGACAGCAAGAGTCGATGAAATTGACCGCCTGATCGGTTTAGACTCCGGCGCCGATGACTATGTGTGCAAGCCATTTCTGCCTAAAGAAGTCGTCGCCCGAGTTAAAGCCATCTTACGCCGTACCAAAGGCCGTGAGCAGCTAACACAGTCTGACAAGAGTATTGAGTACCGAGGTATCGAGTTGACCCAGGAAAGCTTTAAGTGTGTGGTCAATGCCAATGAAGTGGAGCTGACACCGGTGGAATTTAGGATGCTGCATACTTTGGTTGCAAAACCAGGACGCGTATATTCGCGAGAACAACTCATGCAAGCTAGCTATAAAGACGAACGTATAGTGAGTGACCGAACCATCGACAGCCATATTAAAAATATACGTAAAAAGCTTGCGCCATATATCGCCAGTGATGAACTGATCCATTCAATCTACGGCGTTGGCTATAAGATTGACTAGCAC
This sequence comes from Shewanella sp. WXL01, assembly GCF_012263345.1. Lineage (NCBI taxonomy): Bacteria > Pseudomonadati > Pseudomonadota > Gammaproteobacteria > Alteromonadales > Shewanellaceae > Shewanella > Shewanella sp. WXL01. Next base: position 228,644 of record NZ_JAAIKQ010000003.1, on the reverse strand, counting down.
TAGACGCAGAAAGAAAAGAGCCGCTGCAGCGCACTCATTACTGCAGCGGCTGTGTTTGCTAAAGAAATAAGCTCACAGCAAACTAAAACTGATAATTAAACAGCACGCCAAAAAAGTGTAAATCTGCATCATAGTCACCTTTCAAGGTGCTTTCTAAAGCTGTATCTTGCGCTAACGTGTAGTCAATACTCGGGGTACCAGCATTAAAGTACTCGTAGTACATCTGCATGCGCCATTGCTCACTTATGTCGTAAGTAGCCCCTAGCCCTAGCTTCCAAATTTCCCCGGTTGGTACATCAGGGAACTGCAGCTGTGGGTCATCTTGTGGTGAGGTTTCATAATAAACACCAGACTCTAAACGCCAATCATCAGTTAACTGATAATGCACGCCAATACTTGCAGAGTAGGTATCTTGCCACTGACGGTCTATCCCTAGGCTGATGTTATTAAGCACAATAGGCGTTGCTTCGATTTGACTAAACTCAGTCCAACCAGCGCTCCACATTAAACTCGTTTTCGACGACACTTTGTGAACGCCGCTCACAAGTAAACTCGCTGGCATCACGATATCAATGCGTGAGTTTGTGGCTAATTCAGTGGCAGATAAGTCCCCTTCCATTTGATGATCTATTTGCGAGCGATAGATAAATCCATACTGGTGTTTGTCGTTGTACTTATAGAAGCCACTAATGTTATAGCCAAAGCCCAAACTATCGCCCGTTGCTTTAACTGCTGGCAACAAAGCCTCATCATTGCCGGCAAAGTTTTGCTCCAATAAACCAAATTCGGTCACTAAACCCACACCGAATGACAGTTGCTCATTGACCGAATAGGCAAGGCTTGGGGTTAACTGCACTGTGGTTAACTGCGCATCTTGCAATAACACAGCGCCTGAAAAGTCATTGCCGTAATCAATCACAGAGCCACCCGCTGACGCCAAAGCTAAACCAAAATGCCAGTTGCCTGATAATGGTTGCACATAATAGCCAGATGCCACCGGCATGGCGGTACCAGCTTGGGTTTGCTGCTCACCATTGGCAAAAATGCCCGTTGAGCCAGTATCGGTATATTCAATACTCGAAACCATGCCTTGCAAGTTAAAAGCGATGGCTGCGCTATCAAACTCAGCCATTGCCGCCGGGTTAGCAAAGGCGGTTTCTGCGCCTTCAGCTATCGCCTGGGCACCAGCACCAGCCGTGCTGATATTCATCATCCCCAGCTCATTGAACATATATGCGCCACTATGGGCATAAGGCGCTGTCACAGAAGTAACAGCTAACGCCAGTAAACCTACTTTCAGGTGAGAACTGCGATAGCGATTATGAATATTCAGCCATGAGGCTGGCTTTCGTTTTTCATTGAACATTGAATTACCCTGCTTTATTTGCGACCTGCCATTGCACAATAAAATCCCCCTCAGTCCGTTAACACCGGACCGAATAAGTGCATAAGCAAGTCAAAGATTCGGTTGATTTTGCCGGGCTAACCCACCAGCCCGGCGAATGACAAGTTACATAGCGTTAAAGTAAGACTTGTAAGAGTGTAGCCTTACTGTTGCACCACCAATCACGTCGATAAACCCAAAGAAAGGGTGCGGTTTTTTCGCAGCAATCCAGGCTGAACCCGTCGCACCAATCGGGATGCTTTTACCCTCTGGCTCAAAGATTTCCAAAATCACTGTGCGTCCGTGAGCACTGGTGTTGGCACCAACGTGTTGACGTACGCTTTGCGGCCCTTGGAACGGTGATACTGACGCCTCACCTGTACCTGAGGTAAAGCTATGCACACGTGCGCGGAACACTTCACCTGGGTAAGCATCGACATAAAACTCAGCAAATTGCCCTGGCTCAACATAGCGATAGGTTTGGTCCGGAATACGCATCTCTACAAACTTACGCCCAGTGTCAAAGATGTGCATGTTACCCATGCGGCTACCACTCGCCACGTTAACCACGGCAATTTGACCATCAAATGGCGCTCGTACGGTTTTACGCTCTTGTTCAAACTCGACTCTGTCATAATCCGCTTCTAACGACTCAAGGGTTGATTTCGCAATCTTGAGTTGCGAGCGATAATTCTCAACATCACGCTCGTTAAAAATCTCAGGAGATACTTCAGCACGCTCGATGTCGCGCTTCATCTGCGCAATCGATTCTTGCTGCTGCACTATCGCAGCGTTGATTTTCTCGAGCTCGGCTTTAGAGCTGGTATCAACCAAGGTGTATATAACCTCACCCTCTTTAACATGCTGGTTATGGGTCACATGAACCTTATCAATCTGCTCGCCAATTAATGGCGATAACACGGCATGAGGCGCTTTAACTGTTGATGAATACGTAAGATCAACCGGTGCCCATAAGCGCGACATAATCGCTAATACAGCCAGAATAAATGCGCCACCAGAGACAATCCAAAAGGCGTTTTTTAGTGTCCATTTAATTGCACCTGTCGACACTAAAATCCACATGATTAAGATATAAGGGATCATTACTTCTTTCATGACGTCACCTCCTTACGGCCTTGCACCTGGGCAGTGCCAGACACCTTAAAACTTACTTGTTGCTGAGCTCTAAAAGCTGAATGCTCGCTTACCGAATTAGCTGCACTGACGACCTGATCACTTGCCTGAGCTTGAGTATACTCAGCGGACTTGTTTGATTCACTTTTATCGCCACTTTTACTATCTTCTTCCTCAGTGCGTAAACCATTGCGAATAATACGGCTAATTGATTGACCAATTTGCTGCCAGTTAGCAAATGCGATGATGATAGCCATCACCCACCAGGCTTTATGTAAGAACAAACCACATAGTGACAATGCAAACACCAACTGCACATGCATGCTGTTTTTCTTCTCGGCCTTATGCACCGCAACCTCATGTAATTGCCATAGCAAATACAAGGCAAATATCACTAAAGCGATGGTGACCGCGAATAAATAGCCACTGAAGTATTCACTGTTGAAAAACATCATCATGGCGTTATTGGGGACATTGGTGAACTGAGTTAAATCAATGTCTTTCGAGTTAATTGTGCCCAAAGGCGCCAGCAAGTATGCACCAAGCAGCATTACAGCCATGAATGCAGAAAACTTAGCTAGCACCACAATGATGGTGACAATAACTCGAAAGAACTGGCGGATCATGCCCATAGTCATTCCTTAAAGTTAATCATTAGTTGCAGCTATCGCTGCAAAGCAATGAGAGATGAATTAACGACATCCCTGCGGCTAATTGCCTAAAGGATGTTAGAAAACTTACTAACGTGACATTTCTTGGTGAATGCTTGCAGAAAGGTATCTTAACTGATGCTTATATTAGCTATTTCGCACAGTATTTAGCTGATATGTGATATAACTATACTTATATCAGTAGGGATTTATTGCAGGTGTATAAGTGATGAAGCATTCAGACTATAGTCTCATTCCCACTTTTGTGGCAATCATGCAGACCAAAAATTACTCTAAAGCGGCCAAGCAACTTGGCATTAGCCAGTCGGCAGTGAGCCAAGGTGTGACTCGTCTAAGGGACGTGTTTAAAGACACTTTATTTATTCGTGCAAGCCATGGTGTCGAGCCAACTCAGTTTGCCCACGACATTTACCCTGCTTTAGCAAACGCAGTAGAGAACATCATCTATACCCTACCTGAATATCAAAAGTTTGATCCTGCTGAATGTGATAAAGAGTTTGTGGTGTCATCGCTTAGTGTGTTTGGGTTTAACATTCTACCTGAGCTGGCAATGCTGATGTCGCAGCAAGCGCCTCAGGCAAGCGTGCGTATCGAGCCGCTTAAGCACATTGACCAAACTGACATGTTACGCTCACAGCAATATGACTTACTTATTAGCGCAGGCTCTGATTATCGCGGGCCTTTACGCAGCCAGGTCATCATGTGTGACCAACTCAATATTATTTGCCGAACCGACCACCCTAGGCTTGAGTCAACCATTAACGAGCAGCAGTTTTTAACGGAAAAGCACGTCACTCTAGGAATACTTGGACAAGATAGTGACCGTCATGCCAATTACTTGATTGGTCAGGGTTTTACTAACGAAGCGCTGTTTAAACAACGAAAAACCGCCTGGCAGGCAAGCAGTATTATGGAAATTTTGCCCATTGTTGAGCGCAGCGACTATCTGTCCTTATTGCCACAAAAGCTCGTCAACAAGTATATGGATATATACAACTTAAAAACCCTAAAAGCCCCCTTTATGGAGGATTTAATTGACGTGTGTACATATTGGCACTCGTCACGAACCAATGACCCAAGCCATAAGTGGTTTAGAGGATTAGTGGCACAAGCAGCTAAGAATGTGTCCAAGCAATTGGATTAAAACCAGCTGACTTACCGCTATGGCCCAATAAAAGGAATATGCCATTGCGACTGACCGACGAAACGGTAATGCATGGTTTTGCGCGCGGTTACTGGCGCATCGATGCTCATTGTCAGCTCAACGGTAAATTCAGGATCTTGCTCGACACTAATGGCAAGTCTTGGGGTAAAGGCTATGTATTTACAATCTTGGTTATAACTAATAAAACCCCAATTTAAACTAGAAAATTGTTTACCTGAATTAGTGGTTACTTTAATGCTTTCAACTTTAAAGTGCTTTTTGAAGTCATAGTGTTGCCCGCGCTCGATGGTACATACCAGAGCTGGAATTTTGTAAGGCGGCAGCTCAGGGTCACTATGATACTTTTTACTGCCTCTTGGCATCATTTCAACTACTAACGGCCCAAGTTGATACTCATCGCAGCGGCTCGCATCAGCAATACCTTGATACTCATTCATGCAGCCGCTCGCATAAGCCCCCTGCACCTGAGTATATACAAATGATTTGGTTGGCGGGCCGCTGCAGGCTGTTACTAGAAGACATGCTGTCAGTAACAGGCAAGTGATTAATAACGAGCCGTTAGTCTTAAGTGATTCTAATCTAGGCAAATACTTTAATTCCTTTTATGCACTCAGTTAGCTAATTAACACAGCCCCCTGCCGAGCAACTAGATAGCAAGCAACAATAATGGATACATTGACCACAGCGCGGACAATCCAGGGCCAATGAGCAAGGCTGAATTTATAATGCTTGCTGATATAAGCCACAACGCCCATCACACCAAACCAGGGGGTTAGCACCAAAACCAGCTGCATCTTTATGAGAGAAATAGCCACATCATGCAATAACCCACTAACAACAAAGGTGGTAACCGTCGCCAAACCTTGGGGCATGAGCTTACTAGCAGGCTGCATCACATAACGACCCAGGTAGTAACCCCAAATTGGATTCCAATACAGCCAAAAGTGATGAAATGATATTGCCCCTAACGCATTGCGCAGCATGTTGGACAATGAGCCTTTAGCGCCAAGCGCAACGCCATTGCGCTTTTTGACGTATTGAGCCAACGTGATATGACCTAAGGACTCGTTATCACCCCCAGGTTTGCCATTGGTAAACTTGTTATTCAATCGTCTGCGCTTCCAAGCATTAATGACTAATAGCTAACACGTTACCAAGGCGTTTGGTTTGAGGCAAACAGGTTAAAGCGAATACTTAAAAACAAAAAACCAGCGTAATAACGCTGGTTTTCAAAGTGATTTTACCGCTTTTTACTAATGACAAGCAGCCAAAATTATAAAGTGACAATGACTTCATCGATTGGCAATCGTGACTTAGGCAAGCCCTGGTTATAGTCTTCGCCCTCTAGATGGTATCCCATTGCAAGGGCAAAATTACACACATAGCCACCAAGCTCATCTTTGAACTCTTCACCGATTAACTCAGGATCAACACCTTCCATCGGTGTCGAATCAATTTTTAAACGCGCCAGTGTGTGTAAGGTAGTGCCAAGGGCAATGTAGGTTTGTGCTTTGGTCCACTGACCATTGTAGCCGCTGTCATCAGTGACCATTTCAACAAAACCAAATGCACCATCAAGCCTTGCTTGGTACGAGTCTTGGTTTAAACGCCCTAATTTTAGCTCTTCATCTATCACCTTGCGGTAATCATCTTTGGTGTAATTAGGATTATGGGCAAACAAGACTATATGGGAAGCTTCAGTCGCGTGAGGCTGATTGAACTGATGCATATTGGCAAAAGTATCATGGAAACGCTGCTTAGCAGCTTCAGACTCAAGCACGATGAACTTCCACGGCTGCGAGTTAATTGATGATGCCGATAAGCGCAGCGTCTCGGTAATCACTGCAACATCCTCTGCAGAAATACGTTTGTTGGCATCGTACTTCTTTGCGGTATAGCGAAAGTTTAAATCTTCAATAATTGGGTGTGACATCGACTTACTCCAAATGGCATCAATTTGATAAGAACTCACTGCGGATCAAAAACAGCTGTTACCTATACGTATAAAACAGTGCAAGTGTATCAATCTATTATTTAGGCAGAATTAATTCTGTGACTCGAGTCATGTAAGCTATCAAGACAGCTATCATTTCAAACAGCAAAGCAATAGGGAAGCTTAGCCGCAACGAAACAGTTAACACGCAGTACGTAAAAAGCCAGTCTCAATTTAATCAAGACTGGCTACGAGTTATTCGTCTAATAGCGATAACGACTTACGATTAACTAGAAATTATAGTGTCGTGATAACCGCTTCTTGTGGTAAACGAGACTTAGGCAAACCGTGGTTATAGTCTTCACCATCTTGGTGATAACCCATGGCTAGCGCGAAATTACACACATAATCACCTAGCTCTTCTTTAAAGATTTCACCAATCAGCTCAGGGTCAACTCCTTCCATCGGCGTTGAATCAATTTTCAGACGTGCCAGTGTATGCAGGGTGTTGCCCAGCGCAATATAAGTTTGCGCCTTGGTCCAGTGACCATTGTAACCATTTTCATCAGTTACCATTTCTGCAAAGCCAAATGCACCATTTAGCATGTTGTCGTACATTTCCGCTGGTAGGTGACCTGAAGACACTTCAACATCAACCACTTTACGGTAATCGTCTTTGGTAAAGTTTGGGTTGTGAGCAAACAATACAATGTGTGAAGCCTCTAATGCATGCGGCTGATTAAACTGATGCATATTGGCAAACGTGTCATGAAAACGCTGCTTAGCTTCATCACTTTCAAGTACGATAAACTTCCATGGCTGCGAGTTAATAGAAGAAGCAGATAAACGAATCGCTTCTTTAATCACAGTAATATCTTCAGCAGAAATGCGCTTGCTTGAATCATACTTTTTAGCTGTGTAGCGGAAGTTTAAATCTTGAATAATTGGGTGCGTCATACTTATTACTCCAATCCAATGCCGCTGAAGTGTTATCTATAACGAAAGCGACTGATAACTGTTGGTGATTAACGCTGCAGCTGCTAACTCCCAAATTGAGTCTTAATGCAAACTCGCGTTAAGCGAATGAGGGCATGATACGTATGCAAGCAACCGAACATAAGGTCTATTAAATCCATTTATTATGGCCAAAAAACACCACATTAATACTATTTTATCGTCTCAAATTGCTTCACCTGCAGGGCAATATCATGAACAATTGTCGCGCATTTTTTCGGGATTAATGAGCTTTGAGTAAGCAAGCCTCTTTAGCAAGGATGCTAAAGCGGAGCCATCAGGGATGATTTTACGGCGTCTTGCGCAATAAAAGTTCTTTAACCCTTAGTGTATGGCTAATAATAGATGACTCATGCGCTCACCCTGGCTTCAACTGCCGATAAACAGCCACAAAAAAGCAGCCACTTGGGCTGCTCATTCACGCTTAGTATGGATAAAAAATACTAAGCTACTGCTTTTTAATACCGTTTTGCACCATGTCTTTACCATTAGCAAATACTTCATCGCTAACCCAACGGCCTAATAGCAGCTTATGACCATCACCAAACACAGCAACAAAATGACGTCCATCAGCATTGCTCGTAGCCATGCCAATACCCGCTACACCTTCTAAACCCAGCACGCCGCTTTCTATCATTAAGATAAAACGCTCTAATTCAGCAAGGTCTTCAATTACATTTTCATCAAAATTCATCAGTTCTCTCAATCAAGATTCTGCAAGCCAGATTAACAACGGCTTTTTATAACACGATGGCGCTATTATATCGCTTATTCATGGTGCTGCATAAATTGATTTCGACCTGAGCGCTTAGCCTGGTACATAGCATCATCGGCTTTGGAGACAATGTCTTTCTCAGTATCTATGCTGTTGGCATTAGTTAAATACCAGCCTACAGAGCATGTTACCTGGCCAAATTGACTTTGCACGTGAGGATAAGGGTCCTGGTGCCAACATTCAATAATCCGCTGCGCAAGTCCGCGGCAGTATTCTTCATCATTACCAAAAGTGGCAATAATGAACTCTTCACCGCCATAACGTGCGACGACATCAGAATCACGCTTAAAGATTTGCTTTAAAAATTTAGCCTGCTGCTGAATGATGGCATCACCTGCAAGATGGCCATAATGATCGTTGTAGCGTTTAAAGTGGTCAAGATCGACAATGAACACACACACGCTGCCGTTAGTACGTTTATGTAGCGACAATAAACTGTTGAACAGTGCTTTGTAGGTACGGCGATTATAAAGCTCTGTCAGCGGGTCTATTTTACTCAACTCTGTTAGGCGCTCATTAGCAGCAATTAACTTTTTCTGCGCCTGCTCAATTTGCAATACGCCAATTAAACACACGAGTAATGACGTCAGTACAAAGCCAACATTGAGAAAAGCATGGTCGCCATAAACTTCGCTGTGACCAACTAAAAATACAAAAGCGCCACTCACCAGTGCGGCGTAAATGACTGAATATTTAAAACTGAGCCGCAAAATAAACATAGCAAAAAAGCTATATAAAACAGTACCCTCATAAGCAAATGAAATATTTTCCTTATGCCACACAAGGTCAACAAACCACATATTGGTATATGCAATAAGCACCATAATGAAAGTGACTAGCGGGTAGTAGTAACGTTTAAAACTGGAATGGAAGCTCGCAACAAGAAACAGTAGACACAGCGGGATTTGCACCCCAACACGGGTGAAAAAATAGCTATCGTGGATAGCGGCTGGGATCACATGAAGATCCGCCGACATAAAACCCGCGATCAGTATAATGCCAACCACAATCAAAATTCTGATTTGGTTAATTTCAATTGGTAGAGCGGGATCTGGGCCTTCAAAAAATTGTTTCAATGACACCTCGCTAACTAGCTTCTGAGAGCAGTGTTTTATCTCTATCTATAGGCTAACTTATACTAGATACACCTGCTATGAAAATACCTCTTCCGTCACCTTTATTAATAAAAAACATTGAAATAAAGACAGATCGTTAGCGTAATCACTGAAGTTATCAACCAATTAAGATAAACCTATAAGAAGCAGCTGATAAAAACGCCTATTTCGTATGACTAAGCTTAAATTAGTTAACGCAAGAGCTGTTTTATCTAGCACATTACAAAAACTTTAGCCGCCTAAAAAGGTAGACTTCAAACAAACCAATACCCGTTAACGCACCACAAAACCAATAGAACGCACTGCTGTTTTCCACGCCAGGCATACCACCAATATTGATACCAAATAATCCAGTCAAGAAACCTAGCGGCAAAAACACACCGGCAATAATAGACAACAAATAGGTATTTCGATTCATCACCTCACTATTCAGGTGAGCGATACGGTTATTGATTACTTCAATTTGGGCAATGAAAAAATCGATGGTATCGACAATTCTCTGCAAAGTATCTAATTGGGTTGCTAAGGACACTTGATGCGCTTCAAACGTAATAATTTGATTCTTAGCTAATGCAGATAAAGCGTAGCCTTGGGGTTTCAAAAATCGGTTTAGTCGCAGTAGTTTTCGATGTTGCAAACTAATTTCTGATACTTGCTCTTTCGAGAAAGTATCTATGTCTTGACTCTCAATGAAGGCCTCTATCGGTTCAATAACGGAGTCTATTTTGTCATTTAGTTGCGATAACAACTCAATAATTAGCCCCTCAATACTCTGAGGCCCCTCTCCTCGCTTAAGTGCGTTAACTAACGACTCAATCGCTCTAGAACGTTGCTGGCTACAAGTAATCACCCGCTGCGGCGAATAAAGTAACCTGACGGTTAACATGTCGTCAGGCTCTTTCCCTTTATTTAGATTGACCCCGCGTAAATTCAAGAAAAAGCTATTTTTACCTATCTGCTGAAATCGCGGACGCGTGTCACTCGCAAGCAAAGACGCCCTAACTGACTCGTCAACACCTTCATCTGTAAGCCATTGCTCAAACAAGGGTGAGCCTCGATTACAGTGCAACCAATAACCTCGGTCGGCTAGCTGTTGATTAGAAGTCAGTGCAAAAGGATTTTCAACATCATCCACTTGCCAAGCTTCAACGATAAAATCATGCATGCATAAACTCCTTTTCAACAGACCCTAAGCTTTACTGATAATATTCAAGGTGCCATCTAAATGTACATCACGTTGTGGAAATGCAACAGTTACGCCTTGATTATTAAATGCTTTATCTAGATCAAATCGGATATTGCTTGCCACGCGGCGCAGCCCACCTTCTACCTGCGAGTTTATCCAAAAATACACCTCGAACACTAAAGCATTGTCGCCAAAGTCTTGAAAGAACACTTGAGGCTCTTTACCACTGTCTTCTAACGTTTCAGGCTGTTCGTTGGCGACAGATAAGATAATATCTCTGACCTTTGAGCAATCACTGCCATAAGCTACACCTACTGAAACCGTTCCTCTAATCAACTTATCTCTAAGCGTCCAATTGATAACGGTATTCTCAAGCAACTTCGAATTTGGGATCAACATGTGCACCCCATCAACACGGCGAACACGGGTCGAGCGAGTGTTAATTTCTTCTACTATTCCCTTAACGCCCTCTACTTCTAAAAAGTCACCAATTCGAATGGGTTTTTCACCCATTAATATCCAACCACTAATAAAGTTGTTAATGATATTTTGCGCACCAAAACCAAAGCCTATAGCGATTGCACCAGATAAAAAAGCAAACGCAGTTATAGGGACATTCAACATGGAAAGCGTAGTGATAAAAATCACAGCTAACGCGACAATGTATAGCAGGCGCTGAACCAAGTGAACAATATTAGGGTCTTTGTTTTTGCTACGTAATCTGTCCCCTAACTTTGAAATAAAATAGTGGGCTAACCATATACTTAACAGTAGCCACAATGGTACTGCTAGCACCTCCATTACCCTTATCACTCGCTCATTGAACGTAAACAAGGGGTAAGTCAACCAGTATTTAATTTGCTCTAACATGACTCCCTCCAAACATCACAAGACTTAAACCTGAGATGCAATAAACGCGTTTGCTGCATCCATATAAAAATGCTCACCTAATGCCTGTCTACCTAGCAGCATCAGATAAGTCATATCTGATCTATCTGTCAGGGTAATTTCAATATCCCATTTATGTGTCCCTAACACCGCTGGGGTTTTGATGACATAACGCTGCTCACATAAGCCGTTCGAAGACTTCACTTTACGAATATCATGCAACAAGGCGGTGCAGGGCACAGTTTTATCCACGTTGTGGATTTCTGGATGAATATCAAACGACACCGCAGGCTTGTGCCCAATATGCGTACGCTGAATATTGTCGACATGTAACGACGACGTTTGCGCGCCGGTATCAACCCTTACCGTTAACTGTTTAATCCCAAGCTCTGGCAACTCGATATTTTCGATATGTCCAATAATCATACGGCCATTCATAACAAGCCCTCGTTAGTATCAATCTTGTTAACTAACTCTTCTGCGATCTCAATATGCTCGGCAATGTGTTCATCATCTTCTTTAAAATAAGCGATGTGATACATAGCCTCACCCTCTTGCACTAGCGGAATGTTTTGCTTACCGATAATGACCCCGCTTTTGTTAGCAAGCACTTGCCCTAGTCGCTCGCCATAAGGACTGCCAATGTCTGCAAGTACATCGCCTTTTTTCACTTGGTCGCCCAATTCAAAATGGTGGCTAACAATACCGCTGCTACTCGCTCTTACCCAGCCGCTATTGTTAGCAACAAACTGGTTCACGACCCCTTTGCGCGCTCGCCCTTTAGGCATCATGTTTAAGTGCCTTAACACGTTTACAATTCCTTGAATCCCGGCGCGAATTGAGTATTCGTCAAACCGTAGCGCTTCACCGGCCTCATAAAGTAGCACTCGGGTGCCATTTTCTACCGCAGCATCGCGCAATGAACCATCAATAATCTCGGAGTTCAAAATCACTGGCACGCCAAAGGCTTTGGCAAGCGCTAGGGTTTGCTCATCCTGCAAATGGGCGCGTATTTGCGGCAGGTTAGAACGATGAATTGCACCAGTATGCAAATCAATGCCATAGTCGCAATGGCTCACCACTTCCTTAAGGAATTTATTCGCTACTCGCGCAGCCAATGAGCCTTTTGCCGAGCCAGGAAAACTGCGGTTTAAATCTCGTCTATCTGGCATATAGCGGCTTTGGTTGACCACGCCGTAAACATTAACCATAGGCACGGCAATCAAAGTGCCTGCCGAGATCTTAAAACCCTTAAGGTTAATTAAACGGCGAATAATTTCGATGCCATTTAACTCATCACCATGTACCGCAGCACTCACAAACATCGTTGGTCCCGGCTTTTTGCCGCGAATGATATAAATTGGCAAATGCACGTCAGCGTCCGTATATAGCTTAGCTACTGGCAAATCAATTTTCTTAGTCTGCCCAGGTAAAATAGTGTGCTCGCCAATGATTAAGCTATCGATAACTTTTTTCATAACTCGTACCTAACCTCGCCCTTTAGTTTTGGTGGCATTGAATTTGGCGTTGTTTTCCAAAAACTCAATCACCTTACCCGCCACATCTAAGCCAGTAGCAGTTTCAATACCTTCAAGACCTGGCGAAGAGTTCACTTCCATCACCATAGGACCATTGTGAGAGCGCAGTAAGTCAACGCCACAAAAATTGAGTCCCATCGCTTTTGCCGCCTTGATTGCCGTTGCGCGCTCTTCTTTAGTCAACTTAACGATTTCAGCGCTACCACCTCGATGTAAGTTAGATCTAAACTCACCTTCAGCACCTTGACGCTTCATTGCCGCGACAACTCGACCGCCAACCACTAAGCAGCGAATATCTGCCCCTCCAGCTTCTTTGATGTACTCTTGCACTAAAATATTGGCTCTTACACCCATAAAGGCTTCAATAATGCTTTCTGCTGCCTTGGCTGTATCAGCCAGCACCACACCAATGCCTTGAGTGCCCTCTAGTAGCTTAATTACCAGCGGTGCGCCGCCTACATTTTTAATCAAGTCTTTAATGTTATCTGGTCTGCTTGCGAAACCTGTGCGTGGCAACCCTATCCCTTTACGTGACAATAGCTGCAGTGAGCGTAATTTATCGCGCGAGCGGCTAATGGCTACCGACTCATTAATGTTAAAGGTACCCATCATTTCAAACTGTCTGGCGACGGCTGTGCCATAGAAGGTAACCGAGGCACCAATACGTGGAATAATGGCATCGTACTGAGGCAGCTCTTCGCCGTGATAACGCACCGCTGGACGACTGCTCGTGATATCCATATAGCAATGCAAAGTATCGATAACATCAACTTCATGGCCACGCGCTAGGCAGGCTTCTTTTAAACGACGAGTTGAATATAGGTTTTCGTTTCTAGATAAAATTGCGATTTTCATTTGCTTTCCCCCCTTTGGTACAGCCACATCAATTTTTTAAGCCAATGCTTGATGCCGACGTGTGATGCTCAGTTTTGATGGGAAGAAAATTAGTTGAATAAGTTTGAAAAGGAAATCAAAATAAACTGCACTATATAATAGATTTTTTTTATCAAACTAGAGGGTTGAACCCGTGAAGATTGAGCTACTGACCACCTTCTTAGAAGTGAGCCAAACCTTGCATGTCAGAGTGGCTGCGGAAAACCTTTACCTAACTCAGGCCGCAATTAGTAGCCGAATCAAACAACTTGAAGAAGAGCTGGGTGTACTGCTATTTGACCGTACCCAAAAACGTTTAAAGCTCACTGCCGAAGGGCACAGACTGGTGAAGCATGCTAATGAAATGGTGATGATGTGGCAGAAACTAAAGCATGACGTAGGAGTAACTCAAGATAGCTCACAGCAGCTATTTGTCGGCTCCATGATGTCTATTTGGGATATCGTATTGCAAGATTGGCTGCAAAAAATTCATCGTAATCTCGACGATGTACATCTTCACACCCATACCTACTCGCCACTAGAGCTTAGAAAGCAAATCATCAGTCGACTTATCGATATCGCCTTCTTATTCGAACCGCCATTCATGGAAGATATTGTCAGCGAAAAAGTAGCTAGTGTACCGCTGCAGCTAGTCTCGACAGAGAAAGACATCACTACAAATGAGCTAGAAAATATGATTATGGTTGACTATGGGGAAGCGGTGAACAGCCAGATCATGCGAAACTATAGTGACGTAAACATTATTAGCCACAATATGAGTCAACCTCGAATCGCGTTGAACTTTATCCTAGAAGCCTCCGGCTGTGCTTATCTGCCCAAGCAAATGTGCTTTGAGCACTTGAGAAAAGGCAAGCTACACATAGTCGACGGTGCACCAGAATTTAAACGTGATATCTATGCGATTTATCTAGCGAAGAGCCACAAAACTCAACTAGTTCAAGATGCATTAACCTTGTTCCCTTATGTTCGAGGTTAGGACCTATTGATCTTTCAAGATTATTTTTGCAGCAGCTTGTTGGAAATTTATACAAGCCAACGACTTTGATGTGTGGTTGTTCCACATGATAAGTCGTTAACGCAGTAGAAATGACAACAAGCGCTGCCTGAAAGGTTCGTTTAAAAGCACTTTACTCTGCGTTGCGAGCCATTTGTTTAGTCGACTAAACTGCATAGCTCGCGTCTTGATTAAAGTGCTTTTAATTCGAACAAATTCTAATCAGCAAAGATCAATAGGTCCTAGTACACAAGCCTCAAACAATAAAAATAACCAAATAAATCTATCTTATTAATAAAATATATTTATCGATATTTAATATTTGCGTCCAGTGAATACCTCTAGAGCAAAAACACCTGTAAAAAGCGCTCATCAAAATCAGCTTAACGCAGTAAATTACCACCTTCTGAAGAAGGTGGCTTTGTGTGAGCTCCCTAAAAGGGAGCCTAGCTTCACCGATTGAAACTATAAGCTAGAGTTGTAGTGACATCTAAAGCCTTTGAAAACATGGATGTTTTCGTCGAGCACACATGGAAGTGCTTGCTGCGTGCTTTAGATGTCATTGCGACGTGAGCAAACAATCAAAGCTGCCAGATATGGAAAACACTAGAATTTACAGGCAAAGCCGAATCGAATGATAACCACCTACTGAAGTAAGTGGTTTTGGGCTGAAAATAAAAATGCCGTTAGTATCCACTAACGGCACGACTATGGCTTTATGATAATTCTGCAGCTAAAACTTCAACTAGTACTTCAAAAAGTACGCTAATTGCACTGGGTGTTTTAACGCTTTGGGGCGCAGTGCTTGAACCTGCTTAATCACCTCATCGCTTGGAAAGCCTAATGCCCGTAAAATGATGCCAATAACTAAGCCTGTGCGCCCTGAGCCACCTTTGCAATGCACGGCAACACTCCCTTGCTTATTCAGCACAGACACGATCGCATCTTTATGTTGCTCCCAGGCGGTTTCGAACTCATTCCCAGGGGCGGCATCATCAGCTATAGGTAGTTGCAGCCAGTTCATTTCGTTGGCGTAACAAACAGCGGCCAGATCGCTGGCATTGTTTTCAGCCATTTCTTTGTCAAACATCAGGGTTAACAGCACATCAGCGCCAGCTTGCTTAAGTGTTGCCACCGAATCATCAATACTACTGCCTTTGGTGCCAGGGCACGGGGTAAAAATAAGCTGCGCGCCATTGTCTAACTTGAGTGCATCGTAAGGGTGAGTGGTCATATTGACTCCTAAATCCATTTAGAGGGCTAACCAAATGCTAACCCCTTTTGATAAATGCTATGCCTGATTAAACCAATTTTTGCTGCGATTCACTATTGCCACAAGTGATAACATCACCGGCACCTCAACTAATACACCGACTACCGTTGCGAGTGCTGCACCTGAGTGTAGACCAAATAACGAAATGGCAACCGCAACAGCAAGCTCAAAGAAGTTAGATGTGCCAATCAAGCTAGCTGGCGCAGCAATATTGTGAGGCAGCTTCATCCACTTTGCAGCCAGATAAGCGATGATAAAAATACCATAAGTTTGTAGCACTAGCGGCACTGCAATTAACGCTATGGTTTGTGGCTGACTCACAATGGTATTGGCTTGAAAACCAAATAGCAGCACCACAGTGGCAAGTAAACCTACCATAGACCAAGGCTTTAATGTCGACAGCAGCACACCCAGCCCTTGCGAGCCTTTAGCATTAAGCTTTTTGCGGGTAATCACGCCAGCAATGAGTGGCAAAAGCACGTACAAAACAACTGAAACTAGCAGCGTCTCCCAAGGTACTTGAATATCACTCACCCCCAGCAGCAAAGCTGTGATTGGCGCAAATGCAAAAACCATAATCACGTCGTTCACCGACACTTGTACCAAGGTATAGTTAGGGTCGCCCTTAGTGAGCTGGGACCACACAAATACCATAGCAGTACAAGGTGCCACCCCAAGCAGAATCATACCTGCTATATACTCTTGTGCAGACTCTGGGTCGACAAAGTCAATAAACAGCACCTTGAAGAATAACCAGCCTAACGCTGCCATGGTGAAAGGTTTGATTAACCAATTAATCACTAAGGTAAGGATTAAACCTTGTGGATTTTTGCGCACATCTTTCACTGCGGCAAAATCTATCTGCACCATCATTGGGTAAATCATCACCCATATGAAAACAGCAACCACCAGATTAACACTGGCAACCTCAAGCGTAGCAATAACCTCAAATACCTGCGGTTGCCACAAGCCAAGTGCGACGCCAAGGGCAATACTTAGCCCAACCCATAAAGACAAATAGCGCTCAAAAATTCCCATCGTTCACTCTCTCATCATAGAACTAACTTACATACGAACAATGTTATATCTGTTTTTTCATATATTCAATATTTTAAATATCCATGTAGGATGATCAAACTCGCAGATCTCGCATTTCCACTCAGGATTTGCTCTATGAATTAGGTTTTGAGTAAAGCGCATACGAAAACGCCCTAGCTCACTGGCATAGGGCGCTTGTAGTGTACGCAGTAAAAAATTTAGAGAGTGACAGTCTCTGCTTGAGAAGCTAGGCGATAATTGCGCGCATCATCAATATAGCCATCAATCACCTGCTCTAGAATATCCAATGGCATAGGACCATTTTTTAGCACCGCGTCATGAAAATCGCGAATATCAAACTTGTCACCTAAAGCCTGCTTAGCTTTTTCTCGTAACTCCAAAATTTTGATCATGCCAACTTTATATGAGGTCGCCTGCCCCGGCATTACAATATAACGCTCAATTTCAGAAACTACGTCACTATGCACCCGCCCTGTGTTACTCGCCATATAGTCAATGGCTTGTTCACGAGTCCAACGCTTAGCATGTATACCAGTGTCCACCACCAAGCGCACTGCACGTAAAAGCTCATCAGCTAAGCGACCTATATTATCCGCTGGTGTTTTGACAAACCCTTGCTCATAAGCAAGACGCTCAGCATACAAGGCCCAACCTTCGGTATAAGCCGTAAATGGCGCAAAGCGGCGTAAAAACGGCATGCCTTCCAGCTCCATCGCAATAGCGACCTGAAAATGATGGCCAGGTATGCCCTCATGGTAAGCCAATGTGCGCATACTGTATTTTGGCGTAGCCTTTATATCGTAAAGGTTAGCGAAAAAGCGCCCAGGGCGAGAGCCATCCATTGACGGGCCTTGATAATATGCACCAGGTGAGGTTTTCTCTTTAAACTCAGGTATGCGAACCACTTCCATTCCAGCCTTGGGGCGAATGTTAAAGCTTGCGGCTAAGCCCTGGTCAATTTCATCTAGGATTTTTTGATAATCCTTAAGGATTTGCTCACGTCCTTCGTCGCTGTCGCTGTAATAAAACTCAGGGCGCGCAGAATATTCGTTCATTGCAGCCAAATAACCGTTATTGGTATCGACACCTTCTTGCTCAAATAAACTGAGCATTTCTTGATGAATACGCGCCACTTCCTGCAAACCCAATTGGTGAATTTGTTCAGCGCTGTAGTCGGTAGTGGTGAAGAATCGCAGTGCCACATCATAGGCCTTGTCACCATCGGGTAAATGCCAGTAGCCGTGATCATCGCCTGCTTTATTTCTTAGACCACTGAAATAAGTAATAAATAAGTCATAGGCTGGATATACCGACTCATTAATCGCAATTTGCGCCTTTGCCAGTAGCGTTTGATACTCAGTGCGGTCAATCTCGCTTAGTTTGTCGAGCTTTTCTTTAAACGAGGTATAAAGAATATTTTCATCCGCTGGGGTGTCAACAAAGGCAATCATTTCATCTAGTACCCGGTCGATAACAAACCTTGGCGGAATAATGCCTTTGTTTTCTCTAATTTGTAGGCCATGAACATATTGACCAAATTTGCGCTCAACTTCAGCTAGACGCGACAGATAGTTATTCGCGTCGGTCACTGAGGTAATCGCATGTTGCGCCTGCATAAAACTCGGGAAGCCGCTTTGCACGCCAAACATTTGATTAGCTGGGTAATTATGGTGTTTATATGGCTCATAAGCTGCGAGAGTATCAAGCAGATATAAGGCGATTTGCTTGGAGAATTGCTCATTGGTGTTTAGGCTACTATCGTCATATTGCACCAAGGTTCGCTTGAACTTAGCGGCTTTTACGAACAGCTCTTCATCTTTTTGCGGGTCAACATCATCAAGATGAGCGTTGTGACCGTTAATACCAACAGACTCCAGTACGCCCAATGAGGTGAGGGTTTCAGGACTTTCAATAGCCATTTTAACCAGTTCGCGATCTAAGAAGGCCCTAAAAAATACTGGCTTTTCGGCATACCACTCGTGGGCAGCAAAACTTGCTGCAACAGCCGTTAATCCAACAGTACCTAGTCCAAACCACTTTAAGGTCTTCTTAATCATGCGACACCTTTATTGTTATTGTTATCAAGCGCAGAAAAGAAGTTAACAAATTGTTACAGACAAATAAAGGCTATTTCAAACTCTCGTTTTGATTCGCTCAAATATCGCTCAAACATCTATTAATACTGGGGTTATGTTTGTCTAATGTGCGAAAGCTAAATATAGGGCTAACCTATTAATACAAGGGTTATGTTTGTCTAATGTGTGAAAGCTAAATATAGGGCTAACCTATTATTCAAACAGAAACGGACGCTAATCGCGTCCGTTTTTAGTTGTTCAAAGTGAGTTAACACATATCGTTAGCCCTTAACTTGAAGCTTTAGAAATGTCCCTTAGCCCTTACGAGCCTGGTGTAGCTTCTTGTAGCTTTCGATTAAGCGTAAGTGCGGCTCAATACCTTCTAGCTCCATGCTGGTTTCAGTTAACCCATGGAAACGTACATCACCGTTAACCGAGCCAATAACAGCGTCAATTACTTGCTCACCAAACATGCGGGTAAAGCTAGTAAGGTAATCTTCAATCTCCAACTCATCGTCAATGGCAACCTCAAGCACCACATTCATCGCTTGATAAAATAGACCACGCTCAACCGTGTTGTCGTTAAACTGCAAGAAGTCACCAACTAACTCTTGCGCTTCTTCTAATGCACCCAACGCTAGGTAGATCAAGATTTTAAGTTCAATGATGGTCAGCTGCCCCCAAACGGTATTTTCATCAAATACGATGCCGATTAGAGTTTTAATATCTGTGTAGTTATCAAGCTGTGAGTCTTCTAAACGCTCTACCAATTCAGCAAGTTCATCATCTGACAAACGGTGCAGATTCAAAATATCTTCACGATAATTCAACGCCTTATTGGTGTTATCCCAAATAAGATCATCCACGCCATAAACTTCCGAGTAATCAGGCACTAGCATACGCACCGCACTGGCACCTAACTGCGTAAATTCAGCGCTGTAAACCTCTTTGCCAATATCAGCCATAATCGCAAATAAGCGCTCAGCTTCTTCATCAGTGGTGCCAGAGAAATCCCATTCAACAAATTCATAGTCATGCTTAGCGCTAAAGAAGCGCCACGAAATGGTGCCAGTTGAATCAATAAAGTGCTCAACAAAGTTTTCAGGCTCGCTCACTTCCAGACTATTAAATGTTGGCTTAGGCACATCATTTAAGCCCTCAAAGCTGCGACCTTGCAGCAGCTCGGTTAAGCTGCGCTCAAGCGCAACTTCAAAGCTTGGGTGAGCACCAAATGAAGCGAATACTCCGCCTGTTTTCGGGTTCATCAAGGTCACACACATCACAGGGAACTGCCCGCCAAGAGAGGCGTCTTTAACCACAATCGGGAATCCCTGCGCTTCAAGCCCTTCAATACCTGCAACAATAGCGGGATACTTGGCTAGCACCTCAGCAGGCACATCTGGCAACACAATTTCTTGCTCAATGATTTGGCGCTTAACCGCACGCTCGAAAATCTCTGACAAGCACTGCACTTGCGCTTCTTTAATATTATTACCAGCACTCATGCCATTGCTGAGAAACAGGTTTTCAATCAAGTTTTGCGGGAAGTAAACCGTCTCGCCATCACTGTGGCGAGTATAAGGAATGGCACAAATACCGCGCTCAACATTGCCCGAGTTGGTGTCAATTAAGTGCGAGCCACAAAGCTCATCATCAGGGTTATAAATTTCTAACGTGTATTCATCTAGCAGACCTTGAGGCAGTGAATCATCTTGCTCAAGCTCAAACCACTTCTCGTTTGGATAGTGTACAAACTCACTATTGGCAATTTCAGTTCCCAAATACCAATCGTTATAGAAGAAGTTGTTGTTTAAACGCTCAATAAACTCACCCAGAGCAGAGCACAGCGCACTCTCTTTACTCGCACCTTTACCATTGGTAAAACACAGCGGCGACGCTGAATCGCGAATATGCAGCGACCAAACGTTTGGCACAATATTGCGCCATGAAGATACTTCAATCTTCATGCCCAAATCGGCAAGCATGCCCGTCATGTTCTCGATGGTTTTCTCAAGCGGTAGGTCCTTACCGAGAATATAAGTGCTGCTGTCGCCATCAGCTTGTCCCATCAACATGGCATTGGCATCAGCATCCAGGCTTTCAACCGTTTCAATCTTAAACTCAGGGCCTGTTTGCACCACCTTTTTAACGGTGCAACGCTCAACCGAGCGCAAAATGCCTTGACGGTCTTTTTCAGAAATATCTTCTGGTAGTTCTACTTGGATTTGAAAGATCTGGTTGTAGCGGTCTTCAGGGTCAACAATGTTGTTCTGCGACAGGCGAATGTTATCGGTCGAGATATCCCGCGCCTTACAATACACCTTAATAAAATAAGCTGCGCACAATGCCGATGAAGCAAGGAAATAATCAAACGGACTTGGCGCAGAGCCGTCACCCTTATAGCGAATAGGCTGATCAGCCGTTACCGTAAAATCGTCAAACTTAGCCTCAAGCCTTAAGTTATCAAGAAAGTTTACTTTAATTTCCATTACTTACACCCAAATAGACACAACCACTCACGAACCAAGCAGCCGATAGAATCAAATTAGGGTGAATTATCGGTGTTTTTCAGCCATTAGTCTTGGGTTAATTACAAAAGAATCCCCCAACAGCTACCCAAACCACCACTAAAACCAACAAATTGGGTCAGAGTAAGCCTGTAAGCCATTGAAGCCATTGAGTTATATACAGAGAAAAATGTGGCTTTCTTACAAATCACAAGCTAACCAAACACTAATAACAGTCGCGATAGCCAGTTAACCAGCAAATAAATAAAATTGGGTCAGAGTAAACAGCTAAACTATTGAATTATTGCATGTTCAAAATATAGTTTGACTACATTCCAATAGGTATTGTGGGCAATGTAAGCAGAAAGAGTCATTTATCTTGTAGGTTATTTTCCGCTTCACGCTTTACTAGAATAAATGTCAGATACATTTTAGTTGGCAGCGACATTGCCATACCGATAGCCACACACATGGCGCTGATGATAATCCCCTTAACGCCCATCGCCTCAATGGTATGATTCCAGTTATGCAGATAAATTCCGAGCATAATCAAGCATAAGCCACAACAAATGACAGCTTTTAATAGCTTAATCAAACTCGCATCGGACATTGCTTAGCTCAGCTTTAGAATTAGATGAATGTTAACTCCACCCTACCACTCGATAAGTGGCTAGCTATTGATGTATATCAACAGTTTCTAATGTGACGTTAAAAGTACAGATTTTGAGTCTAAAAACTGGGGCAGAGTAAATTTTACTCTGACCCAATTTGAGGTGTTTGCTGGTGACCTATTGGAAATCTATTTAAGCACGACGCTTTTTAAATGCGGTTGTGCCCATACTGGCGAACGTGCGCAGCACCGAAATCCAGGCGCTCATGTTTGGTTTAGGCGCCTTGCCATGACCGATTAGACTTAGCTGTTGCTCATACCAAGTAATGTTGAGCATCGCCATAAAGTCCAGCGCCTTAACGCCAGTTGTAAGTGGCTTCAGGTTGATTTTATGATTGATATCAGCGATCAGTTTATTAGATAAGTCTGGGTCAACTGACAGCGGTCTTGCAATACCCACCATATCAGTCGCCTCTGTGGTGAGCGCGCTTTCCATCGCCCGTGCTGAGCGAAAGCCACCTGTGACAACCAAGGGAATAGTTAACAGCTTTCGGGCTTTTTCCGCATAATCTAGAAAGTATGCTTCACGAGCAAGCGTTGAGCTTTTAACCCGCGCGCCCATCATGCTTGGGTTTTCGTAATTTCCGCCGGACACTTCAATTAAATTGATGCCATCATCTTGCAGCGCTTTCATCACCTGCATCGAGTCATCTTCACTAAAGCCGCCTTTTTGAAAATCAGCTGAGTTTAGCTTAATGCCAATTGGGAATGACTCACCCACTTTACTGCGAATGGCTTTATAAACTTCGCGCACAAAGCGCATGCGATTTTCCAGACTGCCGCCCCATTTATCTTCACGGCGATTGTGATGTGGCGATAAAAACTGACTTACCAGATAACCATGAGCGCCGTGGATCTGCACGCCTGTAAAGCCGGCTTCTTTCGCTCGCGCCGCCGCAACCGCAAAACGCTCGATAATGGCAACAATCTCTTCATCACTTAGTGCTTTTGGCGTGTTGAACCCAGATTGCAGAGCTTTAGCCAAAGGCACCGCCGACGGCGCAACAGGCTCAGGACTTAAGTACTTTGGCGACTGCTTGCCTGGATGATTTAACTGCATCCAAAGTTGAGTGTTGTTCTCAGTTCCAGCTTGCGCCCACTTTTTAAATGGCTCGATTTCGGAATCTTTATCTAGCACCACGTTGTTTGGCTCACCTAAAGCACTGCGGTCAATCATCACGTTGCCAGTAATCAACAAACCTGTGCCACCTTGCGCCCACACCTTATAAAGATGAGCAAGTTGCGGTTTAGGCAAGAAGTTTTTATCACCTAACTGCTCACTCATAGCAGATTTAAAAATACGATTTTTAACCAATGCGCTGTTAGTTATAGCTAGCGGTGATGCCAATAGCTTTGGCGATTCATTTGCATCTAGCTGTAGTTGCTCGGCAGATAATGACTGACTCATGGGATATTCCTTTACTTAAACAAACTTAACTAAACTTCACTTAACTAAACCTAGTTAGATTTGTGGTTAAACCAAGACAAAGACTCAAGCTGTTCAAGCCCTTTAGGTGTGGTAATAAGAGTGAGCAGCACGGCTAATCTGTCGAATATTAAATGCCACTCCTGACTAATTTGATACTCAAGCAAACTGCCCTGCCAACTGTTAAAAAACTGTCTTGCAAGCGCATCAGCATCAATATCATCCCGGACATCGCCTTGCTGTTGTGCACGCATAAATTGCTCAGCAAGCGACTCTAACCATTGCTGCTCAACCTGCATTAGCGCCTGGCGGCAAAGTCCACTCGATTGCGCAATTTCAGACGCCATGGCCGCAACGAGGCAGCCGCAATTGTTGTTATCGACTACGCGCTTTTGTACCTTGTCGTAAAAGGTCAACGTCAGCTTAACTAGCTCACTCTGTTGGCTATGGTTTGCAGATAGCTCCCGATACTCTTGTGCGGCTAATGCGCCATAATGGATAACGATTTGCGCCACAAACTCTTCTTTACTTGCGAAGAAGTTATAGAAAGATCCTTTTGGCACGCCAACCAAATCAAGGATTTGCTTAATCCCAGTACCGTGGTAACCATGAGCCAATAATTGCTCCATGCCTGCTGCAAGTAGCTCATCTTTTAAATGATCGTTTTTACGTGGTCTTGCCATAACACCGCTTAATTCAATAGCTGATTAACTTCACTTGCAGCCAGTTAATGACCGCTCGTCTTAAAACTAAAATCGAGTTTACAGACACTCGTCTTAAAATTCAAACTTTGATTATAAATGGCTGTTTTCAATTGGAAGCGAATGGGCTTTTAAAAGGAGATATCAAGAGTAAGAAGTTAACAAACACGTCAATTGAAGCAGCTCGCGAACTCGTGGTTTTATCACCAATACTAGCTATCTGCTCATTGCCTCCATACTCACTGCACAATTTCACAGTAACTTAGCATCATCCCCTGTGAATACCCTGGCCCAAGAGGAATAAACCATGACACGAACACTTGTGATGACCAGCCTGCTGCTAGCTCTATTTAGCCTTTCAATAAGCTCAATTGAAGCGAGAGAGCGTGGTCAAAAACCACCTAGCTTTGAAGAAATGGATACCAACGGCGACGGCGTGCTGTCTCAAGATGAGCTTAAAGGCAGACTATTAGAGGATTTTGAGCAGCTAGACTTAGATGGCAACGGCACCCTGAGTGAAGATGAGCTTCCTGAGCCACCGCAAAAACGCCGCTAGTTAACCTGACCACCTTCTAAAGAAGGTGGCTTTGTGTTGCCCCCCTAAAAAGGGGGGCTTCAGTGGTTTTGTATTCTCAATAGCATCTATAAGTGATGATATTTAAAGCCTTTGAAAACATGGATATTTTCGTTGAGCCTTCTAGTAAAACAAAGGGGGGGATGTGCTTGCTGCGTGCTTTAAATATCATTACATAGCAGGCTCAACCTAACATGTCATGTAAACAGAAATACAGGCAAAGCCTACTCGATGATAACCACCTGCTGAAGTAGGTGGTTTAGGGCTGAAAACAAAAAAATGCCGCGGCGCATTTCACAGCTAAATCCACGGCATTTTTGCTATCTAAAGCGCGACCTGTCTAGCTCTAGCACGACTTGCTTAAGACGCTTTCTCCCACACTAACTGCTCATCTAAATTGGCTGTTAAGTAATGACTAAATCTCGC
This sequence comes from Shewanella sp. WXL01, assembly GCF_012263345.1. Lineage (NCBI taxonomy): Bacteria > Pseudomonadati > Pseudomonadota > Gammaproteobacteria > Alteromonadales > Shewanellaceae > Shewanella > Shewanella sp. WXL01. Next base: position 203,242 of record NZ_JAAIKQ010000003.1, on the reverse strand, counting down.
TTCAAGCTGTTCACGTTTAAGCTTAAGAGTTGGCGTTAATAGCCCATTCTCAATGCTCCATGGCTCATCAACCACGATTAAATGATCAAGCTTTTGATGAGGCTCAAGCTCATTATTCACTGACGCAAGCGTATCATTAAGCTGCTGTGACAACGCTTCACGCTCTATCGTCGCCTCCGCTCCCTCACCTAACACCACCAGCGCAATAGGCTGGCTACGACCCACACCCATCACACAAACCTGCTCAATATCAGGGTTACGGCCAAGGCTAGATTCAATCGGCACCGGCGCAACATACTTACCCTTACTGGTTTTAAATTGCTCCTTTACACGGCCAATGATCTTCCAACTACCATCAGCGGTTATCTCACCTTTATCACCGGTTTTAAACCAGCCATCTTCAAACGCTGCTGCGGTAGCTTCTGGGTTGTTGTAATACTCTTTGAAAACAGCGTCACCACGAATAAGCACTTCGCCTTCATCAGAGAGTTTCATTTCCACACATGGCTGCGCAGTGCCAATTGTGCCGATATGGTCATAATCAAACGGCATATTGGCACAAGACAAACCTGAAGTTTCTGTCATCCCCCAACCTTCGCCAATGCTAATGCCTAAAGCGTGATACCAGCGCAGTACATCCGGCGAAATCGGTGCACTGCCTGAGCCAAATAATTTAGCTTCATCAAGCCCAAGCTGAGTACGGATCTTCTTAGCTACAAACTTGCCCATCACAGGTAACTTCAATAAAAACTGCAGCTTTTTATTAGGCACCTTTGCAAGAATTTGTGACTGGAACTTAGTCCATAAGCGCGGCACCGAAATAAAACTTGTTGGTTTGGCATAACGTACATCTTCGATAAAGTACTCTAACGACTCGGTAAAGTAGATATCGCAGGCTTTATATAACGATGGCAAAGCAACCACGCAGCGCTCGGTAATATGTGCCAATGGCAGGTAAGACATTAGGCGTGTTTTGTCTTCCCCAGCCATCAACTCAGCCGCGCTACATGCCGATGACGCTACGTTCTTATGAGTCACTATCACACCCTTGGCAAGACCCGTGCTGCCAGAGGTATAAATAAGCGAAAACATATCGTCGGCTTGCGCTTCATGTAGCTCTGAAATTGGCTCGTATTGAGCCAACCAGTCATTCCAATTGGCTTTGCAACTTAAGGTCGGATATGGAAAAGCAATGCTTAGCATGTCATCAGGTAACACGCTCGCTAGCGCATCTTGACTGTCGAGCTTGCCAACGAATATCGCCTTAGCACCACTATGGCTCAATACGTGTTTAATGTTGTCGGCATTGGCGGTTGGATAAATAGGCACACTAATTAACCCAGCCATCATCATCGCCATGTCGGTAATAAACCACTCGGCAGAATTCTTAGCGATAATGGCAACCTTGTCACCTTTAACTAAGCCATGGCTCAATAACCCCTGGGCAATTTTACGCGCCTGAGTGTCAGCCTGCTTCCAGGTGTAGGTATACCATTGACGATCTACTGGCTGGTGTAGCCAGGTTTGATCTGGGTGATTGGCAACATTATGCTGCATCTGCTGCAAAGGGAGGCGGTAGTCCATATTATTGTTATTTCCTCTAACTGTGTTCTCATCAGTAAAGTACTCCTCAACCTTCACTTGTCCCCAACTTGCACCGCCAGAAATGCTAATCAAACTGATTGCTGTTTACCTGACTAAATACAAGCAACTGTTTTTAAGTTAATACCAAAACGCACGATTTCACATACCTAGCTAGAGGTACATGGCCGCTTTTATGTTGTAAATAGAGTAAAAACTTAAAGCTATGGTTTAACTTGCCACTCAAACGGCCAATAATCCAGCAAAATTAGTAATAACTTATTTATTCTCCAGCTCCGTTTGAAACCACGACACATACAATGTAATTACAGTTTCCGCTGCATCGCATCCATTTAGATGTTTAGCGAGCACTAATCATTGAAGAAAACAGAATTAGATAAGGGATACGAGTTAAACCGCATATGTTGTTCAAAGGGCAAGCTATGAACGCTGGCTAGTTGAGGGTAACTCTGACAGATAAGCCTAAAAGGAGCCCAAAACAGGTCTTGATTCAAAAAAAACTGCAAGATGCTCTGAAAACGACAGTGTTAAATCAGTATTTTTTGGTAGCTAACTAATCAAAATCTGCATTAAAACGTGCAGTGCGAGCTTGGGCCTCTGTGCATTGTGTCATGGCAATCAGTTCAGCCAGAGTTAAATTGGGCGATGCGTTAATCAATCTAACTAACTTAACCTCGATTGGCTCCAACTTGTCAGCATGTGGCACCATAGCCTTAGCAAGTCGAGTGGTAAAATAACTGTAGCTGTCACCTAAAGTTTGAACGTGTTCAAGCACTGCCTGCACTTCACGTGCATCACCTTGCAACAGCCAGTTTCGAGAGCGGCGCACGCGTTTTAACTCACAGCTAAAATTGACTGCGATTAGTTTGAGGGTTTGTGCTTGCTCCCGACCAATGCGATGGATTAACGCCGGAAAGCCAATAGAAATAACACTGTTCATACCCGCAAGTTTACTCTGACCCAAATGTTAACGCACCATAAAATCAAACTGTTAAGTAAGCTGCTTTGTTCAGCTATTGCTGACATGTGCTAAGCTGTGTGCAGTTTAACTTAATAGCAATGTTAACTTGCTAAAACTAATACCAATTTATTAGCGATTGGCTTTTTGCAGGAGGCAACACATGCAAGACTATGTAGACAGTATCGATATTAATCAGTACTTACCTATGGTGATTGAGGGCGCTACCAATGTGCTACTCGCCGCAATCATTTTAGTTGTAGGTTTATACCTGGCAAATAAAGCCAGCAGCATCATTTTCCGTATTGGCGAAAAGTATGAACGACTTGATGATACTTTATTTCGCTTTTTAGGCAGTGTTGCCAAGTATATTATTCTGGCATTTGTGGCCATTGCGGTGCTAAACCGCTTTGGCGTGCAAACCGCATCAATTGTTGCCTTGCTCGGTGCGGCAGGTCTAGCGGTAGGTTTAGCGCTACAAGGCACACTATCAAACCTAGCTGCTGGCGTAATGCTACTAATGTTCCGCCCATACAAGGTTGGCGACTTCATTAGCGCTGCAGACCGTTTTGGTAATGTGCAACAGATTGATTTATTCACTACCATACTTAAAACCTTCGATAACCAACACATTATCATCCCTAACAGCCAAATCTGGGGCGCTCAGATTGTTAACCACTCGTTCCATGATATTCGTGGTGTCGATATGCATTTTGGTGTGGCATACAAAGAAAATACCGCAGAAGTGCGCAAGGTAATTGATAGCGTGCTAGCTGCGCATCCGCACATTCTAAAAGACCCGGCGCCATTTGTTGAAGTCGAAACGCTAAACGACAGCTCAGTAGACTTCCTGGTTCGTCCGTTTTGTCATGGAGAGCATTACTTCGACATTCTTTACTCTGTACCTGAGCAAATCAAAAAGGCGCTAGATGACGCCAACATTGAGATCCCGTTCCCGCACAGAAAGCTCATTATCGAAAAAGAGTCTGATTTGGGTTAATCAAAAGTTTGTTAATTAGATGCGGCTTTGTGTCTCAGTCGATATGACTTAAACAACAAATCACCCAAACTAAAGCAACAATGCGGTTCACATGGTGCAATAACTAGTGCAAAAAACTAGTGCAAAAACTATGCGAGCCGCATTTTTTATGGGTGAGTTTTATGCGGTTTTAACGTAGAATGCCCGCCGAATTTAGTCGCAGTCTTAAGCACTGTCTATAGCTGGAAGCAGAGCCTAAAGCTGCAACTACAGTCAGTACTGACTTTACCGCCTAAGTTAATACCTGTTGTTATACATCCGCTTTAGAGAGAATCATGAGTCCTGAACGCTACGCCCGCATCAATCAAATGCTTGATAATCGTCAAGTTGATTTAACCGTCTGCCTTGACCAAGTACACAAGGCGAATAACGTAGCTGCAGTAGTGCGCACCGCAGACAGTGTAGGTATACATCAGGTTCACGCGATTTGGCCAGATCACGAAATGTGGTTATCGGGCAATACCGCATCAGGCAGCCAGCAATGGGTAAAGACTAAGCGCCACGCAGATTTTAGCGACGCCAAGCAAGCGCTAAAAGCACAAGATATGCAAATTCTTGCGACAACCTTCTCTGATACCGCAGTGGATTTTCGTGAGATTGACTACACCAAGCCAACAGCTATCTTGCTTGGTAATGAGCGCGACGGCGTCAGCTCACAAGCCATTGCAGGTGCAGACCAACACATCATCATCCCTATGATTGGCATGGTGCAATCACTAAATGTGTCAGTTGCTGGCGCGCTTATCATGTATGAAGCTCAGCGCCAGCGCCAATTAGCAGGCATGTACGGCGAGCGCAAACTTGACGATGCCTACTGCCAAACCATGCTGTTCGAACAAGGCCACCCTATTTACGCCAAAGCCTGCCGCCGTAAACGTATTCCATATCCAGCCGTTGACGAGCAAGGTCAAATCGTAGCCGACAGTCAATGGTGGGAGAGGATGCGCGCCCCAGACCCTGACGCCGAGCTAGAAGCTTAAAATTGGGTCAGAGTAAACTGTTGAAACCTAATCTATTTTCCAGGTTACCAATCATTTCTTTAGCCTAATAATTAGAACGTAAAAAATTCAAACCTCTCATTTATTAACATTTGGGTCAGAGTAAACTTGCTGTGGCTAAGGCTTTAACTGGCAAAAGCTACACTATGTTTAACGCTGAGCGGTGTAAAAGGCTGCGCTATGTTATTTGAGAATTACCGTGAAACTCGCTAGGATCGCCAGTCCTATTTTTTGAAGAAACATTCCTAATGAGCACTGAGTTATATTTTGTTTACGACAGCCACTGCCCGTGGAGTTACGCCGCGACTCGAATCGTTAACGAGTTACATTCGGCATACCCTAAAATGGTGGTTAATTTGCTGCACACAGCGCACTTTATTGGTAAAGACTGCGCAGGTGAAAAGCAGGTTAATGCAGTCATCAAGGCAAGTCAGATGAAGTTTGGTAAGCTGCATTTGCAACACGTAAACAGCCCGAAGAACTCAATAAAAGCCGCTAACTTTATGCGTTGGTTGCAAGCCAAGCAGCCGCAAAAACAACTGGATGTACTAAATGCCCTGCAACACGCTCACTTTGTTGAGGGAAATCCGCTAGATAGCAAGCACAACTTCAATACGATTACCGAGCAATTTAAGCTATCACCATCAGGCAAGGTATTTAAAAATGAGCTTAGTCTAGACGCTGAACAAACACTTGAAGATATTGCAGAAATCCAGCAGGTGTTAGGTACTCAGAGCTTTCCGGCACTGGTGATGGTTTTCAATGACAATGCCATTTTTATTGATCACTCTAAATACTTAGCATCGCCACAAGCTGTGCTTAAAGATGTGGAGCAAGAAATTAAAGCGATGAGTTAATCTCGCTTCAACGTCTAGGCTTAAAATAAAAGGCCTGCAACAAGTGTGATGCTTGTGCAGGCCTTGTTAATTCATGATGTTCCAAAATAAAGTTAAGTTTCAGAGCTAATAGATACTGCGAGCGAATTTATACAACTCGACGTTCGCTCTACTTCCCCAAGTTATCCACTATTTTAGATACCGTCTGCTCAAAAACTAGTTGCTGCTCATCACTCAGCCCTTGAGTCATTTTACTCGTCACCTTTAGGTCGATATCCGCAACGGTAGCAAGCACGTCCTCACCTGCATCAGTTACGCATAAACACTGACTGCGCTTATCATTGGGGTTAGGACGTTTTGCGATTAACTCTTGATGCATCAGCGTGTTCAGAAGACGGGTGACTTGCGCTTTGTCTCTTCCTAAAAAGTTAGCTACATCAATTGCTGTGCACGCAGGCTTACCACCAATGATCTTAAGCACTCTTACATGCATTGGTGTGATACCAAGGTCTGCCTCTTCAATATGTTGATGCATTTGCTTTTTCACGGCATGCAGTAGCTTAAAAATGTTCTCTAGCGAAGCTGGTTTACTCATCAACTCTGTCTCGATTTTGTTTATCTATCTGGCAGCAGCGTATTGCCAACCCCTTTTACTCTGTCGACATTAAACCACAAACTAGTTGACAACATCAACCAACAGTAATATAGTTGACAACATCAACCACATTAAAGAAGGATAAATGATGTCAGAACTGATGCACGACACTAACTTATCTAACTCACAGCAATCATCGACGCCACTTTGGTTAAAAGTGCTGCTGGTGACCGGTTTAATGTCCACAATTGCTGGCACATTAACGGGCGTAATGACATACATGAATCTAGGCTTTAGTGAACTGTTTTTTAGCCAATGGTTAAGCTCATTTTTGTTTGCGGCAACAACGGCAATGCCAGCGGGGTTTGTGTTTATGACCTTGTTCACTAAGCTCATCAAATATCTAACGCCAAACCTTAAAGCGGTAATGCAGAACCTTATAGTCGGCGTGTTAATGGCGGTTACCATGGAAGCATTGCTGGCATTTATTACCACCACTAACAACCTAGGTTTAAGCAATAGTGCCTTTTTTACGACCTGGTTTGACGCCTTTATCGTCGCGCTACCAATAGGGCTTGTCATCATGCTAGTTGTATCTAATACCGTAAAACCAAGGATTGAACGCATTCTGACGAGCTAATGGTAAATTTGAAAAAACACAGCTTCACCAGCTGAAGCCTGCGTTCAGCAATCACAGTCAAACATCGAGGTATTTATATGGCAAAGCACAATCAATATCGCGTAATTGTCGAGCAAATTAGTGAAGATAATCAGGCAATAAAAACACTCAGTTTCGAGTATGAAGACAGAGAAGATCTATTTAAAACTATCGAAGTCATTGGTGATCATAGCGGCATAGATAAAGACCAAGCTCCGAGATTAACGCTAGCACTTCGACTGCTAGGCCCAATGATGATGGCGGAGCGAAAACATGAGTTATTTAAAGATTTCATGCCTCATTTCAAAACCTTCATGCAAAACCTAAAATCCAAAGTAAAAAGTGCGAAACCTGCAAGCTAATATCGAGTGTAGATGCTAACAAAGGCAGGACGCCTTCCAACAAACATGGCTAACATAACGCAGAATGTAGAATTAACTGACAATATCAAACGCTAGCCTTCGCTAAGCCCTCATAGAGCACTGTTCATCATCTATGGCTTTAATCAGGCGCGACCTAACTCAAGCATAACGCTTGCTGGCAGTGATGATACTACGTATCATTGCGGATTCGTTTTTAGCCACCCTGTAGTTTCGAGAATCAGATTTATGACTCAACAAGAGCTTAAGCGTCGTATCGCCTCAATCGATATTTTACGCGGTATCGTCATTGTACTAATGCTGGTAGACCATGTGCGCGAGCGCTTCTTCTTACATGTGCAAGTGTCTGATCCAATGGATATTAATACCACAACTCCTGAGTTATTCTTTACGCGCTTAAGTGCACACTTTTGCGCGCCAATCTTCGTATTCTTAACCGGACTTTCAGCCTGGCTGTATGCCAACCCTGTCAACGGCAAGCCTCGAAGCGCACAAGATTTCTTATTAAAACGCGGGCTTATTCTGATTTTACTTGAAGCAACCGTGATCAACTTTTCTTGGTTTGGTTACTACGAAACCCTCTACCTGCAAGTCATTTGGGCGATTGGTTTAAGCATGATTGCACTCGCTTTTTTATCGAAATTGCCGCGAGTTTGGGTCGGCATGATTGGTCTGCTAATCGTATTTGGTCACAACCTACTCACACCAATTCAGTTCGCTCCGAATGAATGGGGTTACAGCCTTTGGACTATCTTGCACGACAGAGGCTATTTAATTAGCGAAGGTGCGCTGAAGATCCGTATTTCATATCCTGTATTGCCTTGGATAGGTGTGATTATGGTGGGTTGGGCGCTAGGGCCATTATTCTCACCAAGCGTTGCCAGCGAAACCAGACGTAAACAGCTGCTAATGCTAGGCCTCGCAAGCTTAGGCACATTAGCAATCCTACGCGGATTTAACCTTTATGGTGAAACGCTGCCTTGGGCAAGCCAAGGGACAATGGCGCAAACAGTAATGGACATGCTTAACTTTACCAAGTACCCACCGTCACTGGCGTTCTTATTACTTGGCGTCGGCGTTGGGTTATTGGTGTTAGCCTGGCTTGAAAACGCAGATAACAAGTTACTGGATGCGCTAAACACCTTTGGCTCAGCGCCCATGTTCTTCTACATCATCCACTTATACACCTTATTAATCGTCTACAAGGTAGCGGTCGCCATCTTCGGTACCAACACGCAATACTATGGTCAAGACTACCTGGGCTTTGCCAGCGTTTGGCAAGTTTGGCTATGTGCATTCGCCCTCACCTTTGTCCTTTACTGGCCAACAAAAACCTTCGCGGCATTCAAGCGCCGCACCAACATCGGCTGGGTAAAATACTTCTAACCAAACAGCATAATTGGGTCAGAGTAAACTCATAACTTATTGAATTTACTCGACTCAATTTTTGTAGTTTTTTGACACTTTGGGCGTGATTGATGGATAGATATTAATAACCAAAAGTTGTCAGGGTGAATTCGAATTTATCGCCTATACTTTCCCCTCTTATTAATAGCGTCTTTTTTGCAAACGGATCTTGCATATGCCTAGAACACTGAGGCTCACACCTAACGATATTCCCGTTCATGTCATCCAGCGCGGTAACAATCGCCAAGCCTGCTTTTTTGACGAGCAAGACTACATTGCCTATAGCCACTGGTTAAAACAATATGCTCACGAATATAAGGTAGATATCCACGCGTGGGTATTTATGACCAATCATGTGCATCTGTTGTGCACACCAAGACAAACCAATGGTATTAGCTTGATGATGCAAGCGCTTGGCAGACAGTATGTACGATACATCAATAAAACATACTCTCGTAGCGGCACGCTATGGGAAGGAAGATTCAAATCTAGCCTGGTACAAACCGAGGCTTATTTGCTGCAGGTCTATCGCTATATCGAGCTAAACCCAGTCAGAGCAGGAATGGTAAGCTCACCCGATGATTATAAATGGTCAAGCTACCAAATTAACGCCAAAGGAAAACATTCAGAACTTTGCGCGCCCCACGAGGTGTACCTTGCGCTTGCCAATAGCCCTCGAGCAAGACTTGCTGCCTATCAACAACTAGTGAAGCAACAGCTTGATACCAGCATAGTAGCTGATATTACTCTTGCTACGCACAAAGGGCTTGCCATTGGCGATCCTCTATTTATGTCCAGAATTGAGGCTCTCGCAGTAAGCGCAACTTCTCATGCAAAGGCGAGTTAGAAGCAGAAGCTCGCTTCCTCTAGCAAAACACAAAAAGAACTCAACAGAACTTGGCTGCAAGTTTACTTTGATCCAAATGTTATGACCCAAATGCTACTCTACCCCAAATGCAAAGGCGCCAACCTCTGCACTCTCACTAATCTAATAATAAGATTAAAAATAAGGTATAGACCACAATAAAAGATTAAGATTTAACATTTTGCTCTGACCCAATTTTACCTGGGTCAGAGTTAAAGGGTTAAGTTTATGCAACACCTTTGACTTGAGAGGCTAGCAGCCAGATAGCTAACACAAAGAAAATCACGCCCATAAACTTGTTCTGGTTAGCGCGGAATTTTTCATTCTTGAGCAAAGGTTTACCTAGGGTTCCAACTAGTGCCACCAGCAATAAGTTAAAGCTTAATCCCATAACATTAAGCAGCAAGCCTAGCGCTAACATCTGCTCACCAGAGCTAGCCGTCAATTGAGATGAAACAAACTGGGGTAAAAACAATACGAAGAAGATGAGTGCTTTTGGATTAAGCAAGTTACTGAACACTGCTCGCTTATATAACTGTTTAGCCAAATTAGATTGGCAACTTACCTCTGGCGTATCAGCTGCGCCAGAACGCATACAATCCCAACCCATTTTTAATAAGTAAGCACCGCCCAATACTCGCAAGACTTCAAGTGCCATCGGGTTCATTGCTACCAATGCTGACACGCCCAGTGCAGCAAGCAGTGTCAAGATCACACCCGAGGTAGCATTGCCAAAACTGGCATATACACCAACCTTCTTGCCATAACTAAGGCTTGAGCTGGCAATCAATAGCATGTCAGGACCAGGAATAAGCAGCAAAGCCACTACCGCACTCAAATAGAGAGGTAGTAAAGCCATATCAATCATGAAAACACTCGAGCAATAACAAAAATCAACAAGGCGCGGATTCTACAGACACTCAACATGAATAAAAGTCATGTTGGTGAAAATTGCGAAGCAATCACGGCAGTTTTTATTTACGGGTCGATTTAATAACCGATTGACTCATTCACCCGAGCAATAAAGTCGTAATCTTTACAATTTACTCTGACCCAAATGTTAATATCAATAAGTATACGGGATAGCAGTTTGTTGATTTAACGGTGCTTTTAAAACATGATGGTTAAAATTTGCCAAGTTTACTCTGACCCAATTTTTATCAGCACAGCTTTGCTTGAGGGTCTAAAGTTAATGTACTGCAGCTAACGCCTCGCTAAGGTTATCAAGCACATGAATAAAAAAATCTTATTACTATTCGCGCACCCATCTAAGCACCGCTCAGAGGTCAATTCACCATTGTTTGAATTTGCCAAGAAGCTCGACTTTGTTACAGCTGTCGACTTGTATGCAGAATACCCTGACTACAACATTGATATCGACAAAGAGCAGACTCGTTTGAACGAACATGAAGTAGTGATCTTCCAATTCCCATTTTACTGGTATTCCACGCCATCAATTCTTAAAGAGTGGCAAGACTTAGTGCTGGAATATGGCTATGCCTATGGCTCAAGTGGCACTGCACTTCACGGCAAAACCTTTATGTGTGCGTTAACCGCGGGCGGCAAAGAGCAAGCCTACCGCGCCGAAGGGTATAACCATTTTACTGTACGCGAGTTATTGCAGCCAATTGAGCAAACGGCCAACTTAACCGGTATGCATTACCTACCGCCTTTCGCGCTATTTAGCAGCCGCAGCGCCAATAATGGTAACCGCCTAGATAACCATCTTGAGCGATGGCACCGCGTACTCAATCAGCTACATCAAGGTGCGATAGAGCCCGCAAAAGTGAGCAAACTGATCACAATAAACGAGCTGTATTCAGATAAAACCAGCAGCGAGGGAGCCTAGCCATGACTGTTTATTTTATTCAGGCATTTATCTACCTTGCTGCAGCAGTTATCGCCGTACCGCTGGCTAAAAAACTCGGCCTAGGTTCAGTACTTGGCTACCTTATAGCGGGTGTAGTCATTGGCCCGATTGCCGGTGTCGTCGGCCAAGAAACCATCGCAATTCAGCACTTTGCTGAATTTGGTGTGGTGATGATGTTATTCCTTGTGGGTTTAGAACTGCAGCCTCAAATGCTGTGGCAAATGCGCCATCGTTTACTTGGCCTTGGCGGCCTACAGGTGAGTGTCACCGCCCTACTGATTGCGGCTATCGCATTTGCTTTTAATCAGCCCCCCACAGTGGCATTAGCAATAGGTTTGATCTTCTCACTCTCATCCACAGCGATTGTGCTGCAAACCTTTAACGAAAAAGGCTTAACCAAGACAGAAGGCGGCCAAAGCGCATTTTCAGTGCTTTTGATGCAAGATATTGCCGTGATCCCTATGTTGGCATTTATTCCAATGCTCGCTTTGCCAGAGCTAGTTGCAGCCGCCGAACATGCACAAACTGCAGCAGAGCATCATGAAGAACTAAGCTTGGTTGCAGGCTTGCCTACCTGGGCTTATGCATTAGCAATTTTAGGCAGCATCGCTGGTGTGGTGTTCCTTGGCATGTTCGTCAGCCGCCCACTATTCCAATATGTAGCGAAATCAGGGCTACGTGAAATCTTTGTCGCGACGGCGCTGCTAATTGTTATTGGTATTGCTGCACTTATGAGCCTGGTAGGTTTATCTCCCGCTTTAGGCACTTTCCTAGCGGGCGTAGTACTGGCAAATAGTGAGTTCAGGCATGAGCTAGAGTCCAATATCGAACCATTTAAAGGCTTGCTACTCGGCCTGTTCTTTATCACAGTTGGCGCAGGTATCGACTTTGGCATTTTATCAAGCAATGCCGCGCTCATTATTGGTCTAACTCTTGGAGTTATGGTGTTAAAAGCGCTGGTACTTTGGGGACTAGCTATCATCTTTAAGATTAAAGACAGTCACCGTTGGTTGTTTGCCCTGAGTCTAGCGCAAGCGGGTGAGTTTGGCTTTGTACTCTTAAGCTTTACCATTCAAAACCACGTTATTCCAATCGAGACAGCCAACATACTGCAACTAGTTGTCGCACTGTCCATGTTCCTCACCCCTATGCTATTTATCTTATTCGACAAGGTTATCTTACCTCGCTACCAAGCTAGAGCTGACGATAAGCCTTTTGATGAGATTGAAGAAAAAGGCAAAGTCATCATTGCAGGTATTGGCCGCTTCGGGCAAATCATTAACCGCTTATTAGTAGCCAATGATGTACCAACCGTAGTGATGGACTTAGATGCTACTCAGGTAGATAACTTAAGACAGATAGACATCAAGAGCTATTTTGGTGATGCTACCCGCCCTGAAATGCTACACACAGCAGGCATTGAAGAGGCGGCGATGATTGTTATCGCCATAGATAATCGCGAAAACACCAAAGAGCTGGTGCACTATGTCAAACATACCTATCCACACGTGAAGATACTCGTACGTGCTTTTGATAGAGGCCATAACTATGAGCTGCGTAAAGCTGGCGCCGACATCATCATTAACGAGACTTATCACTCTGCACTTGAACTTGGCGGCGAAGCGCTAACCTCATTGGGCATGCACCCGTTCTTGGTTGAACAAAAGAAGCACGCCTTTAATAGCAGTGAAGAGCGCACCTCAACCATGTTGTATGAGAACTGGTTGAAAGGCACTGAGGGCGAGCAATACGATCAAGACTTCCGCAAACTGTTTATGCAACTGCAAGACATCATTAAAGAAGCGATGCAGCAAGATAGAATTGATAGACATAACAGTGAAGAACGCGGCTGGACACCACCACCTAAAGGCTATGAAAGTGACTTCTAACGCTAAACTTTTAGCTTTTGGGTCAGAGTAAACTTAAAATTTACCCTTTAGCCCAACAAAAAAACGAGCCAATTGGCTCGTTTTTTATTTATCGAAGCAAGTAATTACATACTTACTTATAAAAAGCTTCAATTTCGCCTTTTACTTTCATCAATAGCGGCTGACCACGACGGTCTAGGGCCTTAGTTGATGCCACTTTAACCCAACCTTCGCTGATGCAATATTCTTCAACATCAAAACGCTCTTTACCGTTTACCTTGATACCGATGTCATACTGGAAAATTTCAGCAACATGGTGTGGGCTACGTGGGTTAATCGAAAGTTGATCTGGCAATTCAGGCTTAGTTGTTTCAGTCATGGTGTTATCCGATAAGTAAAATCTTGGCGTATTTTAGGCAATCACGCGCTAATGCTCAATCTACTTATCAAGCTAACTCAACTTAAGTCGCAAATAATAGCTAACCACAAGCTCATAATGCCAAGCCAATTCAGTTTTTTATCTGAGCTTTTTGTTTGATATCGGCTGGCAACACAATACCCCATCGCGCTAGCTCAGCTTGGCTAAACACAAACGCGCCACGCTTAGGAGTGGCAATAGCTGGCATTTTGCCCGTCCGTAAAAAAGTATTCACATGGGAAGCTGCAGTTTCGCCTTGCTCTAACGCGCTGATCAGCAAGCCGCCAATGGCTTTGTCTTGACCCACCGAGTACGACCAGAAGGCAAATACCGGGATCTCACTGTTTGCGCTTGTCCAGCGCGTGACTTCATCAATCGGTACATGCCGCCCATGCTCTTTAAGCCTTGCATATACGCCGACAATAATCGCATCAAACTCTTTCGCTGGAGCCTGCTCAACCAGTTGTTGCCAATGGGAATAGTCTTGAGCCCCGACTATATCGACTTCGACACCCGACAGACTTTGGCGTACCTGACTATCGAAACTGCTATCAATAATCGCATCAGACGTAACAGACTTATCCATCATGACCAGCACTTTTTTCACTTTAGGCATAACCTTAGTCACTAGCACTGCTGAGCGCTTGAGCAAAGGGCGCTCTAATACACCAGAGGAAAACTCAGTCATTGCAATGTACTGACGAGGGTTAGCATTTATACCAAGGAACACGAACGGGATCCGGTGCTCTACTAATTTGGGGCCAACATGCTTTAATGCATTATCGTCCGCTAATACCACCACATCGGCCTGTTTCGCTTGAATAAACTGCCAAGCTTGCTCGGTGACTTGTGCAAACTCACTAGGCGGTCGACGTTTGGTATCCATCTCGAACTCATGCACAGAGGCATCAGCGATGACACGATTAAAACCCTCGCGATATTCGACCACCCAAGGGTATTCAAAATGATAACTATGAATAAATACCAGCTCAGCTGACACTCCATAGCCTGATATTAGCAATAACAAGCCTGCAATCAGATGCGTTAGCCACTTCATATTGAGCCCCCACAGCATAAATAGAAGTATTGGGACGCCTAATCTTTATAGAATAGTTTTGATTATTACTTTCAGAGTATTAATGCATGCCTACTAACAATGGGTAAACTGCACCTATCAACACTAAAGCAGATGTAAGTAGCCCCTGTATTAACTCTAGAATAAAAAGTCGAATCCCACGACTTTCGCTCGCAGGTTGAATCATTAAACTGCCACCATTGATGTTTAAAAATCTTTACTCTAGGTTCATCGGCCAGCCACTTCGCTATGACTCACTCCGCTGCTCCCTATTGCCGATCAAGATTGCCTCTAGCTAGTATGTAGCAGGGTTTATAGAGACTGCTTAAGCAATAACACCTGGCATAACTTCACAAAGTCTGATGATGTCACAATGCCCTGCACCTTGTTGTGCGCATCAATTACTGGCAAACAGCCCAATTTATTGTCGATAAAGTACTGCACTACAACCGTAAGTGGCTCATCTAACCCTAATTTTTGTGCATCTGTTTCCATGATTTCCGCAATGGGCACAAAGCGCTCTTTTCTATCAAGCGCGCCCTGACCATATTTGTTAAGCGTGGTTAGGACAATTGAGATCATCTTTTTATGGGTGAGCAATCCCACAAACTCCCCAGTAGACTCAGAAATCACAGGCAGATGTCTAACACTGCGACTTTGCATCAACAAATGAGCATCCTTTAAGCTCGCTGCATCACTTATGCATATTGGGTTTGCAGTCATAATATCGCTAACGCGCATACAAAACTCCTCCATTTGGTGTCGCTATTCAAGTTAACTAGCCATCAGCCTTGCTCATTGTTTAATCAAGTATAACCAACAATTAACTCAGCCTAAACGCTATGCTCGACATTTGAGACATTAAACATTTACACCTAATGCAAAACCGCCAGTTAACCCCATACAGTTAAACAAAACCAAAAAAAAGCGACCCTCGAGATATACACAGGGTCACTTGATTTGGTTGGTTCAACTGTTTACTTTACAGGCCGACTAATATTTACAGATATTTCACCCACCACACAGTTGTACGTTTTTTGTAATCAGAAAATGCTTTGGTTGGGAAGTACAGCAATACAGCTAATATTGTGGTGGCGAGCCAAATCTGGCCGACCGAGTCAAAGCCATAATACATGCCTTGATTCCAGCCAAAATCTTTGACTTTAGTTGCACCAAATACCGCCTCAAGCACAGCATACGCCACAAGTAATACGTACAAATGCAAAATGTAGAAAAACATAGGCGCAGAACCAAACGACTCAACCACCTGACTCACACGATTGTTTACGCGCTCTAATGCACCCAGAATCAATAGCATAAAACCAAGGGTTAATAGCATAAAGCCAAGTGATGGCGGGTACTTAGAAAAATTAATCATGGACTTGAAACTCTCAAGCCAATCACTGCCCACAACCCAAGGCAACTCTTCACCAGCAATATTAAAACCACGTAAAAATGCAATTAATGCAAGTGCAGCGACGCCGCTGATAAACAGTACTTTTTGGCGTTTATCTGAATTTGCGTTTTTAGAAAACAACGGCCCAATAAAATAGCCAAGACACATAACGCCAAACCAACCCAGTACAGGGAAGCCACCAGCACGCACTTGCACAGGCCCATTCTCGACCAGCCAGCCGCCGTCATGCAGAATAGTCCACAAGCTATAACCCAACTCATGAGCCTCAAAACTAATAGGGTCAAGTAAACGGTTAAAGAACAATAGACCAAAGCCGACTGCGCCAATCACCCAGTAGTTAGCATGTACTAACAGCCCCAGCAGCACCATACACACACCAATAGTCCAAATAATTTGCAGATAAAGTACGTCATAGCTGCCAAGCCATGAGTAATTCACTAACGCAATCTCAATAAAGATTAAGAACAAACCACGTTTAACCAAAAATGAAGTGGGGCTACGATAAGGCATATTGGCGGGATGTGAATACAGCCACGCCGACAACCCGGTTAAAAAGACAAAGGTTGGCGCACACAAATGAGCAAGCGTACGCGTGAAGAACATTTCCGTGCTGGTATCGCTCAAGTCCATCGGGTTAGAGACCTGGTTGTGATACATAAAGCGCTCACGGGTGTGATCGAGCAGCATAATAAGCATCACGATACCACGCATGATATCAATTGAAGCAATGCGTTTTTTAATATGCTCTGCGTGGGTTTGTACTGCTGCAATTGGCGTATTGTTGTTATTCATTATAATTACTAAAACTTATCGTTATATTTAACGTCATCGCTTAAACGCTTAAAATTGATACCGCCATAGCAGCCGGTATCAAATCATAAAGTTTGAGCGAATCCACAAAGATGCAGAGAGGACTGAATAAGCTCGCCCTCACAACTTCAAAGCAAAACGCTATAAATGTGAAAACTCAGGAAGCTTTGCCATCTCCTGTTGGTCAAACTCAGCCTCACCAAATAACCTTAGATAATAAAAGTGCCTCATGGTCTGATGATAATCGCGAACGCTTTGCTCATAAGCGACTGCAGCTTGAGTATCTGTTTGTGCAATGGATGCAATCAGGCGTTGAGTAAACATCGGTGGGGATAGCAGCGCAAAACGCCCTGCTAACGTATCTTTAGCTATCTTTGCATCGCGAAAGCCTTGCGACAACTCATGCGTTTTTAAATCGCCGACATGCTGGAAAGCGTAGTACCACTTCCAATTGAAACCCTTTTCAGGTGGTTTGGTAGCAAGTTCTCGCCATTGAGGGTAATCAGTAAGGAACACATCCCATGTCTCTTTAGCTGGCAAATCCCAAGCATCATTAACAGCTTCTCGCTGAGTTAACACTATGTCACCACCATTTGGGCTATCTATCATATGATTGATAGCCATATCGCTAGCTACTGGCACCAACACAGTAACAGCAAGCCATGCAGACAGCAGCACTGACGCAATTTGGGCCGAAGTTTGTTTTTGCGCAAAGCTGCTCGCGGTATACCACAGCACCATTAACGACCAAAAAACAAGGTGACCTATCACGACTAGCGCCATAGAGGCAGTTAGCTTAATAGGCGTTTGTGACCAAAGTGCACCAGCTAGCAAAGGTAATATCAAAGCAAGCATCAACGCGCTAGTAAGCACGAGTGCTCTTGCTAGCCATAAATGCTTCCATGAACCAGCAGTCGAAATCAACAAATCATAACGCCCTGATGATCGCTCAGCAGCTCGCATATCATGCAATAGTAAAATCACGAATAAGGGCAAAAGTACGCTCGCTAAGAAGGCAAAGTCAAAACGCCCAACAAATGATAATTCAGGGTTAGCCGCATCGGTTTCGTAAATTTGCCCTTCTAGCGCCAACAGACGAATGCGATGCTTCCAAGGATGAATATCACGTTGACCAATCGCAGCAAATGCGGCACTTGATGGCTCTGAGTACGTTAAGTGAAAACTGTAGTAGCCTGCACTGCCATAATCTGACTTTTTGGTGAGAATATGCGCACGCTCTTGCGCATCTTTTTCAATTAAACGCTCAATGGTCTTAGATTGTGCTTGAGACTCCACAATGCCAGACCAAACCGCAAACACTGAAAGCGAAAACACAATAGACAATATTGCTAGCACATAGCGCTGCTTAAAAAGAAACCTAGTTTCTCTTTTAATGTGTGCCAAATAACTCATCAACTCACTCTCCTTAACGCCAAGCGCATCGACAGTCCAACTAGCAATAACCAAAACAATAATTGCGCTGCATAAGGTAAGCTTCGCGCCACCCGAGTTGATGCTGAGTCAGGCTTAAATGAGAACGTTGACAGCAGTTCCCAGTTGCTAGACTCTACGCGTGATGCAGGATCATCATATCCTTTCATATCGTCTTCATAGGTCATGTCGTCGGTTTGGATTTTGTTTAACGACTGCACAAAGTCGTATCGCAGGGTTTCTGCTTCTCGCAAAAAGCGATGATGAGTTTCAATACTGCTGCCAGCGATCACCATAGATAATGAACGCATTGCTGTCGTTGGTGACAACCAACCGAATTGGCGAGCAATAAGGGCTTGGTTTAGTTCCTCAGCCATGCGTTGCTCGGCAAATTCATTTAGCACCGTAGTGAGTTTCTCTTCAAAAATTTGCACTGCTGTACCACGAAAGTTAAACGGTAAATCTTCAATTTTATCAACATTATACTTACTAAATAATTCTTGCTTTAACTGGTCAAAAGCAGGATCAGAAACATTGTGTCCATTACCAAGCTTTTCTAGCTCTTTGGTGACAATGAAGTCGGTTTCCAATTTTCCCGGAGTGGGTGCAATAGCTGAAGCGCCTGTACTGGCTATTCGAGGAGTCAAAATACATAGCACAATCCACAGTCCCACCAGCGTCGTAAAGCTAGCGCTACTTCTTTTATGCATGGCTGATGCGGCAATCACAATGCCACTCCAAATCAGAATGTATACAAGGTAGCCAAACACAAAACTCAAACTAGTCAGCAGCGCCTCACCATTTGATGCAGCCCAAATCACTGCGATTACAAGGGGTACAAGCATTAACAAACCACTTCCAGCTAAGGCGAACAACTTACCTAGCATTAAGCTCCACAGGCTGACACCTTGTGTAAGCATAATATTTAACGTTCCAGCTTCTTTCTCTCGGGTAATACTGGCGTAACCAACCAAGATAATGAACAGAGGCACAATCACCTGAAGCAAAAAGCTTGGAGTGAGATTACTAAAATGCGTCATGCCAGAGGCTTGCCCTTGCTCGGCGAACATAGGTGTATTTTGCTTGTGGCCTTCTAAGAAAATCGATGAGCCACTATAGTCATCTACGCCTGGTTCAATAATACTAAGCGGTGCTGGCGTTCTAAACACATAGTGACCATAGTGCACCATACGATGCGGGTGTCGGTCAGGTTGTTCTAAAAATCGCGACTCAGAGGTATGTTGCAGATGTTCGCGTTCATGGGTGGCATGTTGCATCTCGACTGTATTGACAATAGCGGCTACCAGAGTGAGTGCTATCCCCATAAAAATGACGCTAACGGCAAGGCGAGTGCGCTTCCAAAAACGCCATTCGTCAGCCATGATGAGCTTAATTGGAGTCATGACTTACCTCGATTAGAGAACGCAGTATGCACCACTTCGGTATCGATTCGTTCACCCTCTCCACGCTCAAACATGCCTACTATGCGTCCCTGATCAAGCAAGCCAATTCGATGAGCAATTTGGCAGGCGCCATACACGTCATGGGTCACCATAAATACTGTGGTGCCTTCTGCCGCTAGGGTCGCAATTAGCTGGTTAAACTCATCAATGGCATTTGGGTCTAGACCCGAGGTTGGCTCATCCAAAAACAGTACAGGTGCTTCACGTAGCAATGCCAATGCAATTGCTGTTTTTTGACGCATCCCCTTAGAATAGTGAGACATTTCACGGTGCCATGCTTCTTGCTGCAATGCTACGCGAACTAAAGCTTGTTCAATCTCAGTACTAGAGCGGTCCACATTTGCCAATGACAAGAAATATTCAATATTTTCAACACCTGTCAAATGTCCATAAAGGGTGACTGACTCAGGCAAATAGGCAACCTTACGGCGGATTTGGTCAATATCTTCTGCCACGTCCATTCCAAGTACGCTGGCACTACCACCGCTTGATTTAACAGTCCCTAGAAATGTTTTAAGCGTGGTTGACTTGCCCGCGCCATTGCCACCAAGAAGCGCAAACACCTCTCCTTCACCAATGGAAAAATCGACGTGTTCAAGTACTGTTTGATTATTGAAACTAACGCTTAACGATGACGCTTTAACTATCTCTTTATTCACAAATAAGTTCTCTTGTTTTTATCATTAATCAATGCTCTACGCCCATTGATGCAACCAAAAACTAAGCTGTCGATAGAACAAACAAAGCCGGCAAAATGCCGGCTAATACTAAACCAAAACAAGGCAATGATACTAGGTAACATTTTATATTTTTGGCTTGTTCAGGTTGGTTTGCTCAGAATCTGCTTACCTAAAAGGTGTACTTAACTGAGGCTTTGAACGTACGCGGAGCTCCCGGCATCGTCCAGGCTCGTTGGTACGAATTGATGTAGTACTCCTCGTTAAACAGGTTTTCGATGTTAAAGCTCAACTCCAAGCTGTCGTTTAAGCTGACATTGGCAAACAAATTCAACAGTTGGTAGCTAGGAAGCTTGAAATCTTGATCGGTAAAGTCACCCACTTGCTCACCAACGTACTTAGCAATGAAGCCTGCATTACCTTCGTAGTTACC
Organism: Shewanella sp. WXL01; assembly: GCF_012263345.1. NCBI lineage: Bacteria > Pseudomonadati > Pseudomonadota > Gammaproteobacteria > Alteromonadales > Shewanellaceae > Shewanella > Shewanella sp. WXL01. Next base: position 182,442 of record NZ_JAAIKQ010000003.1, on the reverse strand, counting down.
AATTTCAGCAAAGTGACGCACGATTAAACTCCCGCTATGTTTAGGTACATTGGCAAGGCCAGCACCTTTTTTAATCGGCGCACCCCATAACTTAATATCCTTAGCATTTTGCGCATCGATGTATGCATACGCTAATGACACCAATGTGTCTTCGGTTAAGTCATAAGCCAAATCAAGCTCAAAGCCCTTACTAGTTGCTTCCCCAATAGCCTCTGTTGAGCCATCTCCCGAAGGAGCACTGGCTAGAATATTGAATTTTTTAGTGTCAAAAATTGCTGCAGTGCCGCGTAAACCCAGTGCTTGCGAATCCCACTTAATCCCCAACTCATAAGAGTGACTTTGCTCTGGGTCATGGGCATTTCCCTTGGTATCAACACCAGCATTGGGGCGAGCACCTTCAGAGTAACTGGCATAAACACGCGCATCATTTGAAAGCTCATACACTAAGCCAAAGCGCGGGTTAAAAAAGGAGTAAGAACTTTTGACAGTATTGGTGTCACCTAATCGATTTGTGATCTCTTGACTGAAGTTGTCATAACGCATCCCAAACATCGCTTTCCACTTATCAGATAGATCAATCTGATCTTGGAAATACACGCCTTGACCTTTTTGCAACTCAACATCGTTGATGTTATCACCCATCGCAGGCAGGTCTTTTGGATCGCGATATACTGGCTTGTCAAAGTCAATCGCATAATCACCTTTGTTGGCATTATCTCGGTATCGCAACACCACCCGATCAAGTTCATACTCGTAGGCGTCACCGCCCACTAATAAGTTATGAGTCAGGCCTAATGTCTCAACTGAGCCACTAAACTCAAAACGTAGCGATAAATCTTCAGTATTAAAATCACGGTAACGACGCTGACGAGAAACCTGATTAGTTTCAGCAATATAGCCGGTAGCCTCTGTCGCTGTACCTTGGAATTGTGACGTACGATAACTTGCACCTGCGGTTAATGCCCAATCATTCTCAAAATCGTGCTGCACCTGGACTTGGTGCCCTAGTGCCTTAATCTTTACTGGACCATCACCAGGCTCACCATAAAAGCGATTGCGATTAAACTCTTTCCCTTCAACAGCAACAATACCGCGATCCATCACAGCTTCTTGATCAACGAGTTCAAGCTCATAACTTACCTTGGTGTCACGGCTCAGTTCGTACAAGAAAGATGGCGTCAACACGGTTTTCTTGTTGTACACATGATCGCGATAGCTTTCTCCATCTTCGTGGGCACCATTAATGCGAAACGCTAAATTGTCAGTAATCGCATTGGTATAGTCACCTTCTGCACGGTAAGTATTGAAGCTGCCGCCAGTTAATTTAAATGAACCAGCCTCTTCAAACTGGGGCTTTTTAGTAGTGATATTAATTGTGCCACCAGGCTCACCGCGGCCATATAGCGCTGAACTAGGCCCTTTTAGCACTTCAATCATTTCAACGTTCGACATATCACGGTTACCGCTATAGCCACGGCCAGCGTTAAACCCGTTAATCAAATAGCCAGATGGTGAGTTCTCGTCCCCCGCAAAACCACGAATGGCGAACATGTCCCACAAGCCGCCAAAGTCGTTTTGACGGCTAACACCACTGACTAAATCTAAGGTATCCATAAGATTGGTAATGCCTGCAGCTTCAATGGTGTCATTATCAATTTTAACCACAGCTTGTGGCATGTCTTTTTCTTGTACATTGCCACGGTACGCCTGACGCATACCGGTCACCTGAATAACCTCAACATTTGCAGTTGAATCACTAGTGTCTTGATCGCTTGCCTGAGCGGCTAACGGCAATGTACATAACAATGGCAATAACACCATGCCTTTAGGCGCACGGGTAACTTCGTTGCTCATTAAAAAATCCTGTTTAGCTTATTTATGATGTTCACCTCTAACTAAGCGAGCTTCACATCAATCAGTATTGAAGGGGCACACTTAATGCCTATGGATACTTGAGCTGCAGTCTCAATAACCAAAGTAAGTTAGGTATGCTGAATTGGGCTGTATGGTATTCGCTAAAAATAAACCAAACAAAAATGATACACAGTATCATGAAGGCGATCGCAGAACACAAAACCGTAACACAGAGTTACTTGCAATGAACTTACAAGTACTGTAACGAATGAAAATAGTTTTCATTTGAGAGTGTATTTAGCAAAGATACTTGCAGTGATATGTACAAAACTAACAGCTAGTAGAAAAGCAGCGGGTGGCTCAAATCCCCCTCAACTAGTTGAGATAAATCGAGATTTTCATCTTCTGGGAATAGAGTGCTCACCGTTAAATATGGCTCAGACACAAAAGCATTTGGCCCTAGCGCTCCTACATTTTGGCTAACACTAAAAAACGTCTGCAACTGACCACTAAGCTCCATCTGCACCCGATAACTCGCCATAGGCTCTAGCTTTGCGCCGCGCTGTTGCCAATCATCAGGTACATTCGGAGTTTGAGCCAAACGATTCAATAACGCCTCAATGCCTTGGTCGCCATTCATCAAGGTCGCTTGTTGCAGCGACATCAAAATCACCGACAAGGTATCTTCCCAACCGCTGATAATATTGCCAGCGCCTTGCTGGCTAAACAAAAAATCAAAATGGTTATCTACCTGTTCAAGGGCTTGTTTGGAAACCACATTTTGAAAAAATCCTACCCAACCTTTATTGACCATAAGGATGTTAGTTGAAGCGTCCATCAGCATTGCAGGGTATGGATCGTATGCCCTTAATGTCAGCATCATAGCCTTGCGAAGCCACTTTAGCTCGGGCGCGTGAAAGTCTATCTTTTTCGGCTGCGGCGTGAAGCCTGCTGACATCATCAAATTTAACGAATCGCGCTGCCCTAAGTCCATTGCCCTAGCTATCGCCTCGACCATGGTTTTACTTGGGTGTACGCGGCTATTCTCCATGCGGCTAATATGCCGAGCAGACGAATCTAAACTAAAGGCCAAATCTTCCTGACTCATGCGACGAACGCCACGCCAAAACTTCAGCATACGTCCAAACGCTAGCTCACTTCTTTGGTCATTGTTGACCCCATCTGACGCTGTTTTTTCACTGACTAGGCTGGACTCAATTTGCTTGGGCATTTCCTTTCACTCTGGCTGACTGATCTGGCTAATTGATCTGGCTAATTGGTAACAACTTGACCTGATAGGTCATGTTATCTGCGCAAAGGCCACTGCACAATCTGTTCACTAAACAACTCAGGCTAACCGATAACAATACAGTCTGTTAGAGACAAAAACAGCAGCTTAACAGGGAACGAACTATGCCAGCTCCAATACTTTGCGAACGCGATTTAGAATTCATGTTATATGAGCTATTTGATGCCGAAAGCCTTACCGCGCGCCCACGCTATCGTGACCACAACCGCGAAACGTTTACCATGGCGATGAATACATCACGCACCATCGCCGAGAAGTACTTTCTACCTATTCGTCAAAAGTTGGATAACTGCCAACCCACATTCGATGGCGAGAAAGTCCATCAACCCTTCGAGCTAAAAACCGCCATTGATGCAGTAATTGAATCTGGCTTAGCTGCAACCACAGCCGACTTTGAACTTGGCGGCATGCAGCTGCCGGGAATCGTTGCCAATGCTGTTAGCGCATATTTGAGTGCTGCAGGCGGCGTCGCAATGGGCTACACCGCGCTGACTAATGCTAACGCTAATTTAATTGATGCTCACGGCACACCAGAACAAATTGAAAAATGGGTCGTGCCTATGCGTGAGGGACGCTTTGCCGGCACTATGGCAATGACCGAGCCAGGCGCAGGCTCTGGGCTTGCCGACCTGACCACAACCGCCACAATCGATAGTGATGGCAACTACCGCATATCGGGTAACAAGATTTTTATCTCTGGCGGTGATCATAATCTCAATGAGAATATCGTCCACCTTGTGCTCGCAAGAGTAAAAGGCGCGCCTAAGGGCGTTAAAGGGATCTCGCTATTTATCGTGCCCAAATACTTAGTCAATGACGATGGCTCATTAGGCGAGTCAAATGAGGTCGCACTAGCAGGCTTGTTCCACAAAATGGGTGGCCGCGCGCAAACCTCAACTGCACTTAACTTTGGTGAAGATCAGGGCTCAATTGGTTATCTAGTGGGTGAAGAAAACAAAGGCCTTGCCTACATGTTCCACATGATGAACGAAGCGCGTATTCTTGTCGGTACAGGCGCTGCAACCAATGCCTTAACTGGCTTTCAGTACTCACTCGATTACGCCAAAGAGCGCCCACAAGGTCGGTTACTATCAGAAAAAGATCCGCACTCGCCACCAGTTAGCATCATCGAACATAGCGACGTTCGCCGTATGCTGCTCGCACAAAAAGCCTATGCTGAAGGCGCCTATGCTTTGTGTTTGTTTGGCACCCAGCTTGCCGATGATGAGCGCACTGCGCCGACTGAGCAAGAGCGCAAAGATGCTCATACCCTACTCGACTTTTTAACGCCCATTATTAAAAGCTGGCCATCAGAATATGGCCCCAAAGCTAACGACCTTGCTATTCAAGTGCTGGGCGGCCATGGCTATATTAATGAGCATCCAGTCGAGCAGCTATATCGCGACAATCGACTTAATCCTATTCACGAAGGCACAACAGGGATTCAGTCACTAGATCTGCTCGGCCGTAAAGTGCCAATGAACAACTTCGCAGGCTATAAAGCGTGTCTTGCAGAAATGAGGAACACCATTGAGAAAACTAAATTAACAGGCTCGCTGGAATGCTATGGCACCGAGCTCGCTCAAGCTATCGATACGCTAGTTAAGACCACAGAAACCGTCATGAGCGCTACCCGAACGATGAATATTGATGCAGCATTTTCCAACTCAGTGAAGTACTTAGAAGTGTTTGGACATGTAGTCATCGCCTGGCTATGGCTTAAGCAAGGCTTGTTGGCTGACAAAGCCCTAAAAGCACAGCCACATGAAAATGACGTCCATTTCTATGACGGCAAACTGCACGCAATGAAGTACTTCTACCGCGCAGAGCTGCCGCAAATCTATCATTGGGCGAAGTTAGTGTCTGATCTCGACACCACTAACTTTGATATGCAACCAGAGTGGTTTTAAGCACTGTGAGTACTAAGATCAAATGTCAACTGCCAAGGAAAAACACAAGTTTACTCTGACCCAAATGTAAAAAAGTGCTGGCTTTGAGTCCGCACTTTTTTCACTGTCCCGATTGTAAAAGGTAACTTAAACCAGCTATTCAGGTTAGCATTTAACATCTTACTCTGACCCCAAATGCTACTGTTCCAGCCGCGACGAAACATCATAAGACGACTTGAAGACGCAAGCGTAAATGTTTCATGCCTACATAAAGCCTTACATTATTGATGCGATTGCCCAATTGACCATTCATGCGTAATAAACCCAAAATAGTGTGATACATATGGATACAAACAGCGCTCAGCATAACTTCATTAGCTGAATAACTAGAATGACTCTTATCGTTAAAGGATTAGCAAATGGAATGGTTGAAAAGCGTTTCAACTCGGTACCCGATTTTAACTTTTATTTTCATCAGTATTAGCTTTACCTGGGCGGTGTGGTTTAGTGTCCCGTTTATTGCTGGAGACAACTGGGCGTTAGGCCGAATTGTGGTTGGCGCAGGTTTTGGACCTGCGATCGCGGCAATTGTACTTAATCATCTCAGTGGCACTGGGACTCAGATAGGCACAAAAAATTGGTGGCTTTGCTTTGTCGTTTTCTTCGCGATTTTGCTTGGTCTTTACTTCTCGATTCTTGTGACTGGCGATGCGATATCGGCAGAGTCCTTTAGCAACGCTAAACCTGTAGGCTTCAGCGTCACCAGCATTCTAGCCTCTATCATCTCTGCCAGTGTCGGCAGCTTTATTATCGCTTGTTTACTCTGTAGTCGCTCAATTGCACTGAATTCATTGAACAAATGGCGCATATCGTACAAATGGTGGCTAGTTGCATTATTTTTGCCAGCGTTATGGATGACTCTAGGCCTTTTGGTTGCTCAACAACAAGATGCAACCATAACTCCTATTTCGCACAGCCTTGAACAATCTACCTGGCTACTCTTTATTGCTCGCTCAATATTGCTCACTTTCTTAGTTGTCGCAATTGGTGAGGAATCAGGATGGCGAGCCTGGATGCTACCTAAGCTTCAAGAAAGGTTCAGTCCTCTACTGAGTACTGTTTTTGTTGGCATTGTATGGGGAGTTTGGCATTTACCCTTGTTTTTAATAGGCCAATACGATGACCCACCAGAAATGATATTCGCCAAAACAGGTGCTTGCATCATGTTAGGTGTCATTTTTACCTGGCTATATAACCGCAGCGGAGGAAGCCTATTAATGGCGGTAGCCCTTCATACAACGATGAACAATACCCCGAAAATATTACCGTTTTCGGAGCAAATGGGCATATTCTTGCTACTAGCGGTTATTTCAATGATTGTTGTTGATCGGATGTGGAGAACCAACAAAAGTGATGAGCTTGCTCAGCACGTAAACAGGGCATTGAATTAACTACAACTATGTCCTCTCAGAACTACGAGCTAGTTTACTCTGACCCAGATGTTAAAAAGTGCTGGCCTATAATCCAGCGCTTTCTACTTTCTACTTTCTGCTTTCTGCTTTCTGCTTTCTGCTTTCTGCTTTCTGCTTTCTGCTTTCTGCTTTCTGCTTTCTAGATTAAAAAAGCTATTTAAGCCTAGTATTAAGATTAGCATTTAACATCTTACTCTGACCCAAATGTTATGACCCAAATGTTAAAGCGCTAATTAGTGATTGGTACACTAGTGAGAGAAGCCTATTCAATCATTGATTTTAGCGATTCTACTTAACGATTGTTAGAAACTAATTTTTAATACGCTGCTTAAACTATCACAGAAAAACAAATCATAAAGTTGAGGTATTACAACAATATAAAGTAGAGCTTTTATTCAATTAAGACAGGGAAGTAAACAAGTTAACATTCAAGCAAAGAACATTATAAAGCGGGTCATTCAAGCCGATATATTTTCACGCTAACTGCGACTCCCCCAATCAAGATTAGTGATGAAGTACTCCATATTTTGGCAAGCCAACTTTATAGCAACGAGTTTGCCGTTAACGTCTTTCAATTAATACTCCCCTCACCTTATATAACGAGCATAAAAAACAGCTCTAAATAACAAAAAAACATCAAGACCCTACAACCTATAAAAGCTCAACCATCAACTAAAAAAATAACTACCTCCAACAAGCATAATTACCACAACAAAACCACTGATGATGGGTTACCGTTAATCGACCACAAACCTTAAAATAAACTTAATTTAAAATTAAGCCAAAATGAAAAGCAGCTTAACTTAACATAAATCAAAGCTTAACTTTGCTCACTTCAGGCTCAAACTCTTGCCACAAGGGAGCTGCAGAGCAAAGAAAATAAGGGTTTTACTCATCAACTCGGAAATTCCTCAGCATTAAGAAACAAAATCCGAGTTTACACAGGCTAAGTATTTAAACTTAAATATTTTGTGTTATAAATAACTTAGGTAGAGCGAGAGGAGTTGGTTTCACATTGATTTCATGTTGATTTAAGCAAGCACATTAATAAGTGACAACATGGCTACCGAATCAATACATGCCAACGAGGTAGTATTGATATTACACAGCAAAAAAAGGCAACTACACTAAAGTGTTAGGCTTTAAACCATAAGTCCTAATACTTTTAGCCGACACAAAACTGACTGTGAATAGCAATGAATACTCTTAGCTCCGCTGATTACTAATCAATAATAAAATCAACATAAAACCAAGGTGTTTATATGAAGATGATACAGCGCTTGTTAGTAGTAATATTTACCCTATCTTTTCCATTTTCTGCTACCGCAAATAATGTGCAAGACGAGCAATTACTGCTTTCATCTTGTTTATCTCAAAAAGCTTCACAAACCAATACGGCAAACTCACCCTGCGCCTACTATATTCAAGGCTTTCTAGTTGGCTCATTGAGCTCTAATCAACAATATGAATTGAGAACAACGTTCAGCGGATTTGAAGACCGAGCGTATCGAACACGTGTGGGGAACCAAACATCGAAAAGACATGCTACAGGCGTGTGCATACCATCAAATCAAAGCAAACAACAACTGCTTGATAACGTGGTCAATCGAACAATAACCCAACTGCCAACAACAACAGACTCAATACAGCTATTACATAAACAAATCTACCAAGCACTGGCTGCCGAATCAGCTTGTAATCAAGGTGGATAACAAACAATCACAACCTAAACTGTAGTGAGTCTATGCAGCTCACTGCGAACATTGCCTGACGATATGGTACAGCCAACTTAATAGAGCCATTAAAAGACGTGAAATACTATGACACAAGAAAATAACACCAGCTTTGTTCCAAGCCACAAGCTGAGTCTATTGCTAACCTTAGCGCTGTTTTGGTGGATCAACTCCAACTACAGTAATCCTCTGCTGCTGTCACTAGGTGCGGCATCCATCATGCTGGTGTTGTATATATCTCAAAAAATGGATGTGATTGACCATGAGTCTCAGCCAATCCACCTTTCAACCAGTATGCCAGGCTATATCTTATGGCTAGCGAAAGAGGTCATCTTATCTAACATCAATGTGGTCAAACGTATTTGGCTAGGCAACACGAGTATCGCGCCAACCTTAACCACCATTGATACTCGTCAGCGTACCGACATCAATAAAGTCATTTACGCCAACTCTATTACCCTTACTCCAGGTACCGTTGCCATCGACTTAATTGACGATCAACTCACCGTTCACGCCTTGCACAAGGCTGATATCGACACACTAAAAGCCGGCGAGATGGACCGCCGTGTAAGAGAGCTAGAAAAATAATGTTAGCTGCAGCCACCATTGCCATTCTCGTCGTGATGTTGCTAGCGATACTTCGCTGCATCGTCGGTCCAACCCTTTACGATCGCATATTGGCCTTCAATATGTTTGGTACTAAAACCGTACTGCTGATCTCTGTATTGGGCTTTTTAATGGGTCGCCCAGAGTTTCTCGACATCGCGCTCGTCTATGCACTGATTAACTTTATCAGTGTTATTGGCGTGCTACGTTTTTCAGACTCAGCAGAGTTCAAGGTCACGCCCTATGAACACGAGTCAAGCAAGGGAGATGAGAAATGAGCCTGTTTCTGGAAATCAGCAGCGCCATATGCCTATTTGTAGGCTGCTTCCTATGTCTATCTGGTGGGGTTGGCATCTTACGCTTTCCTGACTTCTACACCCGAATGCATGCGGTAAGTGTCACCGATACATTAGGTGCAGGCTTAGTCCTATTGGGCTTAATGCTGCAAACCCCAAGCGGTATGGTGCTAATTAAACTCATCTTAATTTTAGTATTTACCCTATTTATCAACCCGTCTGCTAGCCATGCACTAGCTAAAGCGGCGCTTCACAATGGTTTAGAGCCTAAGCAGCACAAAGACGCCGATGAGGGAGGAAACACGTCATCGAAACTATAGTTGATATTGTACTGCTCACCTTTTTAGTGGTGATTGCAATCGCAATCGTTCGCACCAGAGACTTGCTAGCAGTCGTTATGTTAACCGGTATTTATGGTCTACTTTCAGCCAGCTTTTTTGTGGTGCTCGATGCTGTTGATGTCGCCTTTACTGAAGCTTCTGTCGGTGCCGGTATATCTGGGCTTTTGATGTTAACCGCCATTACCATGACAGGTCGCAAAGAACAGTCTGGACGTCATAAGCCGTTCCTTGCCTTGTTTGTGGTTTTGGTTACAGGTGGCATGTTGATTTACGGCACGCTAGATATGCCTTATTTCGGCGCCGTTGATGCTCCTGTTCATATGCATGTAGCACCGCGCTATATTCATGACTCCATGCAAGAGGTCGGTGTGCCAAACATTGTTACTGCGGTATTAGGCAGCTACCGTGCCTTTGATACCTTAGGTGAAGTTGCGGTTATCTTTACCGCTGGCATAGGTGTGCTGTCATTACTTGCCTTACCTAAACGCAGCAAACAAGCCAAGTCAGATGAAGCGACCGTAGAGCAAATGCACGAGCGTCACATGGTATTACGTATTGTCAGCAAAGCGTTAATTCCGTTTATCTTACTATTTGCGCTATATGTGCAATTCCACGGTGACTTTGGTCCCGGCGGCGGATTCCAGGCTGGGGTAATCTTTGCCGCGGCAATCATTCTCTACACCATGCTGTTTGGCTTAGACACCGCCAAGCGCGTATTCAACCAAGGGCTAATAAGGCTACTTGCCGCAATCGGATTACTGCTTTATGCCTGCGTTGGTGTGGTTTCTATGCTCAACGGTGCTAATTTCCTCGACTATGACGTATTAGCTGAGGATCCGGTCGCTGGTCAGCACTTAGGCATTCTACTCATTGAACTCGGCGTGGGTATCACGGTGACATCTGTGATGCTAATTATCTTCTTCAGCTTTGCTGGACGCCGACAAGCGCAACAAAAAACTGCAGAACAAAACGGCACTGAACAACAAGGGGAGCAAGATGTTTCTCGGACTCTATAACTATTGGATTGTGGTGCTGCTAATGATGATAGGTTTCTACATCGTTATCGCCCACGGTAACTTGATTAAAAAACTGGTTGGACTGACGATTTTCCAAACCTCGGTATTTATTTTCTACATTACAGTCGGCATGGTTGAGCGCGGCAGCGCACCGATTTTAGCCGAAGGGATTAGCGACTACTCTAACCCACTTCCCCATGTGCTTATTCTAACTGCCATTGTTGTTGGTATTGCGACGACCGCCCTTGGTTTGGCGTTGGCGGTAAGAATTAAAGAAGCTTATGGCTGCGTTGAAGAGGACGAAATCCAAAAACAAGACCTGCTTAACGAGGACAATTCATAGTGCTAGCTCACCTGCCTATTTTACAAGTTGTGCTGCCACTGATTGCAGCCCCGTTATGCTTGTTTATCAACCGTTCTAAATTGGTGTGGATCTTTGCCTTATTAGTGAGTGTGGCGGCCTGTGTAAACAGTGTACTGCTGCTTGCTGAGGTAATGAAAACCGGCACTATCATCTATGAGCTCGGGGGCTGGGAAGCACCTTGGGGCATTGAATACCGCATTGATAAGCTCAATGCTTTCCTACTGCTGATTATTTCAACTATCGGTGCAGTAGTGTTATTTGCGGCCAACAAGAGTATTCATAAAGAACTCAGCGAAGACCGCCACACCCTGTTCTATAGTTTATACCTGCTATCGCTAACCGGTATGTTTGGTATTGTCGCGACCGGTGATGCGTTCAATGTATTTGTATTTTTGGAAATATCATCACTGTCAGCCTACGCGTTAATCGCCCTTGGGCGTGATAGACGTGCACTGTGGGCAGCCTACCAATACCTGATCATGGGGACTATTGGTGCGACCTTTATTTTGATTGGTATCGGTATGTTGTATCAAATGACCGGTACGCTCAATATGAACGATTTAGCTACGCGATTGGCGGACGTTGGACAAAACCGTACTGTGTTTGCTGCGTTTGCATTCGTACTAGTGGGGATTTGTTTAAAGCTGGCACTATTTCCACTGCACCTGTGGTTACCTAATGCCTACGCCTACGCACCATCAATTGTCACCGCATTTTTAGCAGCAACCTCCACTAAAGTAGCTGTATACCTGCTGATCCGTTTCACCTTTACTGTATTTGGCATTTCGTTCTCATTCTCGAGTTTGCCACTGCAAAGTATCTTGATGGTATTAGGGTTAGTTGGGGTATTTGCCGCCTCTATCGCTGCTATTTACCAAAAGAACGTCAAGCATATTTTGGCCTACTCCAGTATCGCGCAAGTAGGCTATATGATCATCGGTTACTCCATTAATACCAGTACCGGCGTGATGGCCACCTTATTGCACCTGTTTAACCACGCGTTAATGAAAGGCGCACTGTTTTTAGCCCTTGGCGCGGTAATGTATCGCATCGGTAGCGTTCAATTGAGTCAACTCCAAGGCTTAGGTAGACAGATGCCACTCACCATGTCAGCCATTGTTGTTGGCGGGTTAAGTTTAATTGGTGTGCCATTAACCGTGGGCTTTGTCAGTAAGTGGTATCTGCTTATTGCCACCGTTGAAGCAGGCATGTGGCCTGTCGCCGTGCTTATCCTACTCGGCTCAATATTAGCCGTGGTCTATATTTGGCGAATCGTCGAAGCCGCCTACTTCAAACCACCAATTCCTGGACGTGAAGTCAAAGAGGCGCCTTGGTCTTTCCTTGGTCCAATTTGGGCTTTGGTCATCGCTAATATCTATTTTGGTATTGATACTCGCCTGAGTGTGCAAGTAGCACAGGCGGCTTCTCAAAGTTTGTTTGGAATTAACCCATGAATCTTTCTTTGACGCTGATGTTACAGCTAACGATTTTATTACCTTTGTTTGCCACTGCAGCCATTGCCGTAACAGGAAGCAAACCTAACCTTCGAGAAGCGGTAACCATCACAACAAGCCTTGTGGTGCTGTACTGCGTGGTCAACCTTTATCAAGCACTGCAAGCGGGTGCAAGCATCGAACTAACCTGGTGGGAGCTCATGCCTGGCTTAGAGATAAGCTTTGTTGTTGAGCCTCTAGGAATGCTGTTTGCGTTAATCGCTAGCTTTCTTTGGATAGTTACCACCATATACGCCATTGGCTATATGCGTGGTCATAACGAAGATAACCAAACCCGCTTCTTCATCTGTTTCGCGCTGGCTATTAGTGCGGTAATGGCGTTGGCCTTTTCTGCCAACCTATTCACGCTGTTTGTGTTTTATGAAGTGTTGACCCTGTCAACCTACCCGCTGGTCACCCATGCTGGTACTGATAAAGCTAAGCAAGGCGGCCGTGTTTACTTAGGCATTTTACTCAGTACTTCTATTGCTTTTTTCTTACTCGCCATCATCCTTACTTGGATAGTCGGTGGCAGCCTAGAATTTAAAGCCGGCGGCGTGTTTGATACCAATGTCAGCCCTACCATTGCAGGGGCAATATTGGTGCTGTTTATATTTGGTATCGGCAAAGCAGCCATTATGCCATTTCACCGCTGGTTGCCAGCGGCGATGGTTGCGCCAACGCCAGTCAGTGCATTACTTCACGCAGTTGCCGTGGTAAAAGCTGGGGTATTTACGGTACTCAAAGTCTGTATCTTTATCTTTGGCCTAGATTTACTACCTAAACTGCCAACCACCGACTTTTTACTGTATTTAGCGGCGTTTTCAGTGCTAATGGCATCGGTTGTTGCCATGCAACAGGACAACCTTAAAGCCCGATTAGCCTATTCAACAGTGAGTCAACTTGGCTATATCACCATTGGCGCACTGCTGGCCAATTCGTCAGGGGTGATAGGCAGCTCAATGCACATTGCCTCACACGCCTTTGGCAAAATCACTTTATTCTTTTGTGCCGGCGCTATCTTAGTTGCCGCCCACAAATCAAAAATCAGTGAAATGCGTGGCCTTGGCTACACCATGCCAATTACCATGGCGGCCTTTTTCATCGGTAGCCTGAGCATTATTGGCGTACCTCCTACTGGCGGTACCTGGAGCAAATGGTTCTTATTGATGGGCACCATGGAGACTGGCCACTGGGTGGTTATGGCAACCTTAATGCTGAGCTCATTGCTCAACATCGCCTATCTATTACCTATTCCTTACCATGCGTTTTTCCCAGGTAAAGGCTTCACGCCGCCCACTAGTGGCATAAAAGAAGCGCCATTGCCTTCGCTAATCGCGTTAACTATTACCACGTTAGGCTGCTTGATTATGTTCATTCATCCACAGCCCTTTTATGAACTGGCGAAAGCTATCTTGACTGTATCAGGAGTCAGCCATGGACAATGAGAAGCAGTACTTCTTTGACAACCCCAAAAATATTCAGCGTATTTTATATGCACTGTACGCCTGCTGTGGCCTGCTTGTGGTACTTGATTTTGTGATCCACCGTCACGTTTATCATAGCTGGGAAAATCTACCGATTTTCTATCCCATTTATGGTTTCGTTGGCTGCGTTATCTTGGTGTTAATCGCCAAATGGATGCGTACCTTCTTAATGCGCCCAGAAGACTATTACGATGAAGTTGAAGCGCCAGAATCACTAACAAGATCTGATTCAGCCAGCGATTCAGATAACGCTAACGTCAACCAAGTTAACTCAACTCATAAAGGTGATCATAATGTGGATGCTTGAGCTACCGCCATTTGTACTGTTTTTAATCGGCGGTCTGATTGCAGCAACAACACGTGGAAAACTGCGTGGCGCATTGATGATCGCAATTCCAATTCTAAGTGGCTTACATCTGTGGACCGTACCTGAAGGTATCCATCTGCAAATGATGTTCTTGGACTATGAATTAGTCCCCTACCGTGCAGATAAGCTCAGCTTAATGTTCGGTTATATTTTCCATATTGCTGCGCTAATCGCGGTTGTCTACTCCTTGCATGTGAAAGATACTGTGCAGCAAGTCGCTGCCATGCTTTATGCGGGTAGTGCCATTGGTGCGGTGTTTGCTGGAGATCTGATCACCCTATTTGTATTTTGGGAATTACTTGCCTTTACCTCAGTATTTTTGATTTGGGCTCGCCGCACTCAGCGCGCATACAGCGCGGGTATGCGCTACCTAATCATGCAAGTACTCTCAGGTGTCATTTTGTTAATTGGCGCACTTTTCTATGCCAACGAAACCGGCAGCATCAGCTTTGACTTTATTGGCTTAGAAGGCGTTGCAGGCTGGCTAATCTTCATCGCTTTTGGCATCAAGTGTGCGTTTCCTTTCGCTCACACCTGGCTTACCGACGCCTACCCAGAATCAACCCCAACCGGTACTGTGCTGCTAAGCGCATTCACTACCAAGGTAGCGGTTTATGCGTTAGCTCGCGGTTATCCTAGTACAGAGCTGCTCATATACATCGGCGCGGCAATGACTTGTTTCCCGATTTTCTTTGCGGTTATCGAGAACGATCTTCGCCGCGTGCTTGCCTATAGCTTGATTAACCAAGTTGGTTTTATGGTGGTAGGTATTGGTATCGGTACCGAACTGGCACTTAACGGCGCTGTGTCTCACGCATTTAACGATGTGATATTTAAAGGCTTACTGTTTATGAGCATGGGCGCAGTGCTGCATATGACAGGGCGAATCAATGGCTCAGATCTAGGCGGTCTGTATAAAACCATGCCCAAAACCACCATTTTATGTATTGTCGGCGCGGCCTCTATTTCAGCCTTCCCGCTATTTAGTGGTTTCGTCAGTAAATCGATGGTGATGTCAGCTGCCATTGAAGGTGGACATGATTGGGTTTGGTTGATGCTACTATTTGCTTCTGCTGGCGTATTCCACCACGCAGGTATTAAGATCCCTTACTTTGCATTCTTCGCCCACGACTCAGGTATTCGTGCGAATGATCCACCAAGCAATATGCTGTGGGCAATGTTTATTGCAGCGTGTCTATGTATTGGTATTGGTATCTATCCATCAGCACTTTACTCGCTGCTGCCTTACGATACCGGTTACAACCCTTATGATGCGACACACGTGCTAGCACAAACTCAGCTGTTACTGTTCTCAGCACTGGCCTTTGTATGGTTGAACTTAAAGAACATGTATCCGCCAGAACTGCGCTCAACCCATTTGGACGTAGACTGGGTATACCGTCGCCTTATGCCTAATATCGTGCAGCGTATGTTTGCCGTTATCTGGAAAGTGGATGGCAAACTACGTCAAGCAGCGTTAGGTAAACTGAGCCAATGCCAAGCATTTTTAGCTCGCCAACATAAAGGCAATGGTAGCTTTATCTCTAGCGCCTACCCGTCAGGTAACATGGTGCTGTGGGTCGCAGTGATTCTCGCAGCCTACCTGTTTATTGGTTTTATTAGATAATAACATACACATAACCAATAAAAACGCGGCTCAGCATACTGAGCCGCGTTTTTTATTTATAGCTTAAGCAAACGGTTAAAGTCTTTCTCATAGAAGAATGACAAAACCTGCCTGTTATAGGCTTAAAGCTGATCTCGTCAAACCATCCAAAAGACTTACAAATGATGCATCTGCCAGCAACGATTCCTTTAGCATGCAAGGTCAATAGACTAGCTATCAAATAAAGATAAAAAGCACTTAAAAACAATAGATTAAACCAAAAACACTAGGCAAGCTCGTCACAACACATTCGAATCCTAAACGCTTAAAATAAAATCACTTTGCATATTTGTTCCTTATTTCTTCCTTATTTGTTGAATAAAATCGATCTTCATCACACTTTTACAAAATAAATGTAACCTTGGTGCCGAATATGAAGTTCAAGTTTCCTCTGTTGTTAACCACCCTTTTTGGGGTGATTAGTATAACTTCACCAATAAAAGCTAATGCGACAGATACCGATAACGACGGTGTACTAGACGTTGTAGATGTCGATATTGATGGCGATGGCCTAATCGAAATATCTACCCTTGCCCAATTTAATAATATCCGTAACAACGAAGGCGGCACGGCATACAACGACGGTGGCGGTGATAACGCGACAGGTTGTGGTAACAATGTGGATATACTGGCTTGTTTTGGCTATGAGTTAACTGCCGATTTAGATTTCGATGAAAACGGTAACGGCGATTTAACCGATGATAGCTACTGGAATGCTGGTGCTGGCTTTACTCGCATTGAGCGCTTTAGCGGTACGTTAGATGGCAATGGCCATAGCATTTCTAACCTAACAATTAATAAAGCGACTTCGGATAGAACGGCACTATTTCGTATCATCAACGGCGTAACGATTAAGAATTTATCACTGTTAGATGCCAATGTTACAGGTCGTACTGAAGCCGGTATTTTAGCGGCAAAGACTGAATTTACTAACACCAGTTATTTTGAAAATATCACAATTACTGGCTCGTTAACTGGCGTCAAAGAAATGGGCGCTTTAGTCGGTGATTTTTCACAAACAGGTGAAATTTCAAACGTACATATTGACGCTGATATTACCGCGACAGGCGACAGTGTCGGCGGTTTTTTAGGTTACGTAACCTATCCAATCAATATTGAAAACTCAAGCTTTAAGGGCAGCATTACCGGTGATGAAGAAGTGGGTGGCTTTATTGGTTATGGTGACCAAGTTAATGTCGCCGACAGTTCAGTCGCAGTAAATATTGATGCAACCAACGACAACGTTGGTGGTATTGCTGGTGATGCCCAAGGCATATCAAGCCTCGAGCGCGTTGTTGTTACAGGCTCAATTAGTGGTGACCGTAATGTCGGTGGCTTATTCGGTGAAGCAACCTTAGCGACAAGTGCATCTGATGTGCTTGTCACAGCAAGTGTGCAAGGTAATGATGTCGGCAGTACCGGGGTTTCACGCACTGGTGGCCTCGTCGGTTTGTTAAGTAATGATTTGACTCTTGGTCATGTTTTAGTCACCGGCGCGATATCGAGTGTCATCGATAATGATTCAACACTAGGCGCGTTAGCTGGCTACAGCGCAAGCCACACAGTGATAACTACAACGTCAGTGTGGGACTTCGAGAAAACCGGTACAAACCAAACGCTTAATGATATTGGCGATGGCTACGCATCAGCAGATATTAACTGCCCTACGTCAGTTTCCGATGCGGCGTGTTCAACAAATCCATACAGCGCCTGGACGAGTAGCAACTGGGATTTTGGCTCTGATAGCCAACATCCTGTATTGAAAATCGGTGGTCAGTCATACAGAGATACAGATGGTGATGGCTATTTCGATTTTGAAGATGCATTGGATGCTGACCCTACAGAGCACTTAGATGCTGATAATGATGGCGTTGGCGACAATGCCGATGCCTTTCCTAATGATGCAGCAGAAACAGCTGACAATGACAATGATGGCACGGGTGATATTGCCGACTTAGATGACGACAACGACGGTATTGCAGATGCATCAGATATTGACGCGGATGGTGACGGCTTAATTGATATTTCAACCCTCGCTGAGCTAAACAATGTGCGAAATAACCTCGGCGGCTTCGCTTATAACGACGGCAATGGTGATGTCACGACAGGATGCGGTAATGGTAACGATGTTTTAGCTTGTTATGGTTATGAATTAGTTAATGATTTAGATTTTGATGAAAATCAGGATGGCATCAATAACGATAGTTTTAACACAGGTGAAGGCTGGACACCTATTGGTGATATTAACACCCCATTTATCGGTATCTTCAACGGTAATAACTTCACAATCTCAAACCTTTATATCAACAACACCACTTTATCAGGCGATGACGACAGCCTGGGTTTATTCGGTCATGCTGAAAATGCCACTATCGAAAACCTTCACGTTGATGGTCAGGTAACGGCTAGCGGTTATTACGTAGCCGGTCTCGTAGGTTATATCTATGGTAGCACCCCAAGTGTTATGACCAACATCTCGTTTAAGGGCACAGTCACCAGTAATCAAGGTGGTGCTTATGCCGGCGGTATTGCAGCTCGTGTTAGTCAAGCTAGCGTTAAGCAATGTTTAGCGACTGTTGATGTAACAGGCCAAGGTGATGCCGGTGCATTTGCAGGCGAGTTAGCAAATGGTAGCGTTGAAAACTGTCTGGTTAACGGCTTAGTCATTACCTCTGGCAGTGTGGGTGGCGGCTTTATTGGTAACCTGACCAGTTCAGATGTCACCAATGTTGCTGCTCATGTCAGGGCTGAGGCGAGTATTGCTGTCGGCGGATTAATTGGTAGTGTTGCTAACGCAGCTTCAAGTATCACCAATAGCTACTCCACTCTTTCTGCCAAGCAAGCAATTAATAAAGGCGGATTAACTGGTTCTGGTTTAGGTACGGTCACGGATTCTTATTGGGATACTGAAGCTAGTAATATGGACACCAGTGGCTCAGGTACTGGCTATACCACAGCTGAATTACAAGCACCTGTTGCAAACGTGGGCATTTATGCCAATTGGGATGAAGCCTACTGGAACTTTGGCGCATCAAACCAATATCCTGCGCCAATTATTAATGGCGTGGTTTACCACGATAGAGACAATGACGGTACACCTGACACGTTAGATGCTTTCCCAGATGACTCAGCAGAAAGTGTCGATTCAGATAATGACGGTGTCGGTGACAACGCTGATGCATTCCCAAATGATCCAACAGAGTGGTCTGATGCTGATGGCGATTTAATTGGTGATAACTCAGACCCTGATGCCGATAACGATGGCGTTGCTAATGGCTCAGATCTTTATCCATTTGATGCGACAGGCTCAACTGCTGCGCACGATGTTGATATTGACGATGATGGCTTAATTGAAATCTCAACCTTGGCACAACTACACGCGATGCGTGATGACTTAACTGGTAATAGCTTAAGTGGTGTTACCGCGGGTTGTGCAGGCTTAACTGACGGCACAGGTTGTATTGGTTACGAGTTAACGGCTGATTTAGATTTCGATACAGATGGTGACGGCGATCTTTCAGATGAAACCTACTACAACGCAGGTGAAGGTTGGCAGCCTATTGGTACTTCTGATGACCGCTTTGCCGCCAACTTCAACGGTAATGGTTTCACCATTCATAATCTATTTATTAATCGCCCAGATGAAGACTACCAAGCGCTATTAGGTTATGTGGGTACAGTTAGTGTCACCAATATTAATATCGACGGTGATTTAACTAGCGTCACCGGCTTGAATAACTCAGCATTCTTAATTGCGCGAAACAGCAGTTCTGATTCAGCTGTACTGAGCAATATTAGTGTGCAAGGTACTATCCTTGGTAATGATGACAGCGGCTTAGTTGCGGGTAGGCTTTATAACCTAGATGCAGATCAAGTTCATGCACAAGGTAATATCACGTCAATTTCTATTACTGGTGATGCTGGTTCGGACACCGGTGGTTTGTTTGGTCAATTATCAGGTACCAACACATTAGATAACGTGAGCTTTGAAGGCGATATTCAAGCCATTACTTCTGCTGGCGGCTTAATTGGTGATGCTGAAAGCGTCACAATTAATGATAGTTACGCCATTGCAGATATCACCCTGATTGATGCGGCTGGCATTGAGACTGATATTGAAGTTGCAGGCGGCCTTATCGGTAAGATTGAAGGCACAAGCGTATTAACTCGAGTATTTGCTCGAGGTAGCATTACCGCTCCTACCATTTTGGGTGGCTTAATTGGTGATATTGATGGCGTAACAGAGATTATCGACTCATTCGCTGATGTTTCACTGTTAGGTGACTCGGTTATTGGTGGTATCGCTGGTGACTTAAATGCCAACGCAACCTTTACGCGCGTGTTAGCCGTTGGTTCGATTAATACCAATGATGGCCAAAATACCAATACTGGTGGCCTTTTAGGTTACAGCGCGTCAAATACATTAGCAGTGAATTATGCCCTTTGGGATACCGAAGCAACAGGCATCTCAACCACATTTAATAACTCTGGGGTTGGATATACCTCTTACGAACTTAAGTGCCCTATTACGCCGTACGATGCTGACTGTAGCAGCACAGCTTACACAGATGATTGGTCTTCAGAAAACTGGGACTTTGGCACCTCCGAACAATACCCAGCGTTGTTATTAAGTGGCAATTTATACCGCGATGCTGATGCTGACGGTTACTGGGCATTTGAAGATGCATTTGATAACGATGCATCTGAATACCTAGATTCTGATAGCGATGGTTTAGGCGATAACACTGACATATTCCCTAATGATCCAACAGAGCAATACGACACCGATGGGGATGGTGTAGGCAACAATGCTGATACAGATGATGCCGGTGACTTGATCACTAGCTATGGCTTAAACGGTATTGCTTCAG
Organism: Shewanella sp. WXL01; assembly: GCF_012263345.1. Lineage (NCBI taxonomy): Bacteria > Pseudomonadati > Pseudomonadota > Gammaproteobacteria > Alteromonadales > Shewanellaceae > Shewanella > Shewanella sp. WXL01. The sequence goes on along the minus strand of NZ_JAAIKQ010000003.1, from coordinate 161,678 downwards.
CTTATGTGCATAACGGCGATAGAGAAATTTATATTACTGATGCCATTGCCCATGATAACGGCGTGTATTTGGTAGGTAGTTCATATCACAACACCCTTGATGAAGAGAGCGGTGTGATCATTGATGTGGACAACACGGGTGCAATTAATACTGACTTCGGTGACAGCGGCATTCTTTATGCACTATACGATGAAGTAGAAACCCATTTTGAAGTCGCACTTACCGCTGAAAATGGCATCAAAATTACTGGCGAAAAAGACAATCAAGTCTTTATCGCTCAATACGATGCAACAGGTGCGCTTGATACTAGCTTCAATGAAACGGGTATCTACGACAACGAAGATAACTTAATTGTTGATGGTGTAGACGTTGCCTCAACATTATCTGATGGCAGTACCGTCGTTTACGGCAAATACACCTATCAGAACTTTGGGCATAAGTTTAGCGCCGATGGTACGCTTGATAGCAATTTTGCTAATGCTGGCAGCCTGACAATTGGCACCCCTGCATTGGGTAGCGCCATTTATGTAGAAGATGCCATTGTGCTTGCTGATGATAGCCAAGTACTGGCGATGAAAAAGCAAGATCGCACGTTCTACCTGACCAAAATTGATGTCGACGGCAATGTAGATACCAGCTTTGGTACCGATGGTGAGCTCGCGCTTGATAGCGATATGCTCAGCCGCTCAATTAAATTAGCCAAAGATGCCGAAGGCAATATTTACGCTGCAGGCACATCATTTGATGTACCTAAACGACTCAGTGTACTGAAAATTGTTGATGGCGAACTTAACAGCACATTTGCTGACAATGGCTATTCGGCCAACGATTTTGACGAAAATGTTAGCGTCTGGAATGTTCAAGATATTCATGTGCAACGTGATGGCCGCATACTGGTATTGAGCGGTGTAGAGGCTGATTATGCCCACGTTGTTCGTTTCACTGAAAATGGTGAGTTAGACAGCCAGTTCAATACCTTGGGTTACGTAAAACTAGATGTTCAAGATTACGACCCAATCAAATTAATCGTTCAAGACGACGGTAACTTGATAATCGCTGGCTCTGACTGGAATGGCTTTGGTATTCACCTAGTCAACATGCTTAACGACTTCGACCTTGATGGCGATGGCTTAACCAACGCTAATGATCTAGATGATGATGCAGACGGTGTCGAAGACATCAGCGATGCATTCCCTCTAGACCCAACTGAAACGCTAGATTCAGATAGCGATGGCGTGGGTGATAACTCAGATGCCTTCCCAACGGATCCAACTGAAACGTTAGATTCTGATAACGATAACGTCGGTGATAATGCTGATGCATTCCCGAACGATCCAACTGAAACGTTAGATAGCGATAAAGACGGTGTGGGCGACAACGCTGACGCATTCCCAATGGATCCAACTGAAACGTTAGATAGTGATAACGATAACGTTGGTGATAATGCAGATGCCTTCCCGAACGACCCAGCTGAAACGCTGGATAGCGATAACGACGGCGTAGGTGATAACGCTGACGCATTCCCGAATGACGCCTCTGAAACGCTGGATAGCGATAACGACGGTGTAGGTGATAACGCAGATGCCTTCCCGAACGACCCAGCTGAAACGTTAGATAGCGATAAAGACGGTGTGGGCGACAACGCAGATGCCTTCCCTAATGACGCCTCTGAAACTGTCGATTCAGATAGTGATGGCGTGGGTGATAATGCAGATGCTTTCCCGAACGACCCAGCTGAAACATTAGATAGCGATAACGACGGCGTAGGTGATAACGCAGATGCCTTCCCTAATGACGCCTCTGAAACACTTGATTCTGATAACGACGGTGTTGGTGATAATGCAGATGCCTTCCCGAATGATCCTGCTGAAACGTTAGATAGCGACAACGACAGCGTAGGTGATAACGCAGATGCCTTCCCATACGACAGCAGTGAGTGGTTAGACTCTGATAGCGATGGTCTGGGTGACAATGCTGACGTTTTCCCTAATGATCAAACAGAGCAATATGATACTGATGGTGATGGTATTGGTAACAATGCTGATACCGATGACGCCGGTGACCTAATCACAAGTTATGGCTTAAACGGTATTGCTTCAGCTTATGTGCATAATGGCGATAGAGAAATTTATATTACTGACGCCGTTGCTCACGATAATGGTCTGTATCTGGTGGGTAGTTCTAGTCACAACACGCTCGATGAAGATAGCGGTGTGATCATAGATATTGATAGCACAGGCGCAGTTAACACTGAATTCGGTGAAAATGGTGTGCTTTACGCGCTTTACGACGAGGTACAAACCAACTTTAAATTGGCGCTAACCACTGAAAACAGCGTTAAAGTGACTGGCGAAAAAGACAATCAAGTCTTTATCGCTCAATACGATACAACAGGCGCCATAGACACAAGCTTCAATGAAACAGGTACCTACGATAATGAAGACAACTTAATTATCCGTGGGGCAGATGTTGCTTCAACATTGTCAGATGGCAGCACGGTAGTTTTCGGTCAGTACACCTATCAAAACATTGGTCATAAATTTAGCCCCGATGGCACACTTGATACCAATTTTGGTAATGCTGGCAGCCTGACAATTGGTGAGCCAGAAATAGGTAGTTATATCTATGTGCAAGATGCCATCGTGCTTGATGACGATAGCCAAGTGTTAGCAATGCAGAAACAAGATCGCACTTTCTATCTGACCAAAATTGACGTTGATGGCAACATTGATACTAGCTTTGGTACCAATGGTGAACTAGCGCTTGATAGCGATATGTTTGCCCGCTCTATTAAGCTAGCAAAAGATGCTGAAGGTAATGTTTATGCAGCTGGCACAACCTCAAATGTCAGCGAACGCTTAAGCTTACTGAAAATTGTTGATGGCCAACTTGACGGCTCATTTGCCGACAATGGCTATTCGGCCAACGATTTTGACGAAAATGTTAGTGTCTGGAATGTTCAAGATATTCAGGTTCAACGTGACGGTCGCATACTGGTATTGAGCGGTGTAACGGCTGATTATGCACACGTTGTTCGCTTTACTGAAAATGGCGAGTTAGACAGCCAGTTCAATACTTTAGGTTATGTAAAGCTAGATGTTCAAGAATATGACCCTATCAAAATAATCGTTCAAGACGATGGTAACTTGATAATCGCCGGCTCAGACTGGAATGGTTTTGGTATACACCTAGTCAACATGCTTAACGACTACGATCTAGATGGCGATGGTTTAACCAACGCTAATGATCGAGATGATGATGCTGATGGTGTCGAAGATATCAATGATGCATTCCCTCTAGACCCAACTGAAACCCTGGATTCAGATAATGATGGTATCGGCGACAATACTGATGCATTCCCATTTGATGCTAATGAAACAGTTGATTCCGACAACGACGGCTATGGCGATCAATCAGATGCCTTCCCTTACGACAGCAGTGAGTGGCTAGACTCAGATAACGACGGTGTGGGTGATAACGCAGATGCATTCCCGAATGACGCTAATGAAAGTGTTGATTCCGACAACGATGGCTATGGCGATCAATCAGATGCCTTCCCTTACGACAGCAGTGAGTGGTTAGATTCTGATAACGACGGCGTAGGTGACAATGCGGATGCCTTCCCGAATGATGCCTCTGAAACGCTAGATTCAGATAACGACGGTGTGGGTGACAATGCAGATGCCTTCCCTAACGACGCATCTGAAACGCTAGATTCAGATAACGACGGTGTGGGTGATAACGCGGATGCCTTCCCTGCTGATCCTACTGAAACAAAAGATTCAGATAATGATGGCGTGGGTGACAATGCAGATGCCTTCCCGAATGACGCCTCTGAAACCTTAGATTCAGATAACGACGGTGTGGGTGACAATGCTGATGCCTTCCCTAACGACGCATCTGAAACCAAAGATTCAGATAACGACGGCGTGGGTGACAATGCTGATGCCTTCCCTAACGACGCATCTGAAACCTTAGATTCAGATAACGACGGCGTGGGTGATAACGCGGATGCCTTCCCTACCGATCCAACTGAGACCTTAGATTCAGATAACGACGGTGTGGGTGATAACGCAGATGCATTCCCTACTGATCCAACTGAGACCTTAGATTCAGATAACGACGGCGTGGGTGACAATGCAGATGCCTTCCCTACTGATCCTACTGAAACCAAAGATTCAGATAACGACGGCGTGGGTGACAATGCGGATGCCTTCCCAACTGATCCATCTGAAACATTAGATTCAGATAACGATGGTGTGGGTGATAACGCAGATGCTTTCCCTAACGACGCTTCTGAAACGAAAGATTCAGATAAGGACGGCGTGGGTGACAATGCAGATGCATTCCCTAACGACGCATCTGAAACGCTAGATTCAGATAACGACGGTGTGGGTGACAATGCAGATGCATTCCCTAACGACCCGACTGAAACCTTAGATTCAGATAACGACGGTGTGGGTGACAATGCAGATGCCTTCCCTACTGATCCTACTGAAACCTTAGATTCAGATAACGACGGTGTGGGTGACAATGCAGATGCATTCCCGAACGACTCATCTGAAACAAAAGATTCAGATAACGACGGTGTGGGTGATAACGCAGATGCATTCCCTAACGACGCATCTGAAACCAAAGATTCAGATAACGACGGTGTAGGCGATAACGCAGATGCCTTCCCTAACGACGCATCTGAAACATTAGATTCAGATAACGATGGTGTGGGTGATAACGCAGATGCCTTCCCTACTGACCCAACTGAAACACTAGATTCAGATAACGATGGTGTGGGTGATAACGCAGATGCTTTCCCTAACGACGCATCTGAAACACTAGATTCAGATAACGATGGCGTGGGTGACAATGCAGATGCCTTCCCTAACGACGCATCTGAAACCAAAGATTCAGATAACGACGGTGTGGGTGATAACGCAGATGCCTTCCCAACAGATCCGACTGAAACGAAAGATTCAGATAATGATGGCGTGGGTGACAATGCAGATGCCTTCCCAACAGATCCAACTGAAACCAAAGATTCAGATAACGATGGTGTGGGTGACAACACAGATGCTTTCCCTACTGACCCGACTGAAACCAAAGATTCAGATAACGACGGCGTGGGTGACAATGCGGATGCATTCCCAACTGATCCAACTGAAACCTTAGATTCAGATAACGACGGTGTAGGCGATAACGCAGATGCTTTCCCTAACGACGCATCTGAAACCAAAGATTCAGATAACGACGGCGTGGGTGACAACGCAGATGCATTCCCTAACGACCCGACTGAAACCTTAGATTCAGATAACGACGGTGTGGGTGACAATGCAGATGCATTCCCTAACGACCCGACTGAAACCTTAGATTCAGATAACGACGGTGTGGGTGACAATGCAGATGCATTCCCTAACGACGCATCTGAAACGCTAGATTCAGATAATGATGGTGTAGGTGATAACGCAGATGCATTCCCTAACGATCCAACTGAAACCTTAGATTCAGATAACGACGGTGTGGGTGACAATGCCGATGCCTTCCCGAATGACGCCTCTGAAACACTAGATTCAGATAACGATGGTGTAGGTGATAACGCAGATGCATTCCCTAACGATCCAACTGAAACGTTAGATACCGATAATGATGGCATTGGTAACAACGCCGATGATGACGATGACGGTGACGGCGTTCTTGATATCAATGACCCTAACCCGCTAACCCCAGGCGAGTCAGACACTCAAGCACCTGTGATTAGTAATGTTGAAAGCATGACATTTGAAGCTACGGCCGAGTTAACTCAAGTACAAGTGCCTGAGCCAACGGTGTCTGATGATAATGACGCTTCACCTTCGCTAACAGTTGATACTGATAACTTTACCTTTAGCTTAGGCGAGCACGTTATCACCTGGACTGCGACCGATATATCGGGCAATGAATCGAGTGCAGAGCAAATCATTAAGATTGTTGATACTACTGCACCAAGCTTTGACGATCTAAGCGACATATCGATTAATGCTCAGGGACGTTTAACCAATATTGCTGACTTAGTTTCAATATCAGCAACAGACTTGGTAGACGGTGACATAGCAGTAAGCATTATGAGCGACACCCTACTCACGTCTGGTAGCCATATTGTTCAGGTAGAAGCAACTGACGCCCTTGGCAACATAGCGGTGTCATCATTCAATCTTGATATTGTGCCAATGCTCACTCTGCCTTCACAACGTCCTGTAGAGGCTGGTGGCGAGTATCGAGTCAATGCTTATTTAAGTGGTGAAGCAGCTAATTACCCAGTACAAGTCTCATATAGCTTGCTGGTAAATGGGCTTGTTAATAATCAACTAGTTGCAGACATTGAAGCAGGTCAAGTTGGCCAACTCAATGTTCTCATTCCTGAAGGCGTTACTAACCAGGATCAATTGCAGCTTCAGCTAGACTTTGGTGTAAACGCATTTATTGGTAATGCCAACACAACTGAATTAACAGTGATTGAACGCAATGCCGCACCAAGAATGAACCTAACAATGCATCAAGATGGTCATCTAGTTAGTGTTATCGACGCCAATGCAGGTATGGTTACTATCACAGCGAATGTACGTGATATTAACCAAAACGATACCCATACCCTGATATGGTCAAGTGTTGATGGACTCGTTGATGCTGACATTGATGATAGTTTGATGACTTTCGAGGTAGACCCAAGCTTACTGCAATCAGGTGTATATCAAGTTAATGCTATTGCCACTGAAGCCAATACGAGTGACGCACTTGCCGTCACTCGCACAGCGCAACTAGTCATTGCAGACTTACCAGCGCTAAGCAGTGATGCAGATTCTGATAATGATGGTGTCTCTGATAGTGATGAAGGCTATGCAGATAGCGACGGCGACGGTATTGCTGATTATTTAGATAATGATAGCAACACCACGCGCATACCAACTCAAAGTGATGCAGAGCCTGCACACACAGAAGATGGGTTATCAATGACCCTTGGTTTATTTGCAGCTCGACTTGGTGTTACCGCAGGCACAGCTAGTTTTGCTATTGAAGACCTAGCTGCGCTGTTACAAGCAGGTGATGCTGACCCACAAGATGAGTATTTTGACAGCATTACGCCTGTTTATAACTTCATCGTTAACGGCTTGAGTGAGCATGGTGGTTCTGCAGCAGTGGTCATTCCATTAGCTAAAGGTCAAACGCTGCCAGCTGACGCAATCTACCGTAAGTACAGCCCATCACTAGGCTGGTATAGCTTTGTTGTTGATGCTCGTAACACCATTAGCTCGGCGTTAGCAGATGAAAACGGTAACTGCCCTCTCGTAAATGATGCAGCTTATACTCAGGCTTCGGCTCAAGGATTAGTTGAAGGCAATAACTGTATTCGACTGCTCATTGAAGACGGTGGCCCTAACGACATCGACGGACAAGTAAATGGAGCAATTGAAGATCCGGGCGTAGTGACCGTACAAAACGGTACTCCTCCGGTAAACACTGCACCATCGCTAGTAGTTGAGAGTCATAACAGTGAAGTTGAAGAAAACAGCAGTATTACCCTGACAGCAGTCGGTAGTGATGCCGAAGATGACTCACTGACGTATCAATGGCAGCAGTTATCAGGCCCAACTGCGGTACTTGAGAATCAAACCTCTCATCAACTGACGCTAACAACACCTGAAGTCAGCGGTGATGAAGTCATTGAGCTTCAAGTTACGGTATCTGATGGCGAATTAAGCTATTCAGTAACCACCAGCTTAACCGTAACCAACAAAGCTGAGACTGAGCCTGAACCAGAAGAGCCGACACAACCAGAAACAAACACAAATAGTGGTGGTGCCTTGGGCGTATGGTGGATGTTACTGATGTTAGTTGCTCTAAAACGAAGAAGGTACAAATAGGAAAATAATAAAACACATAGATAAGCCCGCAACACTTCAAACCTAGCGGCTCTCCTTAGCTAGATTGCCATCTTCTCGATTACCGCAAAGAGGATGGCAACATAGCTAAGCGGGAGTTTTTCACTATGCATCTTAACAAGATGGCAATCAGTCATTTACTATGGGAGAATAAATTCTAAACTTGTAATAGCCATGGACGTTTTACAATACTTAGTCGTTTTGTAACAACTAATAGGGGTAGTGCTGGAACAAGGAACGACCAGCAGCGGTATGCCACATGAACGAAATACAAGAAAAACAAAAAATTCTGATTGTCGAAGATGATCATGATATTGCCGAAAATCTGGCATTATTTTATCGTCACCAAAACTTTGAAACACTGCATATTGATGATGGCAACAATGTCACTCAAGCTGTTTCTACCTACCAACCTGATCTGATTATCTTAGATATAATGCTACCCAATAAAACTGGGATAGAGTGTTGTGACGAGATAAGACAGTTTAGCAATGTGCCCATAATCATGCTCACAGCCAAGTGCAATCAGTCTGATAAAAATCTCGGCCTAAGTACCGGTGCGGATGACTATGTCTGCAAACCATTTGATACCATGGAGCTGATCCTTCGCTCCAAAACACTATTGGCTCGCAGCCAAGGTACTGTGAGCTTTTCAAAGCTCACAGTAGACACAGAGAAAGGCAAGGTGGTTTATCAGGACAAAAAAGTCGAGTTATCCACCCTTGAGGCAAGCTTGTTCTCGCTGCTATACAACAAGCCAGACAGGATCTATTCGCGCGACGAAATATTAGACCTAGCCTACCCTCAATACCGTCATATTACAGATAGAACGATTGACAGCCATGTCAAAAAAATTCGTAATAAATTCAAAGAAGCCGGTATTACTGAAAACCCGATAGAATCGGTCTATGGAGCAGGCTATCGCTTCTGTCTTTGCTAAAACAGGCACAATGCATTCAATCAACAGCGCTTTGGGTTTATGCTTTAAAGTGCTGTTTTTCGTCGCTTGCATTCAAAGTATCATTATTTTTCAGGTTCAGGCTCAAGCGCAAACACAAGCCCAACCTCCCCTCACCTCTAACATTGAAGCTCAGCTTAATGACATAACATCGGCTTCGAAAAGTGCAGAGCAGCAGGTTAAGCAAATCATCAAAACTGCGACAGGTGACGACCTTGTTCACGCACAAATAAAGTTGGTGTCTATTTATCGCAGAAGCAGCCAGCAAGCCAAATCTGAACAGCTGTTAAATGATCTAGTCTCAGCGCTTCCAGGCTATAACAATGAGCTAAAAGTTAAAGTGCTCATCAGTACAGCGCTTTTTGAAAGACACAAAAATAACTATGCTAAAGCCGCTGAAATTATTATCGACCAGGCCTTACCTATCGCTTTGCCTGACGCCATTGAACTTGGGCGTTTATATCAATTAGCTGGCTCATTTCTTCGCCTGCAAATGAAGCTAAAAGAAGCTAAAGAATACTTCTTAATTGCCCTAGATATTTATCAGCAAAACGAAGACCATCACAATGAAGCGCGGATATTTAGCCAACTTGGTACATTGTACGAGTCGCAAGGCGATTTAGTTTTAGCCGCAGAATATCAAATTAGAGCCATGCGCTACTTTGAAACAACTAACGACATTGGAGAGCTCGCGGGCAACTACTTTAATCTAGGTGAGCTTTATTACCGCGCTCACGACTACAGCAAGTCGCTAACCTTTTACCTCAAAGCACTGGATTACGATAAACAGCTCAATAGCATTCAAGACATGGGATTTGATTACCACCGAATCGGCAGTATCTATCTTCAAACCAATGATTTTGACAAAGCCATTGACTACACCAATCAAGCTATCAACATTTTCATAAGTGAATCTGCCAACCAACTGCTATCTCGCTCTCACCTGCAGATGGCGAAGATATACCAAAAACTTAACGATAATAGTCAGCGCTTCAAGCACTTAACCATAGCGGTAGAAAAGGCTCTGCTCGCACCAACCGACCATCAATTACGGCATGTGTGGCATGACCTAGGTGCTTATTATTTAGAAGAATTTGATTACCCAAAAGCAAAACAATACCTAGAAAAGTCACTCATTATCTCCAACAAGCTTGGTCTGCTAGATCACCAGTTAAGCGATAATGAACTACTTAGTAATATTCATCATGAACTGGGTGAATACGATGACGCGCACCAGCATTTAGAGGCTGCTTTTAAGATAAAACTGCAGCTTCATTCAGAGCAAAGAATTAAAGAGATCGAAAAACATAAGCGTGATATCAACCTACTTGAAGAACAAGTCAAGGTCGCAAAATTACAGGAAGAAAATAGAGCCGTAGAGGCCGAAGCCCAGGCGCATAAAACTATTTCTCAAGGGGTGATATTTATCTCATTTGTGCTGCTTTTACTGTTTTCGGTGCTGATTTACTTTTTCTATCAACGCCGTAAATTAGCCGTATTAAAAGCCAGCCTTTATCAAGATGCATTAAACCAAAAAAACCAGATTCTAGCAGACGTTTCTCACGAGTTACGTACACCGTTAACCGCGCTAAAATTGCAGGTGGATGCGCTTAAATATCAATTGGTTGATGATGTAGATGTTAGCTACCAAAAGCTCGGCACTAAAATTGATGATTTGAATCATCTGATTAGCGACATATATGAGCTCGCCCTATCTGATGTGAATGGTTTATCGTTTGAAGCGAAACAAGTCGACTTTGTACCAATCTTAATGAACTGGGGCGAAGAGTTTGAGCACTATGCTAATGCTGAAGGCTTCGAGTGGCATCTGTCTATTAATGCCGACACAGCGCCAGTGAATATCGATACAGACCGCATCAAACAAGTGCTATCGAATTTGCTCACAAACAGTATTAAATACACAGACGCACCCGGCCAAATCTCGTTAAGCCTAGATGTTAGCTCGAACAATTTAATACTGGTATTGAAAGACAGCTCACCCGGCGTGCCAGATAAAGAGCTCGAAAAGATATTTGAACGACTCTACCGAGTAGAGAAGTCGCGCAATAGACGTACAGGTGGCTCAGGCTTAGGGCTGTCCATCAGCCAAAACATTATCCAAGCCCACGACGGCACTATCTCCGCCTCACAAAGTGACCTAGGCGGTCTGGCTGTGACGATAACCATCCCACTCTGTCATCGTTAATTCATCGCTAACTTAGCTGAATCACCTGGATGAAGTTATCCGTAAATAGCTCCCCAAAGGCCATCCCTAATTTTACTCTGACCCAGATGTTAAAAAGCGCTGGTTTGTCATCCAGCGCTTTCCTTATATTAGATTTAACAAAGCGTTTAACGTTAGAACACTCAAATGCCAACATATGAGAGTTATCTTAGACTTGGAAAGACTCCAATAAGATAACTCTCACACTATCTATTACTCATAATTAGAGCAAATAATAGTTAGCTATGCTTACGGCGCATGCCGACAGCTAACCACAACAATATCAAACCAACGAAACCTAACTGACCACCTGAATCAGATTCTGGTGCTGGCGATTCCGGTGTCTCAGGCGATTCCGGTGCTGGCTCAACGCCATCCGAGTTCACCGTTAACATAAATGTGGTTCGTGCAGCATCATTAGAATAAATGTTATCTGCAACCGTCACCGTTACCATTGTTTCACCATGGAAGTCAGCATCTGGTGTGATATCAAATGTAGAGCCTGAAGTATGTCCATGCACTACTGCAGAGATATTATCACCGGTCACAGTAATGGTGTTGCCTGATAAACCGCCATCGTTGTCAGCATAGCTAACGCTAATACCAGTCAATGTCGTGTTCTCCTCCATGACATGATCAGCAATCTCAGCCATAACAATATTAGATGCAACTGTGATTGTTTGCGTCTGATTAGCATTGCTAATGCCTTCCACTTCACCTGTCAGTGTCACGCTTTGGTCAATACCTAATGCTGAGTCGGTCACTTCAGCCTGCATACTGACCACAATCATACTTTCGCTTGGGCCGGTAATGTCATAACACACAATTAAGTCATCTTGCAGTTTGTCTGTTAAGTCATTGAAGGCATAGCTCACACCAGTGTGACCGCGTAATGGACCATAAGTACCTCGAGGGCCATGGTAGCCACGCACACCAATAGAACCTTCACCAGGCTCACCCGCAAAATCAATGTTGTCATAAGCCATGATTAGCTCGTACTGACCCGGTTTGTGATCGGTATTGGCTTTCAAGAATACTTGGAAGTCATAACTATCTCCGCGAGGGGTAATTGACTCATTCCAGTTTTCATCCCAGCTCTGATCATGGGTACCTGCTTTGTTCCATTCAATAATGGTGTAGTCATCAGCATAGGCCAGTGTGACACCTTTAGACTCTGATAACTGCCAGTTTGGCTCGTACATGGCTAAGTTCCATTTTTGATTTCCAAAGAAATCGCCAACGGCATCTTTACCGCCCCAGAAAGGTGCAATGATAAAATCAGGTGGCGTAGAGTACTCTGTATTTGGCAGCTCTAAGTACATGCTCATCGGCACAAAGTCCCATGGGTTGTACTGCAAGTAATCCAGTTGTAACCAACCTTTCGAACTTAAAATAAGCTTGTCAGTGGTGAAATAGTCTGCATTATCAAATACTGTGGTTTCACCTGCAGCAACTGGGATTTCAATATCATGGACCCAGTTACCCCAGCCCCACTCGTTGACCTCATAGAAGCTACCCCAAGAGACATCCATGCCAAAGCGTGACAGGTTCAAGTAGCCACCGTTGACTGGCTCGCCATCAGGATAGTCAATATCCAGCGGTGTACGACACATGGCGTCTTCAAGACTCGTGGTGATCTTGTAGTTCGTTGCCATATCAGCAGTGTTGATTTGAGATGTCAGTAATGAGAAACCACTATCTGTAATGGTTAATCCTTCCATTTCTTTGATAGAGTCAGGCACTAAACGTAAGCCGTCTGAAAGCATTGCCGTCAATTCAACATTGCGATCACTACCAGAAAGGTTAGGCTGGATGACTACATCGACATTAATGATGTCACCTACACGAGCAGCATCTTGAGAGCTATCGATTGATACGCTGTCTACGCCACGAGTGATTTGTAATGGTACTAATGCAAGTGAGCCTTCTGCATTGTCACCTGCAGTAATGGCTGCAGCAGAGTAGTAACGCTTGCCTTGCTCCATCGGCATATTCCAATCAATCGTCAGATCAGAGTTACGCTCAGCGCTATCATCAAATTGCAGTGTAATGTCAGTTGATTCCTGTTTAGGAATAATCACATGCGCCATTTCAATGGTGTCGATATTGTCGTATGGCGGCATTGGATAGGCATTCATCACTAAAATAGTGTAGTCACCCGCATCAGGGTTTTCTAAAGCACAGAACTCCCCTTTGGTGGTTTGACCGTTCATAGAGCCACAAATGGCTTCTGATTGGTGTAAACGACCATCTTGATTGTAATCTCTAAAAATATAGATACTGGTATCAAGATACTGGTTGTACGGACTATCTTGTTCTGAACTGACTCGGCCCAGTAATTCTGCACGGAAGACTGCAGTGTTTTCCGGTACCGTGACCTCTGTAGTATGAATATGAGGTAAATCTAAGTTCCAGTAGAACTCATCATCAATGATGATGTCGGTAAACTGGCGGCGAGGTAATTCAATCATCTTAGCTTGCGCTTCAACTGCTTGATATACAACACCACTTAAACTTGATGCCGGCGCCCCAAACGGTACATCGGCAATCACATGATGCGACTGATCATCGTGTGCTGTGATATTGATGGTACTTGGTAGGGTTTTACCTGTGTAAGTGGCGAGGAATGGCCAGTGTGACGATGGAATATTGGCATCTTCTGCTACAAGCTCAATATGGCCTGCAGTCGTTTGCACTGTCCCCTCATACCAAGCCATGTCAGATTCTTTGAAGAAGCTGGTGACCGTTAAATCAATGCTTTCACCGGCTTTTAGGGTGAATGTTGATGGTGTTACCGTCACTTTAGCTGTTGGGTCGAGGGTAAAATCCCAGAACAGCGGACTGCGATCACTAAAGTTAGTATTGACGTTCCAAGTACCGTCTTTAGTCGCAGTGACAGTTCGAATCCAACTACAGCTTAAGCCACAATCTTTATTAATTAATTGAGGCAGGTTCAGCTCACGAACTTGACCACCATTATTAGGGTTTGCACGGCGAAAGTTATCAGCCGACTCATCCATAATTAAACCTGCATTGATGGCACGTTCAGCATTAGCTAAACCGTGACCTGCACGATAAGGACCGGCTACTTCTACTTTGCCATCCAGTGGATGTGTAGTCTTAATCGCTTGATTATCAGCGGTCATTTGCAGTGCTGATTGCACTTCTGAAGCAGTCCAATCTGGATTGGCTTGACGGACTAACGCCATGATACCGGCAATATGCGGACTCGCCATTGAGGTTCCACTAATTGCATTGTAGTTACGGGTATCCGCTTGTGGGTTGAGTGGGTTTTCATCATTCCAAGGCGCAAAAATATCCACACCCGGTGCAGCGATACCCGGTGAGAAAATCTCATCGACTGTGATTGATGGTCCGCGTGATGAGAAGTTGGCAAGCCAATCTGCATCATCTGGGTTAATCTCGCGGGTGACGTTTGACGCAGTTACCGTGCCTTGATGGCCTGTACCCGATGCTAACCAAGGTTGTAACCCCATGGTTTGCCAGTTACCGTACCATTGTGTGGCTGTGATATGGATACCTGGAATCGCGTAGGTATCATTCACTATCGCATCACCTTCATCCCAAGTGTTATACAGTACAAATGCACCAGCGCCACCTGCTGCAGCATTGACTGCTTTTTCTACACGAGCAATATCGCCACGTTCACAAACAACAATGTGATCGGATGAGAATGTGCCAGCCGGGAAAGGACTATTACAGCGAGCATCACCGTAATCAGCTGCTAATACAAATTGACCAGTGAATGCGTCAGAAATACCTGCGCCATCTAATCGGCTCGGCATTAATGCGGCGTCACCACCAGAGAAATTATCCAGTGCTTTGTCAGCAATTTTGATACTGCGAGCATGGGTGGTTGCAGCAACATTCAGTACCCAAGGCGAGGTGTGATCGACGGTATACAGTGAGTCAGTACCAAAGGCTTCACCTGAGTTACCTGCTGATAATGCAACGGCTACACCTGCTTCACGTGCTGAAAGGAATGCCATTTCAAATGCATCATCCCAAGGGAAGCTTTCTGCGCCACCAATAGACATGTTGATCACATCAACACCATCTTTAATTGCTTGTTCAATGGCAAATAACATGGCGTCGCCAGAACAACCACCACTGACCATACACACTTGATATGAAATGATATTTGCGCGAGGTGCTACACCTGAAATACGCGGCATTTTCACACCAACTGGGTGGCCTGTACCACCACCAAGCTCAGAACCTACAACATCAACGTCATAGAGTACGTTACCAGCAACCGTGCCGGCTACGTGGCTACCATGACCTTGGAAATCTTCACCAAATTTTGGCGCTAATGGATTACCCCATTCATCAACAAACTCAGCGGTAACATCTTTATGGGTGTACACACCAATTAGCTTGTCATTACAACGATTAGCGAACTCTTCTAACGCACAGTCGCCTAGATAGTTGCCGCTGCCTAATGGGTTAGTGTGGGTATATCCATCGGCATCAGTGGCGGCAAAAGAGGGGTGGTCTGTGTTCACACCAGTATCAATGATCCCCACAACCATCCCTTCACCTTGATAAGCACCACCATCACTGGTTTTAGTGCCATCCCAAACACCCATCGCACCCACATGTTCAGGGCCAATATCAGTGTGTAATTGGTACACTTTTGAGCGTTGAACATAAGCAACTTCAGACATGGCTGCAATTTGTGCGGCCTCATACTGAGTTAATTCAGCGGTAATTGCATTAGCGGCTAATGTAAATTGCTGCTTGGCTTGGATGCCCGCTTTTTGAATAACACTATTTTGGTTATTGAGTAAGTGGTTGGTGTACGCATTGATGGCGCTCGATAGTGCACCGTTTGCTTTTCCTGCAGTAAACAGTTTACCGCGCTTACCATTGGTTGTTGCTTTGGTTGCTGGTAAGCCGGGTAACCCACCGCCATAAGTCGCAACAGAGTTACCGTGCAGACGAATAATATAAGTATGAGTGCCGGTTAAATTGGGTTCTATCTTTATTTTGTCTTCTGTTTTTTTGGGAGCAAACTGAATGTTTGTCATATTCGAGCGACGAAGAGGTTTAAAATTTTCATCAACTTGATGCGATTTTAACTCTTGTTGAACGCGATATAGTTCCATTATATCAACAGACTGTAAATTCACTTTGGCATCATTTGTCGTAGCATGATTACTCGCTGCGACATTGCCGGCACCAGCAGTATACATTGCTGCTAATGTCATTAATGTGAGCTTCTTTAGTTTCATGGATGATTCCTAATTTATTATTATGGGTACAGGAAGATATTCTCCCTTAACCATTATTACAATCTCGCAACAAAAAACTCCAATGCATAATCTGTCTATTATTGATGCTATTTTGTAATCAATAAAAAAGACAAAAACTTGAATTAATTTATTTTTGTAATCACAACAATTAATTTTTGTAATCGATTAATAGTTTCAAAAATGATACATATTGAAACATAAAGAATTACGCGCAACACAATAAAAAACAACAACTTAACCAAGGAGAAACCTACAGAAGCATCTGTGAATAAAATAAAAACCAACATAAGCAATCGTTAGAAAACCAATTTAACAAGCCAACTATTGATTAAATTATATTTTTGCGTATCTTGTCGTAATTGTTATCAATCGGTAATAGCTATATATATCTTTTGCATATTTATTGAGAGGATTCGATGGAGTTGCGACATTTAAAACATTTTTTGGCGGTAGCACAGTCAAAACATTTCCATCAAGCAGCAATGCAATTAAATCTTGCACAACCATCACTTTCTCGTAGCATTCAGAAAATGGAGGAATTATTAGGCGTAAAATTACTAGATCGCTCCTCACGTTCCGTTACATTAACGCCAATGGGAGAAATAGTGGTTTCTCATGGCACCCGAATTGTCCGGGATGTCGAGTTTATGAAGGCAGAAATTCAAGCGATACAAGAATTAGGTAATGGAGATTTAAGTATTGGCGCCAGTGCAATTCCACTTAATAGTATTGTTGGTCCGGTTATGGGGCAGTTTATTCACGCATACCCCAAAGTCAGCGTAGATTTAAAAGTAGGTCAGTGGCACAGCTTATATCGACAACTTTATAAAGCTGAGATCGGTTTATTCATAGCAGAAACTAAGGCAACTGAGCTCGATAAAAAAAGTGAGCTCGAAATAATCCAATTACCACCATTTAAAGTCATCTTTTGCGTAAGACATTCACATCCTCTCGCAAAATGCTCAACGGTTTCACTGAATGATTTGAAGTCATTTCCACTTGCTATACCAAGTGCGATGCCTAAAGGCATAACCGAACAGTTCGACGATCTGTTTAGGAAAAGTAGGCAAGGGTTTGCTGGCTTAATTAAATTTGAACAATTTCAAGCAATTAAAGATTCTTTATCAGATTGTGATTTAATTGCTCTAGCACCTGATATTTCGGTCGAAAAGGACATGAAACAGGGCGAGCTAACCACCTTACCTGTTAGTGATATGCCTGAAATTCAAGCTTCATTTAGTATTGTATATTTGAAGCATCGACAGCTCCTCCCCTCAGAAAGAGCCTTTGTGCATTATATTCAGCAGGCGTTATAAGCTTGCGCTACTGTATTGTTTCAGCTCTCGCATTAAAACAAGGAGCTACCGATTCTAGCTGAACGTGATCGCGTCGGTATTCATGCTGCAACATATCTTCGATAGTCTCATAAAACCACTGATGTATAGGTGAGTTTCGATGGCGATAGTGATAACAAAATGCACTATCTAACATCAATGGAGAGTCCTCTATATATATGAACTTTTTGCTTACTTGCTCTGAGGATAAGTCGTAGTAATTTGCAACGATGGGATGTAATAGCTGTGTTTGGGACACAACGTTAAGAATAGAACTAGGATGAGGGCTACGGTATTCAATTTTAGGCGTAACTCCAAATCGAGACAAATAGCGCTCTGTATAGGTTATATGTTCGTTCCAACCCCGCACATGCAGAATTGCCAACGCATATTTTGAAAACGTATGTTGGTTAATTTGCTCATCAATTAGCGGATGCTGGTTATTAAGGTATAGCTTAGCGTACAACTTAGGCAGCCTACGTTGACTCACCTCTTTCGACATGTCCAATGGGTCAATGGTAATGCCAAAATCCAGCTTACCCTCCAGTAGCTGTGCTTCGGTGTCATTGCTCCACACAGATATCACCAATTGCACATTGGGGGCACGCTGCTTTAGCTCGATAAATAGCTTGTCACTGAGTAAATCAATATATAGCGGATGCAATGCAATGTTTAACTGACCAGAAAGCTTCTCAATCTGAAACTCTTCTTCATGATTAATCACCTCTTCAAGATCACGCCAAATTTCAGGTAGCTTTTCAGCCAAGAAATGCGCTTTATTAGTTGGCTTCAATCCCTTGTGAACCTTAACGAAAAGTGGGTCATTAAATGCGTATCTAAGTTTCTGTAAATGACGACTAATAGCAGGCTGACTAAGGTTCAGCTGCTTTGCAGTGCGATATGTATTAAGGCTTTCATATAGAGACAGAAAAACTTTAATAAGATTCAAGTTCAAGGTGTCAAAAGGCGTATTTTTCATTTTACTAACGTGGGCTACTCCGAAATAGGAGAAATTGAGTCAACGCTACTAATGTATCAATCGCCGTTTAACTAAACCTTAAAGGATTTCCAAACGATACTATTTCACAGTGACATTGGATTTCATCAGAGTTTTGACTTCGAAGTATGCCCTCTATGGCAATACCTTACTCTGACCCAAATGTTAAAAGTTGCTTTCTTCAGCTTAAAAACCATCAAGGAATAACGTACTCTAACGGCAGGTAGCCCAACATGAGTGAAACAACTTGGAACGTTCGCATCAGATACTGATAAAAATTGCATCGGCATTAATTAGCTTGATGCTTATCTCTTCATGTTCGGCCAATGAGCAGTATTTACCGATTTATAGCAAAGATCATTGCAAGCAAATCCCAGCAGCAGAGCAAGGCAATTTGAGTCAATATCTCGCTCCCTTCACCGACAAAATGACATCAAGCACGGGCATCTATGTTCTCGAACAGGGCACTGAGGCCATGCTCACCAGAGCCTGGTTAAGCCAGCAAGCACAAAAGACCATTGATATTCAGTACTTTATATTTTCAGCTGACAATATCGGGCTTATTGCAGTTGATTACCTAGTGCGAGCAGCCAACAGAGGCATAAAAGTACGTATTTTGGTTGATGATATCTTGGTTAACGCCACAGCTGAGCAGCTATTGAAGCTCTCAGCCCATAAAAACCTAGAGGTCAAAATCTACAACCCCAATATCAACATTGGTAAGAATATCGCGCAGAAGCTTTATAACGTGGTGACCGACTTTCACGGCGTAAATCAGCGCATGCACAATAAAACCTTCACGGTTGACGGTCAGGTATCGATTACAGGTGGGCGAAACGTGGCTGATGAATATTTTGGCTATGACCATACCTACAATTTCAGAGACAGAGACGTGCTAGTTTTAGGTGGCGCAACCGATGACATTCAAACGTCATTTAACGATTACTGGCAAAGCGCGTTGAGCGTACCTATCGAAAAGCTCGTTGAAACATCCACTAAATTCACCGACGACTTCAGCGATTTACACAACTACGCCTGTAACCCCGACAACTTTGTCCCAAAAGTCAGGCAGATGATCAATGATCTCCCTAAGGTATTTGCTGAAATCCAACAAAGCGGCCAGCTCCACTGGTTAAATGATGTTGAATACATTGCCGACATACCAGGCAAAAATACCGAAGATGACTTCTTAGGTGGCGGCGGTAAAACCACTGATAAACTGATTGAGCTAGCAAAATCAGCCAAAACATCACTAACAATACAAACGCCCTACTTAGTCACCACCAAAACAACCAGAGCCTTATTAAAGTCATTGGTTGATAGCGGCGTAAAAGTGAAAGTCCTCACCAACAGCTTAGCCTCCAACGACAACCTTGAAGCATTTAGCGGCTATCAAAGAGACAGGGAAGAAATACTAGAAACTGGCATCGAACTTTATGAGTTCAAACCAGATGCGCAAATCAGGCAAAAAGTAATGTCAGAAGTCATGCAAAAACAACTGCCTGAAATGCCGATATTTGGTTTACACGCGAAAACCATGGTGATTGATAATCACACTGCAGTCATAGGCACCTTTAACCTCGACCCAAGAAGCACTCATCTTAATACCGAGAGCTTAGTCATCATCCCATCAACACAAATCGCCAGCGAGGTTAAACGCGGTATGCTCGCTGAAATGCTTCCAGAAAACGCCTGGCGGATAACACCAGATTGGAACCCCGACAGCGAAGTCGGCAGGCTCAAACGAATGAAAGTAAAATTAAGGCGAGTCGTGCCTAAGAGTATTCTTTAGTAGCTTTAATTCGGTGCTTTGATTCAGTGCTTTACAGAAAAGCGCCGAACTAAGAAGCTGCTTTAATGCAAATTTTACTCTGACCCAGATGTTAAAAAGTGGGCATACGCAAAAAGACAACCATCTTTGTGTTCGATTAAAAATCCACTTTACACCCAACAAACAGATTAGGATTTAACATCTTACTCTGACCCAAATGTTACACTTTGCCCCGATGCTACAAAAAAGTGCCGCTTCACTGAAGCGGCACTTTTAAACGATATTGCTATTGGCTGTGATTACTGCTTAAAACCACGGTTTTCTAGCAGTGCATCTGTGGTTGGTGCGCGACCACGGAAGCTCTTATATGCTTCATCGTAATTAAGCGTATCGCCTGTACTAAATACGTATTTATATAGCTTATCAGCAGTTTGTTTATCGAAGATATCACCCGCTTCAACAAACGCATTGAAGCCATCTGAATCTAAGATTTCAGACCACATATACGCATAGTATGCTGATGAATATCCGCCAGCAAAAATGTGACCGAAGTGAGGACTCCGGTGACGCATGATAATTTCTTCTGGTTTGCCGTAATCGCCTAACGTCTTGTCTTCAAAAGCACGTACATCTATCGAATCTACTTTGGTCATTTTGTGATATGCCATATCAACAAGTGCTGATGCGGTAAACTCAACCGTTGCGAAACCTTGATTAAAGGTGCTGGCCTTTTTCATACGCTCAATAAGCGCATCTGGCATTGGCTCGTTAGTTTTATAGTGCAAAGCAAACTTTTTGAGCATTTGCGGCTGGGCAATAAAGTGCTCATATAGCTGCGCCGGGAACTCAACCCAGTCGCGTGACACACTAGTACCAGCAAGCGTTGGGTAAGTTACGTCAGACAACAAGCCATGCAGCGCATGTCCGAATTCATGGAACAAGGTAGTGGCATCCGAGAAGCTCATTAAGGTTGGCTCGCCTTCAGCTGGCTTGTTCAGATTCATGTTATTGATGATAAGCGGCTTAACGTTACCAGCAAGTTTTTGCTGAGTTCTAAACGCACTCATCCAAGCACCTGAACGCTTAGTAGAGCGAGCGTAGTAATCACCAAAGAATAAGCCAATAACGTTTTTGCTTGCGTCTCTTACTTCCCACACGCGAACGCTAGGGTTATAAACAGGAATGTCGGTACGCTCAGCAAACGTTAAACCAAACAGTTGTTCAGCAACATAAAACTTAGCTTCCAGCATGTTATTTAGCTCGAAGTATTGGGTGATCTCACCTTGGTCTAAATCAAAGCGGGCTTTACGTACTTTTTCTGCGTAGTAACGCCAATCCCAAGCAGCAAATTCGTGTTTTGCTCCTTCTGCTGCCATTTGCTCTAAAATCCATTCACGCTCTTTTTTAGCTTGTTTAACAGCTGGGTCCCAAACTTTTAAAAGCAAATCCATGGCTGCTTCTGGCGACGCTGCCATGGTGTTTGATAATACGTAGTCTGAATGGTGCTTATAACCTAGTAACTGTGCGCGCTCAGCACGAAGTTTGACGATTTGCTCAACGTTTTTCTTATTGTCGAACTCGTTGTCGTTGTCACCACGTAGTGCCCAACCTTTGAAGGCTTTTTCACGTAAGTCTCTGCGGTTAGAGAACTGCAAGAACGGCTCAACACTTGAACGCTGCAGCGTGATAACGTACTTACCTTTTAGCCCTTGCGCTTCTGCCGTAGCTGATGCCGCTTCAACCATTGACTGCGACATACCGTCTAGGTCAGTTTCTTCCAGCACTAGCTTAAATCCACGGCTGTCATTAAGCGTGTTTTGACCAAAGCTTGTGGTCAAGCTTGAGATTTGCTCATTAATGGCTGCAAAACGTTCTCTCGCTTCACCTTCAAGGTTTGCACCAGAACGAACAGCGTCGTTATACATGCGCTCAACTAAGCGAAGCTGCTCAGCATTAAGATTACTTTGCTCACGTGTTTGGTAAACGGTTTTAATACGCTTGAACAGGTTTTCATTCATTTGAATGGTCGTGCTATGACGGCTTAGCATAGGTGAAATTTCACGTTGCAATGCTTGCATGTCAGCGTTTGACTCTGTACCTGTAAGGTTAAAGAACACCATAGCAACGCGAGTTAAATCAGCGCCAGCCAGCTCTAAAGGCTTAATCGTGTTATCAAATGTCGCCGGTTGCTCATTGTTGGCAATGGCATCGACTTCTTGTAAATGCGTTTCCATTGACTGTTTGAACGCAGGCAAGAAATGCTCAGTTTTAATATCGTCAAACGGCGGTACACCGTAAGGCGTGTCCCAAGTGTTGAAAAATGGATTACTACCATCCTTGAGCGAAGCTTGCGTAACTGTTTGTGCAGCTTCAGCGCCAACTGTTGCATTCGCTGCAGACGGTTCAGCTTGTTTAGCCACTTTTGATTCTTGTTCTTGTTGATGGCTACAACCTGTTGCCAAAATTGCGATTGAAACTGCACTTGCACAGGCAAGTACTGAAAATCGTCGATGAATGGACATGTCTCTTCCTTATCAATTGATTTAAGTGAGGCCTAGATCTTGTGTTTTTATTTATGTTTCTAAAGTTAGGCAAACTAATGCCACAAACCCCTAGCAAAAAGTGATTGATAAAACGATTCAGCTTTTCAAATTCATTAGAGGTTTCAAATATAAAGCGAACTGCATAATATGTTACAGGGTATCATTTGTCGATAACACAAATGTAACTTTTGATAATTGATATTGAAGAGTGACTGATAGCTGTTTGGAAGATAAAGCATGTGCCGGTTTCGCAGCCCAAAGTGCGAAACTAGGGAGCTGAGAATTAACTTTGACGTAAATATTAATGACCTCGATGTTACGAGGGCTTAGTCAGATCCAGATGTTACGGTTTAAATACAAAACCCTGACCAATTCTAATCGACCACAACAAACGGTGAGCTGTGAAATGGAAGATGATTTTATCTGTGTGGTAAATTATGGAAATCAGTTATGATATCCAATTTCCTGAAGTTTGTTGTCTAAAATAAATCTAGCAAAGGTATTAAATAGTAGTTGGAATGAACGTAATCACACAATCAGAACGAAGTCGTTGGTCTTCTGTTCGGCAAAACAAACTGGAAGCGCTCCGGAATACAGGAAGAGCAAGAACACTAGACCTATTTGCAGGCTGTGGGGGGATTTCGCTTGGTTTCAATAAAGCAGGATTTGAAATCAAAGCAGGAATTGAAATAGATAAGCATGCAGCTAAAACACACGCTATGAACTTCCATTCTCATTTAGATGCAGAACAGCTAGAAAAGCATAGTAATCCGCACGATATTACTAAACTAGAACCTAAAGATATAGTCGAAGAGCTTTGTCTAAAGGGAAACGTTCAAGAGGCCATAGATGTTCTTGTAGGAGGTCCACCATGTCAAGCTTTTGCTCGTGTTGGTCGTTCGAAGCTAAGAGAGGTTTATGATCATCCAGAAGCATTTAAAGTTGACCCTCGCGGTAACCTCTATCTCCGTTATTTAGATTATGTTAAAGCTTTTCAACCGCTAGCAATCATGATGGAAAATGTTCCAGATGTTTTGAATTATGGCGGACATAACATAGCGGAAGAAGTATGTGAAACTCTCGAAGAATTGGGATACATTGCTAAGTACACATTGATGAACTCGGTGTATTTTGGTGTGCCAGAAATGCGTGAGCGAATGATCTTAATTGCTTATGCAGAAGAGCTTGACGTAGAAGAGGTACAATTCCCTACTCCAACTCATTTCTTTGAATTACCTCGTGGTTACCATAGTTCTCGACAAGTAGCTCTAAAGACTATCAATCCCGAGTGTGTCCATCATCGTTATATTGAGTTAGCAGAACCTTCAGAAGATCTCCCACTTGCAATAACAGCAGAGGAAGCACTGAAAGACTTGCCAAGGATACCGGATGACCATAGATGCAAATTAAAGAAAGCACCTCAGCGTTTCACTACTCTTGATCCATATCCAGAAACTGAACTAAATGACTATGCTCGGCTAATGCGCACCCAGTGGCCAAACTTCTCTAATAAAGACTCAGGTGTGTATGATCATTTAATCCGCTTCCTTCCAAGAGACTACCCGATTTTTTCTCGTATGGCTCCAGGTGATCAGTATCCAGAGGCTCACAGAGTTGCTATGGAAATGTTTGAAGAGGCTTTGGTAGCGGAGAGGAATAAGGGAATCACGATTAACAAAGGTTCTGTAAGCTATGAAGAGTTGAAGAAGAAAATTGTTCCACCTTATGACCCTAGCAAATTTCCCAATAAGTGGAGAAAAATGGAACCAGATCAACCAGCTCGCACTTTGATGGCTCATTTAGGAAAAGACAGCTATTCACATATTCACTATGACTCATCACAGTCTCGGACCATATCAATCAGAGAAGCTGCCAGACTGCAATCATTCCCTGATGGTTTTAAGTTTGCTGGTAGTATGAACCCAGCATTCAAGCAGATAGGTAACGCTGTACCTCCACTGATGTCCTACCATGTAGCACAGTGTATACGCGAAAAACTGGAATTCTAGGAAAAGATAAATGGAAAAAATAGCTATCAAACGTCTATCATCTTCTGATTTGACTTTGTTCAACTGTCACTTCGATTCGAAATCTGGTACACGTCAAAAAGCTTGGAACCTTGATAAGAAAATATTTATTGAACAAATGTATCCTATCGATTGGGGGGATGGAAAGCATAATGTAACGTTGGCTCTTAATGGCCCGGAAGATTCGCCTCGCCATGTTCTGGAAAGAAAAATAGTACGACAGCAAAAAAACATGCGGTTAAATGGTGAGCTGATTAATGCACATGAGTCTGGTAAAGATCGTTATGAACTATTGAGTAACCATGACTATGCAGTCATGGTATTCAATGGGGCTCCTTTTCCTACTCAAATCGAAATATACCTGATAGCAAAAGCCAGTGAACAAGATACTGCTCTACATAACACCATCACTAATCGTTATAACAGCCAGTTTAACTCTCACAAGTCAATGGTAGAAGTCAATAGAACTAGTATTAAAGAAATATTGGACAGTTCTGCTGTATCAGACGAACACCCACTCCAGAGCTTGTTTGACGATGCCTTGATAGAAGACGTTATTCTCGGAGATATTGAGAGCTTCAAGGAGCTACGTAGGCGCCGTAAAGTACGTTTCGTCTCCAAAGAAGAACTTGAGAAGGCAAAAGCTTCAACGAGCGCTACAGGTATACTAGGTGAGCGGTTAGTTAACGAGCATTTTGTTGAACTTAAAAACAATGGTGAAATTGAAGATTTCAGCTGGAAAGCAGACGATAACCCAATATCTCCTTTTGATTTTAGTTTGCTACTCAACAAAACTTCAAAAGAACGGTTACTTGATGTAAAAACTACTAAATATAAATTCAACTCAAAATTCCATATATCAATAGCTGAGTTGCTTGAAGCTCGTGATAGTGGTAAGCCGTATGACATTTATCGAGTTTATGAAGCAACAAGTAATGGAGCCAAGTTGCGTGTAGCAAAGGATATTAAAAACAAGGCAGAAGAAATTCTTCGCTCAGTGGATAATATGCCTATTGGAGTGACATGCGATAGCGTTACTATTGCCCCTTTGATTCTAGAATTTGGTGAAGAAATTACTCTGGAAGGTTAACAATGGCTGCTGATGACCTTACACCTGAACAGCGTAAAAAAGCATACCATTTATAAAACTGGGACAAAGCTTAGGTTAAAACTTCAACGTTCATTGCATCGAGCTTGTTTTAGGCATCAACTTTATCAAAGCTCTCTTCCTACCAAGCTCGGTTTAACTCAAAAATAACACAGCGCGATATCGCTTGTGCAGCAAATCCGTAATTGGCTTTGGGTTGAATAAGCTAAATTAATAATTGGAGTTACAACGGCACTCTTAAATAAGTGCTTGTTAATGTTACGCCAACATGATGATTTACACGTTTACAGTAAGTAGTATAGTTTCGTTAGTTGGTTAAGGTGAACTGCATAGAACTGCTCCCTATAAAAATTGGTTCTAAGGAACAACAAATGATAGCAAAAACGTGGGACCCTCTACTATCGAGCCAAGGGGCTGATGCTGAGATTGTGTCTGCAGCGCAAAAAAGAGAAATAAAGAACATTTTAAAGTCTTATGTTGGTATGTACGATTCCTTTTCAGAGTTAATACAAAATGCAATGGATGCTGTTGACCGACGGGCAAATATTGAAGGTTCAGAATATCAGCGAAAATTGTGGCTGACTGTAGATCTTTCTGAAAACTCGTTCTCTATTACAGACAATGGAGTTGGTTTCAAAGAGAAGGAATTTGAGTCTTTCTTGGCTCCCAATATTTCGTTTAAGAACGGAGGAAGTACTAGAGGGAATAAAGGAGTTGGTGCGACGTATATTGGTTACGGCTTTGACTATCTTAGGTTTGGCACTAAAGGTAATGGCCATGAATTCGTGGGGGAACTGGTCGGTGGACGAGATTGGGTTGAAGATTACAAAGGTATAGTCACACGTCCAGTCGTTACTTATACAAATATCGCCGATAAATCTTTCGAGAAAATAGAACGAGGTTCAACTTTTAAACTTAAGTTTGGTGGGGAGCATACACGTCCTAAAGACTTATCGTGGTATACCGCATCAACACCAGAGCAATGGCTATATTTGTTATTAATTAAAACTCCACTGGGAGCTATCCATTATCTTAACGAGGATAGAAATTATATCACTTTTGAATTGACTGTTATCGATAAATCTGGCAATTCTAAGACAGTATCCGACTGTGATGCGGCATACATTTACCCTCACAAAAAAATTAAAGCTAGCGTTAATTTAAAAGATGTCACTCAGCTTCAAGCTAAGTTGGTATCCCAAGGTAAGGACGCATCAGCAATTCCAACAAAGTATACCAAGTCAAATGGAATCTATGAATTTTTTAGTTCTGAAGACTTAAAGGCCCTCCGTTTATCATCAGACAAAGAATATATCGATTTAATCAATTCTTACAAAGTTGAAGCATATGGATATTTTACATACTCAACGAAAGTGTGGGATCAACTTAATGATGGGTTAGCAAAACTTCGAAAAGGTTATCGTGTATTAAAAGGGGGACTTCAACTAGCCAATAATAATATGACTCAAGGAGAGTTGATTGCGATACCACTTACGTCAAATATCGGGTATCAAAATCAATGCCATATTATCGTCCACTTTAAAGATGCAGATCCGGATTTAGGACGTAAAGGATTTCAGCCAGAGTTAAAAGAAGCTGGGGAAAAAGTAGCTGTAGCAATTGTTAATCGATTCAAGAAATGGAAAAAGTTACTTAAATCTGATAGCGGTGTGAAGCCAGATATAGCCAAAGAAATTGAATTGCACGCATGGATTAAAGAGCAAGAAACTCATGAAGAAGAGCACCCATTAGTGTTGACTAACAGAAACTTCTTCGCTCCAGTAAATGAGATATCAATTACTTCCGAACCCCAATCTGAACAAGATGTAATAGTATTATTTAACCAACTGATAGCTGGCGGGGTTATTAGGGGAATAAAACTGCTAGCGACAAGTCAAGTAAAACAATACGACGGTGTATTTAAGTTCATGGTTAAAGAACCATTAACACTGCATGAGTTTGATAAGGACTCTAACCCTCTAGGAGTGGAGGAACTTCATTTTAGAACAGAACATACTAGCCCTCCTAAAATTCTCGAGTATAAGTACAATTTAGATGCGCTGATTAGTGAATTTGAAACTGAATATAAGTCTGAAAAAGATATTCATTTAGTTATTGCTTGGGAAATGGGAACTGATTGGAGAAAAAACTATGAGGCAATCTCTTTACTAGATTT
This sequence comes from Shewanella sp. WXL01, assembly GCF_012263345.1. Lineage (NCBI taxonomy): Bacteria > Pseudomonadati > Pseudomonadota > Gammaproteobacteria > Alteromonadales > Shewanellaceae > Shewanella > Shewanella sp. WXL01. The sequence continues at coordinate 133,354 of NZ_JAAIKQ010000003.1, read as the reverse complement.
GGAGAACCTTCATCAGAGAGACTTTCACGGTATCACACATATTCTTGATTCAGGAACCACGAGATTCCACGCAATAATACTCAAAGAGTTAATACAATACTTAAACGATGTAAAAACTGTACAAGTTTATCATCAACAAACATATGGAGATGAATTGTTCTAATCCTTCATTCTGACTTGGCAACCTCCCTTTCAAGAGAAAGTTTGTGCCACTTAACTGCTTTATTTTTACAGCTGCTTAGCTCGCTATAGAGAGTGGTGCGTAGGAATCTGCGTCATTTAAGTAATACGCATAGAATAGGAGTGAGACTTCGATTTAGAACAAGCCAACAAAATGTCTACATCGAACGATACAGCCGTACAGCTCGTTATAACTGTGAATCACTTGGAAGAAGTACAAGACTATGCGACAAAGTGATTATGGTTTTACAACCATGAAAGATCACACAAAGCGAATAATGACAGGCCACCACTGATGGCTGCCTAACTTCTACTTTTAATTGCGGTTAAAAATGGGAGGATTACCATAAAAGGGAGGACTACCTAAGACAAAAAAGCGACCCTAGGTCGCTTTTTTTATCCCCAGATTCCCGCTCAAAAGCACTGCGGGAATGACTTTTAGGTAGCTATACCTAATAGCGTTACTGCCGACAGTAAGCCAACAAAAAAAGCGACTCAAGGTCGCTTTTTTAACACTCAGATTCCCGCTAAAAAGCCTTGCGGGAATGACATTTGGGTCGTTGCACCATAATGGCGTTTGGGCTGCAATTATTCGTAGTCAGATAACGGTACGCACGAGCACATTAGATTGCGGTCACCATAAACATCATCAATACGATTCACAGTTGGCCAGAACTTGTTAGCCTTAACTGCATCGCATGGGAATACCGCTTCTTCACGGCTGTATGGGCGTGAGTCGAACTCGCTGTCCATAATGTCTGCCATGGTGTGAGGTGCATTACATAGTGGGTTATTGTCCGCTGGCCACTCGCCTGCTTCCACTTTGGCAATCTCGCCGCGAATGGCAATCATAGCCTCGATAAAGCGGTCTAACTCAACCTTAGACTCAGACTCAGTTGGCTCAACCATTAGCGTACCCGCAACTGGGAAGCTCATGGTTGGCGCGTGGAAGCCGTAGTCGTTTAGACGCTTAGCAATGTCCATCTCAGTTACACCTGATGACTCTTTGATTGGGCGTAGGTCGATAATACATTCGTGCGCTACGCGGTCATTACGGCCAGTAAATAGCACTGGGTAGTGAGCCGACAGCTTCTTAGTCACATAGTTGGCGTTTAGTAGCGCCATTTGCGTCGACTTTTTAAGGCCTTGGTTGCCAAGTAGCTTAATGTACATCCAGCTGATTGGTAGGATGCTTGCGCTGCCGTATGGCGCGGCTGATACTGCGCCATTGTTGTCGCTTTCGCGGCCTGGCTTAACCACAGTGTGACCTGCTACGAATGGTGCAAGGTGCTTTTTAATACCGATTGGGCCCATACCTGGACCACCGCCACCATGTGGAATAGCAAAGGTTTTGTGTAGGTTTAAGTGTGATACGTCTGCGCCGATAAAGCCTGGTGATGTTAGACCAACCTGTGCGTTCATGTTCGCGCCATCTAGGTATACCTGACCGCCGTGCTGATGCACGATGTCGCATACTTCGCGGATTGACTCTTCATACACACCGTGAGTCGATGGGTACGTGATCATGATGCACGATAGGTTGTCAGCAAGCTCAGCCGCTTTCGCTTTTAGGTCTTCTAAGTCAACGTTACCTTGCTTGTCACAAGCAGTCACCACAACCTTCATACCTGCAAGCTGCGCCGATGCTGGGTTAGTACCGTGTGCAGATTGTGGAATTAGGCAGATGTCGCGGTGCGCTTCACCGCGAGACTCGTGGTATTTTTGAATCGCCAATAGACCAGCATATTCACCTTGTGCGCCTGAGTTAGGCTGGATACATACTGCATCGTAACCTGTGATGTTCACTAGGTAGTCAGATAACTCATTGATTAGCTGAGTGTAACCTTCAGCTTGATCGAGCGGGCAGAATGGGTGCATGTTGGCAAATTCTGGCCAGCTTACTGGGTTCATTTCTACCGCTGCGTTTAGCTTCATGGTGCACGAACCTAATGAGATCATTGAGTGGTTCAGTGCTAAATCTTTATTTTCTAGACGCTTGATGTAACGCATCATTTCAGTTTCGCTTTGGTAGCGATTGAAAGTTGGGTGCGTCAAGATGGCATCTTTACGGATAAGATCAGCTGGAATAGACCCGCCGCCGTTAACAAAAGCCTTACCTGCTAGTACGTCAACGTCAATCGCTTCAACATCTAGGCTGTGGCCTTCACCTAAAATCACATCAAATAGCTCAGAAATGTCAGAGCGAAGTGTAGTTTCATCAAGGCTCACACCGACAATGCCGTCTTCGTCATAACGTAGGTTAAGCTCAGCAGCGACTGCGCGCGCTTTAACAGCTTCAACGTCTAGACCTTTGAAAGAGATAGTATCGAACCAAGTGTTGTTCACTAGCTCAACGCCTTTGGCTTTAAGGCCTGTCGCTAGAATGTCGGTTAGACGGTTAATGCGGCTAGCAATGGTTTTAAGGCCCACTGCGCCGTGGAATACTGCGTAGAATGAAGCCATGTTAGCTAGCAAGATCTGCGCAGTACAAATATTTGAGTTAGCTTTTTCGCGGCGGATGTGCTGCTCACGAGTTTGCATTGCCATACGCAGTGCGCTGTTACCGCGAGTATCTTTAGATACGCCGATAATACGGCCAGGCATAGAGCGCTTGTGCGCGTCACGTGCAACAAAGAATGCAGCGTGTGGGCCACCATAGCCCATAGGTACACCAAAGCGTTGTGCGCTGCCAAATACCACGTCTGCGCCCATTTCACCTGGTGATTTCAGTAGCACTAGCGACATGATGTCAGTTGCTACAGTTACGATGGCTTTCTTTTCTTTAAGCGCCGCAAATAGCTCTGTGTAATCAGTAATTTGACCGTGGCGGTTAGTGTATTGGAACAATGCGCCAAATAGCTCGTAGTTAGCCGCTTCGCTTGCTGGGCCTACAACCACTTCAAAACCAAAACATTCTGCACGGGTTTTCACTACGTCTAATGTTTGTGGGAACACATCATCAGCAACAAAGAAGATGTTAGCTTTTTTCGCTTTAGATACACGCTTAGCTAGCGCCATGGCTTCAGCAGCTGCAGTTGCTTCGTCAAGTAGTGAAGCTGATGCTAGGTCAAGACCAGTTAGGTCCATCGACATTTGCTGGAAGTTAAGAATCGCTTCAAGACGACCTTGAGCAATCTCTGGCTGGTAAGGTGTGTACGCTGTGTACCAACCCGGATTTTCAAACACGTTACGCTTGATCACGTTCGGCACTTCAGTACCGTAGTAACCCATACCGATGTAGCTTTTAAATACTTTGTTTTTGTCAGCTAAACCACGGATGTAAGCAGTACCTTCAGCTTCGCCACAGGCATTACCAACGGCCAATTCTTCTTTTAGGCGAATGGCACCCGGCACAGTTTGCGCGGTTAAATCTTCAAGCGATTCAGCGCCAACAAAGTTAAGCATGTCTTGCTGCTGTTGTTCGTCAGGGCCAATATGACGAGTCAAAAATAACTCATGCTGCTCTAATTGTGTCAGTGTTTGCTTAGTCATGATAAATCGTGTTCCCAATCGTCCGGTGATGTTGCTGTAGGGCACAGAGCCGGAATCTATGTTGTGTGATTTGTAGCACTCAATTAACGAGAATGCCTAAGGCGTAGTGCTTATCTTATTGTTCGATAGCAAATACCAATTAGCATAAGAATGTGCTCATTCTTACTGGTTAAAATCACTTATAACTTCGTTGCAAATTTTGTAGGTAGAACAACTAGCTAGCTTCTATTTGCGCCTTGTTCTAAGCGATTTTTCCTGCGTAATATCTGATCACTCATTTATCCTAATTGGTATAGTACGCTGATTGGCGCGGTAACGACCATTTATTAGCGGTTTTGTTACCTAATCCTTAAACGCTTAACGCATTAAGGCTTGATTAATACCCTACTCTTGGCGGCAGGCTTTGTATTAACCTGCTTTCCCTCTGACTGCTTTGCGCAGTTGATGCGCAGCTGTTGCGTTTGAGGAAAAACAAAGAAGCTCCCGAGGGAGCTTCATTTATCGTCTGCGACGATTATTCTTCGTCGATTACTTCTTGGTAACCGTCAGCATCTAGTAGTGACTCTACTTCAGCTTCGTCAGAAGGCATTACGCGGAAGAACCAGCCGTCACCGAAAGCGTCGCTGTTTACTAGCTCTGGTGAGTCTTCTAATGCTTCGTTGATGGCAACAACTTCACCAGAGATTGGTGCGTAGATGTCTGAAGCCGCTTTTACAGACTCAGCTACTGCGCAGTCTTCGCCTGCTGATACAGTGTCGCCTACTTCTGGTAGCTCAACGAATACCATGTCACCTAGTAGTTCTTGTGCGTGCTCTGTGATACCTACTGTGTAGCTACCGTCAGCTTCTTTGCGAACCCACTCGTGTGAAGAAGCATATTTTAATTCTGCTGGAATGTTGCTCATGGTGGTTATTCCTATATTTACTAATTTTGCTTGTTGCTTTGCCCGATTAAGGCAAAGCTATTGTATTAATTCGAGACGCTAGGCCAACTAGTGTTTTACGCTATTTTGCTTCGCAATAACACCTATACGTTAGTCTTGATGCGACTTGTCTCTTAAATTTGTTTCTAGAATGCTTGCTTACCGTTGCGAACGAAGCTTGGTGCAATCACTTTAACTGGTACACGCTTCTTACGCATTTCAACTTCAGCTACTTCGCCAATACCGTTTGGTACGCGCGCCATTGCAATAGAGTAGCCTAAAGTTGGTGAGAAGGTACCACTGGTGATCTTACCTTGGTGCTCAACGCCGTCTGCATCAGTGAAAAACACTGCCATATCATGGCGTAAAACACCTTTGGCTTCCATGACCAAACCGACTAATTTGTCAGTTCCTTGTGCCTTGATTGCAGTTAATGCTTCACGGCCAATAAAGTCACGGTCTGTTGGTTCCCACGCTACTGTCCAACCCATGTTGGCTGCTAGCGGGTTGATGGTTTCATCCATATCTTGACCGTAAAGGTTCATGCCAGCTTCAAGGCGCAGTGTATCACGAGCACCTAAACCACATGGGCGAACCCCTGCATCAAGCAGCTTTTGCCATAAATCTTCAGCTTGCTCTTGTGGCACGATGATTTCGTAACCCGCTTCACCTGTGTAACCTGTGGTTGCGATAAACAAGTCGCCTGCTTGCGCGCCAAAGAACATTTTCATGCCTTCAACCGCTTGCTTTTGCTCATCAGAAAATACTTCAGCCGCTTTTGCTTTAGCATTTGGGCCTTGTACTGCAATCATCGCAAGCTCTGGGCGCTCAGTAACAGTTACGTCAAATGCAGCCGCTTGCTTGTTGATCCAAGCTAGGTCTTTTACGCGAGTCGCTGAGTTAACCACTACACGGTAATGAGTTTCAGACAGGTAATAAGTAATAAGGTCGTCAATTACGCCAGCGTTTTCATCTAGCATACCGCCGTATAGCGCTTTGCCAGGTACAGTGAGCTTAGCAACGTCATTAGCTAACAACTTACGTAAAAATGCCTTAGCGTCAGTGCCTGTTACGTCTACAACTGTCATGTGTGACACGTCGAACATACCAGCGTCTTGACGAACTGCGTGGTGCTCTTCGATTTGTGAGCCGTAGTTGATTGGCATTTCCCAGCCATGAAAATCAACCATCTTCGCATTCGATTCTAAGTGCTTAGTGTAAAGTACAGTTTTGCTAGCCATTATTATCCCTTATTGTGGGCCATCACAGCGTCTTGGCGCTATGTAGGTATTTGATAAAATGCCGCGAAATTATACTCAGCCAAGCTGAATTGTATACAAGAATTTTTTCTAATCTGAGGGCTCTCGCATTAGTTTAGCTAATGCGAGAATTTAGGCTTTTTTGTATGACAAACGGCTATGTGGCTGGATCGATTGATATATAACCGTTTTTAACACTTATTAGTGAGAATTTGTTTTCTGGCACAGCTCAGGCAAATTGATTTTATTGCCCATGGCCTGTTTGATGAACACTGTTTTCAGTCCAGCGATATTATCTACCAGTGATAATCCAAGATCGCGCACAGCTTTTTTCAGTGGATTACTGCCGGCAAATAATCGTTTGAAGCCTTCCATCGCCGCGATCATTTCCATTGCCTCAGCTTTGCGCCAGCGCTCATAACGACGAAGGTTGGCATAATCGCCAATATCTTTACCCTGCTCGTGCAGCTCCACCACTATTTGCACCAGACTTGCGGCGTCTAAAAAGCCAAGGTTAACCCCTTGCCCTGCTAATGGGTGGATTGTATGGGCTGCATCGCCAACAAGCGCTAAACGGTGACGAGCAAAATGACGGGCATAACGCATACGCAGCGGGAATGACTGACGCTCACTCACCACTTCACACAAACCTAAGCGACTATCAAATGCGGCTGTTAGCGCTTTATTAAACTCGCTGTCGTCTAACGCCATCAATTGCTCAGCTTGCTGCGGGTCTACCGACCACACAATTGAATTTAAGTTATCTTCAAATAGTGGCAACATAGCGAGTGGACCATCAGGTAAAAATGCCTGACGCGCAGTGGCATCATGGTTTAACTCAGTGCGCACACTGGCAACAATGGCGTGATGGCCGTAATCCCAAAAGGTAAGCGGGATTTGGCATTGCTGACGCACCCAAGAGTTAGCGCCATCGGCACCAACCACCAAAGCAGCCGATAGATTATCGCCACTTTCAAGCGTCAGCCAAGTTTCACGCTCGCCAAAGGCCACTCGCTCAAGGCGTTGGCCTTCAAGATGGGTAATATTGCTTAGCTCTGCGGCGCGTTTTGCTAGCGCATAGCTAATCGCCTGATTTTCGATAATGGTGCCTAAGGTCGACTCACTAATGCTAGCGGCATCAAAGTCGATTTTACCGAGCGCGTCTTTATCCCACACAGCCATTTTTTGATACGGGCCTAAGCGTTCACCATCGAGATATTGCCAGGCACCAAGATTAGTGAGTAATTGCTGACTTGCTTTATTAATCGCGCTAACACGCAGTTTGGCATCACCTGTACTTGGCGCTGTGGTATTTGCATCAATCACCACTACTGATAAATCCGCTTGAGCTAAGCCAATTGCAGTAGCTAGGCCAACCATACCTCCGCCAACAATGGCGACATCATAGGTTTGGGTTTGATACATAGGTGTTCCTTATTCCTTGGTGATCGACAAATGACTAGTGCTAGGAGTAGCTTAGCGCCACCCCATGGCAATTTCAGCAACCGGCGTTTTTAGCGGTGGCAGCCAAGATAGCAATCTTAGCCCTAAGCTGCGCCCAGCAACTAGTGGCCAATGCTGATTTGAGAAGCCGCGCACTAAAAACTCAATATTATTGAGAGTGGCATCTCTGTCTTGCTGGCGACTTTGATAATAGCTGTGAATAAGCTCACTACTACCAAGGTCTGCTTCACCAGCTGCCAATGCCTGCTCAATAGCCTTGATTAAACCATTGATATCGCGCAGCCCAAGGTTAAAGCCTTGCCCTGCTATTGGGTGCAGGGTTTGCGCGGCATTACCCACAAACACGCAGCGATGATAAAACGGTCTTGGCATATAACTCAGTGTTAGTGGGTAGCTAACCAGCGCGCCGACATCTGTAAAGCGGCCACAACGATGACCAAAAGCAGTTTGTAGCTCAGCCAAAAACTCACTCTTAGGTAAGGCTTTAACGCGCTCAACCTCAGTTGGTTGCATCGCCCACACTAAAGACAATCTGGCTTTGCCTTGCACGTCACTCATTGGCAGCAGCGCAATTGGCCCATGCTCAGTAAAGCGCTCAAAGGCCCAGCCTTGATGCGCTTTGTCGGTAACTACATTGGCAACAATGGCAGACTGCTCAAAATCAACCTGTTCACTTGGTTGATTAAGCTGGGTACGCACTTTTGAAAACGCGCCATCGGCAGCAACCACGAGTTTGGCGTTAAGCTGCTCACCTGTTGTTAAAGTGAGTTGCTGGTAATCTGCTTGTGCAGAAACTTCTTCAACACCTGCTGGGCAATACAAACTTAAGATATTTGGATGCTGCTTGTTGAGCTTTTCAAGCTCAGCCATTAACACCTGCCCCACACTTGCAAGCTCAACCACCTGACCAAAGGCATCGACATTAAGCGACTCAGAAAGCAGCTCTGTCATGCCAAAGTGACCACGGTCTGACACATGGATTTGATTAATTGCCGAACCTAAATGGGCAATGTGCTGCCAAATGCCAAGTTGTTGCAGCTGAAATATTGAGCCGTGGGCAATGGCGATTGAACGAGCATCGAATCCGGGGTGGCTAGCATCAACTTGTTTGGCTTCAATAAGCGCAATACGCAGGGGTTTGTTTGGCTGCTGAGCAGAGAGCTTAGTCAGCGCTAGAGCGAGAGTTGCGCCCGCCATTGCGCCGCCGACAATAACCACATCAAACAGTGCTTGAGATGAAGTAGCTATTTGAGATGAAGTAGCTGATTGAGATGAAGGTGCTGATTCAGATGTTGGCATCTAGCATTTCCGTGTGCGAAAAAATGTGCAAACAAAATGAAGTCGTTAGCGCTTTAGGCTCTAATATCAGGCTTTAAACTGCAGCCTTATACAAAACAGGTAAGCGACTTCATCAACATAAGTTCTTAGATAAAAGCTAAGCTAATGAAAGCCAAGTTAGTGAATCGTCGGCTTGCTGTCATCTTCATTTGGAGTAATTTCAGGGCCAAATTCCGAATAACATAAAATAGCTGACATACGTACAAACTCTTGCAACTCGGTGTAAGCCGCCTCTGACTCTTCGTCATCTTGTACGTCAAACTCAACCTGAGCGATCTCAGCTAAGTCTTTAATCACTTCTTTTACATCGCTTGATGCGCTATTTAGCTTAGGCTGGATTACCGCAATAGCGGTTAAGAAGCTTTGTGTCCATAGTGCTAATGCTTCAACACGGTGGCTAAGCTGCACTTCTTCTTCAGGTAGCAATAAAGTAAAACCAAACTCGTAATCACCTAAACGCGCTACCGTGTCTTGATAAAGCTCGGTAATTAAGTGCTGTAAATCATTTGGCAGCGGCTGACCATCGTTCATTAAATCGATAAGCGCTTTTTGCCAGGCATTACCTTGCTGCTCAACACCGCCACATATAAGTCCAACTAACGCGCCGTGAACCTCAACCGGATGCTGGCCAATTTCTGCCGCATCAAGGGCTTGTTTTAACTTATCAATACACAGTGAAGGTGGGGTTGCCATAGTCTTTTCTCGCTAGAACATTAATGACTTAATGCTAACAGAGTTGCCCCTGCTCACCAAATGATCGCCCCTATGTTGTAGGAAAAAAGTACCGATTTGCTCAGACAAACAGCAAATAAGAAAATTAACCTTGCTGTGCCTTGCTCTTTTAAATATTGCCCTATATAGTTCGCCAATATCGTGAATAAATTAAGGAAGACGCAAACTAGGTATGAGTAATCGTGCAGTAGAAATTACCCTTCTCGGTCGCACCTACTCAATCGCATGTCCTGAAGGACGCGAGGCAGCCTTGCACGCAGTCGCCAGCGAAGTTGAAAGCCAACTGAGCACCTTAAAAGCCCGCACGAACAATTTAAGCCGTGAAGAGTTAGCCATTATGGCCGCACTCAATATTGGCAACCAACTGTTTGAAGAAAAACAACAAAACAAACAGTACATGGCGCAAATGGACGAGCGTATCTCTCTACTTCAAGCAACGCTAGAAAATGCCTTGATTGAACGTAGCCACAAGGACGACTAAACTAGAATTTCTGATACACGCAACTGCGATTATCACCCCTGTTTTTGCTCCCTGGGATATGCGTTTAGCTGGTAATGTCCCTGTGCCGATATTTACAAACCCAGGGTAGATGCTTTTATTGACATTGCGCATGCTTGGCAAGTACCGAGAAGCCTTAGGAGATAAACATTTACCCGCCTTGAACCTACGGTTCAAGGGCTACACCGGCGACGGTATCTTGGGGAGCATTCCAACTTTATCTTATCTGTTATATCCAAATCCCTTCTGTTTAATACCTTGTCACGGGTTCAACTACTCTTCAGATAAAATCACGCCAAGCTCAACTGTGCGGTTTTGATAACCGCGCAGTCAGTGCTATTTAATTTTCTGCCCAAGGTTGCGTTTATAAAATCACGATTTGCCAGCCACATACGACAAAGCTATCAATCCATTCAAAGAGCGCATACAAGCAAATAGTCGATACAAGTATAGGTAAATGCATCATTTATCACAGTGAAAAATAAGCGGCTTGTATCGTTTTGGTAAATCTCCCCATATGCCAATTGTTAACCAACTAATGCTGAGGTATAACGCCTTCAATATTAATGGTTTGCAGTATGGATTATGACAAATAGATTACTAAGAGGGCTGTATTGTTGCTTGTTGTCACTCACGACAATTTGGCTCATAAGCGGTTGTTCTTCCGCCCCAGAACCAATCAAAACTGTCCCAGAAAAAAGACCTGCTGCACTGGCTAACTTTCCTTTAGATAGTCAATTTAGAGGAAAAGATACCGTCGATATTCAACTCGCATTAGCTGATCGCAACTTATACATGGATATCAACGATGAAATAAAAATGTTGTCTACCGAGCAGTGTGCTCTAGACATTTCTGCACACAGGGGAGACTTTCGCCAGCCAGAGAGTGGTCAAATGGCGATTGCAAGTGCATTAGTCGACAACTTTAACAGTGTAGAAATTGATGTGATGCTGTTAAGAGACGGTACCTGGGTTAATCATCACGATGAAGAAACAGGCCGAGCGACCGTGCATTACACCGGTGAGAAATACAAACTCAACCGGATGAATTTAAAACAATACACTGAGCTGAAACTAAGGGATAAAGACACCCGAGAACTCGTCAACATACGCCCAATCACGGCACTTGAAGCCTTTCAAACCTTTGCCTACTACCGCCATAGAGGACAGTCCCTTAATGTAGAAATTAAATCCTCTGCCAATGTAGAGCGATTAACTGAGCTAAACCAGATGTTATTAACCTATGTTGGTCAAGGGCACTTTTACTACTCAGCTGACGATATTCGCACTTTAGAAAAGCTGCGAGGCATTAACCCAAATGTTTATCTTGGCTTGGTGCAAAAAGCTCACCCAACCAGTGTCGATATCTTACTTGCCGATATGAAGAAGGGTGTCAAGAATGATGCTTACTATCTGGATAATCAGCGCAATTTCGAACGTGGGCATCGCTACGGCACCAAGCGATATCGTAGCAGATATCAAGATCACACCAGCAGTGCGGCATTAAATAAAATACAGCAAAAACTCGGCAGTCATTCCGGCTTACATTTGGATATTCGCAGCTTCATGCAAACGCCTGCAGTAAAAGCAAGAGCCAAACAGCGAGGAATGCGGGTTTACACCTACACGATTAACGGCACGGCCTATCATCAGCAACAGTTACAACGTTTAACCTCAAATCAATTACCTAATGGCGCAATTGTCGACGCCACACCATTTGAAGTATGCCAACGCTTATTTTCAGCCGCCAAACCTAAAGGCCACTATCAGCCATCGTCCGCTATGGGCAAATACATTGCGTCATTGCCAATTGATGCTGACTTTACTCAGTTCGCACAAATGCAGGGCTACCAAAGCGAGGGTTATTACATATCGCTCAATCATGGTCTTAAACGCATTGCACACACAAATGTAGCCGTTGCTGCTGAACACAAAACGCCCGATATATCTAAGGATGAGCCATTTCGTTTCCCGACGATTAGTGATGAAAAAATAGAACGAAACAATGGCGAAACCATCATCATCACATTACCAAGTAAGCACAATGAGCAATAATAAACAAAGCCCTTTTGCCAGTGGTTTATTGAACCAATCTCCGACACAGCAGCAGATGTCGCAGGCAGAAAAACAACTAGCAGATACCCAAAAACAGCAAGCAAAAGCCGAAAAGCAACAAGCTAAACAGGCAAAGCAAATTGCGCAAATTACCGCATTAGGCAAACCATTTTGGTGGGTGCTGACCATGTTTATTTGCTCGGTGGTTTACCTTTTTCCTGAGGCGGTATTTAACGCGGCGCTAGTAAATGTTGCAGGCGGTAAAAATGCCACAGAAGCCGAATTGCATGCAGTGGAGCTTTTCGGGCGAACCATTAGTGGTATCGGTGTCACCCTGTTATTAGCCGATTTATTACTTAAGGGAAAACGATTAGCCACGATTCCAAGCGCATTAGGCAGCTTTGCATTAATCGCCATCTTAGTTTGGCCGACAGTGTTTTTTGGCCAAAAATGGTTGGTCGACTATTTCATTATTGACGCCTCTACCCCAGAGCAGCGACAACAAGCTTACCTTTCACAGGTGCTTCGTAGCGCGTTGATCGAAAAGTCGATTCAATTTGAAGGTATTGAATACGATCCAGATCTGCCCCACACGGGGGTTGAGAAGACGTTCTTGTCTGTATTTGGCGGTTTAGTGTATGCCGATGATGTCTTGGTGTCAGAGCTTGAGCAACAAAAACGCCCTATTATGGAAAAGTTTGTCCGCGACCGCGCCATGGCAAACTTCGACAGCCACTATCAGCGTTACGACAATTTCCGTAGTGAGCTTCAGCAAGCTTATACGGACTACCTAGCGGGGTCAGCAAAGTACAATGATGCTTTGGCAACGTCACCTCAACGAGCTGACGAATATTGGCTTGATACACAAAACCAAGTTAAACAAGGTTGGCAGCAATACCAACAAGGTGAAGCGGCCTACGAAGCCCGAGTAGAAGCGCGCGCACAAAAAATAGCCCCACAAATTTACGCGTATTTTGAGCAACGCAGTAAATGTGCTGACATGAAAAAAGGCAGCCGAAGAGATAACTGCTTCGAGCGTATTCAAACTCGTTACGACCGCGAATTTGAAAAAAATAGCATGCCTTATATTGAGCCCAATGAGTGGTTAATTCGCGAAGAGATTTCTACCTCAGAAAATGTCACCAACTCCATCGTAACAGGCGTAATGACCTTAGGCTTATTTACCGCTATGCAGGCCATTGATGCGGCTACTGGCGGCGATGCTGGTATACGCGATCATCGCATGGTGTATACCAATGATGTTAATCACTATAAAAATATTCTACTGGTCAAAATGGAAGGTGACTTCATAAAAGAGTCTGGTGGCTACCCGCGCGGGATAAACGATATTCACCGCTTTAGGCATCACAAACTGACCAGTGACAAGGTGAGAACCCGACTCAAACAAAAAGGTTTGCACCTTGCTGACTACTGGCAGATGGCCAATCGAAGTGAGTTTGATAATGCTGTGGCTAGCAAAGTCAAACAAGAAGCTGACACTCGTTGGCGTAATGAAATGCGCAACAAAGGTTATAATATTCCTCCCAATTTATCTTGGCAGGCATTTCAGCAGCATCAACAAACCCAACAACGAATACAAGCTGAAATGGGTGACATGTATGTGTCTCCCACGCTAGCTGACTGGAATAATAAGCAATTTTTAAACCGAGTAGTTGAGCCTAATATTCAGCGCAACACCACTGAATTATTGCGTGTGCTCGAAGCACAAAAAGCGGAGTTTGCCGATGGTGGTGCATTTGAAGCATCAGGTAAATCTGCACTGAGAGCGACCATCATTCCGCCAATATCTATGTCACTAAGCTTAGCCTTAGTGTTACTGACGGTGCTAAAGCTGCCTATAAAAGCATGGGAATTAATCAAAGCCGCGAAACACAACCCTGCTGAGCCGCGCACCAAGCACTCTAAACAAAAACGGATTAATGCGGGCATATCGGCGACACTACTGGCCTCCATTTTTGTGGTGCCCATGTCATTTAGTAGTAATCAGTTCACCCTTGAAGACAGTGCTACCAACTACTTTTTCAGGCAGATGGAAGCCAATGATTCCGCCAGTATTTCCTATGCTTTGCGCTGGCTATTAACCACACAGCCGCTAGTACAGCCTATTGGTGATGCACTAGATAGCAGTTTGCAAATTAGCCGCGGCTTTGACGCTATCCGTGGCCCGATTCACCACCTTGATGAGGCCATGCAAGGATTCTCAGCAAACAGCAGTAAAGCGCATCAGCCCACTCAAGAGACAACAGCATTATTGCCGCTAAGCATTATCACCAACGCCGACAATGCACGTATTGCCGTGATGAATATTAAACCCAAATACTCACCACAAATGCAGCTACCGCAGGGCGCATATGACATTAAAGTCACTGCCCCTGGATATACACCTGAGCGCCAATGGGTGAATTTAACGGCAGAAAGCACTGAGTTCACTATCAATTTACATCGACAATAATCGCTATTTAAGCATGCTATTTCACATGCCTAAATCGCTCACTCATTCATTAAGTAGTAGGATTTTACAGTGAGTCAATTACAAGCGTTTCAAGATTACATTCGCAAGAATGGCCAAGACTTAACGGGTGAAAAAGTCCCTGTAGTGCTCAGTGATGAGCAAGCAAAGTCACCTAACCTTAAGTTTCATTTTGGTTGGACAATTGAAATTGGGGTCAATAAACACGACCATGGCCCCCATTGCCCGAGCGGGGTGAACGCAGGTAGCTCTCAGCAAGCTTGTGATTGTGCCCATGAAAATGCGAAACAGTATGTTAGCGGTCAAGACCCTTTCTTTAATGAAACTTTTAAAGGCATGCTGTCTAACGATGTCGCCAAAAACTTCGTCATTCGAGATAAATCGCTAGGCTCAGCACCCGATAGGTTTGTGGGCAGCGATCCATGCTATGTCTGCCATGGTACAGGGCAATGTGATTGTGGCACCTGTCATGGTAATGGCAGTACAAGCTGCACTCAGTGCGGTGGTAGCGGCCGTAACCATGTGACTCGACAAGATCACAATAATCGCACCGTATACACAACGGAAAGCTGCTCATCTTGTTATGGTTCGGGCAAAAAAACCTGCTACACCTGCCATGGCAGCGGTAAAGTAACTTGCGGAACGTGCGATGGCGGGGGCTATCTTTATTACAGCTACACCATTGACGGCGATGCTAAACGGTCAACAAAATGGTTCTTCAACAGCACGGATTACCATGACTGGACCCAAGATTATGTGGCCAATTCGGGGCTAGATATTATTAACGGTATGACAGGTATCACCGAGATTGACGTCAGTGAACCACTTGAAGGTTGTACTTTTCTTTACGGTCTCACCGCTGATCTCCCCACACTACAATTCACTGCGCATATCGATAACGTCGATACAAAAATGTGTTTCGCAGGGAGCCATAATGCCACCCATGATGCCGGTGGCGTATATGACCCTGCTGTGTGGAAACGAGCTCAAAAGCTTGGCGAAGGCAATAAAGAGTCTGATAAACAAGTATTAGCAACACCAGCCATTAAAGCTGTGATTGAAGCGCATGAAACCAATACGAAACTTGCCCTGTTGCAAGAAAACTGGGTTTCCAAGGATATAGCAGCCGCGGTAATGAGTAATTACCAAACGCTACTATCACAACTTAAAAAGCAGACTAATGCTGGTTTTATCTGGAAGCTGACTAAAAACTTAGTTCACTTTAGCTATATTTTCATAATGCTTGCAGCAGGTGTTGCGCTGCTATTGCCAGAAGTCGCATTTGAGTCACAACACCGCTTAGGCTTGTTAGATCATCATAGGTTCTATTTTGGCGCATTGATTGGAGACTTTGGCTTATTTGGTTTTCCTGTTTGGGCCAACTACCTCATCATCATTGCCTGGTTTGCCCTGCTGTACCACTTGCTCCCTAAACTGTATTGGAAACAAATTAGCCAGCAAAAAAGATGGTTACTCACCTTATCAATCGGCTTTGTCATGTCATATTTCATGCTCTCATTAGTGTCATTTAGTCTTTCTATTGGGTACTTTGTCATGGAACCAAGCAACATGATTGTAGGGCTAGCACTATTTGTTGGTATCTACATGGTGTTCTTTGGCGCCTTTAGTCCCCAAAAATGGTACATGAAACTGCTGGGCGGTGTGATAGCAACTATCGCTGCAATAGCGCTGCAATTTTTAATGATGTACTTGGATAAGCAAATGGGGTTATTACCAGATAATAATCAAGACTATATTGAGGGGCTCGCAAGTTTAATCATCCCTGCGGTGGGGTATGTTGTGTTTTCAGCTGTTGAAATTGCTGCTTTGAGTATTCCATTGGCAATTATGTTTACTCGAAGACGTTTTTGGCTAAACGCTAAATCAGCCATATCTGAATACAATAGCGCAGTGTTACTCAAGTCATTAAAGCTCGATAAATAACCGTATAACAGTACACAATCGAGATGAATGAGGCGGCCTAGGTCGCCTTTTTTATGCTAGTAGAAGCAATATTTTAATGATACGTTTATCAATAATTCTTGGTTGCTGTAACATGCTAACAGTGCCATTGTGAGTTAATCCCCTCTTAATGCCGTTCACCTCAAGAGATTATTGAATGACCTTAACCCGCTTTATGACTGAGCACATGCCTCACGCAGTTCCTGCCAAAGGGAATATCTCTATTAGCACTTTTGCCAACTCGGCAAGTCAAATTCAATTATTCGACTCAAACAATATGAGTCGTCAGGCAATTCGCCGCCATATTCGTCAAGAGCGCAATAGCATAACGCAAGATGAGCAGCAACAATTAGCACTGATTGCCAGCCGCCATTTACTGGCAGAAATTCAGCGCCTCAACGCCAAGCGTGTCGCCTTGTATTTAACTCATGACGGCGAGCTAGCTACTAACAAGATTATTGATGCGCTTTGGCAGCAAGGCATCGAAACTTACCTGCCCGTTGTGCACCCGTTTAGTCCGGGTAACTTGTTGTTTTTAAAATACGACAAGCAAACTGAGATGGTAGAAAACCAGTACGGTATTGGCGAGCCAAAGCTTGATGCATCTAAGGTGATGCCAGTTAATCAATTAGATGTCATCGTAACTCCATTAGTGGCATTTGATGACAGTGGTAATCGCATGGGAATGGGCGGTGGTTATTACGATCGCACCTTAGCGCAGGTTGTCGAAAGCCAGCCACTGGCTGTGGGTTTTGCTCACGATTGTCAGCAAGTTAGTAAACTGCCGGTTGAGTATTGGGATATTCCACTACCGCTCATCATCACGCCAACGAGACGTTTTTCGAGTATTGGGTAGCGTGCTAGCCGAAGTAATCCAAACATTGGATTACTTCAAATGCCGACCACCATCAACTGCAAAACTGCGACCTGTGACGTAGTGGCTGCTTAGCAAATATTCCACCAGCGAGTGAATTTCACCGTTGCCCGCTTCTTTTGGCAGAATTGCTTTGGCAAGGGTTTTGCTCTTGTATGCATCATCATCTGACTCATTAAACAAAATCATCGCTGGCGCAATGGAATTAACCTTTACCGCTGGGGCTAGGCTAGTCGCAAAAGAGAGGGTTAAGTTGTGAAGCGCCGCCTTACTCGCAGCATAAGCAATGTGCTTTTTACTGCCCTTTTCCGCGACATAATCGGTAATGTGAATGATATTGCTGGCGCCAATGCTGTCATCATGCAGTTTCGCATTAGCTTTTAACAATTCACTCAAACCTAAGTTTATTTGGTATGGTGCATTTACATGCACTTGCATCATGCGCTGCATAATCTGCTGCGGCGGCATATCGGCGTTATCTGGTAACCAGTCTGATGCGTTATGAATAATGGTATCAAGCTGAGTATGCTGGCTCACTTGCTCTATTAGGGCATCGATAGCGCCATCTTGGCAAAAATCACAAGGGATCACCGTTGCCCCAAGCTTAGCAAGCTGATCAACACTGCTGTAGTGAGAGCGATAAGTACCTATCACTTTATGCCCTTTCGCTAACAAATACTTGGCTAATGAAAAGCCAATGCGCTTACCAATACCTGTTATTAATACCGTACGACTCATATCCCGCTCTCAACTTTGTTTTATATTGCCATCATGACTGATGTGTCAGAATTAAACCATTGCAATTTAATGAATTATTTAGTTTTTCTGCAAATTCACTTGTCTATGTTACTCACCAAGCAATACGCATCTAGGGTAAATTCAGATCGCTTTTAGCCTTAACGGGCCACAATCACCTTTGAATAAGCTCGCCTCTCAAGCAGGCTTTTTACTGCAGGGCACACCAGGTAAAAAATAAGACAGAGCATCGACCAATTCTATTTCATTTATTTTCAATGGCTTAAGTTTACACAAAACTAACGTATTAATAGATCGAATAATACCTCATTAAATTAATACGTAAATCGATAGGATACTAGCCGCCACCAGACAAGGTAAACAAGCAATTTTTTTATCTAGTCGCTTGTTATTAAACATTATTATTAATCATGAGGGTTTTAAAATGAAGAAATCAGCAATTGCTGTTGCAGCACTGTTGGCATTGTCAACTGGTATGGCAAATGCGAGCGTACTTAACGGTTTTACCGGTAAAGTAGAAAGCGAATACACTACACAAGACAAATCAGCATATGTTGAAGGTCGTGTAGGTTACGACTTCAACTTTGGCGCGGTATCTGTAGTGCCATTCTTATCTGCTGAAACTAACTACAACGACCTTGGCGACAAGCGTTGGGACAGTGGCAACCTAGGTGGTGGTATCACTATCCAAACTAACTTTGACAACTTCTACGCGTACGTTGATGGCCGTGCAATGCGTAAAGACCGCATCAAGGTTCCAGCACCAACTGGTGAATTACCAGAGCTACCAACTCCAGAACTACCTGAAATTGGCGGTGCAACACCATATGCAAGTGGCGTTAACTCTCCAAATGGCATCAACTCAGTTCTAAAAGAGTACAAACTTGAGCTAGGTACAGGTTACAAGTTCGACAACGGCATCCAAGTTGGTGTTGAAGGTAGCTTCATCCGTGAGCGTTTCGAAGGTGTTAACAGCGATCAACGTGAGTTCTTTGGTGTACTAGGTTATGAAGCATTTGAAGGCTTCACTGTATACGGCAAAGTTGGCCGTGCAGACACTAAAGAGCCACAGCCACAGCTAATGTCTAGCAAGAAAGACGAGTGGGAAACTAAGTCAGTAATTGGCGTTTCTTACCGCTTCTAAGCAGCTAGCAACCAATTTGGGCTCAAGTGAATAAGCTTCATCTTTATCCAGTCCGTAATATGGATGAAGCTTAAGATCACTCACCGGTGCACACTCTCTCATCTGTATCGCATTGCGATCTTTGAGTGGTAAATGATTTTTAAGGGTCGCACTTGATAGTCACTGGGTTAGTTAATGCGCTCTGAGCATAAGCAGAGTCGTTAATTAAACAGTTAACTATACCGGTCATTTACTTCTCACACTTGAGCCCAACCTCTTTTTGTTAATTGAGCTTCTGGTCATTGAACCAGCTTTAGCTCTATTTTCACATCTATTGCATCAAGGTGGCTCTTATGAAATTCAGCAATCAAGCGCGTCTGCTATCAGTATGTTTTGCAACACTTCTATGCAGCCAGAATGCGTTAGCAAGTGATACTCAAGCGAGCAACTCAACCCCTGAACAATCTAAAGTAGCGCAAGCTAAAAGTGGCGCAACTTGGGTTGGTATTGTCGGTTTTGAAACTGCCCGCACGGTTAAGCCAGAATCAAAGCAAGACATCCAACAGGTTGAAGCCATTGTAAATGGCATTGGAATTAACTTCGCCGGTCTAAAATGGGACAACACCCTAGCAGCTAAAGTCAATCGCCGAGGCGAAATCAGTGTCGCCCGCAACTGGGCATACGGCTACTGGAACGACAACTTTGGTGTATCGATAGATCTCATCAAATCAGATTGGAAAGGCACAGGCCCAATTATTGGCGCTGTGGGTTTAGCCTACAAAAATCGCTGGGATAACTTGAGCCTACGCATTAATCCAACTGTTGCTAGATTGTCTAACAAACTCACCAACGGCAGCACCTTTGATGATACCGGTATGCAGTTAAACGTGCGCATGGATTATCAAATTAATGATCGTTTGAGCCTAAGGTTGCACCCGCAATATGCTAGCTGGCGCTCAGACCAAATGGGCGAAACTTTAAAAGTTGAACTTGGCGCGAGCGTCAACCTTACCGAAGACAAGCGTCATAAGTTGATGCTGGTCAATGAACACTTTTTAGTGAAGAACTCAGGTACAGGAATGCGCGTAAGATACGTTGGTGAAGACTCACCTATCGGTGGTTATGTACCAGGTACAGAGCAAACCTTCAAATTGCGTTATGCCTATGTATTTTAGTTAGAACAACAAGACCTTGAGTGCTCTACACTCAAAATAAAAATGAAAGCCCTTACCAGGCTGTCATCTGGGATTCTAATAATAACAAGCCGCTTGTTCGGTGAACGTCTCCCACTCGCCACCTAGATAGGTGGCTTTTTTTTTGCTTTTTTCTCCTTGCGAACTCTGAAACGTAATTCTGAAGCGTAACTGAGAAACAAGGCCTTCAACCTATTAGAAAAACTTAAAGGTGCTAATTCGACCTAAAAGTCGAGTTTGGGGATAATTCACTCAAGCCAAACGGCACTGAGATTTAAAACCAAATTAGCTTACACAGCACATTGAGGACACTACTATGAAAAAGTCAATTATCGCATTCGCTATCGCTGCAACAGTTTCTGCAGGTTTCGCTCAAGCATGTACCACAGCAGTATATGGCAATGACCAAGCACAAATGACCATGCGCACTATGGACTGGTTTGGTCAAGACCAAGCAGTTGTAGTTGGCACAGGCAAAGGCATGGCGACTCAGTACAGTGAAACTGACGGTGTAGAAACCACCAGCAAATTTGCGGCGCTAAAAATTGAGTCTTTTAACCCTGGCGTTGTAGCAGAAGCCATGAACGAAAACGGCTTTGAAGCACGTATTCTTTACCTAGGTAAAGAAGCAGGTACCAAGTTTGCTGATGACACAGCAGAAAAGCCAAATGTAGATGCTGGCATGGTTCCAACTTGGGCAGTAGACAACTTCGATAATGTTGCTGACGTAATTAATGCTCTGCAACAGGTGGACGTAGTCCCAACAGGTATCTGTGACCTACCAAACCACGAAGGTGAATGTATTTACCCACCAGTGCACTACCAATTTGCTGATGCAAGCGGCAATGCTGCAGTCGTTGAATTCATCGACGGTGAAATGAAGGTGTACACCGAATATGGCGCAAACTACATGAGTAATGACCCAGCGTTCGACCAACACTTAAAAGCTGACGCTGAAAAAGTAGAGCCTAACGCAACGATTAATCCACTAGACCGTCGTCTACGTGCCAAGGTCGTTATCGAAGACTTGTACACCCGTAATGTGACCGACATTAATAAGGCTAAGCTGTCACTAAAAGCAGTTGGTGCAACAGTATTCGCCGGTTACGACCAGTTAGACAAAGAAGTGAACGATATCTTCCCAACACTTTGGACTAACTACACCGACCGTACTAACAAAACCTGGACGCTAGATCGCTACGACAGCTGGGCAGCAGAACAATATAGCTTTGAGCAATTCGACACCACAGCAGCAAAACGTGTAGTACTTGGTCAAAACCCAAACCTATAACTCAATAGGTTATTCACTAAAAACGCTAAGGTCATTGCTACGGCCTTAGCGCTTTTTCCTTTAGGTCATGTTTCGTTTGTGGTTGTGAAAACAAGCATAGACAAAACATGACTCTAACTGTCACCTCTTTAATGACAAACATTGGCAACAAGCGAGCGGACTATGAGCAACACAATCAACAAATCACGAGTATTAATGGCTGTAACGGCATTAATTAGTACCATGGTGTTAAGCATGAATGCTAACGCTGAGGTTTCCTACAAAGACACCTTTGCTGATACCAAATCAAGAATAAGCATCGTGGACGAGCAAGGGCAAATTAATCTACCTGAAGACTATGCACTTCAAGGCTTTGTGCATCTAGGTAGCAATACAGTGACTCGTCCTGATGATGGCGTGTTGCAAAACATTAACTCAGCCTACACTCAAGCCGATGCGTTAATTGAATTCAACAAAACCGGTGTGTGGCCAGACGGCACAGTCATTATAAAAGACATCCGCTTTGTATCAGAAAACATGTCATTACTGTCAGGGGAAGTGCAACATCAAACTAGCCGTGACATTGCCTTTGTGATGGTAAAAGATTCGACCATGCGTTTTTATCAGTCTGAGCACAAGCAGCTATGGGATAGCAGCTGGGGTTGGGCACAATATGATAATCCAGAGCAACCACTCACCAATACCAACAAGAATGCCGAGTATTGTCAGGGGTGTCACTTACCGCAAAAGGCAAACGACTGGTTACATCTTGAAATTTATCATCGTATTAAATTGCCTAGCTTGCCCGCATCACCC
Organism: Shewanella sp. WXL01; assembly: GCF_012263345.1. Classification (NCBI taxonomy): domain Bacteria; kingdom Pseudomonadati; phylum Pseudomonadota; class Gammaproteobacteria; order Alteromonadales; family Shewanellaceae; genus Shewanella; species Shewanella sp. WXL01. Next base: position 110,928 of record NZ_JAAIKQ010000003.1, on the reverse strand, counting down.
AAGCTAAAAGCGCAAAGTAAACGCGCCAATCCAACACCTGTCATCAAGCTTGTTGAAATTGAGCCAGGAAGTGATTTAACCAAGGTTGCAGATGATAAGTCTGAATAGGCTCTAGGCTTTACTCGTCAAGTAAGCTATCAATAAACCATTGACCCGCCTGCCCGATGGCCTGAGACCAACACACCTCAACAGGCCATTCGAGCAAATCTGAGTCGAAATCAACCTTGAGCACTTTAACGCTGCCGTTATCAACAAGCTCTTTGGCTAAACGTTTTGGATACATGGTAAAACCAGTGCCATTAAGCAGTAGTGAGCGGATTTGGTATGTTTGATCGCATGAAATCACTTTAGGGCTGTAACGCAACGACTCTATTAACTCAGGTGTTGCCACACGGCCCTGAGACGACAACAATTGAAAATGTTCAATTAAGTCTAACTTAGTTAACTCGCCGCGGCGTTTCGCCAACGGGTGGCTGGTCGCAGCCACGAACTGCCAGTGTACTTTATCAAACATTTTGCTTTCTAAACCGCGAAGCGGAACCAGCGATGCTGGCGAGATAACGATATCGACAGAGCTACTTTCGGATGTCAGGTCGGCCTGCTCACTATCAACAATATTCACCTGTAGCTGTGGAAACTCCTGGGTTAACTCGTAAATGGCATTATTGACCTGCTCGGTAAAAGTAAAACCATGAACGGCTATGGTTAAAGATGTCTCAACCCCATCTTTTAGCGACTGCACTTTCTTCTCAATCGCTTCAAATCTAGGCATTAACTCTTGCGCCTGAAAATAAATCGCCTTTCCTGCATTGGTCAATTTGGGCGCTTTACCTGCAGTTCGATCAAATAAGCTTAAGTCGAGATCGACTTCCATGTTGTTGATCATCTGGTTCACCGCAGACGGGCTGACATTTAGCACTCTGGCCGCAGCCGAAAATGAGCCTTGATCGGCTACCGTGACTAAGTACATTAAGCGTTCAGATGTAATAAGCATGGCAACGCAGCCTCATTTGTTGTGGATTAAACAGTGGTAATAGTCGTTTGAGAATCATTACCACAATAGCAAGTCATCTAACTAATACCAATCCAATCAATTACCTTGCACATCTGACATCATTGCAAGCAACAGCTTTACCAAATCTTGCTCGGTAACCTAATATTGGAGATGAGCTGTACAAATGGTAACCTCCACCCCATACAACTCACAGGTTTATACGCCTGCAAATATTTAAAAGGGATAATTTGAAATTCATCAGCCAAACAAACAGTAATAAGTGGCTTATTGCCAGTATAAAAATGGCGATTGCTTCGAGTGTGTTCCAATTGCTGCCTTTATATCTGGATGCTATTTCTCGTCATTTATCATTGTCACCTTTTGAAATCACCTATATCGCCACCATCGAGATCCTCGGTTTTGCGCTGGCATCCTTTATTTGCTTTATCGCCAAGAAAACAAAGTCTTTTGAAATTAAAGAAAACGTTGCTCTGATGGTATTAGTCGTTAGTCATGTGCTCAGTGCACTGGTCACCGCAGAAGCTATTTTCTTTAGCTTGCGACTGGTTGCAGGCATTAGCGCAGGGGTTGTTATCGTAAAAACTTATGAAGTGCTGGCCAACGAACCCAACCCAGACGTGGCTTTTGGTAAAGCGATGGCGGTGCAAATGTGCTATGCAGCACTCATGTTTGTCTGCTTGCCATCGATACTGCACGGCTTTGGGTTTGACTCACTATTCTACATCTTTGCCGCGGCAGCTTTTTTAATGCTACTAGTACCAGCCAGCCCTGACTTTACAATTAACCATGCTCCTAGCCAAACACCAACTGAAGCTGCTCAGCTTTTAAAAGGCCTCGCCGCACTATTTTTATTTTCGTTAACACACTCTGGAGTATGGTCAATACTTGCGGTACTTGGACAAAAGCTCAGTATCGAACCTCAAGCACAAGGTAATGCTCTCGCTGTAGGCACTATTATCAGTTTGTTTGGCGCCTTACTTGCAGCTTGGATAGGCAAAGGAAAACATAAAACTCAGGCATTGATGCTCTGCGTGGTATGCCAGCTTGGCATTATCACCTTACTATTTAACAACCAATCCCAATTTGGTTATTTCATTTATATCTCGGTATTCATGTTCTTATGGAATACCATTTTGCCTTTATTCATCGGCACCATTTCGATTGCTGACAAGCAAGGGCAAGTGATTGGTTTTATGGTAGCAGCGCAAACGATTGGCGCAGCGATTGGCCCTTCTGCTCTGGTTCATGGCTGGATAGTTGTTGAGATGTCTGTATTAATTTTAGTCTCTGTATTTTTGCTCTACCCACTGTTACCAAAAGCAAAATGTCAAAACCAGAGTAACTAGATCACAGTAACTAAATTAGAGTCGCTTGGCTCAACTAACTAATCCAAATCAAGCACGATAAGTGTTTCTGCTAACCCATCAATAAACCGAATACATACTGATTCGTTGTAAAAACGAAATCCCGCTAATATCAGCCGCAGCTGAGCTAAAAGCAAGAGCTTAGCTAAAGTAGTGCTTTCGGCTGCGCTTTGCGCTAACCCTCTCAGGTCGGGAGCGCTACTTCAGCTAAGCTTTAAGTCAAACTCCAACGCTTTCCCGGCAGCTCAGCCTTTCAGTTCCTACCTTAGGAGGCAATATGAGCATCAATAACAGCCGTCAAACTTGTACGAACGAGACTTCTAAAGTAAATATCAGGCGAGTAACTAAACTTGCTTTAGTAGGTATGATACTGACGATTTCAGCGTGCAGTAATACACCATCTGGCAATACGCATACCATTCATCATGGTTGTGACTTGCGCTGCCAACATGATCTAGAGATGGAACGCAGAGAACTGCGTGAGCGTAGACTAGTGGATGAGATAATCATTCGAGATATTATTGAACGTGAGCAAGAGCCTATCCCTGAGTTATATGACTAAAGCTTGGAAAATCAACTAACTATCCATTCAACAGCGCTCTAACATTTTACTCTGACCCAAATGTTAAAAAAGCTACCTTTCTCAATTAAGAAAGGTAGCTTTTTTGTGCTAATTTCTGGTGCAGTTAAGTCAACCTTTGACTTAACTGCTGGCTTTAAAAGCCTTTGCTTAGAAGTAGTAGTTAGCTTGTAACCAAGCTACTGTGTCTTCTTTCATTTTGCCGTGCTCAGTTTTCACTTCGCCTGTGTACTCAACCTTGAAGCCTGCTGATAGCTGTGGTGCTAGCATAAAACCGCCACCCACTTCGATCTGGTTGATAAATTCTTTGCTCTTGAAGTGATAAGTCGACTTAGGGTTTGCATATAACCAGTGACCAGCATCAAACGCGTACATCGCATACACACCAGCTTGTGCTAAACCTGAGCGGTCATACTTATTGGTATATTTGTTCGCATCGTCGTCAAAACGCTTCGCCTGAGTACCACCTACGCTTAGCATAGGGAATACCATGACATTGTCAGATACTTGGAACTTATAGATCATACCACCAAGAACGGTTTGGTTGTTTTGATCGCCAATCACGTCAACAGAATAACCAAGACCATCAGTCACGTGGAAGTAGCGTGCGCGACCGCTTAAGTCGCCGGCTTTGCCGTCTCGAGCTGTATTTTCGCCGTCTTTGTTCTTAAAAGTTAGGTCTAGCTGGAAGATGTTCGCACCAGCGCCATACATACCGTTGATTTGAGTGTTGTCTTTCGAAGCACTCACACCAAGCGTAGTAAAGCTTGCGGTAGGATCACCATAGTTAACGTCTTCTTTAGCTTCATCTGCCATTGCGCCGAAGCAAGTCATTGTAGATAAGGCTAAAACTGATAAGGCTTTGTTGATTGATTTCATTGTGTCACCCTCGTGTTGTAATCATTGACGGGAGACATTATCTCAGCAATATAGCGATACGTTTAATTAATAAGTATCAAATATATTAATACATCAATCCAGTCCATACTAATTTAGCAAAGAGTCATCAACCAGTTTGGTAAAGAGTCATCAACCGGTTTGGCAAAGAGTCATCAACCGGTTTGGCAAAGAGTCATCAACAAAGTTCGCAAACAGCTATCAACCACTTTAGCAAGCAACCATCAACCAAAACGCTCGACCAAAAAAATTGGGGTAAAAAAAAGCTGCCTCAATAGAAGCAGCCAAAACAGGGAGTATGATGAGAGGTTAGTCATTAACCTGGCTTTAGTATCTACTAGTTTTTTGAAAACCTTTAACTAGATATTATTCGATTTGCATATATATCACGCGACTTTAAATTATCTCTTGAGCGACCACCAACCAGGCATCATTAAGGTGAATGCTCCAATTCGTAGATGACACTAAAAAGTTAACATTGAGGACTAAGCTGGAAAACAAGCAAAAAAAGCTGCCTCAATAGAAGCAGCCAAACAGGGAGTATGATGAGAGGTTAGTCATTAACCTGGCTTTAGTATCTAATAGTTATTTGAAAACCTTTAACTAGATATTATTCGATTTGCAAATATATCACGCGACTTTAAATTATCTCTTGAGCGACCACCAACCAGGCATCATTAAGGTGAATGCCCCAATTCGTAGATGACACTAAAAAGTTAACATTGAGGACTAAGCTGAAAAACAAGCAAAAAAAGCTGCCTCAATAGAAGCAGCCAAAACAGGGAGTATGATGAGAGGTTAGTCATTAACCTGGCTTTAGTATCTACTAGTTTTTTGAAAACCTTTAACTAGATACTATTCGATTTACATATACTTATAACTCACAGCAAATAGCTTAAATCCGTCATTAACGGGAAGCCGAAGTTAACGACAAATTAGCGTTAACAGAATGCGATAGGTACGCTCAAAACACAGCTGGATATATAAAACTGTCATGACAAATGATACGGAGCTGAATTCAAGTGGAAGTAAAATTTAATTAAGCGGATACATAGCAAGAATAAGCGGATTCACAATAACAAAACGAAGCCAGAAAGGAGAGCAAGGTTGCGGATATAAACCTAAGACAGAAATGTTGAACGATCGTATTTGTAACAGCGATACATCTTAGCAAAAGGATAAATTAACTCACTACACACCAAGCTTATAAAAAAGCCATGCAGCGACTTTTTGAGCAAAAGCAAATGCCATGCTTCCATAAAGAATTGCACTTAACACATATGTTGAAGAGGCAATTATACTCACTTCACGTATTGGTGCTTGATAATCGAAACCAACATACGTGGCGGCCAACGGCCATATGACATATATCGGAGTTAACACAAAAAACCAAAGGGTGAAATAGATAACAGTCCGAGCAAACTTAGCTCGCGACGTTTTTGCATCTGTTACTTTATATGATCTCATGCACTCTTCCCTGATTAGTCAGCTTCAGCCAGCCGTGGCTATTGTTTGTATATGCTAAAAAATGTAAGCGAGCGCAAATGATCTCCATCCACAAGCTAGAAGTCAATCATGTCTAACTAACCAAGACTTAACTTACAATGTAAAGTAAAACACTAGTAGATAAATTGACGAGTAAACTCAACTAAAAGGTTAACCAACAATACACTTCATTGGTTCGAACCAGCATTAAATCAAACAAAATAAAGCCAACCACTAAAATTGCACTCAAACCATAGTAAAATGTGGTTAACAGTTCGCTTCGATTACGCTTACTAGCACCTGATTTTAACTTCGCCAGCTGCGACTGAACTTGTCGAGTAGATGTATATTTGTTTAGCATTGCCTCTCTCCTGCTGTGCTTCGAAGCTGCTAATTATCTACCCGTTATTAATATCATTTTAATTAGTTTGTATTTAAAAATCATATACTTTAAACCGAAGCTTCACTGAAATCACACCTTGAGCGCAAGTACAAAAACTAAGCCTTTGTTTTTATACCAATAAATCAACCCATTCGTTTTACTTATAGTACCTAACTCAAAAGTAGTATTAATTCAGGTTAATGTTGCCCCATATGCCAATCCGGCCGTTTTCTATCGAGAGGGGATTACGCCAATGAAAAGCTCGACAACACTAACCAAGATTTACCGCAATGCTCACGGCTTAACTGCCCAAAATAGCGCGGCTACGCGCAAGCTAAACTCTACAAAGAAGCTAACCGCTGCATTAAGCCTAATTGCACTGAGCTGCATGGCTACCGGTTGCAGTGACGAAGACACGCAGCAAGCCGAAGCCGCACTGGCTAAAGTTTCAGTGCAACAGGTTTCACCTCAGGCTATGCAACTAGAAGAAGAGTTCATGGGTAAAACTCAAGCTGTTCATTCACTTGAGATTAAACCTAAGGTTTCTGGTTACATCATCAATAAAGCGTTTGAAGATGGCGCAGAAGTCAAAGCTGGCACTTTACTGTTTGAGATAGACCCAACGCCATTTGAAGTTGAGGCGAATCGTTTACAAGCGGTACTGGCGCAAAAGCAAGCACTGCTTACCATGAAGGCTAAGCTAGTCAACAAAGCAAGTGCACTGGTAGAGCAAAAGGCCCTGAGTCAGATTGAGCTGGAGCAACTAGGCGCTGAGTTCAACATGGTTAAAGCTGAAGCCAAAGCTGCTGAAGCGGCGCTTGATAACGCCTTACTGCAGTTGTCATACACCAAGATTTACGCACCATTTGACGGCCTAGTCAGTGACAGCCAACATACTATTGGCTCACTCGTTGGCCCACAAAGCGCCCCGCTAACTCGTCTTATCAGCTTCGATAAGATGCACGTTAACATCCACCTTGATGAAAAAGACTACCTCAATACACTGCAAGCTATGGCTCAATCTGGCGAGGAAATTACCAACCCAGCAATGACCTTAAAACTTGCCAACGGCACCCACTATTCACACAAAGGTGAAGTTGAGTTTATTGACAACGAAGTCGACAGCAACAACGGTACGATTCGTTTCCGTATCACCTTCCCTAACCCAGACAGACTACTGTTCCCAGGCCAATTTGTCTCGGTGACATCGCAACAAACCACACCAACTCAAGCCATTGTTGTACCGCAAAATGCGGTGCAAGAGGACCAAGGTGGTCGCTATGTGTTGACGGTTAATGAGAGCAACACAGTACAAGCTAAATACCTAACCCTAGGTCAACGAGTAGGTAACGATTGGTTGGTCACCCAAGGCCTGACTTCTGGTGAGAAAGTGATAGTGAGCGGCCTACAAGGCGTTCGTGCTGGCGCGCAAGTTGAAGTCGAGCCAGTGATTAAGCTAGCAAATAAGGGGTAATCACTATGGTTGAGTTTTTCATTAAACGCCCCAAGTTTGCCATTGTGTTATCGATTGTGATGACACTAGCAGGCTTGATGAGCTTAATACGTATGCCGGTATCGCAATTTCCAAACATTGTGCCGCCGTCTATTGAAGTATTCGCCGTGTTCCCAGGCGCTGATCACAACACCATTCGTAACACGGTAGCAACGGTTATCGAGCAAGAGATCAATGGTGTAGAAAACATGATCTATCTGGAGTCGAAGTCTAATAATGACAACACCTATCTTGCTTATGTCACCTTTGCTATCGGCACTGATCCAGACAAGGCTCAGGTACTGGTGCAAAACCGAGTTAACAAAGCCATGGCTAAGCTACCTGAAGAGGTAAAGCGCCAAGGTGTCACGGTTGAGAAAGTCGCTAACTCTATCTTAATGACGGTTAACCCATACTCACCAAATCAGAGTTTTGACAATCTTTATCTGTCTAACTACGCCTCACTCAATATTAAAGATGCCCTATTAAGGGTTAATGGCGTGGGTAAAGTGCAGGTCATTGGTGAACAAAACTACGCAATGCGTGTATGGTTAAACCCAGAAAAAATGGCAGCCAAAGCCATTACTGCGGGTGAAATTGCAGATGCGATTGCCACGCAAAATACCACAGTAGCGGCAGGTAAATTGGGTGAGCGCCCATCAACTGGGCAACAAGTATTCCAATACACCATTCAAACTCAAGGTCGCCTAGTTAACGCAGAAGAATTTGAAAATATTATTCTGCGCGCTAATAACGACGGTAGCTTTGTCACCCTAAACGATGTCGCAACGATAGAGTTAGCAGCAGAGCAATACTCAGCATTTGCAACGTTTGGTGCCAATGACAGCCCAATTCTGGCAATTTATCAGGCACCGGGTGCTAACGCGCTTGAGGTTGCACAAGGTGTACGTCAGGAGATGGAACGTTTAAGCAAACGCTTCCCTCAAGACATGGATTATGCGGTTACTTACGACTCAACGACCTTTATTGAAGTGTCGATGGATGAGGTATTTGAAACCTTATACATAGCACTAGGGCTCGTTATTGTGGTGACCTTCCTATTCCTGCAAAGCTGGCGCGCAACCTTAATCCCGACTATCGCGATTCCTGTATCGCTTATCGGTACCTTTGCGGTGATGGCAATGCTAGGGATTGATATCAACACCTTGTCTATGTTTGGTCTAATCCTCGCTATCGGTGTGGTAGTAGATGCTGCGATTGTTGTAATTGAAAACGTAGAGCGTTTAATGGCTGACGAAGGCCTCGCAGCGCCGCAGGCCACCTCGAAAGCAATGAAAGAAGTAACAGCACCGCTTATCGCGTCAGCGTTGGTATTACTGGCAGTATTTGGCCCAGTATCAGTCGCACCTGGCATGGTAGGCCAAATGTACCAACAATTTGGTGTAACGATTTCTGTTTCGACCATTATCTCTACCGTCGTTGCACTAACACTTACACCTGCACTTTGTGCCATCATGATGCGCCATGAGCATCCTAAAACCACTGGCTTTTTAGGCATGTTTAACCGCTGTGTTACCCGTGTCACTCAAGGCTATGTTGGCTCTGTGGGCTTTTTAGGTAAACGCTTAGCATTAAGTGCAGCCCTATTTGCCATGTTGATTGCGGCTATCGCGGTGTTTGGCAATAAACTGCCATCTGACTTTATTCCAGCAGAAGATCAGGGCTCATTTATGGTGGACTTAAATCTGCCTGAAGCCTCATCGCTGGACCGCACTGACGTGATGGTAAACGACATGCTCGCTAAAATTGAGCAGCTCGATGGCGTTAAGCACATAGTCGCCGCTAAAGGTTATAGCTTGCTAAAAGGCGCTGCGTCACCTAACTCAGGCATGATGATTGTTGTGCTAGAGGACTGGACTGAGCGTACTCGCCCAGAGCAATCTGAATTTGCACTAGTGGCACAAACTCAAGCGCTAATTGATGCAAACAGTGATATTTCAGGTATGGCATTTTCAATGCCTGCGATTCCAGGTTTAGGTACTGCTGGCGGTTTAACCTTACAAGTTGAAGACTTACAAGGCCGCAGTGTTGAGGCGATGGGTCCAGCCATTGAAGACTATTTAGATGCACTAAATCAGTCTGAAAAAATTGCCATGGCATTTTCAACCTATAGCGCCAATGTGCCGCAGCTTTACCTAGATATCGACCGTCAAAAAGCCTTTGCACTTGGTGTAAACCTAGCTGACGTAAACCAAACGCTATCAGCCATGATGGGTAGCATGTACGTCAACGACTTCACTAAGTTTGGTAAGAACTATCAAGTCACACTACAAGCTGAACAGAGCTTCCGTAATGACGAGAAAGACTTAAGCCAAATCTATGTGAAATCAGCCTCGGGCGCCATGGTTAAGCTGTCAAACTTTGCCCAATACAAGTCGCTTGTAGGTGCTGACAGCACAGCAAGATACAACCTGTACAACACAGCTCAAGTGATTGCGATTCCGGCAGAGGGTTTTAGTAGTGGTCAAGCCATTGCTGAAATGGAGCAAATTGCAGATACCGTGCTACCAAATGGCTATGCCTATGAGTGGACCGGTATGACTTATCAGGAATTAGCAGCAGGTGACAGTGCCCCTTACCTATTTGCGCTAGCACTACTGTTTACTTACCTGTTCTTAGTTGCTCAGTACGAAAGCTGGATGATCCCACTGGCCATTATCTTGTGTGTACCAACAGCACTGTTTGGTGCCTTAGGTTACACCGCATTAGTTGGCGGTACGATTAACCTTTATACCCAGGTTGGTTTAGTGCTGTTGATTGGTATGGCGAGTCGCAACGCGATTTTGATTGTGGAGTTCGCCAAAGTGCTGCGAGAAGAGCAAGGATTGTCGATTCTTGATGCTGCAAAACAAGCCATTGCCCTACGTTTACGTGCGGTATTGATGACAGCATTCTCGTTCATCTTAGGTGTACTGCCACTAGTTATCGCAACCGGTGCAGGCTCGGCGAGTCGTAACGCACTAGGTGAAGCAAGCTTTGGCGGCATGCTCGCGGCAACGGTTGTGGGTTGTCTGCTAGTGCCAGTGTTCTTTGTCATGCTGCAAAAACTACGCGAGAAGCTTAACCCGCAAAGTAGCGTTCAATAAATCGAGCTCAATTGCCACAAGCAAGTTAGCCGTTAACTCAAGTTGCTAATCGCCTTTGGGCTACTAAAGGCGATTAGCGTTTCCCTAGAATTAGAGCCATGCGCACCGGTGGAAGCCATGTCACAGACGATTTCTGCAAACTCAATCTATACGCAGTTCACTGCCGGTGAGCCACTGAATCGCATTACCGACTCAATAACAACAAGACTAAAGAGGTTTAGCCTGCCTATGCGCCGAATCAAATACATGAACTATCAAATCGAGTATCAGTTCCAGGATGAGATTAATGGCAGCTGGCGACGCTTTGGTGGCAGAGTGATCGTTCGAGATACTAGCCTTAACAACGCGAAGAAACAGGTCATGTTGCGTGCTTTAGATAAGTCACTGCAACACTTCTCAATCTCTTCGGCCGAGCTGCTTATTTGAGCTGCTTTTTGTAACGCCTCATTAAACCAATAGAAGCTTATCCAAAGTACGCGGTTTGATGACATTTTAATCAATGGGCTTTCCTTAGGTAGCACTATTGGCATGAGTGGCTCTAATCACATGACCCGAAATACCTGCTTACGCGCTAATGTACTTGCTCGTCATACTATTTTTACCGCTTGATTGCGGCCACAAGTTACTCCCTCAACTTTAACGCTCAGCTAGCCCCTTAACTTTGACCCACCGTTAACCCATTAAAAAGCTTAATACAACCTAATTATATCAATCAAAAAAACTCCTATAACATTCGCCTCAAGTTAAACCCCGAATCTGATTTTTCAGTAGGAGACAACAATGAATTTCAAGCAATTAATGATCGCATCAACCATGGGCGTAGCGATGGCATCGACCCCAGCATCTGCTGACTACTGTGACGATACCCTAGGTAACACTGTCGGCGGCGCTGTTGAAGGCGGTCTAGTTGGCGCAGCCCTTGGCGCAATTGCTGATGGCAAAGAAGGCGCTAAGCGTGGCGCTGCTATTGGTGCCGGTATTGGTGCAATCGATGGCCTAGTTGAAGGTGAAGTTCGTCGTGAGCGTTGCCGCCGTGACCGTGAAGACCTTGAATACGCCATTGTCGAAGGTGAACTTGAAGACATGTATACAGAAGAAGTTGTCGGTGACGCCATTGTCGAAGCCGAGCTTGAAGATGCGTATGACGAAGCCCTAGTTGAAGACGCGATCATAGACGACGCGCTTTATGGCGACTACTAAGAAGCCCAGCTAAGTAAATTTAGACATTTTCCATCAGCATCAGCCTACGCAATTTGCAACAGGCTGGTGCTGATTTAAGTTTTGAGAGAGTAACTTAAAATGAGCACACAAAATCAGCGAAACAAGTTTGTGCCGCTAAAAACCATTACAGCCGCAATTGCGCTATTAGGCTGTGTATCTCACAGTCAAGCTGACTTTATGGAGCAATTTCGCGACTCAAAAGATGGCAAGTTTGATGTCAGTCAATGGATTCTAGATAACGCGGTCGGTTTTATGCCAGTACCACTTATCGTAACTGAACCTGCCGTTGGCGCAGGTGGCGGTGCTGCACTGCTGTTTTTCCACGAAACAGACGAACAAAAAGCGATCCGTCAACAAAACCCTGACGATGTTTCAGGTATTCCACCAAGTGTAACCGGTGTTGTTGGCTTAGCGACAAGTAACGGCAGTAAGCTTGCTGGTGTTTTTCACTCAGGCAACTGGAAAGAAGATAACATTCGTTATTTAGGTGGTTTTTTCGGTGCGAGCTTTAACCTAAAGCAATATGAAAATGGCAGCGATAAGCCCAATGAATTCAATATGCAAGGTCACTACTTTTTCCAAGATATTGATTTCAGAATCGCTGGCTCAAACTTCTTTGTCGGTGCTGACTACGTCAATATGTCATCAACTACCTTGTTCAAGCTAGCCGACCCAATTGAAGGGGTTCCGTCACCTGAATTTGATAGTGTTGATGCTCATGTGGGCGTTAAACTGACATATGACAGTCTGGACAATACTTTCTCAGCTCGCTCAGGAACTAAAGCCGGTATTAAAGCTAAGTTTCACGGCAAAAAAGTCGGTGGTGACTTTGACTATCAGGACTACCATCTATTTGTTAATAACTACACTAGGCTATCTCCAAAGTGGGGCTTAGGTGTACGCCTTGATGGTAAGTCTGCTACCGAAGGCGTGCCTTTCTATGCCAAGCCATTTATTGATATGCGCGGTATGGCAGCAATGCGCTACCAGGCTGATAACACTGCTTTAGGTGAAATTGAGCTGAGTTACGATATTGATGACCGCTGGACTGTGCTTGGTTTTGCCGGCACAGGTAAAGCCTTTGACCATAACCAAAGCTTTAGTGATGCAAAATGGCAAAGTGCGCAAGGCGGTGGTTTCCGTTACTTGATTGCAAGACAGCTAGGGATCCGCGCTGGTATCGATATAGCCAAAGGCCCCGAAGAGTGGACAACTTATATTCAGTTTGGCGGCGCTTGGTAAGCAAGCCTTTCAAAAACAAGGCGAACACCAGAATGTCTAACTCGCAATAATCAGCACTTAGACATACTGAGTTTGATAAAATAAAACAGGCGATGCCCTAACGGGTATCGCCTGTTTTGCTTGTTTGAGTGCTATTACTGTTTGCTGCCAAGCTCTGTTATTTGATCAATAAAAAACTGAGCTGCTGGGCCATGTTGAATATTGGTGCGCCAGCAAATATCCAGCGAGTTAATCATAGGCGCCAAGTTAAACTCAGGCTTAAATACATTGAGTGTGCCTAATGCTTGCCTATCGCCTAACATGGCTTGTGGAATAAAGCCCCAACCAATATCTTGCTCGATTAAGCGGACTACATCATCTTGATCAGATGCTTCCCAGACATCTTGCGACAATATCGACTGGGTTCTCATGACTGAATTGTCCATCAATCCAGAGCAAATAACCTGCCTATGCGAGATTAAAGTTTCGTTATCAACCACGTCCATGTCGGCAAAACTGGAGTCAGGACTACATACACAAACCCACTCAACATTCATACACGACAGAAAGTCTAAATGCTCTGGTACGCCCTCATCAGGGAACATCATGGCGACTTGTATTTCACCACTGTGAACGGCATTAGCCAATTGGTTATTTGCTAGCTTGATCAACTTAACATTGGTAAATGGGAACTTCTGTCCGAGCTTTTCCAGGGGAGCTTCGATGAGCGCTAAAGGTGCTAATGAATCGATCCCAATAACCAAGGTATTTTCAACTTCTTCGTTAACCCCAAGGGCGTAGCTTTCCATACGCTCAGCTTGACGCAGCAGAATTTTAGCTTGCTGATACAGGCGCTCACCTTGCACCGTTAAGGTTGGATACTTAGTGCTGCGGTCAAACAGTGAAATACCTAAATCTAACTCTAAGTTATTAACGCTAATACTCACAGAGCTTTGGCTTTTACCAATATGCCTTGCCGCGGCTGAAAATGATCCCTTCTCTGCCGCTGCCACAAACGCATTAAGTTGTTCAATATTTAACATCGGATATCCATTCGAAATTAATGTAGGTTAAGTATATAAAACCAGCGCAATTTAGCTAGTGCTATATTAAGCAGTTACAACAAAGATCGCTTTTTACTTGCCCTACGTATAACCTAATAATTATCCAAATTGCGCGACATGTAGCGGGAGGTATCAATGCAATTAACCATTTTCTATGACAGTGCTTGCCCGCTATGCCGCAACGAAATGGCGCAGCTTAAAAGCCATGACAGATTTAACAGTATAGTGCTGCAAGACCTTAATGCCGAAGACATTAGCGAGCGCTTTCCTATGCTAGATACAGAGCATGCCAACACCGTTTTGCACGGTTGGCTACATAGCGGGCAATCGAGCGATGTAATCGAATCTAACGGTGAAATGCTACTTGGACTAGATGTAACAGCAAAAGCCTGGCAAATGGTGGGCAAGCATCCTTGGATTCAACTACTGCGACTGCCCGGCATTAAGTGTGTTGCCGACAAGGCCTACTTGAAATTTGCCAGTAACCGCTACCGTATTTCTTACCTGCTGACAGGTCAAAAGCGCTGCGACGGAGATTCATGTTCGCTCTAGCTGTTCGTGCTAAATACGTTTTCCGGCAATACAGCCTTTCGAATTTAAAGCTTCTGGTTTTTCTGTCTTTAAACCCGTTTGAGAAAACAAAAAGCCCTCACAATATCGTGAGGGCTTTGTTAGTTAACCTTGGCGTAAACGATTAACTTTCGGCTTGCTCGGTTGAGTTCACTTTAGCTTTAGTGCGCTCACGCATCTTCTGCATAATCACATAAAACACTGGAACTAACAGCGTACCGACTAGGGTTGCCGCTAGCATACCGCCAAATACTGAATAACCTAATGCACGGCGACTACCAGAGCCTGCACCAGTTGCAATAACCAGTGGTAATACGCCTAGCAAGAACGAAAATGCGGTCATCAATACAGCACGAAAACGCAGCTTAGCTGCGGTTTCAGCCGCTTCCAAAATGCTCTTACCGTCTTCACGCAGCTGCTTAGCGAACTCAACAATCAAAATCGCGTTCTTACAAGCGAGACCAATCAAGAGCACCAAGCCAATCTGGGCATATAGGTTCAAGTCTCCGCCCATTGCGAGGATGTAGGCGAATGCACCCAGTACCGCAATCGGTACCGCTAGCATTACCGCAAACGGAATAGTCCAGCTTTCGTATTGAGCAACAAGGAACAAGTAAGTGAACACCAGCGCTAAACCAAAGATAAGCGGTGCTAGGTTACCGGCTTTAATTTCCTGATAAGTCTGCCCTGTCCATTCAAAGCTGTAACCTGCTGGCAAGCTTTCATTTGCCGCGCGCTCCATTGCAGTAATCGCATCACCCGAGCTATAACCAGGTGCTGGGAAACCGTTAATGGTAGTTGAGCTAAACATGTTGTACGAGTTCATCACATCAGGGCCAAGAATTGGCGTCACGGTTACTAACGTGCTCAATGGGATCATCTCGCCATCGCCAGAACGGACATAGAACTTATTAATGTCACGGTCTGAGTTACGGAACTCACCCTCAGCCTGCAACATCACCCTAAACACCTTACCGAAACGGTTAAAGTCGTTCACGTACATAGAGCCAAGCATGGTCTGCATGGTGGTGAAAATTTCGTTGAGTGAAATGCCTAATGCTTTCGCTTTATCACGGTCAACATCAACATACATTTGCGGCACATCAGCACGGAAGTTACTAAATGAGAAGGCAATCTCTGGCTGCTCATTGGCTTTCATAATCAGCGCGCGCATGACTGACGATAGCTCTTGTGGACTGCGCCCTTGGGTATCTTGCAGCACAAACTCAAAGCCACCGACGCTACCCACACCAGGAATTGGCGGCAGCGAGAAAGCCATTGCCTTAACCGATGGGTTGGCTGAGTACTTGGCTTGCAACTTAGCCACAATCGCCGACTCTGCAAGCTCTGGTGTGGTGCGCTCTTCCCAGTCAGACAAGGTGACAATCATCAAACCACCGTTTGACGACACCGAGCCCGTCAAAATACTAAAGCCACTGGCGTGAATAACATTTTCAACCCCAGGCTCTTGAAGCGTTAAGGTCACTAGCTCACGCATCACAGCTTCAGTACGGTTTAGCGATGCCCCATCTGGCAGCTGAATATCCACCATAAAGGCTTTTTTATCTTCCATAGGCACAAAACCTGTTGGCAGAATTTTCACCGCGCCGCCAGTTAAGCCAATCAGCACTACATAAGCAATACCCACGAGTGTAAGTTTACGAACCAGACCAGACACCAGCCCCATGTACTTGCCAGTGGCAAAATCAAAGTACTTGTTGAATGTGGCGTGGAATCCTTGGGTATGCTCTTTTGGTGGGCGCATTACCGAGGCGCACAATGCCGGACTTAAGGTTAATGCGTTGATTGATGAAATTAACACCGAAATACAAATCGTCACCGAGAACTGGGCATACATCTGCCCGGTTATACCAGGCATAACAGCCGTTGGCGCAAATACCGCGAGCAGTACCAGCGTAGTCGCGATAATCGGCCCAGTAACCTCTTTCATTGCTTTAGAGGTCGCATCTTTAGCAGACAAGCCTTCGTCTTGCATCAGGCGGGTAACGTTCTCAACCACAACAATTGCGTCATCTACTACCACACCAATAGCCAGGATTAGTGCAAACAAAGAGACGGTGTTGATGCTCATACCAAACAGCAGTAAGAAGGCAAACGTACCAATCAGTGATACCGGTATTGCAATAGCGGGTACAAGTGTGGAGCGTGCATCTTGCAAGAAGATAAACACCACGAAAATTACCAGCAAAATTGAGATAACTAAGGTTTCAACAACTTCTTTAATCGAGGTTTCTACGAAAGCTGTCGTGTCGTAAAGCACATCGTAAGTGAGATCATTAGGGAAACGCTGTGACAGGTTTTCCATCTCTGCTTTTACCGCTTTGGCCACTTCAAGCGCATTAGCATCTGGTGACTGATAAATCGCAATAATCGCCGATGGTTTATTGTTTAGCTTACCTTGAGCGTCATAGGTTTGTGACCCCAGCTCCACGCGAGCAACATCAGACACCGTCACTTTTGAGCCGTCGTTATTAGCGCGGATCATCACCCTGCCAAACTCTTCCACGTCTTTTAAACGACCTTTGGTTTGTAGCGTGTACTGGAACTGCTGATTCGGGTCTACTGGCGCTGCACCAATACGACCAGCCGCCACCTGAATGTTTTGCTCTTGCAGAGCAGCAATGACATCGGTAGCAGTCACACCTAAACTTGCCATGCTATTGGGGTCAAGCCAGATACGCATGGCGTAATCCATACCACCAATAACCTGTACTTTCGATACACCACCCTGACGGGCCAATGCATCTTTAATGTTAAGGCCGGCATAGTTGGTAATAAACAGTGAATCGAAGGTTTCTTCAGGTGAATAAACGTTGACCACCATCAGCATATTAGGGCTTTGCTTCTCTACTTTCACCCCTTGTCGCTGAACCTCTTGAGGAAGACGTGGCGTGGCTTGTTGCACTCTATTTTGTACTTGCACCTGCGCCATGTCAGGGTCAGTACCCACCTCAAAGGTCACGCTGAGCGAGTATGAACCATCATTAGAGCTCTTTGACTCCATGTAGATCATACCTTCAACACCATTTACTTCAGCCTCAATAGGTTGAGCAATGGTGTCTTTTACAATCGCAGCACTTGCTCCTGAATAGCTAGTTGAAATGTTAACCTGTGGCGGCGCAATTTGCGGAAACTCAGCCACCGACAATACTGGAATGGCAATCAGCCCCACCAGGGTGAGAATAATTGAAATAACAAACGCAAATTTAGGTCTGTTAATAAAAAAATCACTAATCATAGCAATCCCTCACTAAGACGCATCGGCGTTTGATTTGTTTAACTCTTCGAAAGGCTTCACATCTTGCTCGACAGCGTCAACCTGAATGCCTGGGCGAATTTTTTGCAAACCATCAACTACAATACGTTCGCCTTGTTTTAGGCCGCTAAGAACGCGCCAGTCGATACCAAAACGCTCACCAAGCTCAATTACACGTTTCTCAACCTTGTTTTCACTAGTCAAAACCATTACAAAGCGACCCTGTTGGTCTTCTTGGACCGAGGCTTGCGGAATAAGAATGGCTTTTTCAACAACAGGTGACTCAACAATCAAGGTGACAAACAAACCAGGCAATAGCAGGCTATTGGCGTTATCAAAACTTGCTCTAAGCTCTAGCGTACCGGTTGCGGCATCAACACGGTTACTAATAAAGTCGATATGACCTATCTCATCGAAGATGGTGTCATTTGGTAGACGCAGTTTAATTACTACGTCTTCAATTTTGACATTGAGATTTGGGTTTTTAGCAAGTTCCTGCTGGAATGAAATCAGCGACTTTTCAGCCACTTGAAAGTTAACTCGCATAGGTTGAAGCTGAACCAGACTCGCCATTTCAGTTTGCGGGGTGATAATGTCACCAGTACTCACTTTAGAGCTACTAATACGACCTGAAATTGGCGCGTATACCTTTGTATAACTAAGTTGCAATTCAGCCGCTTCCAGTGCTGCTTCCGCTTCAACAACACCGGCTTCTGTGGTTAGCTTACGACTAGTTAGCTCATCCATATCTTGCGCACTGATCATGCCGTCTGGCAGCAAACGTTTACCACGCTGCCAGTTCATAATAGCCACATCTTTAGACGCTATCGCCTGCTTTAACACCGCTTTTTGTTGAGCAAGCTTGGCTTCATATGTTGATGGGTCGATTTCAAACAACAAGTCGCCAGCAGCAACATCTTGACCTTCAGCAAAAACGCGTTTTAGCAGCTGCCCCTGAATTTGCGATTTAATCACCACGTCTTCAGATGCGCGGGTACGCCCAACAATTTCTGACATTGGGCGAATTTCTTTCAACTCAGCTGTATTAACAATCACACTCGGCAGGCTTTGCGCTGCTTGCTGCTGCGGTGCATCCGAGCAGGCCGCGCCGAATAACATCACAGTCAGCACCAGGCTGATTTTCATCCAAGAATTTCCAACGCGAACCATACAAGCCTCCAAAGACTTTCGATAAATCAGTATCATAAATGAGGTTATTGAAACACCTTTACACCTCAATAACAATAGCACCCAACAACACAACATACGCAACAATTACGCTTCAGTTATCGAATTTGAAGCATAAAAAAACGCGAAGTAAAAACTTCGCGTTTTTTCAATATCATTGTGAGCTTATTTTACAAACTCAACGCCGATTTTGATGTCACCTTTTAAGGTGTCTAGCATTTCGTCACGCGCATTCGCTTCGAACTCGCTAACATCACCATAAGGAAGTACTTTCTCAACACCGTTCTTACCAAGTAGTACTGGTTGAGCGAAGAATTCAGCGTGCTCGCTGCCACCATCAACGTAGGCACACTCAACAACGTTTGCTTCACCTTGAAGACCACGAACAAGTGATAAACCAAAGCGGCAAGCTGCTTGGCCCATAGAAAGTGTTGCGCTACCGCCGCCGGCTTTAGCTTCAACTACTTCAGTACCTGCGTTTTGAATACGCTTAGTTAGTGAAGCTACTTCTTCATCAGTAAAGCTCACGCCTTCAACCTGTGAAAGTAGTGGAAGAATAGTCACGCCGCTGTGACCACCGATAACGTTTAGCTTAACGTCTGCAACGTTCAAGTCTTTTAGCTCAGCAATGAAAGTTTCGCTGCGGATAACGTCTAGTGTTGTCACACCGAATAAACGGTTTTTGTCGTAAACGCCAGCTTTCTTTAGTACTTCAGCAGCAATAGCAACAGTTGTATTAACTGGGTTAGTGATCACACCAACTAGCGCTTTAGGACAAGTAGCAGCTACTTTTTCAATTAGGCTACGAACGATACCAGCATTGATGTTAAATAGGTCACTGCGATCCATACCTGGTTTACGTGCAACACCCGCAGAGATAAGTACTACATCAGCACCCTCTAAAGCAGGAGTTGGATCTTCACCAGCAAAACCTTTTACTTCAACAGCGGTAGGAATGTGGCTTAGGTCAACAGCAACACCTGGTGTTACTGGTGCGATGTCGTATAGAGACAATTGTGAGCCCGCAGGCAATTGAGTTTTCAATAGTAAAGCTAAGGCCTGGCCAATACCACCAGCAGCACCAAGTACAGCAACTTTCATAATTATCTCCATCAATTATATGCAATTTGTGACATAGATCTTATTTCTATGGGCGTCACATTACTTCAATGTCACACTAATTTCAATTATCCATTAGTCGCTGAGCGCAATTAAGCAAAGGCTTAAGCGTAAAGCTCAGCGATTAATGAACATTAAACACTTTATGAAAATTTGGACTTGTCTAGAAGAAAAGAAACTAGAGGAATTTGTTACGCCTCAAACTTACCTTGGGCACGTGGGTTAACTCGAAGTTGATAGAGCGCAGCGGGTGGCTGCTCACGTTCAATAAGGTAACTCCAATAATCATCGTCTAGCGCTGTGATAAAGTTATGCTCGCCACGACTTTTGAGGATCAGGTGCCACCACACTATCCCCCAAAAGCCGAAGGTACAGATTGTTAGACAAAAATGAAGAGGATGGTTAATACTCGAAGGAAGATTAGACGCCGCTGCGCCGTGAGGAAGTCGACGTACCCGAAAACGATACCGTTTAGCATCATGTCGAATGGCCATTTTCACCTCCGGCGGCATGTTTTCTAAACCAAACATTAACAGCGACATGTTAAGCATAGTAGACTTTAGTCGAATGCCAAGTTTATAAGCTCGACATTTACTTACGACTTAACACTGCCCACTTTGGAACAGCCAAAAATGATAATTAGAAAAGCGCTTAATACCGACCTTGATTCACTAGTTGCCTTTAATCAGGCTATGGCACTAGAAACCGAAGGTTTAAAGCTAGATGAGCAAACCCTGCAACGCGGAGTTAAGGGAATGCTAGAACACAGTGAACGCGGCTTCTATTTGGTCGCAGAAGTTGAGGGAGCAGTCATAGGCTCGCTGATGGTGACATTTGAATGGAGTGACTGGCGCGCCGAACAGTATTACTGGATCCAAAGCGTTTATGTGAGCCCAGAATATAGACGCAAAGGTATATATAGCGCCTTGTATAATCAGGTAAAACAAATAGCCAGAGACAAAAACGACGGACGCTGTTTTAGACTTTACGCCGAGCACGACAACCACAATGCTCACAGTACCTACAAAAAACTGGGAATGAGTGAAAGTCACTATCTGATGTTTGAAGAAACTATTTGATAATAGAACGAGTCATATATTCACTGAAGGCGCTTTAATTAAATCTGATGGTAAACTTTGCCTCGCCACACTGAAATACAACCCATACCAAACAAAAAGCATACATTCATCCAGAGCTAGTTACATCTAATGTTAACTAGCCCTTAGTTATGAGTAATAGTGATGCTTAGAATTCCAACCAGATAGATAATTCTCTTCCAATTCTTAACGGTTTGAGAGGCCGATATGTCAAGTTATTCAAAAGCTAATTCAATTGATAGTGCTCAACACACTCGTCAAGCTGAAAGCAAACACAATGACTATAGCCCTCAAACAAAGCCTTTAAAGCAAGCACATGAACAGGCACTAGAGCTATCTACTCAATCATCTCCATCACTCGATCAACAAGCTCAGCAGCTTTTTAAACAAGATCAACAACTAACCAATGAGCAACTATCCCTTGAACAGTTGTCTCCAGAGCAAGTGGCACGATTAGAAGTCATTGAACAACGCCGCGACCACATTGTTTTGCTGGCTATGAAAGGTAAAAAATTTAGCGATATGCCCTTGCTAACGGCTCTGGCAAACAAGTATCACTGTAGTGTACTGGATATCATGGATGACCTAGAGCTGTTGACGCAACCAGCGGTTTGGAAACAACATAAATCTCGCCTTAAATCAACACAAGAGCTGCAAATTATGCGCAAACAACAATTGCAAAAAGAGCGTAAAAATACAGTTGGTGAATTTATGGATGAGTCGGTTAAGTTCAATTCAGACTTGCTAATCGCTTTATCTAAGCAGTTTGAATGCAAACCAAAACAGATTGTAGCTGACATCATGCACTACAAGAGCTATGACAACTTAATAAGCGGCTACAAACAAGCCAAGGCCAGCTTGCCCGGTGTCCGTGCTGCACTTCGTTGCGCTAAGTTAAACCTTAAATACTAAAACCAAATTAGCCAGCTCTAAGTGCCAATACCGCACTAACATCAATAGGTTGAGGCAAAGCCACAAAATCTAACTCAGTTTGGTCGACTGCGTAAATCGACATGCGGTCGGCTAGCTCATTGCCCTCAATACCCACGTGTGCGGCAACATGTTCAAGCTCAATCGCATCTTTTAAACTCTCATAAAGCTCGTGGGCCTGTTGGATCAACTCAAGGTTGGCAATCTCGCCACCTTTACGTGTCCAGCCTTTGGCTTTCCAGCCATAAGCCCAATTGCTAATACAGTTAATTGAGTACTGAGAGTCACTAAAAATCTTCACCGACTTACCTTGAGCACTTGCTTGCTGCGCCATCTGTAAAGCTTGCGTTAATGCGTTAAGCTCAGCGGTATTATTGGTGCCATTCGGGTTATACAGCCCGTACCATAGATTAGTCAGCACGCCAGATTGATACTCAGCAACACCTGAACCTGCTTGCCCTGGGTTTGGGTCACAGCCTCCATCTGTGTATAACACAACATCATATTGCCCCAATACAACTTGATGCTCTGAAACCCCAGCTTTCGGTTTTGCCGCAGAAGGCTTAACAGTCTTACTTGCCTGACCGATACTCTTATCAGCCGCCTGGCCAAAAGCCGCTTTTGCTTCAGCAAAGCTTGGAAATGATTTGTACTTGGCACCAGCAAACTTATCGACTTGCGCCTTGGCCTCGTTCCAATTGTCATAAATGCCAGGCTTGCGTCCTTGCCACACTACGTAAAACTTCTTCGCCATTCGGTTTGCCTTAATTTGCAATCAATGAGTGCATATGATGCCACAAAAAAACGAGCCTTAAGCTCGTTTTTAATCTGACCTTTAACCTGTTGGCTGAGATTTAGCTCATAACAAGTTATTGCACTTACGTTCTGAACTCAGAGGCTTTACAGCAATCAACTACATACGCTTGTGTTTACTCGGCACAGATATAGGGCCATTAATGTGCTCATAAGCCACTGAGCCGGAGCCTGCAGCAGGAATATTCAAACCTTGAGTGTGGGCAACATCAATACCGCCTGAACCATCATTAATGGTTACCATGCCAGCAATATGCTCCACCGTGACGCTACCTGAACCGTCATTGATATTTAAATCACCTTTAACATGCTCAACTTTAATTGAGCCTGAGCCATCATTAATTGAAACGTTACCGTGCGCTTGCTCAAGCGTAATTGAACCAGAGCCGTCATTAATATTCACAGTGTTACCGCCGCGAATATCAATACTACCCGAGCCATCATTAATATTTAGATCTGCACCACCGTCAATCTTAATCGAGCCAGAACCGTCTTTAATATTGATGTTATTGTTCACTTTACTGATCTTAATCGGCCCCGAACCATCTTCAATTTCAAGTAACATCGAATTAGGTACAGTCACTTCAAGGTCAATATAAGGTGATTCTGAAGATAAAGAAAATAACGACATACCGGCTTCTGCATCCGCCTTCAGTATCGCTTTATCACCACGACGTTTTAAACTCAGCTCAATGTCACTGTTATCTGTTTGGTAAATATCGGCAACCACAATCACCTGTTCGATATCTGCACCCGTTATCACCAGTTTACCTGCGCCAACCTTTGCTTTTAACGCTTCTAGATCGCTAGCTTTAAGTTCTAGCTGTTGTTGGCTATGTTGCAATTCATCCGCTAACGCAGCGCCACTTGTTGTTAATGCGCCAGCCAAACACAGCGCGACAGTTAATGGTTTGATTAAAGAAGAGCTCATAAAAATTTATCCTTAAATTCGTTTGCTTAAGCCTTACCTAAACTAATGATAACAGCTTGGCATTTATTATTGTTTACAGCACATAGGGCATTCGACTTAAATCAACAATTTTATCCTTGTGCAGCCTTACTCCAATCAAAGAAGCAAAGACTTTGCCAATTTAAAAAATACATAAATAAACCAATATAAACAATAGATTAGGATTGACATGCAAACAAAGATGCTCTGTTAAAAATTAAATAATTAAGTCAGATCAACAAATTTTAGTGAAACTCACCAACTCAGTCAGCGCAGCAGGGCGAGAGCATTAACGTTAATCGAGCATTTTCTTGTGGAATTAATGAGCTTTGAGTTTTAGCTGGGATGCTAAAGTAGAGCCCTTAACGTAGCCATAGGGGGATGATTTTACGGCCTCTTGCGCAATCAAAGTTCGTTACCCCTTAGTACATCGCAGATAATCAACCACTCATGCGATCGCCCTGAATCAGTAGGCAGTAACCAACACTACTGCTATGATTGCCCACATCAAGTTAAAAGCTGTGTTGATAGAGTTCCCGCTAAATGACCACAACTACCATTCGCCTTATCGTTGGTTCAAAAAATCCGGTTAAAGTAAATGCCGCCAAAGAAACCTTAAGCCTGTACTTTCCTGATGCCGAAATTGACTGCATGGGTATTGCGGCACCATCAGGCGTAGCCGACCAACCAATGACAGATGCTGATACCAAGCTTGGCGCCATTAATCGCGTCAAATATTGCCAGCAGCAACATCCAGAGGCTGATTTTTTTATCGCAATGGAAGGCGGCGTTGACTTATTTGACCATGGAGCCGCAACCTTCGCTTATATGGCAATCATTCATCAGGGCAAACTTTCAGTTGGTCGCGGCGCTATGCTACCTCTCCCTAAGCAGGTCTATCACGCATTAGAGCAAGGCGAAGAGTTAGGTCATGTAATGGACAGACTATTTAATACCGACAACATCAAACAAAAAGGCGGCGCGATTGGCTTGCTGACAAACAATCTAGCCACTCGTACTAGCAACTACACCCATGCCTTGATATTAGCCATGGCGCCATTTGTTAATCCTGAGCTGTTTGTTAATCACGAGTAATTTGTTCCCCAAGAGTTGTTTGAATAAAACGTGGAAAAGAATGACTAATATCACCGTCGACAATATAAATCAGGTTAACGACCAAGACTGGCAAATCCGCCCGATTGAATCCCGAGATAACGTAGCTGTAGCAGAGGTTATCCGCAGCGTATCCGCAGAGTATGGATTAACGGCAGACAAAGGCTATGGCGTAGCAGACCCAAGCCTAGATGATATGGCAGCAACTTATGCTGCAGATGGCTGGCAATATTGGGTAATTGAACATCAAGGCAAGGTACTGGGCGGCGCAGGTATCGCTCCACTAAGTAGCTCATTGACGCAAACCCAAAGTCAAACTAATACCACTGGTATCGCCGAGCTACAAAAAATGTACTTTAGCAAAGCTATTCGCGGTAAAAAGCTTGCTCTGCCTATGTTTGAAATCTGCCAACAATTTGCCATTTCACAGGGTTATAGTCAGCTTTACCTTGAAACCACAGCCCTACTGCCCGAAGCGTTAAACTTTTACAATCAGCTTGGCTTCAAGCGATGCCAACATCTTGGTGACACAGGCCATGATGCCTGCGAAGTCGCCATGATACTGCCGCTGACTGTTGATAAGTAAGTTATCACTTCAACACTCAACGCTTGCTTATAAACTAAGCAGCTAAAACGGATACAGCTCGTCACCACTTTTCAACTCCCACAAAGCTTGTTAGGGTGAAATTACCTATCATCTTGCGGGAGTAACAAATGGAATATCAACGACTTGGTCTATCGACCTTAGAAGTCAGTAAATTGTGCTTAGGCACAATGACATGGGGTGACCAAAATACTCAAGCAGATGCATTCGAGCAGCTTGATTATGCTATCGCCCAGGGCATTAACTTCATTGATACTGCCGAGATGTACCCTGTGCCGCCACAAAGTTCTACTCAGGGCGAAACTGAGCGCATCATAGGCAACTATTTAAAACAACGAGGTAATCGCGATAATCTCGTTATCGCCACTAAGGTTGCCGCTCCCGGCGTCAAAGGCGACCCACTCAGACCTAACATGGCGCTAGACTGGCGCAATATTCATCAGGCGGTTGAAGAGTCGCTTACCCGCTTGCAAATCGACACCATTGATTTGTATCAGGTGCATTGGCCTGAGCGTAACACCAACTATTTTGGCCAGTTTATGTATGAGCATTATGAGGATGAACATGCTACACCAATCTTAGACACCCTTGAAGCACTGTCGGAATTAGTCAAGCAAGGCAAAATTCGTTACATAGGTATTTCCAATGAAACCCCTTGGGGCTTTATGAAGTATCTAAAGCTTGCTGAAAAGCATGAATTGCCAAGAGTGGTGAGTATTCAAAACCCTTACAGCCTGCTAAATCGCAGTTTCGAAATGGGCAATTCAGAGATCAGCTTACGCGAAGAAGTACCACTGCTCCCCTACTCTCCAATGGCATTTGGTGCATTAAGCGGTAAGTACCTTAACAATCAAGCACCAGCAGATGCGCGCATGACGCTCTCGCCACGGTTTGCTCGCTATACCAGCACGCCAATGGCAATTGAGGCAACTCAGGCTTATGTGGATTTAGCTAGAGAGTTTAATTTATCGCCCGCGCAAATGGCGCTCGCCTTTGTGCAATCACGTAAGTTTGTTGGCAGCACGATTATTGGCGCATCAAAGCTAGAGCAATTAAAAGAGAATATTGCCAGTCAGGAATTAGCACTGTCTGGTGAGCTACAAACAAGAATCGATGAGTTATCTGCACTCTATCGCTTCCCTTGCCCTTAGTCGTTTCCCTTGACCTTGATCAGAGAACGCTGGGTAAAAGCATATATAGCCAGTTTGATAGGCAGTAAATCAACTTAGAGGAAGCAAGCTTAACTTCTACTTGCAAAGGGGCGGCAATTACTTGAAGATCTTCAAGTACTATCGCCCCTGTTAAAAGCCATTTATAAGCGCCACTTGCTATGACCTCTGCTAATCAATCAACCTCTACTCACTTACAACCTGCTTCCGCGGAGTTTGACCATCACGCTATTCGTGCGCAGTTCCCTTTGCTTGCCCAGAGGAATACTCAACAAGATGGCGACAGCGATGGCGACAATAGTGGACAAGGTGAGCAGCAAGTTTGCTATTTAGATACCGCAGCCACTAGCCAAAAACCACAGTGCGTGATTGACGCAATGACGGCTTATTATCAACGCAGTAACGCTAACGTGCACCGCGCCGCGCACCAGTTATCAGCCGCGGCCACTCGTGATTATGAAGAAGTACGAGAGCAAGTCGCCAGCTTTGTGGGCGCTGCAAGCAGCCGCGAGATCATCTTTACTCAAGGTACGACAAGCGCGATTAATATGCTTAGCTATGGCCTAACTGAGCAATTTGCGAAAGACGATGTCATTTTAGTCGACGGCGCCGCCCATCACGCCAACATAGTACCTTGGCAGGAACTCGCCAAACGCACAGGCGCGATTGTTAAACCCATTCCGCTAACGAACAATGGATTAATCTGTCAGCAAGGTTATCAAACCCTACTAGCGCAAAAGCCAAAACTTGTGGCACTAGCCCACATCACCAATGCGTTAGGCACAATCAATCCTGTGGCAGATATGCTTGCCCAAGCTCAGCAAGCAGGCGCAATGACGTTTGTTGATGGCGCACAAGCAGTGGCGCATTTAACGGTTGATGTTAGCGCACTCAATTGCGACTTTTATGCCTTTTCAGGTCATAAGATGTATGGCCCAACAGGCATCGGCGTACTTTACGGTAAGTTTGAGCAACTCGATAAACTCACGCCTATGCTCACTGGCGGCGAGATGATCAAAACGGTGAGTTTTAGTGGCACCACATTTGGTGAGTTGCCAAATCGCCTCGAGGCCGGCACCCCAGCAATTGCAGAAGTTATAGGTTTAGGTGCAGCGATTGAATTCTTAAACTCACTAGATAAAACCCACGTATCTAACCATGAGCGCGGCTTAATGAGTTATCTTCAGCAGCAGTTAAGCTTGTTAGAGGATATTAACCTATATGGTATAGGCGATAGTGGCGAAGATGGCAGCTGTGGCACACAGAGCGTTCAGCCGCAGTCAACCAATGTCGGCGCCCTTGCCTTTAACATCAAAGGTGAGCACCATCAGGATGTTGGCATCTTGCTAGATCAGCAAAACATTGCCGTGCGCTGTGGTCACCACTGCGCTATGCCATTGATGGAACATTTAGCTTTAGCGGGCTGCTGCAGAGTTTCGATTGGAGTTTACAGCAATAAAGCCGATATCGATAGATTTATTAATGGCTTAAAAGAAGTCATCGACATTTTGGTATAGAATCTCTGTAATCGTTTTTAATAAGAGATAAACACCCATGTCAGTTCGCCCAACGGCTGAATCATCGTTATTTACCGAGCTTCCATCGAGTATTTTTGATGGCGTCACACTCATCGAAAATGCACAAAACTGGCAGGAAAAATACCGACAAATTATGCTGCTAGGTAAGCAACTGCCTGAGCTACCACAAAGCCTAAAACATGAGTCAGCTCAAGTAAAAGGCTGTGAAAGCCAGGCCTGGTTGTATCACCAACTAATTGATGGTAAACATTATTTTATTGCTAGCAGTGATGCGCGTATCGTAAAGGGACTCATTGCAATCATCCTAAGTTATACGCAGGCGAAAACTACTAGCGAGATTGCCGATTTTAGTATCTCTGATGAGTTTCAACGCCTAGGATTAAGCGGTCAGTTGAGCCCGTCAAGAACCAATGGCATTACCGCGTTGGCAAATGCAATTGCCGCGTTTAGCCAAGAATAAGCACAGGTAGCCCAAAATAGACCAGGCTAGACAAACGTCGCTAAGTCTATGTTACAAAACCAAATGCAAGCCCGTATTATAGAGAACCCAAGCAAGCAGACTAATTCAGCATAAGAGGACACGCCATGCCAGGCTCGTTATATGACCCGAAACGCCGTCATTTACTTCAAGGGCTTGGCGCGTGTGCGCTACTCTCTCCCTTTGCCTCCATGCCAGCATGGGCAAGACGGCAACGGCTTTATATCGACGGTTTGTGCTTCCTACCAGAAGACGTAAACGACGTAAAAGCCTCTAAGCTCAACGCCTTTATCGCTGATATTTCAGATATTGAAGCAGTAAAACAAGCCGATGGCACCACCAACTACAAACGTACCTACAACGCCTGTATCAAGAGTATTGCCAAAGCCAATGCGACTGTCGACGCTCACCCAGATGTTTATCAAAGAGGCTTAACCGGGCTGGATATCGACAAAGCGGTCGCCCAGGACAAAACCGCAGTGTTCTTTCAAATCCAAGGCGCGGATTGCGTTGAGGGTGACAGCAACGCCAACAACTGGCAACAGCTAGAAGAGTTTCGCCAGCAAGGTTTGCGGGTACTGCAGCTAACGCACCACTATGGCAACGAGTTTGCGGGTGGCGCGTTAGACAATGATGGTAGTCAGGGGCTCGATAAACCGCTGACAGAACAAGGCCGTGAGTTGATTGCTGCGCTAAACCAAAAGAACATGCTCATCGATGTTAGCCATTCAAGCGTACAAACCGCACTTGATACCGCACGTTTAAGCAATAAGCCAATAGTGCAGTCACATGGCGCAGTGCGCAGCATCGTCAACCACGCCCGCTGTAGCCCAGATGAAGTTATCCGCGCCATTGCCGACACTGGCGGCGTATTTGGCGTATTTATGATGAGTTTTTGGCTAACTAACAACCCTGTTCCTACTGTTGATGACTTTGTACGTCAACTTGAGCATGTATCTCGCGTGGGCGGCGTCGAGTCTGTCGCCATCGCCAATGACTATCCACTGCGCGGTCACCTCAAACTGCTTGAGCTAGAGAATGATAACGCCCTAGGGGTTAAACAATACCTGGATTGGTGGCATAGCTTGCGGGCTAAAAATGTGCTTGGGTTTGATGTTGAGCCAAGACACGTGGTGATCCCAGAGCTTAATCATATTGATCGCATGAGCCGCATTGACGATGCGCTGCGCAAAGCGCGATTCAAATCTTCCGATCGCGACCGCTTTATGGGAGGCAATTTGGCTCGAGTATTGCAGTCAGTCGTTGTTTAACACCATATTAGCCAGTTTCGTCAAAAAGCTGGCTAATACCAATTAGCACAAGTATGTGATCTTTCTTACTGGCTAAAATCGCTTATAACTTCGTTAAAAATTTTGTAGGTAGAGCAACTAGCTAGCTGCAATTTCCGCCTTGTTCTAATCGATTTTTCCTGCGTAATATCTGAACACTTATTTATCCCAATTGGTATAACATCGTTTAACAAAGACCTAGGGAATACTATGGAAAGCCTGATCATCAAGCCAAGTTACGTCGAAATGTTCAACTGCATTGGCCCGCAGTGCAGTGACAGCTGCTGTAATGACTGGATGATCACCTTCGACAAACAAAGCTACAAACGCACAGTGGGCAATAAGCAGCTTGCAGATATAGCCAAGTTTGCATTGACCGAAGTCAAAGACAACGAATCAACCTGGGCCATCGTTAACCTTGACGAGCAAGGCGCTTGCCCATTTCTTGATGAGAAAAAGTGGTGCCAAATCCACAGTAAAGCAGGTGAAGATGCGCTAAGTTACACCTGCAAAACCTACCCTAAACGAAACCAGATTATTGACGGGCATAAGTACATGAGCTTGTACCTGTCATGTCCTGAAACCGCAAGATTAGTGCTGTTTGAAGATGCATTTCAGTTTAGCGCAAACCCAAGCGGCAACAATGCACCTGCAAAGCCCGGCGCGCCATGGTTAGAAAAAGCCTATGACTATAGCTTAGATTTATTGGTCAACTCAGGTCTGCCGTGGCAACAAGCCTTACTGGCAATCGGTTTTTTAATTAAAACGGCTACGCAGGTAAAGCTGCGCCAAGCGCCATTATCACAACTCGATAGCCGTCATCAGCAACTATCAGCGATGGCACAAGCGGGTATGTTCAGCCAAAGTTATGGGCAAATTCCTTATACTAGTGCACCGCAGAATCAAACCTTCGTTGCGATTCATGACGCGGTAGCTAAGCTGCACTCTAGAGGGATTAGGGACAGATTCTCATCGTTAAATGACATTATTAACCAAGTATGTAATGAGCAAAACAACTACTCTATTGAGCAGTTAAATCAAGCTTGGGAGAAGGGTGTCACTAAAGTGGTGACTGATCACGACGAGCTGTTTACGCGTTTTATTTTGTATTCTATTTATCACAACCACTTCCCTATGGACGAGCAGCATGATCCAGAGTTTATGCTGCAACAACTGATCATCGACTGTTTTATGGTTCGCTGTTATTTAAGCGCACTATATTTCAAGCAACAAACACTCAGTCAAGATGATATTGTCAAATGCTTCCAAACTTATCACGTGGTTAGACAACACAAACCTAAGTTTACCGACCGTTTAAAAGAAGTGTTACTGGCAAATAATCTGACATCACTGCCAGCGGCGATTAGTTTGTTGAAAACAACATAAAATATGCATCAACAACAATAGAAGCACTCAATTACAAGGCTAGCGATTGCTCGCCTTGCAAGGATGTTGAGTTTGGTTCAAACCAATTTAAACTGTCAGAGAGCTCTACCACTTCACCGATAATCATCAGCGCTGGCATTTGCAGTTCAGGATGCTTTGCTAGGGTTGCAAGCTCACCTAAGCTAGCTTTAAATACTTGCTGCTCTTGAGTGGTCGCTTTTGAAACAATGGCGACAGGAGTTGACGCAGCGCGACCTGCATTGAGCAAACCGTCACGAATAATCTCGGCGTTTAAAATTCCCATGTACACCACTAGCGTATTATTTGGGTTGGCATAGCCTTGCCAGTCCATTGGGCGAGACTCAAGCTGGCAATGACCTGTAATAAAAGTCACCCCTTGCGCGTGATCACGGTGAGTTAACGGAATACCCGCATAAGATGAAGTGCCGCTTGCGGCAGTAATACCCGGCACGACTTCAAATGGCACCTTAGCCTCAACTAAGGTCTGAAGCTCCTCGCCACCACGACCAAAAATAAATGGGTCGCCACCTTTTAAGCGAATGACACTTTTACGGGTATACGCTTTTGTCACCAGTAGTTGGTTTATTTGATCCTGACTTGCACTGTGTTTGCCTGCGCGTTTGCCCACGGCAATTTTCTCAGCACTTGCTGGTAACAAGGCTAAGATTTCCGGACTAACTAGTGCGTCATAAAGCACCACTTCTGCTTGTTGCAGCAAACGAAAGGCTTTTACCGTCAGTAGATCAACATCACCAGGCCCAGCTCCTACGAGCCAGACCTTGCCGATTGCCTGTTGATTGGGGATTGAGATTAGCTCCATCACGCCTTCCGCTATGTTTGATTTGGTTCAAATATAACGGTTTACATATTCCATATATAATAGTTAATAGTTAGTTTTTATAACCATAATGAATATGTAATCTGAACTCGGGATAATAAATCGAATTCTAACGACTATTTTTGCCTGTCTCTTAGTAAGAAAGAGTGTGTTGAAGCTACTCGCAATAGACTAGCTATTGACGCGTAGCTTCGCCTTGAACTAAACAAAACTATCTCGCTAGAAACATAAAGCTTTATATAAAGTCAATCTGGAGCACTTTTGACACTTCCTTATCCCGAACTCAGGTTATATAAAAATTTGTGATTATTAAGCGGGGCATAAGAAAAACAAGCTAGACGCATAATTTTCATGCAGATTACTTAAAAGTTTGTTTAAATCAAAGATTAGAAAAAGGCACTAACCAAATGCTCGACGCTCGGTAACATTTTTGGTGACAATATCAGCGCTGTACAACTTAGCTAGGAAGCAAGATGAATAAACAACAGTTTGGAACTATATCAAGTCGTGGGCCAGTTAGATGGGTGGCACGAAGCGTAAAACATACTATAAGCATATTACTGTTAACACTGGGCATAACTTCAGTTGCAAGCGCACAAGACTCGCTGCTAGAAGCTCGAGTTAAAGATGAGCTTGAAACCTCAGATCACGCCTTTGTGATCACCCCGCACAAAGCCAATTATATTTTACCTGTGACTTACCAAACTCGAACTAACTTTGAGCCTTTTAGGGAAAAGTACCCAGATGAAGAAGGTAAGGTCGACAACATTGAAGCTAAGTTTCAGATTAGCTTTAAGTTTCCATTGTGGTACAACATGTTTGGCGATAATGGTCACCTATTTTTTGCCTATTCTAACCAGTCATATTGGCAGGTGTATAACAAAGACGTCTCATCACCATTTAGAGAAACCAACCATGAACCGGAAATGTTCATGCTGTTCAATAACGACTGGGAAGTGGCAGGCCTAACCAACTCATTTTGGGGTTTTGGTATGGTGCATCAATCTAATGGCCAATCAACAACACTGTCACGCAGCTGGAACCGCATATACGGCACCATGGTATTCGACAAAGGTCCTTTTGCGCTTGGTTTAAAGGCATGGTGGCGTATACCTGAAGATGACAAAGAGTTCGACACTGACCCTCGCGGCGATGATAACCCAGACATTGGCGACTACATGGGTAACTTCGAGCTGACATCAATTTATGGTGTGGGCGATCATCGCTTTACTATGATGCTACGCAACGATTTATTTGGCACTCAGCGCGGCGCAGTAGAAGTCACCTGGAGCTATCCGATTGTCGGTAACTTGCGCCTGTATACTCAGTACTTTAATGGTTACGGTGAAAGCCTTATCGACTATAATCACCATAACCAACGTATTGGTATTGGCTTAGCGCTTAACGATATTTTGTAAATGCTTCATTGACGTTGCATCGAGCAAGCAACAAAAAAGGTGCCAATTGGCACCTTTTTTGTTGTGATTATATGTTTATAACCAAGCTTGATAGTCTATTTAGGGAATAGGGTTATAGTACAGCTTATTTATCGCCGTATTCCACTTTAGAGCCTAGTTCAATACCATTGTCGGTAAAGCGAATATCCATCGACATGTTCATATCATAGTGCTTGAACATCTCAAGCTCAGGTGGCATTTCTTCACCACTATTTTCAATCACATCAATTAACGGACCAATGGCTTTCTTGTAGTCGATTTGTGTCGCAATAAAGCCATTATTCTCAAGCTTTTGACTTGCTAAATTATCAACCATAGCAACGCCCTTCTCACCACTGAATAACACTAAGTGGTTGCCGCGAAGCGCAAGCTTAGCCGTTACACCGTACTCAGGTGGTAGCATCAGCATCGAAGATACATCGACAGCCTCACCACCATCAGTCAATTGCACTTGGGCAAGCGGCGGATAAAACGGCGCTACCATATTCAACAACAATGATGGGTCTTGAGCAGAGACCGCAACTAATGCATCGAGGTTATCAACCTTTGGCTGGCCATTTTGCTCAGACAATTGATAACCATTGACGCTGATGCTGATACCTTTAACACCATCAGCCATGCCAGTCATCATGCCAAGCATCATAGGATTTTGCTGGGCTATTTCCTGCTGCATTTGCGCTAGCGGCGCACACTGATAGCTCGGAGTTTGTAAATCGCTCCAAATTGCATTGATGCTAGATGAAACTTCACCAACATCAATACCTAAGCCCATAGCAAACAAACTTTGCTCGCCAAAGCTAGGTACAAAACCTTGTAGCTTACTCAACGCCTTTAAAATTTTTGCGTTCTTTGACTCAACAATCACTCTGCTTGCCATGGTTGAATGACCAGATTTAACTTCTAGCTTATCGATACCCATGACAGTTTTTGGCCAATTGTTAGCAATCGACATTAGCTCAGTGTGACACTCAGTACTGCGCATCATAGCCAGCTCTTGTGAGCCTTGTAGTGCGGCGATACCTGAGATTTGTTTCGCCAGCGTATTGCCGCTCTCTGACGTCAAACCATTCATAAGTGCCTGATGGTTAATAAAGCTCACGCCATCTTTAGTGAAGTTATATTGCTTGAAAATATCTTCAACATAGCTAGTTTGCGTAATCGGGTTGCTAACTTGAGCAAGATCCAATGCTTGTGCGGTGTACTCTTCATCGATCAATGACGATTTAAAGGTAAAAGTAACCCAACCGTCTTTTTCTGCAATAACCAAATCAATTGACTCTGGCTCGCCGCTATCTAGCACAGGATAACTACGCACAGCCAAACCGCGGAGGTTTTGCGCTTGATGTAGCACACCACTTTCTACTTCAGCTCGGTCAATTTCAGCCCAGAAAGCCGCAGGATTTGTCACTTCGAACTTCATTACAGGCAATGCGCCAATAAAATAAGATGAACTACGCATGGTATCGGCGATACCAAACTGAGCCAGCACAGCTTGTGGGTCGTCTAACTTTGCCATTGCACTATTAAACAAACTAATAAACAGTGGCGAGATAGGTAGCTCTGGCGCCACATCTAACGGAATAGGCTCATGTGGCATCGCCTGATATTGCTTAGCAGACGAGGCTAAATACTGCTTAATAGGAAACGGCGTTAACTGGGCCGATAGCATCACAGTGTCTGCCGGTACATTGGCAAGCACCTGGCTATTGCTCGAGGCAGAATCTTGCATAGTGGCGACATAACCTAATGCGGCGAGTGAGACAATCCCTGCCCCGACGACGAGTTTTTTCATCTTTGCTCCATTTTTATTGTTGGACTATTGCGACTAGATTTTTAACTATCTTTAAATTAACAATCTATAAAGCGCGCATAAAACAGTGAGTTATTGTGACCTATATAAGATTTAAGTGCTATGAATTGTTGAAGTTTGTTTATGGCGGGGCGATAAAAAATAAAATCCCCAGCAGGGCAATCTTGCCCTGCTGGGGATAACTGATTTGATTTTCCTGCGCTAACAAGTCAATCAAGTGCTCGTGGAAGCGAGCGAAGCTTTTGGAGGTACTTGGATTGCAATTACAGTCCTAAAGTGTCGACAAAAACCGTCTACGGGAACTTCTAAATTTAGACCACCCTAGAGGCTTTTGCATGAGTTTTTTAACAAAAATTCATAAAAACAGCCTTTAACAGCGATTTATATGCCTATCTCGCAAAAATACCACAAGGATATCGGTCATTTAGTAAGTTCTAGCCTATATAACTGACAAGGCGTTTTTATTACAGTTTCATCGTCACTGATAAAATTCACCAAATTCACACTTTTGGACTAGCGCTATTTGATCTATTAATTAGCGCTTAAGCGCACGCAATATAGGTTAGATCTCGTAGTGCAAGCCACACTCGCGTTTCATACCGTTAAAGCGTGTTTGCTCCTCTGTCATGCCAGCTTCAAGCGGTTGAGATGAGTGGGTATCACCGACTGACACATAACCTTGCTCCCACAGAGGGTGATACGGCAAATCATGCTCAACTAGGTACTCGTGGATCTGCTTATTTGACCAATCAATAATCGGTAAGAATTTAAATCGTTTACCGTGAATCGCCAAAATAGGCAGCTCTTCTCGCGTACTTGACTGACTTCTACGTAACCCTGCAAACCAGGTTCCTACACTTAATTGCGCTAGCGCTCTTTGCATAGGCTCTACTTTGTTAATGCGATTGTATTCATCTAACGCATCTAGGCCTTTTTCCCATAATTTTCCTGTAGTTGCCTCTTGCCAAGCAGCACTTTTGGTTGCGCTAAACACATGAAGATTTAACGACAAGCGCTCTGTTAGCTCTTCAATAAAGCGATAGGTTTCAGGAAACAGATATCCCGTATCTGTCAGTATCACCGGAATGTTAGCTTTAGCGCTATTCATCATATGCAACATCACTGCAGCTTGGATCCCAAAGCTTGACGACAAAGCGTGACAGTCAGGTAAGTAGGCAAGGGCCCATTCCACTCTCTGCTCGGCTGATAAGCCTTCAAGAAACTGGTTAACCTTCGCTAACCCCTGCTGCGCGGTCGCTTTTGGCGCTGCGAGCAAACTCAACAATTCATCTTTAGATATTGGCGAATTTATCGAGCCACTAACGCTTAGGGATTCATCGCCAACAGCTTGCGTGACTTGGTTATCCATGAAAATCCTTAGCTGCATCAACAACGGCCTTTACTACACCAACACGCACAGTAAAGTTACCGAAAGTCTCGCCTGCATCTCGCTCGGCTGCATAACGGCCAAATAATTCGTCTAACTCAGCCAATATTTGCGCTTCTTGGATGTTTTCTTTATACATTTTATTCAGGCGCGTGCCTTCAAAGCTCGCACCTAGATATAAGTTGTAACGCCCTGGCGCTTTGCCCACCAAACCAATTTCGGCGGCAAACGGACGAGCACAGCCATTAGGGCACCCCGTCATACGCACAACAATGGCTTGGTCTTCAATACCATGCTTTTGCTGCAAGGCATCAACGTGGTCGATAAACTCAGGAAAGTAACGCTCAGCTTCCGCCATCGCTAGCGGACAAGTTGGCAACGCCAC
Organism: Shewanella sp. WXL01; assembly: GCF_012263345.1. NCBI lineage: Bacteria > Pseudomonadati > Pseudomonadota > Gammaproteobacteria > Alteromonadales > Shewanellaceae > Shewanella > Shewanella sp. WXL01. The sequence goes on along the minus strand of NZ_JAAIKQ010000003.1, from coordinate 73,682 downwards.
ACAAGCAATTGAGTGGCCGCGAGTTGCCGATAGTACTTTACCTAATAATCCATGCTTACGTGCCAAACCTTCTATTTCAGCTTTATCTTGCTCTGCAACACCGGCAATAATCATATTTTGGTTAGATGTCATGCGGAAATCACCTTTATGGATTTTGGCAATTTCGCGCAGGCCAGTTTGCAATGTTTGCCCTGGCATATCTTTAATACGACCACTTTCGATAAATAAGGTTAGATGCCACTTGCCATCGATACCTTCAACCCAGCCGTATCGGTCACCGCGATCGCCAATCACCACATCGCGCTTAGGCTCGAACTTAACACCAGCACGTTTCTCAACTTCAGCTTTAAAGGCATCATAACCATGGTCGACAATGGTGTATTTCAAACGCGCACGCTTACGCACCACGCGGTTACCCCAGTCACGCTGCACAGTCATCACAGCCTCAGCAAACTTGATAACATCTTGGGTTTTAATGAAGCCAAAATCATCAGCCAGACGCGGGAAGGTTTCCACCTCACCATGGGTTGACCCCATGCCACCACCAGCAACCAGGTTAAAGCCGACTAACTCGCCATCTTCAGCGACGGCAATAAAACCAAGGTCATTGGTATAAACGTCAACATCGTTATCTGGTGGCACTGATACCGCCATTTTAAACTTACGCGGCAAGTACGTTTTTCCATAAACAGGTTCATTGGTTTGGGTATCAACTAGCTTTTCTTCATCGAGCCAAATCTCAGCATAAGCGCGGGTGTGAGGCAGCAGGTGATCAGATAACTCTTTTGCCACTGCGTACGCTTGCTCATGTAGCTTTGACTCAATCGGATTTGGGTTACACATCACGTTGCGGTTTACATCGCCACATGCGGCAATTGAGTCTAACGCAGCTCTGTCTAGCCCCTGAATTAGCGTTTTTAGATTACGCTTGGGAATACCATGGTATTGGAACGTTTGACGAGTGGTTAAACGAATACTGTTAGATGTGGTTAAGGTAGATGAAATTCTATCGACATCTAACCACTGCTCCGGCGTACAAATACCACCAGGCACACGAGCACGCAGCATAAAGCTGTATAGCGGTTCAAGCTTTTGTGCTTTACGCTCATTGCGCAAGTCTCGGTCATCTTGCTGATAAAAACCGTGGAATTTAATTAGCTGCTGATCGCCATCACTAAACGAGCCCGTCACCTGAGTGTCTAACCCCTCTTGAATGGTGCCGCGCAAGTAATCACTGTCGGTTTTTAAATATTCATTTACTGCTAACTTTTGCTCACTCATGTGAAACCTCAAAATTTGTCTTGGCCGCGCCCATCGTTATTGCTTTTAGTCTGACTAATTAGTGGCGTGACGAATAATCTGTTTGCGTTCTCTAGTTCTTATCTCTAGTGAGAAAAGTTAATAAACGTCTTTCTGGTAACGTTTTTCTACACGTAATGTATCTAAATAACTGGCGGCATCTTCGCTTGATAATCCGCCCTGAGTTTGGGCAACATCTAACAAGGCTTGATGCACATCTTTTGCCATACGCTCGGCGTCACCACAGATATATATGTGCGCGCCATTTTGCAGCCACTGCCATACCTGCTCAGCCTGTTCACTGATACGGTGCTGCACGTAAATCTTATGCTCTTGATCACGGGAGAACGCCACATCAAGCTGAGTTAACTCGCCCGACTTAAGGTACTGCTGCCACTCGGTTTGATATAAGAAGTCTTGCTCAAAATGTGGGTTACCAAAGAACAACCAGCTATTGCCTTCAACGCCATCACTGCTGCGTTGTTGCATAAAGGCACGAAACGGCGCTACGCCAGTACCAGGGCCAATCATAATCACTGGCGTGTCAGGACTTTCTGGCAAGCGGAAGTTGTTATTAGGTTCAACGTAGACTTTGACTTCTTGGCCTTCCTCTGCAGAGGCTAGGAAATGTGACGCGCCACCGAAGCGAGCCTGACCATTACGCTCATCTTCAACTAACGCCACGGTAAGGTGGACTTCTGCTTCTACTTCAGCCTGACTTGAGGCGATAGAATATAAACGCGGCGTTAATGGGCGCAGTAAATCAACAAAGGCTTGCGCCTCGACTTTAGCTGGGTAAGCCTTAATGATGTCTACCACTTGCTGAGTCAGCATAAACTCTCGGGTTTTGCTCTTGTCGCTCGCAAGCGCTTGCAATGACTTATCACCACTGAGTTCAGCCCAGTTTTGAATAAAGCCAGGATATAGCTGAGTTAGCTCTTTGCTGTCGACAAGTGCCTGTTTCAGAGTCGTGCTTTGTTTACTCACTTCAACCGACTCATCACCAGATAACTCAAGCTGAGCTAATACTTCATCAACTAACTCAAGGTTATTGCTAAACCATACGCCTAGCGCATCGCCCACCTGATACTCAATACCAGACTCACCTAGATCAATTTCAACATGGCGCACATCGCGATCTGAGTCGCGGCCAGTCAGCTTCTGACTCACAAGGATTTCAGCCGTATATGGCGCTTTCTTGGTGTATTGACTCGCGCCTGCTTGCGCAGCAGAGATCGGTACTACACTCGCTGAGGCTGCGTTAGTTGATGATTCAAGATGAGGTTTTACCGCCTCTAATACAGAGTCAGTCCATGCATCAGCGCTTTCCTCATAATCAACGTCACACTCAACAATTGGTGTTAACGCTTTCGCGCCAAGTGCAGCAAGGCGCGCATCAAAATCTTTACCGGTTTGGCAGAAGAACTCATAGCTCGAATCACCAAGCGCCAATACCGAGTAATGTAGGTTATCCAGCTTAGGTGCGCGTTTTGAAGCTAAAAACTCATGTAGCTGCATAGCATCATCTGGCGCTTCACCTTCACCATGGGTACTGACCACCACCAACAGCAAGGTTTCTTGTTTTAGCGCGCGAGCTTTGTAATCGGCCATTGAGGTCAAATTAACACTGTAGCCTTGCTCCTGCGCTTTTTGCGCCAGAGTTTCGGCCACGCCACGACCATTACCCGTTTGGCTGCCATATAAAATTGTGATGATTTGACTAGCTTGCGCTGCGGGTGCACTCGCCACAGCGCCAACAGCATTAGCACTAGCAGCAAGATAACCACTCACCCAGGCTTGCTGGATTGGATTTAGCTCGGCGGTAAATTGCTTTAGCTTTTCTACCTGCCCCTGTGATAGGGGGGAAGCTAATGCAGATAATTCTTTTAACAACATAGGGCGGCCTTATAACAAAATAATGCTGTTAGCTTACTCCTTGGCCAAATTGTCAAAAAAGAATAAAAGATAATTCTTTATACGTTTATGGAATATGCAAAGGTTATTTTTTGAGCTACAAAAGTGTGGCTTAGTTAAAAATTTTAGTGATCTACAACGCAAAACAGTGGGATTTCTCTAACTGGCTCTTGTCACGTTTATAGCTAATGCTTCAAGCTAAGGGGCTAATTTCTTATTGAATTTACGCCACTTCGATTGTCACAAAAACAGAACAACAATCACAAAACGCGATACAAGTAAGAACTAAATCCTGGTTTCCATCACTAAGATGGGTCTGGGTCACACCATCATGTTCGACCTTATATCAATTGGGATAAATAAGTGTTCAGAGATTATGCAGGGAAAATCGCTTAGAACAAGGCGGAAATTGCAGCTAGCTAGTTGTTCTAACTACAAAATTTCTAACGAAGTTATAAGCGGTTTTAACCAGTAAGAATAATCAAATACTTATGCTAATTGGTATTACATAATGGGATGCCGTAACCGCCTAAACATCAAGGTTTAGGTACAGCCTTTTTTATTAACCATCAGGGAACAGTCATGCAGATTGGAATACCGAGAGAAAGTATTGCAGGTGAAACCCGCGTCGCAGCGACGCCGGCGACTGTAGTACAACTACAAAAACTCGGCTTTAGCGTGGCCATCGAAAAAGCAGCAGGCAATTTGTCTAGCTTTGATGATGCTGCGTTTGAAGCTGCTGGGGCAGAAGTTGTAGATAGTGCGTATCAAGCTGACTTAGTGTTTAAAGTTAACGCACCAACGGATGACGAAATCGAGCAAATGCAAGCAGGCACTATCTTAGTGAGCTTCATTTGGCCTGCACAGAATCCTGAGCTGGTTGAAAAACTTTCACAAAAGAACATCACAGTAATGGCAATGGACATGGTGCCGCGTATTTCTCGCGCCCAGTCATTAGATGCGCTTTCGTCAATGGCCAACATTGGTGGCTACCGAGCAGTGGTTGAAGCAGCGCATGAATTTGGCCGCTTCTTCACCGGACAAATCACTGCCGCAGGTAAAGTACCACCAGCCAAAGTATTGGTCATTGGCGCAGGTGTTGCGGGCTTAGCCGCAATTGGCGCAGCAGGCTCACTAGGTGCGGTAGTGCGTGCATTTGATACCCGCTTAGAAGTTGCCGAGCAAATCGAGTCAATGGGCGGTGAGTTTTTAAAACTTGAGTTTGAAAACGAAGAAGGCGGCTCATCAGACGGTTACGCTAAAGTGATGTCAGATGAATTTATCGCTGCTGAAATGGCGCTTTTTGCCGAGCAAGCAAAAGAAGTCGATATCATCATCACCACTGCGCTTATTCCAGGTCGCCCTGCACCTAAGCTTATCACCAAAGAAATGGTTGATAGCATGAAGAGCGGTAGCGTGATTGTTGACCTTGCAGCGGCAACTGGCGGTAACTGTGAGTACACAGTAACAGGCGAGAAAATCGTTACTGAGAATGGCGTTAAAGTACTTGGTTACACTGACCTTCCAGGTCGCCTACCGGCGCAATCATCACAGCTTTACGGTACTAACCTAGTTAACCTAATGAAGCTTATGTGCAAAGAAAAAGACGGCAATGCAGTCTTAGACTTTGACGATGTTGTCATGCGTAACATGACAGTGACTCGCGATGGCGAAATCACCTTCCCACCACCAGCAATTTCGGTTTCTGCCGCGCCGCAACAAGCCGCGCCCAAAGTAGAAGCACCCGTTAAAGAAGAGAAAAAGCCATCTAAGCTCAAGTACATTCTTGGCGCAGCAGGTATTGCCGCCTTTGGCATGATTGCCCAGGTTGCACCACCCGAGTTCCTGTCACACTTCACGGTATTCGTTCTGTCTTGTGTGGTTGGTTACTACGTCGTTTGGAACGTAACCCACGCACTGCATACTCCGCTAATGTCGGTCACCAATGCTATTTCAGGCATCATTGTGGTGGGCGCATTACTACAAATAGGAAGTGGCTCAGCACTGGTCACCGCACTATCGTTTATCGCGGTTCTCATTGCCAGCATTAACATTTTTGGTGGCTTCACCGTCACTCAGCGCATGCTGAAAATGTTCCGTAAAGATTAAGGGGTATTATCGTGTCTCAAGGACTGGTTACAGCATCATATATCGTTGCCGCAGTGTTTTTTATTCTCAGCCTAGCTGGGTTATCAAAACAAGAAACGGCTAAGAACGGTAACATATTCGGTATCATCGGGATGACCATTGCGCTTGGCGCAACCATCCTAAACCCAGAAACACACGGCGTTCACTGGATCATCCTAGCGATGGTTATTGGTGGCGCGATTGGTATTCGCTTCGCGCTTAAAGTTGAAATGACTGAAATGCCTGAGCTAGTGGCAATTTTGCACAGCTTTGTCGGTATGGCAGCAGTATTAGTTGGCTTTAACAGCTTTATTGACCTGCACCCACAAGCGGTCAATGAAGTAGTGGTAACACTAGGTGATGACGTTCATGCGTCACTGCAAGCAGCCAAAGCCGCGATTGTTGAAGCAAGCCAGCAGGCAAGCGCTCATGACGCACACCTCACTGGCGCTATGCTAAACATTCACCTAGTTGAGGTGTTCCTAGGCGTATTCATTGGCGCAGTGACCTTCACAGGCTCTGTGGTAGCTTTTGGTAAGCTGCGTGGCTTAATTCCATCTAAGGCGCTAATGCTACCTCACCGCCATAAGCTCAACCTGGCTGCCGTTGTTGTGTCATTAATCCTAATGATCCAATTCGTACAAGCTGGCGGCGCTATGACACCGCTGATCATCATGACGCTAATTGCTTTTGCCTTTGGTTGGCACCTAGTTGCATCGATTGGTGGTGCAGACATGCCAGTTGTCGTATCAATGCTAAACTCATACTCAGGTTGGGCTGCTGCGGCGGCTGGTTTCATGCTATCAAACGACCTACTGATTGTAGTCGGTGCGCTTGTAGGCTCATCTGGTGCAATTCTGTCTTACATCATGTGTAAGGCGATGAACCGCTCATTTATCTCGGTCATTGCAGGTGGCTTTGGTAGCGATGGCACTGCAGCATCTGGTGATGAAGAAATGGGCGAGTTCCGCGAAACTACAGCTGAAGATGTAGCTGAGCAGCTAAAAGCATCTAGCTCAGTTATCATCACCCCAGGCTATGGTATGGCGGTTGCCCAGGCGCAATATCCAGTTGCTGAAATCACTAAAAAGCTACGCGATTTAGGTATTACTGTGCGCTTTGGTATTCACCCGGTTGCGGGTCGTCTGCCTGGTCATATGAACGTACTGCTTGCTGAAGCAAAAGTACCTTATGACGTAGTGTTAGAGATGGATGAGATTAATGATGACTTCTCAGACACTGACACGGTACTGGTTATCGGCGCTAACGATACGGTTAACCCAGGGGCAATGGAAGATCCAAACAGCCCAATCGCAGGTATGCCAGTATTAGAAGTATGGAACGCGCAAAACGTAATTGCCTTTAAACGTTCAATGAATACAGGTTATGCCGGCGTGCAAAACCCATTATTCTTCAAAGACAATACCCAAATGCTATTTGGCGATGCGAAAGACAGCGTAGAAGCGATTCTTAAAGCGCTTTAAGCTAAACGTTAGATAGAAAAGCAAATACCAGCTCGTTGTTAACTATGCGAGCTGGTATTTTTTACCTAAAACTCAACACTCGCCTGCAGATAAATGGTGCGCCAGTAAACTTAAGCTAACACTAAACAAGTGTTTCAGCGTTTAACACTTTAGTCTAACAGCTAGCATTTTCAGTCACTTAAGCGCTAAAGTGCCTGCCGACCTTTGTTTATTAACCTTTTTCTTCTCAACCCATTTTTTCAGTTTATAGAATTAGCTTTTGCCAAAAGGAGATCGGCATGCGCACTGTTTCTTCTCTGCTTAACGCCGTTATCGGTTTATTTACTGTGGTAGCTCTGCTTAGCTATAGCGCTAAGGTAAATGCAGACGACACTCACAAAAACCCTGTTTCACATAGCCTTGCTTCACAACCCCCTGTTTCACAAAGTCTTAGCTACGGTCACGTGTTTGAACATCAATCTCAAATATTTGCCGCTAAACGCCGCTATATGGTTGCATTGCCTGAGCGTTATCACATGCAAATTCCGGGCACCCAAAGACACTACAGCGTGCTGTATGTTATTGATGGCGACTTCCAGTTTCGCCATGTATCTGCTGCAGCCCACACCCTTGCGCGCATGGGCAAAATCCCACCGCTAATCGTTGTGGGCATCGCTATGCAGGGGCAAAAAGATTATCTGTACGCCAATACCTGGGAGTCTGAAAAAGAAGGCAGCGAATTTGGCGGCTCAGATAAACTGCAAGCCTATTTAAGCCAGGAATTAATCCCGTTAATCGATAGCGAATATCGCACCACTGACGCTAAAGCCCTGTCAGGCTATTCATTGGGAGGGCTATTCACCTTGTATAGCATGATGCAAGAGAGCACACCTTTTAACGTATTTTTGGCTTTTAGCCCAAGCGCATGGTATGACGGCAATAATATAGAGCAGCAACTACAGCGCTTTTTGAAAACTAAACCAAAAACCGAGCTGTTTATGACACTCGCTAACGAGAAAGGGATGGGCGTTGCCGAGTTGGATAAACTTTTTAGTGCGCATACAGATCAAAACTTGCGCTACGGCTATCAGGTGTTTGCTGATGAAACCCATTATTCGACAGCTATGCCATCCATTGTTGCGGGATTGGAGTTTCTTGCGCCCAACTATTACGTTGATTTAGACCCAATGCTGGAGTTTGCTGACTATCAGGCACTGTTGGCGCACTTTAAGCGAAAGCAGTCGCAATGGGCAGGGTTTCGCTTTGATTGGCTACAAGCCTATCACCTAGCAAAATACCTATTTCGCTCTAAACAGCACACCAAAGTTGACCAAGTATTAGCAGCTATCCAACAGGACTTTCCAGAGTCGTATTTAGAAGTTGTCATCGCATTTTCAAAGGGCTTTGTCGCCACCAAAGATCCACAAAAGTCACTGCAAATCTTAAAGCACGTTAGCGCTCAAGGTGAGCATCACCCGAACTGGCATCAACAAATGAGTAAAACTTATGAAGCGCTTGATAACAGTAGGCTTGCCAAACAACACCATCAACAAGCTGTTAAACTCGCCAAACAATATCAATATGAGTCATGGGATTATTGGGAGTTGGCGCCAGATGCTTTTACCGACTAAACGCATTTACCAACTAGAGATACTTCAAGCGGGTTGAAACTATCTTCACCGCTTCGTTTGCTAGCAGGCTGAGTGACTGAGTTATAGGCATTAAAAAAGCGCTTGCTGTTTCCAGCGAGCGCTTTTTATCAGTAGGTAACTGACTTGAATTCGAATGTGTGATGCCTGATATCTAATGCTCAGGTCATCAATCATTACTACGCAGCAAGTTCTTCTACATTATTAGTTAGTAACATCACTGAGCTACGGCCGATCAAGTTATCGATACAGCGCTCACCTTCTGCGCCTAATAACTCACCAGCTTGTTCTTTAGCATGCTCAATTGCAGTGAAGAAACTAATGCCTTTTTGACTCGCACCACACAAGCTAAAGTACAGCTTTAACACAGCAAGGTGTCGTGGCTGTTTCATAGCAGCGTTCCATGACGATTCAAGCAGTTCCAGTGATGTGAAATTTAACTCATCAACAAACAACTGACCGATACGCATGTCCAGCTTAGCTAGAAACTCGGTTTTACGAGGAAAATGATGACTGATCCCGGTTCGACTTATCCCTGTCGCATCTGAAAGCGTCGTGTAAGACATGGCTTCAAATCCGATCGTCAAAATTTGGTTTAAGGCTTCATCTAAAATGTAGTTAACTGTGCGTTCAGTTTCTACGCGTGAACGTTTTGCCATACAACTAGGTCTCTCTCATCTAATTTCAAAATGAGCTTACCAGACGGCATTAGAAATATCTGCTAACTAATTTCGATTTAACAACATTTTTAACCGCATAACATACCAGCACATAACACTTTACCGAACAATAGGCTTGTAAATAATTTTTTTGCTTTAAAAATCAAAGACTATCACTTTCACAATATGTTCAGTAAATACACAAAATTGTAATCGTAAATAAATGTTTCAAAGATCTAATATTTCACAAAAAGCTTACAGAATAGCCACCAAAATACACACATGTATAGCTTGTTAATCTATGATTTATAGCGATAAATTTTCAGCCATTACAAACTGACGGCTAAGCCAAAGCTGAGTTTTGTGCTTACCCATTAATTTAACGAGGGTTGGCGTTAAGGTATGGATCAACTGCTCTTGACGCCAAAACATATAGCGGGGAAGAATTTGTATGACATCATTACCAAAAGTGCGCTGCACTAAGCTTGTAAACTCGGCAAGCTCATCATCATTCCAGTTTGGGATTTGTGCCAACGCATCAGTTGCAAAACTCGCATACCCCGTAAAACTTTGCAGTATCTGCGGCGAATATGTCTGTAACAAATACTGCAACTGCGGCGCACTCCAATGGCTAATACGACTACTATCACTCATCATCGCCAAATTACGTCTATGCAATTGCTGCCAAATTAAATCACGCCCAGCTTGATCTCGCGCCATGTGCCAAAACAAGTACATATCGGCCAGCCACTCATGCTGATAGCGGGAAAGCCGCTCGGAAAACAAGGTATCTTGCAGCAGGATATTCTGCAGGTGCCCTAACTCATGAATAATCGATAGCTTTGTCTGCTGCTCAAGTGGGATGTGATAAGGAATGAGATCAACCACACCAATGGCGCTTAACTGAGGGGCTTGTAAGTTATAGATAATCACACCAAGTAAATCACTCTGCCCTAGATGCAGCACCATAGCATGCTTGAGCCCAAGCTGACGCTTTACCGATGCTGAGCTAAACAAAGCGCTTTGACTTAAAGCTGGCGACTGAGCGAAACACTCGGTTAGCGTCAGGGCAGAACATAGCAACACCTTGTGAGCATCTATATCAAGCCAGGAGTGAGACAGCTGGTGCGCTAAGTGATGGTCAATCTTAGCGATAATATCTTTGTGGCTGTAACGTGTTGCTATTTGACCACTTGAAACCGTGTCACTCATGTCCTGGCTACTGACTTCCTGGTTACTGAACTCCTGACTCATAGAGGTTGACCTAGCTTCGACGCTGATACTCTGTCCCACTGTATTTGGCGCAAGCATTAGATTTGATAAAACCAACATGAGACAAAACCACAAACGTGCACTTAGACTGAATAAGCCAGTCGCCAATAAGTTAACGCTCGCTAAACGAGACTTAATCTTGATCATCGAGCCAAATCCATTGGGCTAAGTTTTCAGCAGTGACGAGTGTTAAGGGCATTTTCAATTCACGTATCTTAGAAATTAACCATGATTGTAACCAATATTGCCCTAGAAATGAGTTAGAATAAGCATAATTTTTAATTGTTAGATGAGTGATTTGTGGTCGAGCAAGCTCAATTTTCGGCAAAGTTATGCCACCCAAAATATTGGCTAATGTGGTTTGCAGTAGGCATGATGCGTCTTACCTTATTGTTACCATTGCGCTGGCAAATGAAAATGGGCGCTGCGCTTGGTCGCGCAGTGCAAAAGCTAGTCAAAGGCCGCTCAAAAACGGCTCGGCGCAATTTAGAGCTTTGCTTCCCAAATATGACGACAGAGCAACAACAACAGTTGCTCGATGCAAACTTTGAAGAAACCGGTAAAGCAGTATTTGATACCATCAATGCTTGGTGGTGGTCTGATGCGAAAATCCAGCGCCACATGACCATTAAAGGCAAAGAGCATGTCACCAACAATATCGACAATGGCACGGGAGTGATCTTGTTTGCAGTGCACTGCTTACCATTGGAGATGGGCGCACGTATTTTTGGTCAGTTCCAACCTGGTATTGGCGTTTATCGCCCCCACGACAACCCGGTTATGGAATACCTACAGGTCAAAGGTCGTCTGCGCTCAAACAAGGGCTTAGTCCCTAAACGTGACTTAAGGCAAATGGTAAAGTCACTTCGCAAGCCTGACGTCATTTGGTACACCGCAGATCAGGATTTTGGCCCCTCAAGCGCAGTGTTCATCCCATTTTATGCTGTAGATCAAGCTGCCACTATTACTGGCGCAACCACCCTCGCTAAACTGGGACGCGCTAAAGTGTTGCCATTTTTTGTTGAGCGTAATCAAGATGATACTGGTTACAACATTGAGATTATGCCTGCATTAGATAACTTCCCAGGTGAAGATGAAGTGAGCGATGCCATTCGCGGCAATAAAATTATCGAACAGATTATCGATAAGAATCCAAGCCAATATATGTGGCTGCACCGTCGCTTCAAAACCCGCCCACCAGAAGCGCCAGCTTCGTTGTACGATTAATGCTTGGCTAATCTGAACAAGAGAAACATAAACAACAATGCCCCTGATACTCACATCTGGGGCATTTTTTATGGGCAAGAATTACAAGCGCAATCAAAGCGAGTCGTCAAAACTATTGAATTTTGGCAGTAAATAAGTGACGATGCGCCTTAAGTAGTATTGCCCTTTCACTCAGGATCCAGACTGATACATGAACACCCTGTTTTCACGCTGTGCAAAGTTAGTAAAATCAACCATTAAACCAGCTATGATTGCGAGCTGTGCTCTGTTAAGCATTGCAGCTCACGCCGTTGAGTATCGACTACCAACTAATGGCAATAGCGTGGTAGGTGAAAACCAGTACTATGTAGTACCTGAGGGCAAAACCACACTCGAAGCAATTGCTGCTAAATTCCAGCTAGGTTTGACCAACATGATGCAAGCTAATCCGGGGGTAGACCCTTACCTGCCTACTCCAGGTAGCACCCTGATTATTCCGCATCAACTGATCCTGCCCAATACTAAGCGTGAAGGGATTGTCGTTAACATTGCTGAAATGCGTCTTTACTATTATCCCAAGAACAGCAACAGCGTTACCGTACTGCCAATTGGTATTGGTCAAGTGGGTCGCGACACACCGGAAAACTGGGTAACTAAGGTCTATCGCAAGCGCGCGAACCCTACCTGGACACCAACAAAAAACACCCGTGAAATTTACGCAGCAAAAGGTGTCACCCTGCCGGATGTATGGCCTGCAGGGCCTGACAACCCAATGGGCTTATTTGCTTTATATGTAGGAAACTTATTTGCGCTGCATGGCACCAATGCCGACTTTGGTATTGGCCTGCGTGTAAGTCAGGGTTGCGTACGTCTGCGAGATGATGATATCGAGCATCTATTTAATAGCGTGCCCGTTGGCACTCGAGTTGAGTTTATCAACCAGCCAGTTAAAGTCGCAGAAGAGTCTAACGGCGGCCGCTACGTTGAGGTGCACGAGCCACTATCTCGCACCCAGGAAGAGTTTGAGTCTAATGAGCCGGTAATGCTGGAATTGGACCGCAAAGTCACCCGCTTTATCGCCCATGCTGAAACTGACTCATTTGTGATCAAGCGTTTACTTGAGCAACGTACAGGCATGCCAACGCGTATTAATCCATGATAACTATAATGTTAGTGTCATGACGAAAGTTAAAAGGCTTTGTTGAGAAAGCCTTTTTTTATGGTTAACCTAAATCCATTAAGTTAAGTAAACGCCTTAGATTGCTAATGGATTGCCTGTGTTAAGTCGTGACAAACTCCCCAATATTGCCAGCCCTTTGTCAGTGCTCGTTAAGTCGTTACTATTATCGAGCATCTTTGCGGCCAGCACGCTTATCTCTGCGAGCGGCTATGCATCCAATACTAGCCATGTACCTAATACAAACCATGCCCCTAATGCAAAAAGTACCCCTAATGCAAAAAGTGCCCAGCAGTGCCAGCTCGATAGTTTTGCCAAACCGCTATTCGAACTTGAACAAAACATCGAGTATCACCAGTTAGAAAACGGCCTTAGCGTACGATTGTTGCCGCAACCACAACAGCAAACCATCAGCATCTCAACCTTGTTTAATGTGGGTTCACGCAACGAGCCTCAAGGGCAAACTGGCTACGCGCATCTGTTTGAACACCTACTATTTAAAGGCAGTGAAAACTTGCCTGGCGATGGTTATGCCCAGCAAATGAACCGCATTGGCGCACGCTTTAATGCCAGCACCTTTTTTGACTTCACTCGCTATTATGCTCAGCTGCCAAAACAAGCTTTAGCGCTAGGCTTATACCTAGAGGCTGACAGGTTAAGGCGGCCAGTTATCACCGAGGACACAATAGCCAACCAGCAAGGCGCTGTGCTACAAGAAATGGCTGGCGCGATTGATAACCAACCTTATGTACGTCAAGCCATGCAGTATTTACTCGAGCAAGTAAAAGGCACGCCCTATGGCCACGCAGTCATTGGCTCCAAGGCAGATTTAATGCAAGCGAACCAATCAAGCTTAATGGCATTCCATCAGCGTTATTATCGCCCTGACTATGCGCAAATGACCTTGATCGGCGCCCTACCAGACAACACGCTTGAACTCATCGAGCATGAGTTTGCCGATTGGCAAAAATCGACTGCAGCGCCCAGCAAATTTAACGATTTACAGATAGATGCTAAAGCCAATCATGGCAGTATCGTGGATGAGCGCGGCCCTTGGCCTGCAGTGCTAATGGCTTGGCATACCGTGGGGCGCAATCATCAAGACGCAGAAGCTATCGCCCTGCTCAACCAATACCTGTTTCAACAAAGAGACAGTTTACTGGCAAGGCGTACAACGAGTGCGCAGCAAACCATGCTGCATTTATCTTATCCCTTAGCCCTTGAGCATCATGGCGTCGCCAATATCGTCCTAGTACCTAGAGCCAACGAATCTCTAGATGAGTTAGCAACCATTGTCGAGACACTTATTGATGATGTAGTAAAAAATGGCATTAGTGATACGCGGCTTTGCAACGTCAAAGCCGCCTATTTAGAAACTAAACTCGCTAAGCTAGCATCCCCATTGACCCTAGCAAATATGCTTTCCAACAGTCAGCAACGGGACAAACGCACGCCACTGACTTCACCCTGGCAAAGAACCAATCAGGTTACCAGTGACGACATGGCCCGAGTTGCTGCCAAGTATTACCAACACAAAGCCGTTAGATTAGACATGCTCCCTGCTTGGTACATTCGCAGTGGAAAAACCTTGCTTGAGTGGCTACCTAAATCCTGGTCACAATGGTTAGAGGAGCAAGCCTTATGATGCGAATTGGCTCTCTAATCCCCTTGATAAATAAACTCGCTGCCACCTTTTTGCTGCTAATGCTAGTTGCCTGCCAGCACAAACAGACTAATGGTGAAAGCTCGGTCCAAGTCGCTGCCAACTCAACAAGTGATAGCGCCGCTACAATAACCCCAACCTTGCCGCAATTTGACTCACAAGCAACAAACTTACCGCCCCTTGCAGCAAAGCTAAGCTATCAAAGCCCGCCCGCGCCACTCAGCCATAAGCTTAATAATGCTAGCTATCAGCATTTGTGGTCTCTGAGCCAGTTTCCCCTCTCAACGCATCGTTTTTCTCTAGTTGGCATAAGCCAGACGCGAGCCATTGCCAACCCTGATATTTTGCTTAAAGCCTTTGAGCTGTATGCGCAGCAATTGGCGCTCAGCGAACAAGCAGCTCTTAGGGAGTTGGCAGCAGTCAATGCTAAACCAGAGCAAATTACACGCTGCCTAAATAGCATCAGTTTTTCAGCAACTTTGCACCGCATTGTCATTAGCATGCACTGTGAGGCGAGTTATGAGACCAAGCTAAAGCTCGCTAAGCAGTTGTGGCAGCAATTAGCTAACCCGCTGACCAAAACTGAGGGGAAGGTAAACGGGATTAACCTCGATTTGCTCAAGCGCAAACTCAAGCTAGATAGTCATATTGGCGCCTTTACTGGCAGTGAGATAAACCTAGCTTACCGCAAGCGCCTGTTAGGTATTAGCCACCCTTACGCAAGCGAGGTGAATAACCAGCAAGCCATCGACAGCCTAACGATAGAATCACTCACCGAGTTGTTCGCCAGTACCTATCAAAGCCTGCAGTGGCACGTGTTTAGCACAGCAGGTTTAAAGGAGCCAACACGCGACGTTCAATTTCTAAATACGCAATCTGTAGTAAGGCATCCTCAAGCTAAAAAGCAGGCTCACAGCACTGCTGATAAGCAAAACTTGACCTTAAAACCCATTGCCATTATCGACAAGCCAGGCACAGTCCAGACTCAGCTGCGCATTGGCTATTTGTTTGCAAACTCGGTCACTGATGCGCGCTACAACCGCCTAGCATGTGAGTCATTGGCAGCACTACTTGGCCGCTCATACTCAGGGCGCTTGTTTTATGATTTACGTGAAACGCGCGGGCTAACTTATGGCGTCTACGCCTATTGTGTCGATGCGCCACTTGGGCAATACCTCACCATATATGGCAGTACAGACAAAGCTGATACCACACAGTTCGTTAGCGGCATACTGCAGCACGTTGCCTTGCTGCAACGCCAATCACCTCAAGATGCTGAGCTCAAAGCGCTAAAAGACTATATGCTTGGCAAACAGCAACTGAAACTTGATAGCCAGCGGGCAGTTGAAAATAGCTTTTTAACCCCATGGATTATGGGGCAAGTTGCACAAGGAACTGAGCAGCAAGATCGCGTTCAAGCTTTTTATGATGTACTTGAGCAACTTAGTGCAGATGAATTGTCTCGCTTTGCTCAGCTATACCTAACCAACCCCGTCATCGTACTTAGAGGCGATAAAGATGACATTGCCAAGCCGCTGGTTAAAGGCCTAGAGGCATTGGCTAACAGTGGCGTGTTGGACAATAAGTTGTCGGCAAACAAAGTGCTGGAAGTAGAAAGAAATAACTGGAAAATTGAAGAAATAAAGCCCTAAACGGGCTCTATTTATCCTTACAAGTGAGGCTAAGCTTCAACCATTATGACTACTGACCTGCAGTATCATCTTGCACTGCAGGTTGTGGGTTATCCGAGCTATCTTTTTCTTCATTAAACAATTTAGGCTCAGCCACTTTTTCCAGCGCCTCTGTCGCTTGTTCAGCCTTATTTTTAATACCGTCTGCTAACTCATTTTGCACGCTGTCTGCGCTCTTAACTACCGCACTTGCAGTTTGAGATGCTTGAGTGACTGAAATCGGCGCGCGCTTCTTCTCAGTTTGCGCGTTAGCATCAGGCGCGGCAAACAGTTTCGGCTCACTGGCTTTTTGATCAGCAGAAACTGTTGGCTCTGCAGCCTCTAAATCATCTGAAGCCGCGCTTGTGTTTTCATCGCTTACAGCATCGTTGGCATTTGAAGTCGGTTCTGACTTAACTTCTGGCTTCGCTTGAGACTCGACTGCTGGCTTAGCTACCGGCAAAGGTTTTGCTGTTTGCGACGTAGTGGTTGACGGTGAGGTTAACGGCGAAGCTGAAGTTGAATTAGTCGAGCTAGTCGATTGCAGCATTGGCCCGCCAATGATGTACCCCACCACAGCCAGCATAGCGATAACGGCCACTAGGTACTTGGTAGGTAACTTATTGCTTGAACTTGACTCTGTAGCTAGTTCATCTGCGGCATTTGTTGGTGATTTAGCAGTGCTAGAGGAGACGCTAGCGGCATCGATACTTGCGCCAGCAGTTTGCGCTTCAAATCTGGCGCCTAAGCTATCGCTACTCTCAGCGGCTGATTCAATCTTAGGCGCAGGTTTACTAGATTTTGCGGCCTTGACGGTTTGCTTAGCTTGCACTGTGGTTTCGTCATCAGCAGTGTCATTAGCCTCAGAGTTGACCGTAAAATCTGGCAAGGTATCGGCATCAGGCCCTTTGGTGCGCTTACCAATAAACTGTCCGCCGTCATAGATTTCCATCTGATGGCTGGACACCTCACCATCAACCACACCTGAGCTAACAATAATCAGCTTGTTGCAAAACAATTTACCTTTGAACTGACCACAGACTTTAACGCTTTGGCAATAAAGCTCACCTTCAACAAGGCCGCCTTGCTCAATCACAATATCGGCGCTAGAACGGATCACACCATTGGTATGCCCTGCAATCGTCGCTGGACCTTGAATATCCATCTCCCCTTGCAGGTTCATTTGCGCGCCGATCACTGTGGCTTGTTTGGCCTTGCTATTCATTACCTTGTCCTTGTGGGCAATCAAACTAAAGACAAAATACTAATCTAAAATGCATGACATAAAAAGCGTATAGCAGTCTGATTTGCTGCTCATCGGTATCAGGCTCAAATTGATAGTTCAAATTAAGCAGACTTATTAAGCAATTGTTTTCTAACAATAAGCCTCACTTCCTGAGGATTGATGGGTTTAGTGATGTAGTCTTCCGCGCCAAGATTTAATGCCCGCTGCGCATCACTGATTTCGGTTTTGGCAGACACAAATAACACTTTAATGTGCGCTGTTTTCGGGTCGGCTTTAAGGTACTGGCACACCTCAAAACCATCCATACCTGGCATCATAATATCGAGCAGAACTAAATCCGGCTGAGGTTTACGCGCTGCTATCTTCAACGCTGCCTCACCGCTAATCGCCGCTTTGACTTTATATTCGGGTTTGAGGACGCCGCTAATCACATCGATATTTTCCGGCGTATCATCAACGACTAAAATAACTGACTTACTCATGCATCAACCAGCCCAGCATCTGTAGTTTGCACACTGTTTTTAGCTTGCTCGCTGTGATCAACTAGTTCGCTGGGGCCAATTGGCTCACTGGTGTTAATTGGCTCGCTGATGTTAATTTGCTCATCGGTACTTTTCAGCGACATCGCCAAATCCTCGGTCGCAATAGTCTCAAGTAACTCACTGGCGGCGTAGTAATCATAACCTCCAATTAACGCAGACAGTGCATTAAACCTAGCAAGCACATCTTGGTTAAATGTAGCTTCATCATTGACTATCCAAGGTAAAACTTGCTCCATCACATCACTACTGTCAGTGTCATCATCAAGTAATAAGCGATATAACTCAGTAATTAGCGACTGTAGCTGCTGATCTGCTATGGATTTATTATTCAGGTTTTGGGTGATTGATTCCGCTTGTTGCTCAATATCATCAGTGCCCAAACCTTTGCAAGTATCCACATCTAAATGCACTTTTATATCGGCAATAAGCGCGTCAACTTCGACACCAATTTGCTTAGCTTGCCGCTTGATTTCAGCACTATCAGCTTGAGATTCACAGGCAGCCTCTAGCGCTTTCGCCATCGCTTGAATACGCAGCGCCCCGATATTGCCCGCAACACCTTTTAGCGTATGCGCGTAGCGCTCAGCCTCAACAATAGAGCGCGCTAAAACATCAGTAAATTGCAGCTCAAACTCAGTATTTGCACGAACAAACTTAGCCAACAATCTGCAATACAACTTACTGTCATGCTGGCAAATGCTCAGACCAAGCCTTGTATCTAGACCTACAATAGTGATTTGAGCGGCTTGCTTTTCACATGCATCCAAGAGTGCTTGCTCAGTTGCAGGTTGCACTGTTGGTAACATTATTGATTGTTCAGCAGGCTTCTCAATAGTGTCATTACTCTTAATATCACAGGCTTGCAATACTGCTTCATCAGGCGCAGCACTTGTCCGTTCAACCCACTTGGCAATGGTGCGGAACATGTCCTTCACGCTAATAGGTTTAGCAATATGGTCATTCATACCAGCATCCAATACCTTGTCTTTATCACCCACCATGGCATTTGCTGTCATGGCAATGATAGGTATTTGCTGCCAGTCAGCATTAGTTCGTATGGCCTTGGCGGCTTCATAACCATCCATGACAGGCATTTGGCAGTCCATGAGAACGGCATCAAAACTGTGTTGACGCATGATTTCAAGTGCCTCTAAACCATCGTTGGCCACTTCAACTTTAAGCCCATTGCCCGTCAATAGCTCGTAGGCTAGCTCCTGATTAATGTCGTTATCTTCTACCAGCAAAATGCGCGAACCTTTAAGTTTGCGGGTATCGTTATTAAAAGAATCAATCGCCCCTAAACCTGTCACTGCATTGGCCTTAATACCATTTAGCTTATTAATGACAGAACTCATTAAGCTTGGAGCAAGCACCGGCTTATTAAGCAAACAATCGGGTGATAACTTATCTATTACACAATCTGCTAGCGCCTGCTCACTGCCACCCACGGTAACAATCACTGGTACCGCTTCTAGACTCTGTTTGTGTAATACTTCTTCGCGTATTTCGAGCGGTGCATCCATTAAGGAGTGAGCGTCAAGCACAATCAAGTCAGCGTTAGCGACACTGCCTGTAGTCAATAATACCTTGGCCGAAGCCAGCGAAGGTTGACTGCTCACCTCACACCCAAATGACTGCAGCTGACTATCAAGTACTGCCCGAGCGCTTGCACTATTATCAATGGTTATCACTCTCAGTCCTGCCAGTTTCGCTGGCACTACTGGCAATAAGGGTCTATGAGTTTGTGTGGCGAAACTAGCTGTGAAGTGGAAACGACTGCCGCAATTTACCGCACTTTCAACCCCAATAGTGCCGGACATCTTTTCGACCAGGGATTTACTAATCGCCAATCCGAGTCCTGTACCACCATATTGGCGCGTGGTTGATGAGTCGGCCTGGGTAAAGGAGTTAAACAAGTTTTGTTGTTGCTCTTCACTTAAGCCAATGCCTGTATCTTGGATTTCAAAGCGAAGACATACATGCCCAGCGCGCTGCTGCTCAACTCGCACCTTAATCATCACCTGGCCACTGTGAGTAAATTTTACTGCGTTATTACACAAGTTAATCAGTACTTGTCCAAGACGCAGTGGGTCACCAATTAGGTTATTGGGGATTGATAGTGGCGCATCAATGAGTAGCTCAAGGCCTTTTTCTTCAGCTTTTAAGCCAACGAGATTACTTAAGTTTACTAGTACATCATTAAGCTCAAAACTCACCTGTTCTAGCTCAAGCTTACCGGCTTCGATTTTCGAAAAGTCGAGAATGTCATTGATAATTCCCAACAAAGACTTAGCTGATAGGTGCACTTTATTGACAAGGTTTTGCTGCTTGCGGTCAAGCTCAGTCTGCAGGGCTAAATACGACATGCCGATAATCGCGTTCATTGGCGTGCGAATTTCGTGAGACATATTGGCAAGGAAGTCGCTTTTCGCTCGATTTGCCTTATCTGCCATATGACGGGCGCTATCCGCGGCCTCTTTGGCTTCATCTGCCGCTTCGCGAGCACGCACCAATTCAGTCATATTGGTGGAAATACCGCCCACAGCAATGATTTCGCCGCGCTCATCCATAATGGGGAACTTGTGGGATAAATACACCCACTCGACATCGTCTTGCTTCATCCGCTCTTCAAAGGTAACCGTTTCACCGCTTTCAATCACTTCACGATCGTTTTGCCGCAAAGCGTCAGACTCTTCTTGGGTAAAAAACTCATAATCGTCATGACCAACGGCATCTATACCCTCTTTGCCAATCAGCTGATTCCACTTTTCATTCACCAATAAATAGCGACTCTCAGTGTCTTTTAAAAAAACCAATGCAGGCGAGTTATCCAAAACGGTTTGTAGCAAATTTCGGCTTTCAGCTAAGGCTTTTTCAGCGGCGACGCGCTCACTGGTATCGCGCAGTGAGCTAATAACGCGCAGCTCATCTTCGGTTTCAATCAAGCTCAGCTTAACATCAACCGGCACCTGCTCACCCAGTTTGTTCAGGGCAAACAAACTCAAAGTTTTATCACTGTCATATTGATTACCGCGAATGGTAATGGTGCGGTGACGATTAAAGTAAATATCGCGTAAATGAGTGGCGAACAGATGATCGACTCTTAAGCCATGCAGCTCTTGTTTACTAAAGCCTAAAATATCGCAAGCCTGACGGTTTACCATAGTTACGCGCCCTTGCTCGTCAGATACAATCATGCCATCTGGCGCCGACTCAATCAGGCTATGCAGCTGCGCCTGAGATCTTTTCAATTCAAGCGTTCGGCGCTCTACTCGGGTTTCTAACTCATCACGGGCATTAAGCAATACGCCATTTGCCCTTGCACCAATCCAATTAGTAAATGCGGTTAAAATCAACATCACTAGCAGTGAAATGCCTAACACGCCATAGAGTGTGTTGCGTGATAGATAATAGCCCTCTAAAGCCTCATCCTCATCAATCTCAACCACCAAACCAAATTTGAATTTATCATCCCACAGCCAGGCTGAAATCGTGCGATAACCTCGGTAATCAAACGCACCATCCACATTGATACCGTTTTCGCCCAGTACAATACGCTGGGCCACTTTAGTTAATGGCAGAGGCTCGCCATCAGAATATCGCCAACCTTTATCAAGGGGTTGGCGCGGCACAGCAAGACGAAGATTAAGAATGCTCGACTCACCTCTTTGCAGTAAGTTGGCCTTGATAATGTCTTCGGTATAACGGCTTTCAGAAATCATCATCCCCCGCTGATTAACGGCGTATGTTTCACCTGTATGACCGATTTGCGTCTCCGACAAAATATGGTCGAAAGTTTTGAACGGCTCGGCCTTTGCCACAATGGCTGCGACGGGTTCACCCACATCATTTTCTAGCGGCGCAATAAAGTACATCTGCACCTTGTCGTTATTGACATTGCGCAGTGGCGGCACAAAAGTGGCACTACCGTCAGACATTTGTTGCTTGATCATGGGTGCTAGAGCCGGTAAGTCGGTACTGTTACCTACCAGAGCTTTGCCATCTTTATTCACCACCACCAGCTTCCATTCTTCTTGTTGCAGGTGATATTTTTCGTTAAGTTGCTCCAAAAGTGGTTGATGCTGCTGAGATGATTTAGTCTTGCTGATAATATCTGCAAGATGGCTCAAATCTTGGTCGTGAGAGACTAAATCAATCAATTGGATCCGTGCGTTAATCCAGGCATCCAGCGCGGTCTTGGTGGCATGCAAGGTGGCGTCAATCGACTTCCCTGCCTGCAAACGTGCAATTTGCTCTTCTTTATTTAGCGATACCCAGGTGAGAGACTGCACCACAATAATGGTACAACCGATGCTAATGACGCCAAGAAAACGCATACGACCAGAACTATAAATCGCCATTGCATCACCGCGAGTGCGGCTCATAAACCAAGCGACTATTGAGAATGACAACACCACCACAAGGGCAATGAGTATCATCCGCTCGACCGGCACACTATCAACATGTTTCATATCAAGGCTATTGCTAACCCCTTCAAGCTCAATCCCAATCCATTTGTTGCGAATTGTGTTGCGCTGAGCAGGCGTAATATCGGCTAATACCTTGTTCAGAATCGAAACTAACTGCGGCCAGTCTTTACGCACGGCAAAAGACAATTGATAGTTGTAGTTGGTCACAAAGTTCATCTTGAGATTATCTAACGCCATCTCATGAATACTGTCTAACGTAGACAATTTGTTCGCCAACAAGCCATCAACTTTACCTTCGGAGACTAAACGTAAGCCGTCATTAATGGTGTCGACGTACCGATACGTTTGTTGTGGATACTGCTTAGTAACCCAGTCTGTACTTGAGTAGCCTTCAATAACAGCTAAGGTGCGATCGCCAAACTGCTCAAGATTTAGGTAATTAGCTTCTTTTCTACGGGTAATGACCACAGCAGGTACTGTCATATGCGGCTGAGTAAATGACATATGCTGCTTGCGCATCTCTGTTGCGGTTGCTGAAGTCAAAATATCAATTTCGCGCTTCTCTACAGCAGTAAGCGACTCGTTCCAGGTGTCAGTGGGTTCAAGCTTAAAATTAACGTTTAGTTTTTCACTAATTAACGCTAGATAATCCGACATCATGCCTTGATGCTGACCTTGTTCATCAATGTACTCAAACGGCCGCCAGGCAGGGTCTGATGCAAAGCGAATGGTTGGGTGCTGGCGCAGCCACTCCAGCTCTGCAGCTGTCAACATGGTATTTTGCAGCTGCTTTTGCGCCACGGTTTCAGGGTTAAACCATTTTGATAAAATCGCTTGCCTTTCATAGCGGGTAATGCTGTTAATGGCTTTGGCGATAATGCCGTGTAATATTTGCTGTTCTCTGTGCACAAACATGCGCAAGCTATTGTGATCTAGCGGGCTAGCAAACGATCTCACACCGGTAATTTGATTCTCGCGGATCAAAAAGTCCACAACACTTTGCGAGTCCATCAAGGCATCAACTTCACCGCGCTGTAATCGCTCCATACTGTCTTGCAAATCGCGCGTTTCAATGACAATGACATTAGGCAGTAACTCTTTAATTTTGGCGATATTTTCATAGCCTGCTGGGATCGCAAGCGTTATATCGCTTAGCTCATCATAGTGTTGCAGTGTGCTGTTGGCGCGCACATAAATATGGTCACTTAATATCAGGTAGCTTGGGGTATGAATCGCTAAGTTATGGCGCTCTTGGGAATAATAAGCCGCAGCAATTAAATCAACCCGCCCTTGGTGAAACAAACGCTGTACATCTGCATAGCTACCGGGCTCAGATAACGTGAATTTGAGACCTGTTTTATCTTCAATGAGTTGTAAAAAATCATGGCTAATACCTGAAACCTGCCCATGCCTATCTTGGTACATAAACGGCGGCCAGCTAATCTCATTACCAATCACCACACTTGGGTTATTGGCTATCCATTGCTTTTCTGACTCGGTTAATTCAATTAGATGTAAACGGTTTTGTTGCTGCTTGCGCTGCACTTTAACGTACTGCTCAAGCTCACTGCTAAGCTGCTGGGTTGACTCAATTAGCCTAAGCTTTTTGTCTTTAAACTCGGCTGACTCAAGATACATTCGCGCTTTAGCAAACTGACCTTGGTCAACAAGCTCAAATACGTAACTATCAGCTTCCAATAGTTGTTTTGCATGCTTTAATAAAGCATCTAGAGTGGTGGGGGCAATATGAATATAGTCAACTTTAGTTTGAGCAATGGTTTGCTGAAACTGCTTGAGGGCAATACGATGTTTGTCGTACCACAACTCGTTACCTGTATAGGCATACATGGCCATCATGCGATTTAGCAGTTCAGTTTGGTAGAGAATTTCGCGATTAGATTGAGCAAGGTGAACAATTTGCTCATCGTTATAACTGACCCTTTGACTGGTATGAGCCTGAGCTTGGCTGATGAATTGACCCGCACCAAGCAAAGCGGGAAACCAAATCATCACCCCCATAAAAAGGATGACTCTAGTAAAACTCGACCACATTAAAAAGTACCACTCTAACAGCAATTAATCTGAGTTAACTCAGCCAAATAACTGAGTAATAGCCATGTAATCAACTGTCCTTGTGATCAACAAAACTTACCGCAAGCTTCTAATAGTTATAGGTTTATACGTGTTTAAACAATGCCTGCTTTTTTCGCATACTAGACGATAAAACCAACAAAACCAACAAGTAAACTCACATAGAATTAACAACAAATTGACATCACCGCGTTCATATAAATTTCATGTCAATTCAAGATAAAGCGTAAACACTCACGGTCAATCAATCTACACATGTAACACTCTGTTTTTCATGTGTTTTACAAAATAAAAAGGGTACCTGATATCAGGTACCCTTTGTTTGCATCAGCTAAACTGAGCGAAATTTAACAAATGTTAAAAATTGTACGAAACGCTGGCGCTAAAGGTGCGACCTGCTTCAGTAATATCTTGCAAGGTATCATTGGTTTTATGACCTGCACCATTTATGTACTTAACGTACTCTTTATCTAGCAGGTTGGTGATCGCCAGATTAACTTTAAAGTCTTCAGTAACATTGTAGTTGACCAAGAAATCCATAGTTGCATAGCCAGGAATTTCTACGCTTTCTTCTGGTACTTTAGTCATGCGCGCAGCCCAGTTAACTAATAGCTCTGAGGTAAAGTCGTCATTTTCAAACCTAACGCCTGCGACACCTGATAGCGGTGAGATGCTGGTAATATAATCATCAGTTTGATCATCACGGCCATCGGTATATGCAGCGTTAGCGTACATAGACACGTTGTCGTTTAAGTAGTATTGGCCCGCAAACTCTAAGCCTTTAATAGTGACTGAATCAATATTTTGGTACTGATAAATATTGATATTCATCGGCTGCCCCGTGTATGGGTTAGTGCCCTCTTCAATATCAATCAAAGCCGTTGACAAGAAGTCATCATACTTGGTGTAAAACGCCGCAGCCGTGAAGTAAAAATCTTCTACGTGACCACGTAAACCTAGCTCAAAGGTGTCACTCTTTTCTGGCGACAAGTCATCACTTGGCTTAATTTTGTAGCCGTATAAAGAGTTATCATGATCAAGATACGCAAGATCGTAAGCCGGTACCTTGAACCCTTGACCATACTGAGCAAATAAGTTCATGGTAGGCGCAATACGATATAGCGCACCTAGGTTGAACGACACATTATTTTCGTCAAACTTTTTGTACTCAGTGCCATCTTCTTTAACCGCACCTTTAGGGTCCATTTTGTACATGTCAAAACGCACGCCTGGTGTCACGGTTAATGCACCGTCTAAAAAGCGCATTTCATCATTTACAAATACACCTGCGCGGAATACTTCAGTAGTCGGGAACTTATCTTCTTCTTGCGGATAACCAGGTTTTGGTGTGCCTTCAACTGAGTACAGCTTACTCTCATGGCGCTTCGACTCAGACTGCTCTACATCTAACCCATAACCTAGGGTATGAGTATCGTTTAATTCAAGGCTGGCATTAGATAAAAAGCCAACTGTGTCTTGCTCGTAAACTGCAGTTTTCCACATATCGCGAATTTCAACGACTGGGTAACCAAAATTTGCATCGATATCTAGCTTGCCGTATTCGGTATCCGTTTGCTCTGTGCTATTACGATAAACCGACACATTTAATTGATCGTAAATCGCTGTAGCATCTGTACTTTGGTAACGCAGCTGCATTGACAGGTTATCTTTCTCGCCAAGACTGTTTTCTTCAAGCACGTCATAGCCATCTAAGGTACGGAAGTAACTTAACAAGCCATAGGCGGTATCGCCTTTTACGTCTTGCTTCCAGCTATCGACAATCAAGCTCAGGTTTTGCTTTTCGTTAATGTTGTATTTGGCTTTGTAAAGAATACTCGTAGAGTCGATATCCAGCGGCGCTTTAGTTTCTTTATAGTTTTGCTGCTCTTCACCTTTACGCACAGTCGCGCTCAGTAAATGCTCGAAATCACCAGTTTTCAGCGCTAAAGTCGTACCCAAGTTATTTTGCTTGGTATTTGAGCTATGGCCAGCTTTGACCTTACCTGCAAAGGTTTCGCCTTCTTCTAGGTAGTCAGATGCATCTTTAGTGGTGAAAACTACAATGCCACCTAGCGCGTCTGAACCGTAAAGTGATGATGCTGCGCCTTTGGCAACCTCGACTTGTTTTAAAGTGTCTGTTTCAATAAAACCACGGCCAACAATATCGTTGAGTCCGTCCGCACCATAACCTTCGTTCATGCGCATGCCATCTTTAATCATCAGCACGCGATCACCACCCATACCACGAACAATAATGTTTTGCGCCTGACCAGCTGTACCTGACACCTGCACGCTTGGGTCGTACTTAAACAGCTGACTCATGTCATCAACTACCTGATTTTCAATCTCCTCAGCGGTAACTACTGAGATACTGCCCGCAACGTCTTTCAGCGGTTTTTCAGTTCGTGAGCCACTGACGACAATCACTTCAAATTCATTCGCAACATCTGCTGAAGCTGACTCCTGCGCGATGACATTAGGCGCCATTACAAATTGGGCAGCAACTGCGCTAGCAAGTACGGTGCGCGTAAATTTACTCATGTTTTCAATCCCTAATTAACGTTTTTATTTTTAACTGATTTTTAAAAAGCAAAACTCGAGAGCATTGCTCTCGAGCCATAAAAATTTTTCCTAGCTAGGTAAAGCTCTTCATCGAGTGAGTGAACGCTTTAACTTCTACGATCACATTGTTAACAGCTCGATTAGCTAGATTGCTTTTTTAGATTACACACTCCAAACAACCCTGTAAACACAAATAAGAATTGATATCATTTGCATTAACCAAATTATTCAATGTATGATCCGCGAGTCTTTTTTCCTGAGGAAGTATTTTTCGTGAGCATACAACTATTAGAAATCACTATGGCTGAAGCAGCTGAGCTGCTGATGGCACCTGTTATCGTTATTATTTGCGCCCTTGTCGTATACGCGTTGTTTATGTTTGGCCGCTTTAGCTCGCAGTATCTGCTGCGCAAAAAAGCGCGTCTTGCCTACACCAAACAAATCGCTGCTGCTGATATGAATAATGCTAGCGCCCAACCTGGCTATCCAATCCACAATTACTTTATTGCGAACCCTCATGCCAGCGAAGATGAGCTTGAAGTCGTGGCACTGAAAGAGCTAGAGAACTTACGCGTAGTTACCCGTATCGCCCCAATGCTTGGGCTTATCGCCACCATGATCCCGATGGGCCCAGCTCTGCAAGCCCTTGCCGATGGCAACATTCAAGGGATTAGTGAAAACCTGATCATCGCCTTTGCTGCGGTAATTTGGGGGCTAGTGATTTCTTCTATCACCTTTTGGCCTGCATCAGTGAAAAAGCGCTGGTGCGCTAACGAGTTAATCAATATCCGCAAACTGAAAGGTCAATAGTCATGCGCTTTTTAGATGAAGATGAAGAGCTAAACCCAATCGTCAGTGCGGTGAATCTTGTGGATGTGTTTTTGGTGATCATTGCTGCCTTGCTCATTGCTTTGGCGCAAAACCCACTTAGCGTGTTTTCAGCCGATGATGTCACCGTGGTGAAAAATGCCGGCAAGCCAAACATGGAAGTGATTGTTAAAGAAGGCAAAGAAATTAAGCAGTACAAGTCCACTGGTGACATTGGCTCTGGCGAAGGTATGCGTGCTGGTGTTGCCTACAAGATGGCAGATGGCAGCTTTGTATACGTACCAGAAGGCGGTGGTGAAACTAACGCACAATCTACTACCCAACAACAGCCACAGCCGCAACCTCAGTCACAGTCACAACAATTAAAATAAGCGAAACCAATCATGTTGAAATATGCATTTGCATTGCTTGTCCTGCTCGCAAGCCAGTTGGCACTTGTCGTGCCAGCACAGGCTAGCGATAGTTCAGCTAGCGACAAGCCCAAAGTCTTACTGATGATGTCATCCCACGCATCGAAACCTAAAGGCGACTTGCTCACTAAGGTGGCACAAGGCCAGCCTTTTGAGCTTGAAGTCTACTCCCTTAAAAACAAATCTGACGAAGAAGTTGAAGCCGCCTGGAGCAAGGCAGATTTGGTCATGTTAGATGGCATCAACCCTGCACTATCAAAATACATGTTTGCCAAATATGAGCCGATTGCCGACAAGCTTAAAGTGGCAAGTATTTCACTGGGCGATTTGGCTAACAAAACAATGAACCAAGGCGTTGATGGTAAAATCGGCGCGCAAGTAGCCAAATACTACAAAAACGGTGGCAGCCTAAACTATCGCAATATGATGGATTACCTTGCCAATGCCCAGTTTAAACTCAGCAGTAAAACTGCCGACGAACCAGTTAATGTGCCTAACATTGGCTTGTATCACTATGGTTTCAAAGGTTTAGTCACAAACAATGAGCAAGCATTTTTTGATTACCTAGCCCCCAAAGCCAATCAAGTTGTGATTGCAGTAGGTATTCATCGCAGCATTGTTGACTATGAACAAGCACAAATTGTTGATGAACTGCTTAAACGCCTAGAAACAAAAGGCGCTAAAGCCTTTGGTTTCTTCTTTGAAGGTGAAGACAAAGACCTAAACTACACTGACTTACTATCAACCGAGGTTGAGGGCGAAACCATCTCCCGAGTTGATTTACTCATTAACTACCGCTCGCTGCATTATGCTGCTAAGCGCCGTCAAGAGTTTGAAAAACTCGGCGTGCCTGTACTACACGCTCTTAACTACACTGAAGGATCGCAGCAAGAGTTTGAAGAGGACAACGCGGGTGTTTCTCCATCGTTAACACCGTTTTTCTTGGTGATGCCAGAAGATACAGGAAGCACCGATCCCACGATCATCGCTGCCAATAATGATGGCGTAAAAACCGTGATCGATTACCAATTAGACGCTTTGGTCGATCGCGCCTTCAATCATGCTCGCCTTGGTCACATCAAACCACAGGACAAAAAAGTCGCAACTTTCATCTGGAATTACCCACCGGGTGAAAAGAATATTGGCGCAGCGTTTTTAGATGTCCCGTCATCAATAGAAAACATTGCTCAAGCTATGCACAGCAAGGGCTACAGCATAGATGTAAAATCAAACAAATGGCTTATAGAATCGGCAGGTAAGCTACTTAGACCTTATTATCGAGGTGAAGATGCCGAAGGTTTAATCAGTCAAGATTTAGCTGATTATTTACCGCTCAGCACTTACTTAAACTGGTTTGATCAACTGCCAGAAAACGTACGCCAACCGATCATCGATCGCTGGGGTAAGCCACAAGACAGTGGCATGTTACGCGATGCTTCGATCGATGGTGAGCAAGTAAAAGCCTTTGTGATCCCGCGAATGAAACTAGGCAATATGATTGTTATGCCACAAGGTGTGCGCGGCGAAGATGAACAAGAGCACGCTAACCTGTATCACGATACTAAGCAGGCCATTAACCACAGTTATCTCGCCATCTATTTATATGCCCGCGAAGTATTTGGTACTGATGCTTATATTCACCTTGGTACCCACGGCAGTCAGGAGTGGTTAAGCGGTAAAGAGCGTGGGCTTTCTGTGTACGATGCGCCAAGCCTGGCTATTGGCAACCTGCCAGTGTTTTACCCATACATTATTGATAATGTCGGTGAAGGCATGCAGGCAAAACGCCGCGGCCGCGCAACTTTGCTCAGCCACTTAACTCCAGGTTTTGCCAAAGCAGGCCTGTATACCGAAGTGGCGGAGCTGTCTGAGAAAATCAACAACTACATGGTGCTGTCAGAGGGGCAAACTCAGCTCAACACCAAAAACGAAATCATCCGCATGGCAGAAAAGCTCAACATGCTCAAAGACCTAAGTCTTGAGAAAGCCGATGTTGAGGCCAACTTTGATGTCAGTGTGGTGAAAATTCAAGATCACCTTAATAACCTAGCGCAACTAGCACAGCCTCTTGGCGTGCATACCTATGGTGAACTCCCCGTTGAAGATCACCTGTACTCAACCATGCTGCAAATGCTCGGTAGCAAGTTCACAAAGCGCGCAGCTGAGTATGAGCTAAAACACAACTTAAGCTTGCCAGACGCTGAGCAGTTTGATGAGCGCAACGTGCGTAACCTGCAAGCCCTTGAAGGTTTTCAACTACTAAAAGCTCACATTAACACTCCTGAGAAACTCACCGGCGTGAATGTGCAACTGGCGGCAGATTTAGCGCAAGCAACCGAGTATTGGCATAACTTCCAAAACATTGCTGAGCTTGAGAACTTATTACTCGCGCTTGATGCGACTTACATTCCAATTAGCTATGGCGGCGACCCAATCCGTAACCCGCAAGCTGCGCCTACCGGTAGAAACTTGATTGGCTTTAACCCAGCAAAAGTCCCTTCAAAAGAGGCTTACGATGCGGGTGTCGAACTAATGAACCAAACCATTGACGCTTATGTGGCTAAACATGGTAAGTACCCACAAAAGCTAGCCTTCTCGTTATGGTCTTTGGAAACCATGCGTCATCAAGGCGCACTGGAGGCGCAAATTCTGCACGCGCTGGGCTTAAAACCTGTGTGGGACGAGCAAGGCAATATCACTGATACCGAAATAATCGAATACAGCAAGCTAAAACGCCCACGTATAGATGTGGTGATTTCAGCGACGGGACTGTACCGTGACGCCTTCCCTAACGTGATGTTATGGCTAGCAAAAGCGATTGATAAAGTCGCCAAAATGAAGGAGGAGAATAACTTCGTATTCCGTAACGCTAACGCCCTGAAGAAAGAGCTGCTAGACAGTGGTAAGAGCGAAGAAGATGCGGATTATCTGTCATCTATTCGTATCTTCTCCAACGAGACTGGCAACTATGGTACTGGCCTTGCCGATACATCACTGGCGTCAGATACCTGGGAGACAGATGACAAGCTAGCAAACTTGTACTTA
This sequence comes from Shewanella sp. WXL01, assembly GCF_012263345.1. Taxonomy (NCBI): domain Bacteria; kingdom Pseudomonadati; phylum Pseudomonadota; class Gammaproteobacteria; order Alteromonadales; family Shewanellaceae; genus Shewanella; species Shewanella sp. WXL01. The sequence continues at coordinate 42,429 of NZ_JAAIKQ010000003.1, read as the reverse complement.
AAACGTATGGGTTACGCCTATGGTCACGACGAGAAACGCTGGAGCGAGCATGTTGCCGACACCTTTGGCGAAGGGCAAACCTTGTATGGCAAGGTGCTATCAGGCACCGAAGGCGTTATCTTTTCGCGCTCGACCAACCTGTATGCGTTAATGACCAATGACGACCCATTCCAGTACTTTGGCGGTATCGGCCTTGCAGTGCGTAACCTAGATGGTAAAACGCCTGAAATGTACGTGTCGAACCTGCGTAAAAAAGACAAGCTAAAAACCCAAACCTTGGAAGAGTTTGTTAACCACGAAATGCGTAGCCGCTACTTCCACCCTCGTTGGATTAAAGCGATGCAAGACTCAGGTTATGCTGGCGCGACAGCCATTCTAGATCGCATGAACAATATGTGGGGCTGGGAAGTGATGACGCCAGAGGCAATTCGCGACGATCAATGGCAAGAGTTCTTCGAAGTTTATGTTGAAGATAAGTACGACATGGATATGCGTGAGTTCTTTGAAGAGCACAACGCGGAATCACTTGCGCAAATTCTTGAACGTATGCTTGAAGCGGTGCGCAAAGGTTACTGGCAGGCAGATGAAGCCACCATTAAGAAAATGGTCGAAACCTATACTGAGCTAGCCACTGAATTTGACGTTGCCACCAACAACGAAAAGTTCAACGAGTATATGGATACCACAGCCGCTGGGTTTGGTTTAATGCCATTATCTCAAGCATTAGCGCAGGCGCTACAACCACCAGCCAATGCACAAGCGGCTCAGCCACAAATGGAGCAAGTGAGTGGTCAAAAGCTTGAAGAGCAAGCGAAAGCAGAGCCTGTTGAGGCTGACTACAAACTGGCTTACCTCATGCTATTAGTATTCGCTCTGGGCTTTATCAGCCATGCACAAAGTGCCCGTAAACCACTGAAATATATATAACTTTTACTTAAACAGGACAGACTTTGATCTAGCTAGGTTTAGCTAAATCAGCAAAGTTAAAGCCCCAATACACTCGTGTATTGGGGCTTTTTAATCGCTAGACAAGCCTTAAATAATAGCTGTTATCTGGTTTAGGATTCTGGCACAGCCCATTTGCCGACCATCTGCGCAGGACGCAGTTAAATCATCCTTGATGGCTTCACCGCCGCATCCCTGCGGCAAAGACCTGCTTAAATGGCGCGGCAAATAACTTATCGGCGCGATTTATGGCAAGTTTGATGCAACGTAAACCATTATTAACTTACTAATATATCTACTCTTTGCTACATTTTGTTGCTTGAAGTTAAAGCGATTTGCTCTATCAAGTAAAAGGATTATTACTTTATGACGAGAACACTTTTGGTCTTGCTGTCTATTGTTTGTTTCAACGCAAACGCAAAGGAAAGTGTTTGCTATGGCACAACCTCAAATGGACGCTTAGAAAATGGTGTTGAGCTTCCAGCTAAAGGCGACAACTATGTTACCTACAGCTACGCAGCAAGATTAGCTGGGCGAACGTATGTTCATTCAAAAGTGCGTGACGTAATCGTGTCCTCCTATGCACACTTATATCAGCAGCATCCGAACAAAGTATTTAAATACGCAGAAACAGGCTTTGAATCCGGTGGTCGTTTCAGACCACATAAAACCCATCGGAATGGCCTATCTGTAGACTTTATGACCCCGGTAATCGATAACAAGGGGAACTCAGTACATTTACCCACAAACGTCTTTAATAAATTAGGTTATAACATTGAATTCGATGCTAACGATCAATATGACGGTTTAATGATTGATTACGACGCAATGGCTGCTCATATCGTATCTTTACACAAAGCCGCACTAGCGAACGAAATCGAAATTTGGCGGGTGATTTTCGACCCACAATTACAACCTCACCTCTTTAAAACTCGATACGCAAATTACTTAAAGCAACATATCACATTCTCAAAAAAGCGTTCATGGGTGCGCCATGATGAGCACTACCATGTTGACTTTAGCGTTCCTTGTAAAAATTAAGCTAGGTACTTATCACTACAAGACAGCAGTATTATCGAAATTTACAGTACTCTATCCGACTGATTTTAAATGTTATTTCAGCAAAAACGAAATAACGAATCCATCGCAACTTTAGCCATAAACTGATTCACATCAAGCTTTTATCAATAGCTCAATAACAACGGCTAAAACCCGACCTAGATCAAACAACTCAGATGTTAATTAGATAACAATCAAGTAAGGATTATATGACAGGATAGAATACGATATGTGTACCGACTGTGGCTGTTCCATTACACGCTCTGACAAACATCATCACCATCACGATGACATCAGCAGCAACCCGCAACTCAATGACGAGAAAACCTTATCAGTGATCCACAAGATCCTCGATAAAAACGACGTTCAAGCAAATCACAACCGTGAGCATTTCCAAAAACACAATATCAGTGCCTACAACTTGATGAGTAGCCCTGGTAGCGGTAAAACCACTTTACTTGAACATTTGGTTGATCACTGCAAGCTTAATTACGCCGTTGTTGAAGGCGATTTAGAAACCTCTCGCGACGCAGACCGCCTAAAAGCCAAAGGCATTGAAGCCTTCCAAATTCAAACAGGCTCAGCATGTCACCTCGATGCCTTTATGGTGCACGATGCCCTGCACAATGTTTCTCTTGAAAAAGCTGACATCTGCTTTGTAGAAAACGTCGGAAACCTAGTTTGCCCAGCAAGTTATGATTTAGGTGCGCACAAGAATATCGTTTTACTGTCAGTGCCAGAAGGTGATGACAAAGTTGAAAAGTACCCTGTCATGTTCCGCCGCGCCGATTTAGTGATCATCAGCAAATGCGACCTGCTGCCTTACTTTGACTTTGATGTAGCAGATGCCAAAGCCCATATCCATAAGCTCAATCCAGATGCGACTGTATTAGAGGTTTCGACCAAAGAGCCTGAAACTCTAAAAGCTGTTAACCAATGGCTAGAGCAAAACCATCAAGACATCATCAGCGCCAACGCTGATACTGCGTAACGAGGCCGCTATGTGTTTATCTATTCCATCAAAAGTTGTTGAGCTGCATCCAGAAGAAACCAGCATTACCGTTGACACTATGGGCGTTAAGCGCAAAGTGAGCTATCACCTGATTGATGAGCCACTGGCCATTGATGATTATGTATTGATCCACATCGGCTTTGCCATGAACAAAATAGACAAAGCCGAAGCGCTGGAAACGCTTGCTCTATATGACGAAATGGCGCAAAAAATGGAGCCAGAGATCGCAGCACAAAGAGAATCGCTACAACAAGAGGCTATGGCGTCACTAGATACAAAAAGCGAGGTCTAAGCCATGCTTGAGTTAAAACAACTTTATCAGGGCTTTCGTGAGCCAGAAACCATCGCCAGACTCGCAGAGCAAATTAAGCAGCAGGCGGAGTTAGTGAAGCAGCGCGATCCTGCCGAGAAAATCAACATCATGGAAGTGTGTGGTGGTCATACTCACACCATCATGAAGTACGGCCTAAACCAGCTATTGCCAGACAATATTGAGTTTATCCACGGCCCAGGTTGTCCTGTGTGTATCATGCCAAAAGAGCGTATTGATCACGCCATCACCCTCGCCTCACAACCAGATATTATTTTGGTGACCTTAGGCGATATGATCCGCGTTCCGGGCTCAAAAGGCTCTCTGGCACAATGCCGCGCAAATGGTCACGACGTGCGCCCAATTTACGACCCGCTCGATACTCTACAAATCGCTAAAGATAACCCAGATAGAAAAGTGGTGTTCTTTGCCATTGGCTTTGAAACCTCAACCCCAATGACGGTGGTGTTGCTTGAACAAGCCGAGAAGTTAGCGATTACTAACCTTTATTTCCACATCAACCACGTATTGGTGCCACCAGCAATTAGCGCAGTAATGGCCGACCCAGCCGTGCGCGTTAACGCCTTTATTGGCCCATCTCACGTGAGCGTTATTCAAGGCAGCGAAATCTACCGCTTTGCCGTCGATAACTACAACACACCTGTAGTCGTCAGTGGTTTTGAGCCAGTGGATGTGATGGAGTCGATTTTGCGCATTACCACTCAGCGCGCCAAAGGTGTGGCCGAGCTAGACAACCAATACACCCGTGCAGTTACGCCCGAAGGTAATACTAAGGCGCAAGAGTTAGTAAACACTTACTTGTGTGTGCGCGAAGACTTCCGCTGGCGCGGCCTTGGGCCCATCCCTGAGTCGGCACTGCGCCTTCGCGATGAGTATCAGCACCGCGACGCCGAAATCAAGTTTGCTGACATCTTACAACACGAACCAATTGAAGATCATAAAGCTTGTCAATGTGGCGATATTCTCCGTGGTCTATGCAAGCCAAAAGACTGTAAAGTCTTTGCTCGAGGCTGTACCCCAGACTCGCCAATGGGTAGCTGTATGGTCAGCTCAGAGGGCGCATGTAACGCCTACTACCGTTACAGCGGCGTTACCGAAAACGCCTAACGTAGCTGAGCCAATTAAGGAAATATGATGAGCAATAACCCAAAAAAACAAGTCCAGCTAAGCCATGGTGGTGGCGGCAAGGAAATGAATGCCCTGATCCACAAGCTGTTTTTCAAAGCTTTCGACAATGAGATTTTATCCAGCGAAGAAGACGCTGCCGCATTAAATTTAAACGGCCCAACTGCATTCACCACCGACTCTTTTACCGTTGCGCCGTTATTCTTCTCAGGCGGCAATATTGGCAAGCTAGCCGTAGCAGGCACAGTAAACGATCTCGCCATGATGGCAGCCAAGCCAGAGTATTTAAGCTGCAGTTTTATCATTGAAGAAGGCTTTGCCATTGACGATTTAAAAACCATCGTTGAGTCAATGGCCAGTGAGCTTGCCAAAAGCGGTGCTAAAGTCGTGTGCGGCGACACCAAGGTCGTACCAAGAGGCTGCGCAGATGGCATTTTCATCAATACCTCAGGTGTTGGCGAAATCCAAAAACAAGGCATTTCGGTTAAAAACATCCAGCCAGGCGATGCGATTATTGTCTCGCGCGATATCGGCCGCCACGGCGCTACCATTCTTATGGCACGTGAAGGCCTAACCCTCGACTCAGAGCTTACCAGCGACTGCGCAACCCTCTGGCCTATGGTTGAATCTCTGCTTAACGCTGATATCCCCGTTCACGCTATGCGCGATGCTACCCGCGGCGGTTTAGCGGCCGTGCTTAACGAGTGGGCAAGCGCATCTGATGTTGGCATTACAGTGCAAGAGTCAGAGCTACCCATTGCCGATGAAGTAAAAGGCCTATGTGAACTATATGGCTTTGAAGCCTTTGATTTAGCCAACGAAGGTACCTTTATCATCGCGCTACCTAAAGAGCACGCTGAGCAAGCATTGAACCTTATTCAAGCCCATGAAGATGGCAAAAATGCCGCTATCGTGGGTGAAGTTACCGAGGCGCACAACGGCAAAGTTATTCTTAAAACCCCATGGGGCAGCAGCCGTTACATCGACTTACCACAAGGTGAGTTACTACCAAGGATCTGCTAGTTATGCATGAATACTCGATTGTATTAGCCCTGATTGAGCAATGTGAACAGCACGCGGCTCAGCATCAAGCGGATAGCATTGAACGAGTAAGTATCAAGGTCGGCGTCCTTAGCGGCGTCGAGCCAGACTTGCTTAAAACCGCTTTTGATACCTTTAAAGAAGAGGGTATTTGCAAAGGCGCCGAGTTAGAAATGCATATCCAACCGCTAGTGCTGCATTGTCAGGATTGCGATAGTAAGCAAGAGATCGGTGAGTACAATATCATTTGCCCTAAATGCCAAAGTAGCAATACCCGGGTGTTGGATGGCGAGGATATGTATTTGATGCAGTTGGAAGTTGGGCCAAAAGTCGCAGCTGTTGGTTAAACTGACCGTTTAACGATTGGTTTATTTTTAATGACAGCGTCATTTGCGACGTGCAGCTGCTCAAACGTTTCCAAACTTCGTTTGGATTAAAGTCGTGGGTTTTCCACCCACACCCGAGCAAGAAGGGGATCAACAGCAATCCCCCTCTTGCATCTCCCCGTGCCGCCCCGACGAAATTGTTTTTCCTCGTGCTTATTCGAAAATACCTAACGCTTTCGATAGGCCATCCATGGCCAAACGAAAGCGAGCCTGACGTCCTGTCAGGCTCACGCTATTTTCTTCAACACCCTTCGGCAATTCCGAAGGGGACTAGGTGTAGTCTGCAGTGGCATTTCATATCAAAAGTCGTTGCTGAGTTCTATTGCTTTCTTTGCAGCCTTCATACCACCAGAGTGGAATTAAAAAATACCGTGAGTTCAGCCATGGTCACTCTTTGGCATCCCTGCCATCGTGACATCAGTATATCCCTATACTAGAGATGGCTGACTAGCTTTCGAGGGGAAGTGTCGCTTTAAGGCATCCATGCCTTCGCGACATCAATATATCCATATATAAGAGACCCCCATTGGAAGCGTTAGGTGTTTTTTAATGGAGTGAAGCAGGCTACAAGCGAAGTCAGATGCTCGATAATACTCCGTTGGAAATTTTCGCTTTTCAAAAATTTCGCCGGAGCGTTGCGGGTTTCCAAAGGGGAACAAACGCTTTTCCCCTTTGGTCGGGTGTGGGATGAAATTCCACGACTTTGAGCAACGGCACGTTGCAAATGACGAAGTCATTAAAGCCTATGAGTTTCTGTGTAGTGGCCAATTTAACTTGACCGCTACCAAGACATAGATACTTATCAGATAAGGCTTCAAGGGGTATTAATAGAATTAACGCGACAACACTACAAACACTACAAACACTACAAACAGGGAATTAGAACGGAATATCGTCATCCCAAACATCACTTGCAAACTTTGACTCTTGCCCTTGATTCGCAGCCACAGAGGTTGCTGCAGAACTTGATTGATTAAAATTTGTTGGCTGATTTACGCTTGTTGCCTGATTATAGTTGTAATCAGGCTCGCTTGGCTGAGACTGAGCAGTTTGAGATGGTTGTGCAGCTGAAAGCTTCCACACCTGTAATGCATTAAAACACCGCTCAGGCTTACCTGCTGGTTGCCACAAGCGCCCAGTTAAGTTGAACATCACTTGTAATTCATCACCAATATTAAATTGGTCAAGCAAGCTACAATTATCCTTAATGAGCTCTAAGGCAATATAGTTAGGGTAAGCACTATTTTCATCTGGGCCCGTGGCTTTTAATACAAATTCGCGCTTAGTAAAACCGTTGTTACCATAGGTAGTGGTCTCCCCCATGCTATGGATAATACCAGTCATTTCATAACTTTTTGACATATTGCTTTGCTCTTGTGTAATCAACTAATGAGACTTCTCGCCACTGCATTTTATGCATGGTGGCGCAAAAAAACTAGCAACAGATCTTAACACGCTAACGTCAATATGCTGAGAGCAAAAATCAATAAAAGTAATAAATAGAGTTACCTCTATTTATTAATCAGCACTAACCAAAAAACTCGGCCATGCATGAATGAATTTAAACTTAAAACCGACTCCTTATAGCTGAAGCACCTCAACCTCTTCTTGCTCAATCCGGCTCACATGACTGTATACACACGCCCTACCTGGGCGGCAAAATCCTGCAAGGGTGAGGTTATTCGCCTCGGCCAATTTCACTGCCATTTCGGTGGCGGCGGAAATCGCCATCAACACCTCAATGCCAGCAAGTAAGGTCTTTTGCACCATCTCGTAACTGGCGCGGCTAGTCACCAATATTGCGCCGCCGCTTAACTGATGCTTGCAGATATAGCCAATCAATTTATCTAACGCGATATGACGGCCAACATCCTCATAAATCGCCACCAATTCGCCTTCTGGCGATAAATACGCGGCGGCGTGAGTTGCGCCTGTAAGCTGATTGAGCGCTTGATGCTCACGCAATTGCTCTAGGGCGCCATCAATCTTGGCGACATTTAAAGTGAGGTTAAAGCCCAGTGGGGTGACGGGTTTAGCAAAGCGGTCGAGACTTTCTGTACCGCAAATACCGCAGCCAGTGCGGCCTGTCATATTGCGTTTTAAATCTTTCAATTTGTGCAAGCAGCGATTGGCAAGTTCAACATGCAGCTCAATGCCGTTGCAACTTGGCGCCACCTCAATATCGTGAATATCTTGATAACTATCGATAATCCCTTCGGTAAGCGAAAAACCAACAGCAAGCTCTTCTAAATCGTTATTGGTGCACATAAGCACCACGTGGGATACGCCGTTATAAATCAGTGCGACAGGGGTTTCGACCACCAGCATGTCTTGGGCTTGTTGGCAGTGACAGTCGCGATATTGATGGACTTGACTGCGCTGGGCAACATCGCAGCAATTATCTGCGGCATGATTATGTTGCTTAGCATTTACCGCCTTAACCTTGGGGCTGGCACTTCGTTCAACGACTTCATTCATTTGCATAGTGTTGCCTATTTATATCGAAACTTGTGTCAATTCTTGAGTCAGGGTTGGCGGCAGTTTCGCAATCAATAGGCCAGTCAGTTGAAGCTCGTCAGCTGGCAAAACTCTTGGAAGAGATCCCTAGACGCTGCATGCGCGACAGTAAGGTGGTGCGTTTAAGCCCAAGCTTAATAGCTGCGCCCTTAGGGCCGGCTACAATGCCATTTGTCTCTTTCAAGATTGCGATAATTTGCTCGCGCTCTAAATCTTGTTCTTCTTGAGCAGCTTTTTCATCCTGCTCCATAGATGCATCAGCTTTTGGTTTAAGTACCTGCTCATGGCCACTGGGCAATAGTGCTTTTAGTTCACTGATTGGTATGCTCAGCACCTTGCCTTGGGTGGTAATCACCGCTCGCTCAATCACATTTCTCAGCTCCCGAATATTGCCGTACCAGGGCAGCAGAGCTAGTAGCCTAAGGGTTTCAGCCGGAATAGACGTAATCGTCTTATTCATCTTGGTAGCAATTTCGTTCACAAAGTGCTTTGCAAGTAAGCCGATGTCATCACGACGCTCTCGCAGCGGTGGCAGCACAATTGGGAACACGTTCAAGCGATAATAAAGATCGGAACGGAACTCCTTGTTGTTAACCATCTCTAACAAGTCACAGTTAGTGGCGGCGATTAAACGGGCGTCAACCGGAATTAACTGATGCTTACCAACCCGCTCAAACTCGCCTTCTTGTAATACCCGCAGCAGCTTTGGCTGCAAATCAAGTGGCATATCGCCAACTTCATCTAAAAAGAAAGTGCCCTGGTCAGCCATTTCAAAGCGACCGATCCGCTGAGTTAATGCCCCGGTAAATGCACCCTTTTCATGACCAAATAAATCACTTTCAAACAGGCCAGCTGGTACCGATGCACAGTTCATCTTCACCATAGGTTTCGCTTTGCGTGCACTGAGTTGATGTACAGCCCTGGCAATTAACTCTTTACCTGTACCGGTTTCACCTAAAATCAGCACGGTACAATCGCTTTGCGCCACCATTTTTACTTTTGCTAGCACTTCAGCCATGGCCTGAGACTGACAAACAATGTCGCTAAACTCACTCTGCTCGCCAATGTCTTCAGACACAACAGGCTCATTAAGCTGCGCCGTTTGCGCAAATTCAGCATTCAAATGGAAGTTGTTCAACCCCATGGCTGCCCGCGCACCAACCTGTTGCAGCAGGTCCAAATCACAGTGCTTAAAGTAGTCTTTGTCCTTATGGCAAAACTTTAGTGCCCCCCAAATATGACCTCTAAATAGCAGAGGAATTACGCAGGCCGAATTCAAATTATGAGCAATGATATGCTCGCAAAACTTGTATTTAAGCTGATAACTTTGTAATTGCTCTTTACATATAAGCAGCGGCTTTTTTGTGTTAAATACAATTTCAGCCGGTGTTTCAAAAATTTTTATTCTACGAATATTAAGGTCAGTACCAAGTGAGTTAGATTTACTGGTCAGTGCCTGTAAGCTATTTACTTTATATACATCGTGACAAACTAACTCTTGCTGCTCATGATCAATGGACATCAAACTCAAATGCTCGATACCAAAATGCTTTTTCATATGCGACTGCAGCGTTTTTGCTAAACCTTGTAAACTGTCTTGGCTTAATACCGCATTGGTAATATCAACTAATACTTCGCAGCTCTTTTTTTCTTCTCTTAATTGCTTTTCTTTTGTTTTAGATTTTTCTTTATTAAGCACATTACCAATACCAATACTGATAATGTTTGCTAGCTGCCTTAATTTACTAACAACTAGACTATTAAACTCATCAACCTGATTGCTTTGGAACTCAGCCCAACCAACCACTCGCCTATCAACAAGCAAGGGAATACGACAATAAATTGAAAAATTTAAGTATTTCCTCTCTCCCGCTAGCAAGGGATAACTGTGTTCAAATTGCTCAGCGCTCATAATGGCTAAGCCTGGTTCATCGTCGAAGTCGAGTATTTCGTAGTTTTTATGGGTACAGACTTCGCCGTTGATGTAGTTATATTCACTGTAGCAATCGCTATTAATCTCATTGAGCGTGCGCAGCACTACGTGAATTCGGCTTACATTGACAAATTTGAATTGATATTTATTAACAATCGAAACTAACTGTTGCACATCTGTCGCCAGTAATACTTCTTGGGCAACATCAATAAATATCGGCTCCCACTTAGTGGAAATTTCATCCATCAAAGGTGTCATTTTCAGCATGTGCTCATCTCTCGAGTTTTATCTTTATAATTATCTAATATGATTATATTTAGACGTTAAAAATTCTCAGTGATAGAGATCGAACATTGCTAACTTTTAAGCAGCTGTAATAGTAATATTCCTCACTTTCTAACTTGGACTAAAAAATATTATTTCATCTATTTAAGAGTCAGGTTATGCCTGACAGGTTTTACGCTGTCAGGCAAGCTAATGCGTAACAAAGTCAGCCGGTTTGCGAGCTAAATAATGACCTGAATGTTTGGCCTAGTTAGGTATTGGTTTGTCACCCAACTAGGCCAAGTTTTAGCTCGCCGTTATAGCAAACTGTTATTCACTAGCTCACAGCTTCTGCGCTGCCTTGAGCCGCTTTTTTGAGCTTAGACTTCAGTGCGCTGTATTCAGACTTCACATAGTTTTCAGCCCATGCTTGATCCTCAATGCCTTCAATCTTCACCGCACAGTACTTGTACTCAGGAGTAAACGACACGGGGTCAAGGTGCTCAATGGTTAGCTCGTTGCATGCACCAATCCACCATTGGTAAGTCATATACACTGCGCCCATGTTAACGCGATCGTTAATGGCAACACGGGTAATAACTTTACCGCGGCGAGATGAAATCCAAACCAACTGCTGGTCACGCAATCCGAGCGCACGGGCATCATCAGGATGAATTTGCACATAGCCTGGTTCATCAGCAAGGGTTTGTAGTGCGCTACAGTTACCTGTCATTGAGCGACAAGAGTAGTGGCCCACTTCACGTACTGTCGATAGTACTAGCGGATACTCATGATCTGGTTGCTCAAGTGGCGCTCGCCATTCAGTGGCAAATAGCTGTGCTTTGCCATTTGGCGTGGTGAACTTACCACCTTCAAACAGGTAAGAAGTACCAGGATGGTCTTCAGTTGGGCAAGGCCATTGCACCGACTTCAAGCCTTCCATTTTCTCGTAGGTTGCACCGGCAAACAGTGGCGCTAGACTACGAATTTCATCCCAAATTTCTTTGGTATTGTTGTACTTCATTGGGTAACCCATGGCGGTCGCCATGCGACAGAAGATTTCCCAGTCGTGTAATACACCTTCAGGCGGATTAACGGCGGCAAAGCTGCGTTGGAAGCCACGGTCAGCACTTGAGTAGACACACTCGTGCTCACCCCAACTGGTTGATGGGAAGATTACATCAGCCATTTCAGCGGTTTGCGTCATGAAGATATCTTGAACAATCACCAGCTCCATGCCGCGGATTGTTTCACGTAAGTGGGCTAAATCTGCTTCTGTTTGCGCTGGGTCTTCACCAAAGATGTAATAAGCACGGCAGCTGCCGTCTTTCACACGATGGCCAAGGGTAGTTAGCGTATATCCTGGGTCTTTTGATAGCTGTACGCCCCAAGCTTGCTCGAACTTCTCACGTACGGCGTCATCGTTCACAGCCTGATAGCCTGGGTAAACGTTAGGTAGCATACCCATGTCACAGGTACCTTGTACGTTGTTTTGACCACGCACTGGACCGCAACCTACACCTGGGCGACCAAAGTTACCGGTAATTGCTGCAATTGAAGCAATACCTTTAACTACGTCAACCGCTTGACCGAACTGAGTGACACCCATACCCCATAGGATCATAGACTCTGATGCTTCAGCATAAGTGCGGATCGCTTTGCGGATTTCGTCTGCTGTGACACCTGTGATTGATTCAACATACTCTGGGGTATATTTCTTCACGGTTTCGCAGTACTGCTCGAAGTTGTCAGTGTTTTCAGCCACGAATTCAGGTTTGTATAGGCCTTCTTCAATCAACACGTTAGCAAACGCATTGATGATCGCCATGTTCGAACCATTTTTAAGCTGGATCCATTGGTCTGCGATACGCGCGGTTTCAATCTTACGCGGGTCACATACAATGATCTTAGCGCCATTGGCTTTCGCTTTAAGGATATGTTTAGCAACGATTGGATGTGAATCCGCAGCGTTGTAACCAAAAATTAGTAAGCATTTTGTTTTTTCAATCTCGGTGATGGCATTACTCATAGCACCGTTACCAACTGTTGTTACCAGACCGGCAACTGAAGGGGCGTGTCACACCCTAGCACAGTGGTCGACATTGTTCGTACCGATAACGGCACGAGCAAACTTCTGCATTACAAAGTTAGCTTCGTTACCAGGTCCGCGAGCAGAGCCGGTAGTCATGATCGCATCTGGACCATATTGCTTTTTGATTTTGCTTAGCTTGTCACTAGCAAACTTGATAGCTTCATCCCAAGAAACCGCTTCTAAGTCTGCATCTTTAGTGCGGCGGATCATTGGGCTTTTTAGGCGTGGGGTCAGTAAATTAGTATCATTTAAGAAGTCCCAACCATAGTAACCTTTTAAGCAAAGCTCACCTTGGTTAGTCCGGCCATCAGCTGGCTCGGCACCTACTAGTTTACCGTTTTCGGTAATGAGGTTTAATTTACACCCGGTACCACAATACGGGCACACCGTCAGGGTTTTCTTCATCTCTACACTCCGTTATTTCAAAACAAGAAAGTTTTAGAAATCACTCCAGTCATCACGCTGGTACGCCAGCTAAGGCAGCGACTGCTGCTTGCTTACGTTTATCTTGTTTGATTTGGTCCATGTCTTGCGGCTCGATAAGACGAATCGCGTTAGTTGGACAAACTTCAACACAAGCAGGGCCTTTATCACGCGTGCCACAAAGGTCACACTTCAGTGCTTGAGCCTTGATGGTATTCATCTTAAATAGCTCTGAAGGTCCTTGTTGCTCAACCGGGAATGCCACGACATTCATCGCACCATATGGGCAAGCAACAGAACATGTTTTGCAGCCAATACAGCGCGACTGAATAACATGTACTTGACCATTTTCACGGTAAATAGCATTGTTTGGACAAACCTGCTCACAGGGTGCATCTTCACATTGACGACACATGATGGGTGTCGTCACGTCACCATTTCTCACCAAGTTAAGCCTTGGATAGAATTTGCTTGGATCAAGCGACTCTATCTTGCTTACCTCTTGATGAGATAAAACGCAGGCCACCTCACAGGTTCGGCATCCGATACACTGATTGGGGTCTGCAAACACAAATCGATTCATAAGTGATTCCTTCTTCAATCGATCAACCTAAAGTTAAATCTATGGCTTAAGTAGACCTAACCACTAACACGACAATTTGACAGTTCAGCTTGTCACTAAACACGGCAAGCCGAAGTTATAGTTGTTGTATATATCTGCTGTTTTAATTTCAGATACTTATACAAAGCAGGATGTATACCAGTTGGGATAAAATCGATTAAATTTCGATTTAGGTGATTATTTTCAACAACTTAAACATCAACACTTAGTAAGAGCTTACTAATTTACAGGCAGTTTTGTCGGTGTCGACACCCGGCTTCGACATTGGCGTCGACACCAGTGTCGTCAGATCACATTTTTGGGTTCATGGGTGAATTCCCATGATTGAATTTTTGATTGGGTTTGATTGCAGCGGTTTCGCTAGACCTGCCAATCATTGTTTGGATTAGCATTTAATGACTTCGTGATTTGCAACCTTCGATTGCGTATATCTTTCCAAACTCCGTTTGGATCAAAGTCGTGGGATTTCATCCCACACCCGAGTTGATTTGATGCTTTCAATTTCATTGCAAATTTATAGGCTTTAATGATTTCGTCATTTGTAACGTGCGGTTGCTCAACGTCGTGGGTTTTCCACCCACACCCGACCAAAGGGGAAAAGCGTTTGTTCCCCTTTGGAAACCCGCAACGCTCCGGCGAAGTGCTGTTCCTCATGCCAAACGAGCGAATTGACTACCGCCTCATATTCGCCATCCATGGCTCACCTGAGGCTATGTCGGCGTCCTGCCTCCATCACGTCAATTAGCTCTAGGCATTCGGGCACTTCCAACGGAGACCTATCTAGCCTGCAGCTGCATTCATATTGGCAGCTATCTTTGAGTTGTATTGTTTTCTTTGCAGCCTTCATACCACCAGAGTGAAATGAAAAAACACCGTGAGCTCGGCCATGGATGGCCGACTAGCTTTCGAGGGGAAGGGACTCCCCATCGGAAGCGTTAGGTGTTTTTTAATGGAGCGAAGCAGGCTAAAAACGAAGTCAGGCGCTAGATAAAACTCCGTTGGAAATTTTCGCTTTTCAAAAATTTCGCCGGAGCGGCACGGGGAGATGCAAGAGGGGGATTGCTGTTGATCCCCTTCTTGCTCGGGTGTGGGTGGAAAACCCACGACTTTGAGCAACGGCACGTTGCAAAATGACAAAGTCATTTAAATCTATGAAGCAAAACGTAGTTTGGACACTCTCAACCAACTGGCAAGTTACTAAAAAAAGTGACGAGCCCTCGCGAAAGAACCCGTCACAAACCTCAAACTATTGCTCGCTAAAACAAGCGAGCTCTAGCGAACTAGTGGTAGCAAAGAACCACTAAATCACCGCGTAGCCACCATTACCTAGCCAATTAGGCAAACGTTGATATAGGTCGCCAACGGCATCTTCTACCATCTCTGTCATTGGGAACGAGAACGCAACTATCGCTGGTTGCACGCCCACAAATAACACTTCAGGTACAAAGGTTTTTAAGTCTTCAATTAAGAAGTTCAGCGGCAAGCTGTGTGTCGACATAATAAACATGTCGGCAATGGCATCAGGGTCAATCACCCTCACCTCACCAGCTTGCTCACCAATTTCTGCCGCATCAAATACAATCACCCGTTCAGGGGCAAGTTGACGAACCTTGTACACGCAATTTTCTGGAGCGCTACCGCCGTCAATTACCGCCCAATCTTCGATTGGATTTTTGATCATCAGCTCTGCCAGTAAAGGGCCTGCGCCATCGTCACCCATCATGCTGTTACCTACTGCTAATAGCACGTTTTTGACTTTCGCTGGCGCATCTTGATTCATGTCAGTCATCACTATCTCTCCCTAATCATCATGTACATATCGGGCTCGCGGTATATCGCACCTAACGCCTTAATAAAATCACGGCTCAATGTCTGATACTCGTCTGTTTGCTGCTCTATGGCAGCTTCAAACGCATTAGCCAACATATGAATATGCTCTGGAAAGATGGTAATTTCGCCAAAGGTGAAAAAACCTTCCATCTTACGCCTTGCCGTGCTGCCCTCTGGCAGATATTCAAGCCAAGTTTGATATTGACCGCGTGAGCAGGTAACCACTGCTTTTAAGCAATCTACGACCCCTAAGTGGTGACCAATGGCTAGGCCATAATAAATCACCGATTTGGCTTCTTCCGGCACATCTGTTTGTTCGTCGACAAACTTGCGACTTAAAGCGTAAAACAGCACCTTGTCTGACATAGGCAATTACCCTTGATTTACGGCGACAGCTTCGCCCATTGATGCAGGTTGACCCATACGATTTAACACAGCGCGATTAATGCTAGTGATAATCTCGGTTAAACGTGGGTCTTCTTTTTCGTCGAGATAAGCCTTGATTTTTGCATCGACATTGGATGGATCTGCACTGGCAAGTACAGTCATAAACTCATCAGCAATTTGGGCACCATAACGGTAACCAGCAAAGCGGCGGGCTTCACGTTCAATCAAGGTTTTGATCTCAAGTGGAATGCCTGTGTGCTTCAAGGTCACGACTTCGCCTTCACGCTCATCATGGTGTTTTGCTTTAAGTTTTTGGTCTAACAAACCAAGCGCCACTGCAAAGCCATAAATGGTTGCCGCTGGCGTTGGTGGACAACCTGGAATGTACACATCCACAGGAATGATCTTGTCAGTGCCGCCCCATACGCAGTAAAGGTCATGGAAGATACCGCCGTCATTACCACAGGCGCCGTAGGACACCACAATTTTAGGATCTGGCGCCGCTTCATAAGCGCGCAGTGCAGGCATACGCATTGAGCGCGTTACCGCCCCTGTGTATAGCAAGATGTCGGCATGACGCGGTGATGCCACAACCTTGATACCAAAGCGCTCAGCATCAAACACTGGCGTGATGGCAGCAAAGATTTCAATTTCACAGGCGTTACAACCACCGCAGTCAACTCGGTATACATACGCTGAGCGTTTAATGTCTTTAAGCAAGGTGCCTTTTAGTTTTGCAGCTTGTTCATCAATCTCGACTGGTACCGCTGTAGTGTGGTCATTGCCAACGATTTTCTTAATACCCTTCATTGACGACCTCCTGTTTCAAGGCATTGCCCTGCATCAGTCCGTCACCTTCAAGCATATTGGCTTTACGGCGACAATCTGGACAGGTGTTAAGTTGTTTAGCGCGAATATCAATTTGCTCTTGGTCGAGACCAGATTGAATTAGCAAATCAAGGGCATATTGCACCGCTTTTTTTGGCGCAAATGGCGTTTCGCACTCTTGGCAATGGGCTAATTTAAATACCGCTTGCTCGTATAAATCGGCTTTGTTGGCTACCGCCAGTTCAAAGTCTTGCGACAGTTTAATTGCACCAGTTGGACAAACCTCCTCACAGCGGCCGCAGTAGATGCAGCGCGCGAGGTTCAGTTGCCAACGACGTGAGTCGTCGGTTTCTTTGGTTTCCATAATCAGCGCATTGGCTGGACAGGCGCGAGTACAAGCCGCGCAGGCAATGCACTGCTCTGGCTCGTACTCAGGACGACCACGAAAGTCGTCACTGGTTTCATAAGGAGCAAAGGGGTATTTAGTGGTCGACTCACCCGCTTTAGCAATCGTTTTAAATAATTTAAACATGGTGTCTCCCTACTTAAGCGGTGAATGCTTACGTTCCATGCCGTAGCGTTCAAACTCTTTGTAAGACAGAGTTTTAGACTTACTCTTACGCTTATCGACAATGGTGACGCGGTCAGTACACGAGTAACATGGGTCAAGTGAGCCAATAATCAGCGGCGCATCTGACACCGTATTACCACGTAGCATGTAGCGCAGTACTGGCCAGTTAGCATAGGTCGCCGCGCGACAACGCCAGCGGAATAGCTTCTGGTTATCACCTGTCATGCTCCAGTGTACGTTCTCTCCACGAGGTGCTTCTGTGAAGCCAAGCGCAAATTTATTTGGTTGATAATCAAAGCCTTCGATTAGCAACTTACCTGGTGCTAAATTGTCCAAGCCCCACTCAACCATGTTGAGTGAGTCATACACTTCGCGTACACGAACTAACACACGGGCACGTACGTCACCCGTGTTTTCGTGCTGCAGCTCCATTGGCATCTTGCCGTAAGATTCCAGCGTGCCGCCATGCACAATACGCGCGTCACGTTGCCAGCCAGTACCACGTATAGCAGGGCCTACAGGGCTAAAATCACGAGCAACTTGGCGGTCTAAAATACCTACGCCACTAATACGACTATCTAGGTTTGGCGTCGCCATTAAGAAGTCCACCAGCTCGTTAAACTCATCACGCACTTCACGCACCATCTTGATACCTTGTGAGCGATGTGCAGCGAGAATGTCGCGGCGCACACCACCAATCAGGTTCAGACCGTAAGTTTTACGCGCGCCAGTTAGTAGCTCAGCCAGCTCCATGGTTTTTTCACGTACGCGGAAGAACTGCATGAAACCGGTATCGAAGCCGACAAAGTGACTTGAAAGACCAATGTTGAGTAAGTGCGAGTGCAAACGCTCAACCTCAAGCAGCACGGTGCGGATCATCTTGGCGCGCTCTGGCACCTGAATGCCAAGGGCATTTTCCACACTGTTTGAGTAACCCACGCTGTGGGTAAAGCCGCAAATACCGCACACACGGTCAGTCAGGAACGCCACTTCGTGATAACCCATGCGGGTTTCAGCGAGTTTTTCCATGCCGCGGTGCACGTAGAACATGCGGTAATCAGCATCAACAATGTCCTCACCATCTACGAATAAGCGGAAGTGTCCTGGCTCATCCGAGGTAATGTGCAGCGGCCCCACTGGCACAATGCGGTTTGAGTCGTCACCTAATTGGTTATCAAATGGGTAAGTCTCATCTTCAGTAGTAGGCATTGGGCGCTGACGGTAGTCCATTGCATCTTTACGCAGTGGGTGTAAGTCTTCTGGCCAGTCATCCGGTAGCACTAAGCGGCGCTCATCCGGTAGACCAACAGGACGCAGACCATACATGTCACGGGCTTCACGCTCGCCCCACACCGCTGCTGGAATGTGCGGCGTGATTGATGGAAACTCCTGGGTTTTCTCATCAATTAAGATTTTCACCGTTACCCAACTTTTCACTTCACCTTCCATCGAAAGCGCGTGGTACAGGGCGAAGTGACCATTGATGCTACGTTCGTCATTACCCCATGACACAGCTAACCAGCCGCCTTGCTCGTAGTACAACCACTTCATCACCTCAATTAATGAGGTTGGTTTCACAGTGATAGTGACCTGGTTTTCGGTTTGCCACTCTTCTTCAATAATTGCCGAAGGAAAGAATTGATGAACCCCTGCAACATAGCCGTAACCGATTTTATTATCTCTTTTATGGTTGGCATGGCTAAATGCTTGTTTCGCGCCCCCAACTGGGGCGTCTTCGCTGCTTTGATAATTAGTATTAAAATCCACAGGAACTCCTCGCTTATTGCTGCGCTAGTGGGATTTCAGTCAGATCGGCATTGGCCTGCTGCTGAGTTTGATGAAGAGACTTGAGAGGAAGATTCAAAGTATTCATCACGCTACTTTCTTCGCTATCAAGGATGACAAGCGCTGCACTATCAATCCCTTTTAGTACAGATGTTGGAATGGCTGTCCCCATTACAACTAGCATTACTACAATCGCAGCCATTGGCGCTAAGGTCATAAAGCCAAGCTCACCTTTTTCCACTTCTTTAGGTTGCTCGCCCATCACGCATTGGGCTGCCATATAAGCTAAACCGCCAAGAACAATGGTTAAGATCAGTAGTAATACGATGGTAAATAGCACTCTGTCGTCGCCAATGGCGGCTGTCACTAAAGTGAACTCACTGACAAAGATGCTAAATGGAGGCACGCCGCCTAGGGCTAATGCACCAATCACCACTAACACACCTGTGATAGGCGCAACACGCAAAATGCCTTTCACAATGCCAATGTCACGGGTGCCGTATTTCAGCAAGATATTGCCGGCGCCGCAGAACATGAGGGTTTTAGCTAAGCTATGGTTGATAACGTGCAGTAGTGCGGCAATCACACCTAGTGGTCCAAGTGCGATAGCTAGAGTAATTAAACCCATGTTCTCAACACTTGAGTACGCCAACAGACGTTTGATGTCGCGTTGGGTGATAATAAAAAATGCCGCAGTCGCTACCGAAAGGAAACCAAAAATCAATAACAGGTTCTGCGGCAAAGCTGGACCAATCGCTTTAACCGTGATGATGTAGTAACGTAGAATTACTAACAAAGCACAATTCAAAAGCCCTGCTGAAAGCAGTGCACTCACAGGACTTGGCGCCTCGGAGTGAGCGTCGGGTAACCAAGCGTGCATTGGGAACAAGCCCACCTTAGTACCAAAGCCAATCAGCACGAAGATGAACGCAAGATGTACTAGCGTTGTATCCAATGCCTGAGCATTTTGATGAATGTCAGTCCAGAAAATGGCATTAGCTGGGTCAGCAAACACAGCTGCTGCGTTTGAGTAAGTTAGGATTGAACCGAACAAACCAAATGCAAGACCAACCGTACAAATCACAATGTACTTCCACGCGGCTTCCAGTGACGAGCGCTGACCGTAAAGACCAACCAAGAACACTGAGCAGATGGTGGTTGCCTCAATGGCGACCCACATCATAATCACGTTATTTGCCGTTACCGCCACTAACATAGAAACGATAAACAAATTAAACAGGCCGTAGTACAGCGATACCTTAGTGCCAGAGATTTCACCGTGTTTATACTCATGGCCAATGTAGCCAATTGAGTACATACCGGTAAGAATCGAGACTAAACCCAGTACCCCTAAGAACAGGCCAGATAGCCCATCTAGATATAACCAGCGACCCTCAGACATCACAGGTCCATCAAAGAACACTGTGCCAGCCAAGGTAAATGACAACACTAAAATGGCAATCATCGACAGGGCGTGACAGCCTATAGCTATCTTGCGGCCACCCTCGCCGCCTTTAATGCTAGCGAATGAGATACCCGCTGCCACTAAAGGGATCACCATAAGTAATAGCAACATATCAGTTGGAGACATCTTGATTACCCCTTAAGTTGATTCAGTTGATTCACATCTAAGGTGTTCAACTTGTTGAAGATTTGACGGGCAAGGATCACCATGAAGATCACCGCAAATACAGCGTCAGTAGTAATACCAATCTCGACAATGCCAGGCGCTTTGTTAGCTAATAGCGCTAAGGTTAACGACGAGCCGTTTTCCATTAAGCAGTAGCCAAAGAGCTGTTTAAGAATGTTGCGCTGACTGACAATGCACAGCAGACCTAAGAAGAAGTGGCCTACTGACACCGCAAGTGCTGGCTTTAGGTGCTCAACAATCGGCAAAGCAACTGACTCAACCGCCTGGAAGCTGGCGATACAGATGATGCCCGCAATTGGGATTATCCAGCTCATGCTCAGTGCTGGCTTATCTGCACTTGGGTCACTCATTTTGCTAAGCGCGTAGTAAAGCAGCGCAGGTAATGCAATCACCTTGGTGATGAATGCGGTTATTGACCAATGGTATAACTCGGTGGCGTCAACCGACTTGGCGATCGCCAAGAAGGTCAACACTAAAACCAGCGACTGCACCGAGTAGAGAATCGCGGCAGATTTCGCCTTGCTTGAGCCGATGAGCATCACGCTGGTGATGATCAGCAAGCCGGCAAGGTTGTTAATTACAATATCTGGATTCATAAATCCTTCCTTATCTCAGTGCTATACAAGCCAGTTAGCAGCGATAACGCTTGAACACAGTGACATCACAATCAAGATGATAATCACCACTTTCATTGACGCTGGTAATGGTTTAGCGTTGGCAACCGCCTCTGAAGGCTCGCCGACAACTGACTTACCGAACCAGTACAAGATCCAACCGAAGCTCGCGACCGACTCAATCAATGCCAAAATCATGATTGGCATTAACCAGCTGTGCTCGGCAGACAATTCAAAACCTGCTGCAAACAGTGGGAACTTACTGAAGAAGCCGTTAAATGGAGGCACACCGGTAATTGCCAAGGTCGCAACACAGAAGCCGACAGCCAGTAGCGGCGACTTTTTCACCACACCTTTAAGCTGAGGCAACATGCGCGTACCCATGGTGTAACTGAATGCACCGGCAACTAAGAAGAACAAGCTCTTAGCAAACGCGTGGTTGAAGATGTAAGTAATACCGCCTTCTAGTGCTAGCTTTGAGCCGAAGATCGACAGTGATAGCGCTAAGAAGATGTATGAAAGTTGAGTGATGGTTGAGTAAGCTAATAGGCGTTTCATGTCCTTTTGCGGAAGGTACATGATAAAGCCGTAAATTAGCGTGATGATGGCACTGACAACACCGATAACACCGATGATTTCAGGAATTTCGCCGCCTTCCATAATAGCGCGAGCAAAGATGTACACGCCCACTTTAACCATAGAAGCTGCGTGTAAGTAAGCACTCACAGGCGTTGGCGCGTTCATCGCGTCTGGTAGCCATACATGCAGTGGTAACTGAGCTGATTTCGCCCAAGCTGCAAACAAGATACCCATAAATACGATGGTCTTAGTGCTTTCATCCAGTGTGGCTAATGCGCTAATTGCGAACGTGCCAGTTGCATTGAATACAAAGGCTGCTGCCACAAATAAACCAATTGAGCCCACATGGGTCACCAACAATGCTTTAAGCGCAGCTTTAAGCGATTTAGGCGACTGGTAGTAACCAATTAGCGACCAAGAACAGGCACCTGTTACTTCGAAGAAGAACAGCTGACCTAAAATGGTCGATGATAGTACTAAGCCCGCCATTGCACCGATGAAGATAAGCAAGAAGGCGTAGTAACGTGGCATTCCCTCATGTGGATGCTCGCGGTTACCCTCTGACATATAGCCAAGTGAGTACAAACTCACCAGTAAACCAAGCACCACAACGGCAACAGTAATTAACGAACTAACCTTATCGATGGTGATGCCAAATAATTCAACTTGGCCAATCGACAATAATGAATAACTCACACTGGATTCGCCGCCACTTAGTAGCGTGATGGCGATACCAATCGCACCTGCAGATGCTATACCTGCAAAGCACTGACAAACCCACTTGGCGGTGTCTTTCGGCACTAATACCGTTAGGATTGCCCCGATAAACGGTGACAAAATGGTGAGTAGAGCAAGAGTTTCTAACGTCATCTTATTTGCTCCCTATAGACCGATTAAGTAGAAGATGAAGCCAAGTACAGCGATGCCAAATCCTACCCAAGTCAGGTGATGTGTTTTTAAGAAGCGGGTACGAGCAACACTGTTCTCGATAACACCGGCGATTAAGAACACCACGAATAACTTGGCAAGTAAGATAGGCGTCGCCATGAGCACACCGCTAAAGGTCAGCTCAGCGGCTTTACCAAATGGGATGAACAAGGCAAGGAAGAGTTGTGCAACCACCAGCTGCTTAAGGCCAAGAGCCAGTTTGACTAAAGCAAAGCCAGAACCTGAGTACTCAGTTACCGGACCTTCTTGTAGCTCTTGCTCAGCTTCAGCGCTATCGAATGGCAGCTTACCCATTTCAATGAACACAGCGAACGCACATGCAGCACCGGCTAGCAACACAGCCCCAGGCACTTGCCAAGTTTCGGTTGCCATATAAGTACTGATGTAACCTAAGTCAAAGGTGCCTGCAGATAACGCCATAGTGAAGATAGACAGCATTAAAATTGGCTCGACTAACACGCCTAAGGTCAACTCACGGCTTGAACCCACACCAGCGTAAACACTGCCTGAGTCCAGACCCGATAGAGAGAAGAAGAAGCGGAAAATCGCGAATAAGTAGATATCGGTAATCACATCACCGGCAATCGGGAACGGTGAGCTATTGGTCACTGTTGGTAGCGCCATGCCGACAAGCAACATAGTTGCGATCAGCACCATTGGCATTACCTTAAAGACTAACCCAGACGGATTTGGAGCAACTTCTTGACGACGAAGCAGCTTAGCGATATCGCGGTAGTCTTGCAGCACGCCAGGACCTTTACGAGAGTGCATCTTAGCGCGAAGCACACGAGTAAAACCTGTGGCCAGTGGAGCAAGACCAATCATGAATAATGCCTGAAAGACTGCTAAAGCAATCCAATCAGGACTTGGCATTTCAAGCCCTTGCATTAGTTTACTCCTAAGTTAAGTGGGACGAATAGCAACACCAGCAGTGCCACAATGATGTACAGACAGTAAGCGCGGAAGTCACCGTACTGTAGGTTTTGCACCACTCGGCCAACTCGCTGCACTAGGGCAACAACAGGCAGAATCATCTTGTTATCGAATTGCGGCTCAAGTGAGCCTGCACCGTTAGTTGTACCGGCTAAGGTTTTAGCCATTAATGGTGCTGGGTCGATGCGTTTACGTAAGGTATAAAGCGGCTTGAACATCGAGCGTACAGGCTGGGTCACACCACCTGCAGACACTGACATCTTGTCTTCATAACCATAACCACACGCCCATGGGTCACCGGCATTGCGACTCGCCATTTTTGGACCTTTAAACATGGCCACAAGCGCAATCGGTACGATGAATAGTGCAGTTAACGTGATAACAATGACTGGAGTAGACAGAATTGCTTGGCTTGCATCGCTTGGGATAAGCGCAAAGCCTTGAGTAACCGTAACAGCTTGAGTATCCACTAAGGTGCTCGCAACCGTTGAGATAACAGGTGCAATCCAAGGCGAACCTACACCTAGGATGATACAAAGCACAGCTAAGCTGCCGGTGCCAAATACCATGGTCATAGGCACTTCAGTGGCTTTGGCAGCTTGTGGGCTGCGGGCGCCGCCGCTAAAGCAAATACCAAATACCTTAACGAAACACATACAAGCTAACGCGCCAGTAATCGCAAGCATGACTACAGCGATTGGCGCAGCGCTTTGCATTGCAAGTGTGCCTTCTTTACTCATGGTTAATAGTGATTGATAGATGAACCACTCACTCACAAAACCGTTAAGTGGCGGCAGAGCAGAAATCGCCATAGTACCGATTAAGAAAGCAATTGCAGTTAACGGCATTAGCTTGGCAAGGCCGCCCATCTTTTCCATATCTTTAGTGTGTACGCGGTAGATAACCGAGCCAGCACCTAAGAAAAGTAGACCTTTAAACACAGCGTGGTTAAGTAAGTGGTATAGACCACCTAATAAACCTAATGTGGCGAGAATTGGCATATCGTGAGCGATACCAATCATACCGATACCCACACCAATTAAGATGATGCCGACGTTCTCAACAGTGTGATAAGCAAGTAGACGTTTAATATCATGCTCAGCAAGGGCGTAAAGTACACCTAGCACTGACGATACGCAGCCAAAGGCTAATACCACATAACCCCACCAAGCTGTCTCAGCACCTAGGAAGTCGATGCTTACCTTGATGATACCGAACACACCAATCTTAACCATCACACCTGACATCATTGCCGATGCGTGAGAAGGCGCCGCCGGGTGAGCCTGAGGTAGCCAGCCGTGCAGCGTGATGATGCCCGCTTTGGCGCCGAAACCGAAAAATGCTAATAAGAACACTGCAGATGCCTGCATGTCTGTTAGCTCAGCTTTGGCGAACTCAGCAAAGTTCAAGCTACCTGTTTCGCGGTACAGGATGTAGAAGGCAATCATGATAAATACAGAGCCTGCATGAGCAATCAAGAAGTATTGCAGACCTGCTTTAACACTCTTCTCGTTTTGCTCAGCGATAACCAGGAAGTAAGACGCTAGCGACATCATCTCGAAGAACACGATGAAGTAGAAGGCGTTGTCACAAACCACCAAGACAACCATAGAGGCGATGAAGCTGTACATAAAGAAGCCCATTGCATAGGCACCTTTACCAAAGTACTCCTTCATGTAAGAGATAGAGTAAACCGAGGTCGCCACCACCAATAGTGAAATCACCATCAGCATGAAGGCCGACAAGCCATCAAGGCGAATGATAAAATCAGAGAAATAGAACGGGCTGTAAATCGCCTTAACGATAACCTCACCCGACAACAGGGTTGGGATACTGGCCGCGATACCGGCAATACCTGCGCAGGTACCCAGCACGCCAGACAGCTTGCTTGCTAATGCCTCTTGCTTATAAAACAACAAAGAGCCGCACGCAGCCGCCACATACAAAATGATAGATAAGAGTAAAAAATCAAGCGATGTCATGACTGTCACCCTCCGCAACGTTGGCTGGGTTACTAGCTACCAGCACAGGTTGTTTTGGCGCATCAACACCTAAAGTGATGTTGGCACCAGTGCAAGCAGCTTGCTCACGCTTATGATCAGATGCGCCAGCTAGGTTGCCCTCGTTAGCAAAGAAAATCGCTCGAGTAGGACAAGCCGCGACGCACGCAGGGCCTTCAGGATTGCTGTGGCAAAGGTCGCACTTAATCGCGATACTTTTTACTCCAGGCTCCCAGGCCAATAGGTCATTACCAAAGCAGCTCGGCGTTGATGTCGACGGGTTACTCGAATGAATATCTGATGGGATATGAATGTCGTAAGAATTTGCCATCGCGATGGGGCGGCTACCATCGAGTGAAATCGCGCCGAATGGGCAGGCAATTGCACATAATGTACAACCGACGCATTCGGTTTCATTCAGAAGTACTTTCCCGTCCTTCTGAGTGATAGCTTTTACTGGGCAAACAGTGGCACATGGAGCGTCTTCGCAATGACGACACATCACAGGCGCTGTCGCGCTCTTGTGCCGCATTACCGTCAATCTTGGTTTTGCTTGCAGTCCTTTCGCCTTATGCACTGTGGAACATGCTGCCATACATGTCCCGCAACCAATACATTGCGTCGGATCTGCAATAAGAAAACTATTCATAATCAGCCTTTTGTTTTTATTGCAGTACTTGACCTGTTATTACAAGTTCCACACCAAGTTTTAAACGCACCTCTCAGTTTGGAAAAAGCAGTTTTAAATCAATGTTTTTATTAAGATTTTTAATCAAGCAAAAATAAGATGGTGCTAATAAAGGCGTTAGATTTGGTTTAAAAATTAAACTTTGTTTAATGCTGTCGACATTAGTGTCGATGGCGAGATTGTGGGGTGACAGTGATGGGGATCACAGGTGGGAGGTTGATCCAAACCAAGTTAGGAATGTGGATTTTCCAAACTTCGTTTGGATTAACAATTAATGACTGCGTCATTTGCAACCTGCGGTTGCGAGAGGATGACCAAGCTGCGCTTGGTGAAAGTCGTGGGATTTCATCCCACACCCGACCAAGAGGGAGTCAACAGCAACTCCCTCTTGGAACTCCCTTGCCGCTCCGACGAAATTTTTGAAAAGCGAAAATTTCCAACGGAGTATTATTTAGCGTCTGACTTCGCTTGGAACCTGCTTCGCTCCATTAAAAAACACCTAACGCTTCCGATGGGGCGTCCCTTCCCCTCGAAAGCTAGTCGGCCATCTCTAGTAAAGGGATTTACTGATGTCACGATGGCAGGGATGCCAAAGAGTGACCATGGCTGAACTCACGGCGTTTTTTCATTTCACTCTGGTGGTCTGAAGGCTGCAAAAAAAGCAATAAAACCTAAAGGCAGCTACCAATATAAATGTCGCTGCAGGCTCGATAGGTCTCCGTTGGAAGTGCCCGAATGCGTAGAGCTAATTGACGTGATGGAGGCAGGACGCCGACATAGCCTCAGATGAGCCAGGGATGGCGTATATGAGGCGATAGTCAATTCGCTCGTGGCATGAGGACTAGCACTTCGCCGGAGCGTTGCGGGTTTCCAAAGGGGAACAAACGCTTTTCCCCTTTGGTCGGGTGTGGGTGGAAAACCCACGACTTTGAGCAACGGTACGTTGCAAATGACAAAGTCATTAAAACTTATGAACCAGCAATGAAATCACGACGAATAACCAAACTCGGGTGTGGGTGGAAAACCCACGACTTTCACCAAGCGCAGCTTGGTCATCCTTTCACAACCGCTGGTTGCAAATAGCGCAGCTATTAATCTTTAATCCAAACGAAGTTTGGAAACACATAAGTAATTTGGAATCCCAAAAAACCTTTATTCAAAGGTTTTATGAAACCAACTTTAACACCAAACGATCATTCTCTTGTCGTCTCACCCAACCATCTCGTTCCATACGGTTAGCTAACGGAATAGCATATTTACGACTCAAATGACTGCGGTCTTTAATCTGCGCCATCGACAATAAGTCGAGCTTTTCACAACCGCTGAGTACATCTTCAACCAGTTGATTATAAAGCTGGGTGTCGTAATAAATATGGTCATCCAACAGGGTGACGTATTTAAGCCGCGCTAGGTTTTTAATCAGCTTTTTATCATTGCCAACTAGCTGTTTGTCGGCAGCAATGCCGGCACGCTCGGCATCGCGCACTTTGGCTAGTAGATTTTGACTTGCTGGGCATAAGTCATCTTCACTCATGCCCTGACCTGCTACCCAAGTATCAAAGCTTAGATGCACTTTTTCCTGCGCTTTAAGGCGCTGCAATACTAAATCAATGGTCACGGGCGATAGTTTCAAGCGTGACACAAACTCGGCGCTGGTGATGGCAGCGGCAGGCTCGGCTAATAGCATCAATATTTTCTGCTCCGCTTCTTCGACAAGGCTGGTGAGTAAATAGTGTTTATCGGTTTCAATCAGCTTTAAGTCACTGACTACATCAGAGCCTTTTACGCAGGCAAATTGCTGCTTTTCAAGTACGCCATTAAGCTGCAGCTGCACCTTGGTTTGATACGGCGAGTTAAAATCTTGCGGTAGTTGGTTTAGCAGATGATACAGCTGACGACGTTGCCAGCGCATAATCGGTGTCAGCCAGGCGATGCGACCACCAGCAATTAAGCGACTGCCACCTTGCTGAATAAGCGCCACCGACTGACCGAAATAACAGGTTACTGGCGCTTTTAGCTTAAGACGTACCAGCTGAGTGTCGGTAATTTTGATCATCTGCGCGATACCATTCCAGCTGCCAATGGCGACTTCCAGCTGACAATTGCGCAGCTTGTCGGCGCGTTTATTCAACCGCAAAATGATCTCTTGGGTGCCTTGATGCACTTGCGGCTCATTGGTTAAGCAATCGCCGCGGTGAATTAGCTTAAAGTTAACCCCTTTAATCCCCACTGCGACGCGGCTGGTGCCTACAACATTCTCGACACTTTTATTGTAAGTTTGTAGATTACGTACCTTAACCACTTGATTGCTTGGCATTAAGTGCAGCTTATCACCAACATTCAACTTGCCGCCAACCAAAGAGCCTGTGACCACAGTGCCGATACCACTAATGCTAAAACTGCGATCCACATATAAGTGGCAAGATTGTACACCCGTGGCAGATAACGCCTGATCTGCTGCAGATGCAGCTCCCGCTTCTTGAGCAGCACTAATAATTGAATCATCGTTTAGCTCATCGCTTATCAGCTGCTTAAGTTCATCAATATTGTCACCGCTGTGGGCGCTGACACAGATGACGTTAGGGATCTGCTCACAGGTGTCCATCACCCGTTGCAAACATTCATCTTCAAGCTCGCTCAAACGGCGCTTATCAACCAGGTCCGATTTAGTTATACATACCAAGACTTTGGCATGACTCATGGCATTAACTACTTCAAGGTGAGCCTGAGTCATTGGCATCCAGCCTTCGTTGGCAGCAACAACCAACAGCACTAGATCGATACTCCACAGGCCTGCCACCATATTGCGGATATAGCGCTCATGCCCCGGCACATCAATAATGCCTATTTGATGATCTTTAGCATCTTTAAAATGCGCGAAGCCAAGGTTTTGTGTCATGCCGCACTCTTGCTCGGCCTTACGCGCGGTCATAATGCCGGTCATGGCATAGATAAGCGCAGTTTTACCATGGTCAACATGCCCTGCTAATGCTACCACTGACGAAAGGCTTGAGTTTTGCTCAACTTGAGTTAGCGCGTTAGCTTGCCCATGGGAGTGATGAGTTGCTTGAGAGCCAGTTTGCAATGTCATTAGCTATTACCCTCTTGTTGTTTCCCTTGCCCAAGCTCTTGACTAACTCGCTCCTGACTAAGCGCCTTTTGACTAACTGGCTGTTGCTCAGGTGCAAACAGCGCGCAAAGTTGATCAAATAGCACTTCAAAATCATCTTCGGTCACGCTGGCTAAGTTGAGCACAAAGCGGTCGCGATTTATCACCCCAATAACAGGTACAGGGCATGCGCGCAGCTGCTCACTATGCAATTTCGCCTCACCCACTATGGCAACGCCATAACAAGGATAATCACAATCAGGTAGCGTGCCGCCACCAACAACCGCGGTCATCGGCTGCACTTCAACCTTATCGCCAAAGTAGCAGGCAAGCTTTTCAGCGTAACGCTTAGTCAGTGGTAAGCGCTCGATTTGCGCCAGAGAAATACCCTTGCCCATGTCGCTGCGATTAAGCTTTTCAACTAGCAAGGCTTCTAGCAGCGACAAGATAATTCGTCCCGGCCTAAAGGCGCGCATCATCGGGCTTTTTTCAAGTATCTGAACTAAATCATCACGGCCACACACGATGCCGGCTTGTGGGCCGCCAATTATCTTATCGCCAGAAAAACACACAAGATCTGCCCCTTGCTTGATGTAGCGGCCTATGTCTTTTTCTTCTGGGCAAAAATCTTCAGTGGATACGCCTGAGCCTTGGTCAACCGCCAAAATCACATCTTCAGGCAATCTGGCTTTCAGCGCCTTGATATCTACCGACTCGGTAAAGCCGCGAATGGCAAAATTAGACTGGTGTACCAGCAGCACCATGGCAGTATTTTCGGTAATGGCGTTGATGTAGTCATCGCAGGTGGTGACATTGGTAGTGCCCACTTCAACTAACTTGGCACCTGACATAGCTAAAATATCAGGGATACGAAAGCCGCCGCCGATTTGAATTTGCTCACCGCGGGAAACAATCACTTCTTTACCTTGGGCCAGCGCCAACAAAATTAGGTACACAGAGCAGGCATTGTTATTAACCACCAGCGCATTGTCAGCGCCAGTTAGTGCCTGAATTAGCTTGGCGATTAACCCCTTGCGTTGCCCACGCTTACCTTTATGTAAAGCTAACTCAAGATTATTGTAGTGGGTATTGACGTCTTTAACTTGGTCCCACAGCTCTGGGCTAATGGGTGAACGCCCTAAATTGGTATGAATAATAGTACCAGTGGCATTAATCACTCGCTGCTGACGCACGAGCATCAATTTAGACAACTCACGAGTAATACCCGCTTCTAAATCAAAATGGGTAATGGTTTGCGACTGCTGGCTCGCGCGCACTTTAGCGAAATACTCTCGCACAGCCTGAGTCACTAATGGCCGACTCAACTGAGCTATGAATGGGGTAATAAATGGGCGCTGCAGGACTTGCTCAACTTGGGGAAGGCGCAGCCTTCCATTTGAATAAATATTCACATCAGAGGAAGAAACATCACCAGTTTCACTATTATCATCGCTGACATCACTAATTTTATAAGTAGTCATTACTTATTGCTCCACTCATTGATGAAACCATCTAAATAAAGCGGCAATTAACAACATCTGCAGACGTCACATCAATAATAAACTATCAACTGGCATTGTATAAATTTGGCGGAAGAGGCAGGAATCGAACCTGCCAAAGCCTATTAGGCTCACATCGGTTTTGAAGACCGAGAAGGCCACCAGACCTCATCAACTTCCTTAATTGGCTTTCAGTATAACCACTAAGAAAAATAAATATTTGAACCAAGTCTCAATATATAAAACAAAGACAAAATTTTTAATTACCAGCAAAGACTTGATACATGTGAATAATTTTAAAACAACAATACTTACTTGAACAACGTTCAATATAATTTGCCGTGCTATGTGATTAACATCACCCAAATATAAAATTGCCCTGTATATTATTTAATAAAGGTCATGCCGAATTGACTGGTTACAGATATTAGCTTTTTTCTTTGAATCATCACGATAAAAGCTTATGAGTTCGTAAACACTCGTTTACCTATTTATGGAGTAACTATGTTAAATCGCAAACCAAGCCAAGCGTTCGCAAAATTCTCAGCCATCGCTACCCTGACTTTAGCTCCTTTCTTCTGCGTAGAAGCGGCGACCTTTACCTTTACCGCCATTCCTGATGCAGATGAAAGCCAACTAAGAACCCGCTTTGAAAAAGTGGCAACCTACCTTGAGCAGCAGCTTGGGGTGGATGTTAACTATGTGCCAGTAAAATCCTACTCGGCAGCGGTCACTGCCTTTAGAAACAATCAGGTACAGCTAGCCTGGTTTGGCGGTCTGTCTGGCGTGCAAGCGCGTAAGCTAGTGAAGGACTCACAAGCCATCGCTCAGGGTTATGAAGATCAATTCTTCAAAAGCTACATCATTGCCCACCAAAGTACTGGGCTAACAGCGAGTAAAGACTTCCCCAACATTAATGGCACCACCTTTACCTTTGGCTCTAAAGGCTCTACTTCAGGCCGCTTAATGCCGCAATACTTTATTGAGCAGCACTTACATAAGTCACCAAAACAAGCCTTTAAGCGCGTAGGTTTTTCTGGCGATCACAGCCGCACCATTGCCCAGGTGCAGTCAGGTGCTTATCAAATCGGCGCGGTGAATTACAAAGTGTGGGAGAAGGAACTTTCTGAGGGCAAAATCGACACCAGCAAAGTCAGCGTGATTTGGGAAACACCCACCTACCCTGACTATCAGTGGACTATTCGCTCCGATGTGGATGCAAAATACGGTGACGGCTTTATCCAGAAGGTGAAAACAACCCTGTTAGAAATGGATAACCCAGATCTACTCAAAAGCTTCCCACGTTCGTCATTTGTTGAAGCAACCAATGCCGACTACCAACCGGTAGAAGATGTGGCAAAACAAATAGGATTAATTGACTGATGCTAACACTTCGCGACCTTAACCTATTTTACGGCGCTGACTCTGGTTCAGAGACACAACAAACGCAGGTGATCTTTAATCTCAACCTCGACTTCAGTAAAGGGGAAAAGGTCGCGATTATTGGCCCATCGGGCGCTGGCAAGTCTAGCTTGCTGCATCATATTTATCAGCAACTACAGGACCAGGCAGCGCTTTGCTCGCAAGCCCAGGGCTTAGTAGATAACTTAAGTATTTATCACAACATTTATATGGGCGCGCTTGCGCGTCACCATTGGAGCTATAACTTAATCAACCTTATCAAACCCTTTAAAAGCCACTTAAATAAGGTAAAAGACATTTGCGAGCAGCTGGAGTTAGACCAAGCGCTTGATAAAAAAGTCGATCAACTCTCTGGCGGCCAGCGCCAGCGCGTTGCGCTAGGACGCGCGGTGTATCAACAACAAGCAGTATTCATTGGTGATGAGCCCTTCTCGGCCATCGACCCGCTTATGGCGCGGCGGCTGATCACCAAGTTATTCGATTTGCATGAAACCGTCATCATGGTAGTGCATGACAGAGATCTGGCCTTAAGTCATTTTGATAGAGTCATCGCCCTGTGTCAGGGGCAATTGGCGCTTGATAGCCACGAAGAGACAGTCAATCAAGCTAAGATTACCGAGCTGTATCAGAAATCACTCGTTGCCAGCCAACAAGCCCAATTGACTGTTCCACAAGCAAAAGCTCTTGATACGGAAAACAATAAGCACTCAAACGAGCAGCTTAAGGACGTAGGTTAGCAATGACTCGCACGCTAAACACCAAAGCCTATGCAGCTAACAATTCATCCCGCTACCACCTAGGGTACTGGCAAAAGGTCACCCTTGGGATCTGGCTAATCGCGCTGCTCGCACTACCTTTTGCTGACATTGAAATAGTGAGCTTTAATCCCTGGCATGAGCTTGGACTAATGGCACAAGGCATATTAGCACCTGACTTTTTTGCCACAGAGTATTTAATGTCTGCAGTTGTGCAAACCATCAACTTTGCCCTGTTAGGCATCACCTTTGGCCTACTATTTGGCGCGCCTTTATCTCTTATATACCGCCATAAAGCAGTGTCGACCTTATGCTCACTCGCTCGCGCGGTACATGAGATATTCTGGGCATTATTATTTTTGCAAATCTTTGGTTTATCGCCGGTAACCGGCATCTTGGCGATCACCATTCCCTTTGCCGCGACATTTGCCAGGGTGTTTAGTGACATTCTCACCCAATCATCTAACGCTCCTATCGATAGCATCTCCAAGCAAAGCGACATTATCAGTCGCTATAGCTACGGCAAGATAGCGCAAGTGCTGCCACAGATGATTGCATACACCCGTTATCGATTTGAGTGTGCCCTACGCAGTAGCGCCGTGCTGGGCTTTATTGGTATGCCTACACTCGGTTTCTATCTTGAAACCGCCTTTAGGCAAGGTAACTACCATGAAGGCGCGGCACTGCTGATGATTTTTATCGCGCTGATTGGTTGTATCCGCTACTGGTGCAAACCCAAGTTATTGCCAATTTACTTGGTCATTGCCTTGGTTACCCTAAGCGAAATACCGCCAATTGATGGCAGTTTATTGGTACGGTTTTTCACTGAGGACATTTTGCCGCCAGCCATCGCCAATGCGCAAAATATGCAGAGCATAGATTGGTCATCCCTTGGAAGCTGGATTACCAGGTTGATTAGTGAGCAGGCCCTGCCGGGCGCGGCAACCACTGTCATTCTAGCTGTGCTCGCCCTAGCCGCTAGCCATTTTGTTACCCTCAAAGGCCATGCTGTTGCTAGTCGACACCTATGGTCAAAGCCTGTTGCAGGCTTAGGTCACTTGCTATTATTAGTGGGTCGCTCGGTGCCTGAGTACATTTTGGCATTTGTATTCTTAATCTTGTTTGGCCCATCCATGTTGCCGGCGATTATCGCCTTAGCCATTCATAATGGCGCGGTTATCGCCTATCTCGCAGTGCGCCAAAGCGATCAACTTAATCCGCAACAAGTCGCACAAGGTAAGTTCAACCTGTTCCACTACCATATGCTGCCAAGTATTTACCCTAATTTAATGACACTGATGTTTTATCGATTTGAAATTATCGTAAGAGAAACCGCCGTTTTTGGCATGTTAGGCATCATGACTCTAGGTTTTTACATCGACAGTAATTTCAGTGAGATCCGCTACAGCGATGCGATTGTGTTAATCGCCTGCACCGCATTACTTAACCTGGCGATTGATACCACCTCAAGACGCTTGCTAAGCATGCCGAAAAACACCCAAGCAAGCTGCTAACCCAGTTATTGTAACCGTCCTCAAGCTGTGATCGGGTTAAAAGTATCCTAAACATTCTGCATGTCGATCACATTTTAGATACCACTCGACATTAGTGTCGACACCTCGCAACCACCAGCACTTACCAGTAAAACCATTAAACACAAAAGCTATATAAAACAATGTATTAAAAATATGCAAAACACTTGGCGCGGCAGTTGCTTTAAAGGGCTACCAACTTAATTTGGTATGACCTGAGAAATAATGCCAGCAGTTTGCTGGCGCACAATAAAAAACGGCACCAAAGGCTGGTCAGTCAAAGTGTGCCAGGCCATAAAAGCAACCTAAGGAGGGTGCAATATGGATAACAATCCTTTTGACGCACTGCTACCACCGGCAATGACCCGTAAAGCAGAAGATGTAGGTGTTGGTAAAGCAACCAAGAAACCGCTTCAAGCGTTATTTTTAGCCATGTCGGCTGGTGTATTTATCTCAATCGCTTTCGTATTCTACGTAACCGTCACCACAGGCGCCGGGGACGCTCCTTGGGGCATGACAAAATTTGTTGGCGCTATCGCCTTTAGTTTGGGATTAATCTTAGTGGTTATTTGTGGTGGTGAGCTATTTACTTCCACCGTACTTACCGTGGTTGCTAGAGCCAGCGGCAGGTTAACCAACGGCCAAATAGCCCGCAACTGGAGCGTGGTTTATCTTGGCAACTTCATCGGCGCAGTATTGTTTGCAGTAGTTATCTTCCTCGCTGGACTTTACATGGGTAAAGGCGGTGAATGGGGCATTAATGCAATGAAAATTGCCCAGCACAAGTTGCATCACACCTTCTTGCAAGCCGTAATCTTAGGCGCCTTGTGTAACCTACTTGTTTGCTTGGCCGTATGGATGACGTTCTCTTGCCGAACTAACACAGACAAAGTAATGGTGATGATCTTACCTGTGGCTATGTTTGTTGCTTGTGGATTTGAGCATAGTATCGCCAATATGTTTATGATCCCAACCGGCATTCTAATTCAAAACTTTGCAACGCCTGAGTTCTGGTCAATGACTGGTTATGACCCAGCACAATTTGCAGATCTGACTATTCGCAACTTCTTCCTAGCTAATTTAATCCCGGTAACTATCGGTAATATTATCGGCGGTGGCTTGTTAGTTGGCTTTGCTTATTGGGCCGTTCACAGAAGACCTGAGCTAGCTTTAGAGAAGTTAAAAGAGAACACTAAACAAGGCGAGCAGTTAACTAAACAAAAAGCACGCTAATAGTTATCAAAAAAAACCTTATTAAATAACTATCAGCTCGCTAAAAATAAGTAAGTTGCCAAACTATTTTTTATAAAAAAGCTTTCTAACTAAGCTATAGGAAAGGCAACTTACTTAAAAACCGAATTAGCAAATACGTTATTGTGAACAGCATCATTAGAAACTAACCAACTTTTTGCTATAACGTTATTTGCTAAATACTTTAAATAAAAAATGTTATTTATTTGCATATATCTTGGCAATAACAACGCCAACAATGAATGAATATTTATGCACGAAAATTGTTTAGGAGATATCATGAAAAAGTCATTAGTCGCGGCCAGCTTGTTTGTACCATGCGCGGCCTTCGCCCATGAAGGTCACGGCGGCATTGGGCTATTCCATCACATGTATGACTTACTGCCAGTTGTTGGCGCAGTGATTATCGTGGCTGGCCTTTGGCTTGCTAAAAAGCGCGGTTAGGCGCATCAAGGGCAATATCGCTCACTTAAGTTTTGCAGTTAGCAAACGCATACCAACGCCAAGGAGCTCAATCTATGAGTCAAGACACAGTTAAACTTACCGAATTCAGTCACGGCGCTGGATGTGGATGTAAAATCTCCCCGAAAGTTCTCAGCACTATTCTCGCTTCATCCCTACCTGAGTTTAACGATCCAAACTTGTTGGTAGGGAATTCAAGCCGTGATGACGCAGCAGTTTACAAGCTAGATGAACACACAGGCATCATTAGCACTACCGACTTCTTTATGCCGATTGTTGATGACCCGTTTACCTTCGGTCAAATCGCGGCAACCAATGCCATTAGTGACATCTACGCCATGGGCGGCACACCGATAATGGCCATTGCCATTTTAGGCTGGCCAGTCAATAAAATTGCACCAGAGGTTGCGCAAAAGGTTATCGAGGGCGGACGACAAAAATGCGCTGAAGCTGGCATCATGCTTGCTGGCGGCCATAGTATTGACTCACCAGAGCCCATCTTTGGCTTAGCCGTTACCGGACAAATTAACCTTAAGCAGCTCAAGCAAAACGACACTGCCAAAGCGGGAGATAAGCTATACCTCACCAAACCACTGGGGATTGGCGTGTTATCGACTGCGCAAAAGAAAAAGCTCGCTGAAACTGCCGACATTGAAAACGCCATTAATGCCATGTGCACCCTCAATAAAATCGGCCAATTGATAGCTGAAATTGATGGTGTTAATGCACTGACTGATGTTACTGGTTTTGGTCTCGCAGGGCACTTAATTGAGATATGTCAGGGCGCGAAGCTACAAGCTAAGCTCGACTTTAATGCGATTCCACTGCTGGATAATGTTGATAAGTTCTTGGCGCTGAACTCGCTCCCAGGTGGCACCTTGCGTAACTACGACAGTCTCAAGCATCTAGTTGAGTTCAGTGACGAGCAACGCAATATTCTGTGCGATCCACAAACCAGTGGCGGCTTATTGATTAGCGTCTCGGCTGATGCCGAAGAAAGCTTACAAACTCTGCTCAGTGAACAAGGTATTCGGCCCCAGTGCATCGGTGAACTAGTTACACCACAACCAGATACCAGCATTATTCAACTCTAGTGCTGTCAGTTTTACTGATTAAACCCAAAACACAATTGAGAGCCAGGTCTGGCTCTCGCACCGCCTAAATATCGAGGGGTATTCAGGCTCAATAAACAAACCAACTAGCACGGCCCTAGCCATAGTCTTCACTATCACCTGCCCGTGCCATCTAACAATATCCAGGAATGATTATGCGCACTAAATTAACTTTAGCTGGGCTACTTGCGTGTAGCCTCAGTGTTTTACCTACAGCTTTTGCAGCCGATGTTGACGTATTTAATGGCCAATCTGGCACAATTAATATCGCTGGCGGCACCGCTCACATCCCAGTGATGAAGCAAGCGGCCAAGTCGATCATGAAGTCCAACCATCAGGTTCGCGTCACCATTGCAGGTGGCGGCTCAGGTGTGGGGGCAAAACAAGTTGCCAAAGGTTTGGTGGATATTGGTAACACAGGACGCCCGCTAAAGCCTGGCGAAGCCAAACATGGTTTAGTGTCGTTCCCGTTTGCGATTGACGGTGTAGCCATTATTGTTAACCCGCACAATCCAGTACAAGGACTGACTCAAAAGCAAGTTAGCGACATTTATGCCGGCATTATCACTAACTGGCAACAGGTCGGTGGCGAGAACCGTGACATCAACCTATTTACCCGTGATGAAGCCAGTGGCACCCGCTCTGTATTTGTGAAAAAGCTGCTGCACAAATCACCTGTGATCAACTCAGCGAATGTTGTTCCGTCAAATGGCGCAATGAAGACCGCTATTGCACGCGATCCTGGCGCGATTGGCTACAGCAGTGTTGGCTACATAGACAATACCGTAAAAGCGCCAATGCTAGATAAGGTCAAGCCGACCAATGAAGCCTGTGCATCGGGTGAATATCCTGTGGTTCGTAAGCTGTACATGAACACTAAAGGAGAGCCTCAAGGGTTAACCCGCAAGTTTATCGATTACATTTACAGTGCAGATGGAGCCAAGTTCATTCAAGAGTCTGGCTACATCCCGGTGTCAAAAAGTTAATCGATAAACTTAACCATGATGGCAGAGCGACTACAACAGATATGCAGCGCGGTAGTATTAATACTTATCCTGGCGCTATTCGGCTTTTTGTTTTGGTTTGCTCTGCCAGTGTTTATCAATCCCAATAGCTCGACATTTTCCCTCGCATGGCAGCCAGAGCAAGGTCAGTTTGGCATCTTATCTATGCTTGCTGCCTCATGTCTCCTAGGACTTGTTGCGCTCATTATTGCACTGCCTGTTGCGCTAGGAGTGTGCGGCTTTTGCCAACTCGAACAATATAAAAAGTACGCAGTATGGATTCGACGACTCATTCGCTTCATGGCAGGTATTCCAACCGTGGTATACGGCATTGCTGCAGTTTTCTTACTGGTACCTTTTATTCGCGAAACCTTTAACCAAGGCTCAGGCTTTAGCTTATTAGCCGCAAGCTTGATGTTAGTGCTGTTAATCTTGCCAGTGATGGTGATGGTACTCGATGCCTACTGCCAACCTTTGACGGCTCGATTATCTCAGACAGCTGCATCCATGGGCTTTACATCGCCGCAATTACTATTTCATGTCACCCTTCCAGCGGCAAAACCCGCCATATGCAGCGCGGCGCTACTTGGCTTTAGCCGAGCAATCGGCGACACCTTACTGCCTTTAATGCTAGCAGGTAATGCACCTCAACTAGCTAGCAGCCTGTTTGACTCTGTGCGTGCACTCACAGCGCATATAGGCTTAGTTATCGCGACTGAACACGGCAGCGCAGAATACAACTCACTGTTCGCTGCAGGCTTCTTATTGCTCTGTATCAACCTCTTCATCACCTTGTCGGTAAGAAAGTTAGGGCAGAGCCAGCAACAAGTCGCTGGGAAAAAAGCCCGCTCAGATTTAGCGCTAGCCACGACTCAAGCAACAAGCGCAAACACCTCAATAAATACACAAAGTTGCGCCGACAATAGGCAAACAACATGAACGCAAAACTATTCCAGCTTTGGTGTTTAATATCTGTCGCTATTTTGCTGTTATTCCTTAGCGCAGTTATCGGCTTCATCATTATTAAAGGGGCACCAACGCTAAGTTTGAGCTTGTACTTTGGTGACACGCCTATGCTAGAAGCAATGTTAGGGCTAACACCAATCTGGGATGGTATTTGGCCTGCGTGCATTGGCACAATCTCAGTCGTGCTAGGGGCCATATCTTTAGCAATCGTGCCAGGTATTGCGACAGGTATTTGGCTGACCTACGCGAAAGCATCAAGATTCAAACAAGCGCTAGAGCTTAGCGTGGTGCTCCTCGCAGGAGTACCGTCTATTCTCATGGGGCTGTTTGGCTTCACCCTGATTGTGTTGTTAAGAAACACCATCGCCCCATCTGCCAACTCAAGCTTATTACTATCATCGTTGTGCTTAGCGATGCTGATTATTCCTTACCTTAGCGTCACTACCCGCACCGCACTGCAGGCACTGCCCAGGTCGCTTTCAACCTGCGTATCAGCACTCGGTATGACACCATGGCAACAGCAGCGCTATGTGTTATTACCTCAAGCAAAAAAAGGTATCGTCAGCGGCGTGATGCTATCTATAGGGCGAGCGGCGGAAGATACTGCTGTTATCATGCTGACTGGCGCAGTTGCCAATGCAGGCTTGCCCGGCGGTATATTTGAACGCTATGAAGCCCTACCATTTACGATTTTCTACTTTAGCTCGCAGTATCAAAGCCAAACTGAGCTTAATATGGCCTTTGGCGCAGCCTTGAGTTTGCTGTGTTTCACTACAATTATTTTTTCAAGCGCAAGTGCAATGGCACGTCGTTAACAGGGTTTAGAAGATGCAAACAGTCATAAACAAGCTAATCCCCTCGAAATTATTACCAGCAAACTCTGTTAAACCAAAAAAGAGCATCATATCGCTTGCTGTTCCGCGCTCCGCAAGCGACACGCTCGCCAATGTGTCAAACCTATCAATCTACTTTAATGAAGTTGCTGCGGTTAACAACGTTAATATAACGCTCAAGGCCAACCAAATTCATGTTTTATGTGGCGCATCAGGTTCTGGCAAAACCACACTACTACGAGCATTCAACCGTCTGAATGATGAGTTCGACAACTGTCATACTCAAGGTGAAATAGCGCTAGACATCCGTGGTGAATTAGTCTGGATAAATGACTTAACAGCAAAGCAGCTGCCTAAGTTGCGAAGGCGAGTTGGCATGGTATTTCAACACCCAATGCTGCTACCGGGCACGATTGCAGACAATCTGCTGTTACCCTTAAACGTCTCCTGTAACATCAAAGGCTCTGAAGCTCAGCAACGACTGGAGAAGAGTCTAAAGCAAGCGGCCTTGTGGGATGAAGTAAAAGCGCGCTTAAATGCACCGGCGGCGTCATTATCGGGCGGACAACAACAGAGGTTGTGTCTTGCGCGCACCTTAGCACTTGAGCCTGAAATACTGCTGCTAGACGAACCCACAGCCTCTTTGGACCCTGCAACAACCGAGGAGATAGAGCAGCTTATCCTGCAACTCAAGCGCGATTACAGCATCATCATGGTTTCGCATTCTAAGCAACAAACACACAAGCTAGCAGACAACATCAGTTACTTAGAGCATGGACTACTGGTTTAAGTTTTTAGCTTGGAAAAAGATAGCAGTCAGGTCGAACAGTAAAGTCGACGAATAGCACTTAAATAATGAAATTAAAATTTACAAACGCCGGAAAAGACGAAAGCCCAGCATTTCTGCTGGGCTCTCTAGAATGTGGCAGGGGTAGCAAGACTCGAACTCGCAACCATCGGTTTTGGAGACCGCTGTTCTACCAATTGGAACTATACCCCTGTGGACGAGATGCATTATGCTTAAACCAACCTAAAAGGTAAAGCACTTTTTCGCTAAAACCTACTAACTGCGGCTTTTTCAAGCAAAATTAGCACTCCTTAAAGTTACTACGTAATCTAGGCTAATGAGGATCACCACAGAGCTAAATTATTTCTTACTCCCAGCAATCAAGAACACGCCTAACACTTTCCCCATAACTTACTTTGTGAAATAACGATTTTTTCTAGGAGTGTAAACGACACCGCTTTTTGTGCCCTTGTAGCACAAGCAATCAGCCAAAAACATAGAGGTAGGTAAGCATTCATACCTACATTATGTGAATGAGTCACCTAACCTAAATAACGTTGATATGGGCAAAATAGCAGGATTTGCATTTCCACAATCCCAAAAAGCGTCTGGAAATTGTCAGCTTCGAACGAGCTCTCCGCGCTACGACCGCCAAGGATGGCAGAAGTGTCGATTATGCAGAATGTAATCATCGACGGACATTGAAGTAGGCATTCATGCCTACATTAAGTGAATAAGTCACCTAACCTCAATAATATTGATATGGGGAAGACAGCAGAGTTTACATTGCCCCAAGCGCTAAAAGCGCCTGGAAATGGCCAGATTCAAATAAATTCTCTGCGTTCACATCACCATAAAACTTTGCCCAGTAAACGGCGCTCTCACATGGGGGTTAATCAAGCCTGCTTTGGAAGCGAAGCTTTCAGGGCTTGATTAACGCGAAGAGCGTGCTTGTAGCTGGGAGCCAGGCTTAGCCTCGGGTAACATCGAGAGTAGTCATCGCGAAGCGTATATACGAAAAAAGCCCTAGCGTTGTTTGCTAGGGCTTTTTTCGTATATTAGGCGTCTGGAAATGACCTACTCTCACATGGGGAAACCCCACACTACCATCGGCGCGATTGCGTTTCACTGCT
>NZ_JAAIKQ010000029.1:0-854 GCF_012263345.1 Shewanella sp. WXL01 | reverse complement strand
ATAAGGCCGTGATTGGCGGAACTAGTACTGCAAACCTCACCGAAGATAAAGATGTTCATCAAGGGTTGCTTCGAGCAGACGGCAATTTAAGCATCACCGATCCCGATGCAGGTCAGCAACAGTTCACTGCTGAAAGTCTACAAGGCCAATTTGGTACGCTGAGTATCAATGACCTCGGTCACTGGACCTATACTGCGGATAATTCACAAGCTGCGATTCAGGGGCTCAAAACCGGTGAGTCACTCACCGATACACTGAAAGTTCGCACCGTAGATGGCACTGAGCAGAAAATTACTGTCACCATCAACGGTACGGACGATAGAGCAGTAATTGCAGGAACGAGCACTGCGACTCTTACCGAAGACAAAGATGTTCATTCAGGCCAACTTCGCATCGATGGGGCGCTAAGTGTGACCGATGCCGACAACAGCCAAGCCCAGTTCACTGCTGAAACTCTGCAAGGCCAATTCGGTACGCTAAGCATCGACGATCTCGGCCACTGGATTTATACCGCGGATAACTCACAAAGCGCGATTCAAGGACTTAAAACTGGCGAGTCGTTCACCGATACGCTGGTTGTTCACTCCATTGATGGCACTGAGCAGCAAATTACCGTCACTATTAACGGTACTGATGATAAGGCGGTTATTGGCGGTACTAGCACCGCAAACCTCACCGAAGATAAAGATGTTCGTCAAGGGTTGCTTCGAGCAGACGGCAATTTAAGCATCACCGATCTCGATGCGGGTCAACAGCAATTCCAAGCAGAAAGCTTACAAGGGCAGTTCGGCACGCTTTCTATCAATAATTTAGGCCACTGGATCTACACAGCTGACAATTCACAAACGGTGATT
>NZ_JAAIKQ010000028.1:0-862 GCF_012263345.1 Shewanella sp. WXL01 | reverse complement strand
GTTAATACGTTGCCTGAAGCTTGCGTATCTTCGCCAACCGTTACTGCATCATCTGCCACGTCCGTGTTATCCGGCGTGACAGTAATTGTCAGTGTCGCCGTTTCACCTGTATTCGTGGTGTAATTGATCACCGGCAGTGTGCCGTTCCAGTCCGCAGCTGGATCGAAGGTGTACGAACCATTGGCGTTCAGCACTAGTGTGCCGCCTTGGACAGTCACAGATGCACCAGCAGTGTACGTGGTGTTGTCACCGGCGATGGTGAAGCTAACCACGCTCGTGTTATCAGACTCGTCATTGCTCAGCACGTTGCCTGAAGCTTGCGTATCTTCACCAACCGTTACTGCATCATCAGCTACATCAGTGTTATCTGGCGTGACAGTAATTGTCAGTGTCGCCGTTTCACCCGTGTTAGTGGTGTAGGTGATCACCGGCAGTGTACCGTTCCAGTCAGCAGCTGGATCGAATGTGTACGAACCATTAGCGTTAAGCACCAGTGTACCGCCTTGGACGGTGACTGAGTCACCCGCGTTGTAAGTGGTGTTGTCACCGGCGATAGTGAAGCTGACCACGCTCGTGTTATCAGATTCGTCATTGCTCAGTACGTTGCCACTTGCTTGCGTATCTTCGCCAACCGTTACTGCATCATCAGTCACGTCTGTGTTATCTGGCGTAACAGTAATCGTCAGTGTCGCCGTTTCACCTGTATTCGTGGTGTAAGTGATCACCGG
The DNA here is from genome assembly GCF_012263345.1 of Shewanella sp. WXL01. NCBI lineage: Bacteria > Pseudomonadati > Pseudomonadota > Gammaproteobacteria > Alteromonadales > Shewanellaceae > Shewanella > Shewanella sp. WXL01. Next base: position 134 of record NZ_JAAIKQ010000028.1, on the reverse strand, counting down.
CAATGTGCCGTTCCAATCTGCCGCAGGATCGAATGTGTACGAACCATTGGCGTTCAGCACGAGTGTGCCGCCTTGGACGGTGACTGAGTCACCCGCGTTGTAAGTGGTGTTGTCACCGGCGATAGTGAAGCTGA
>NZ_JAAIKQ010000027.1:0-874 GCF_012263345.1 Shewanella sp. WXL01 | reverse complement strand
CTGTCGTGTCATTCGAAGTGGATGGCAATAGTTACGCAGCCGGCACTGAAGTCATCCTTGACGGCGGCGTGTTAGTTATCAATGAAGATGGCTCTTACACCTTCACGCCTAATGAAAACTGGAACGGCACTCTGCCAGTTATCACCTACACCACTAATACGGGTGATACAGCGACACTGACCATTGAAGTCACTCCAGTGGATGACCCAACTAATGCTGTCAACGATAGCATTAGCGTTGAAGAGGACGTCACTGCGATTGGTAACGTCTTACTTAATGATTCAGATGTTGATGATCAACTTTCTGTGGTTTCGTTCGAGGTAAACGGCCAAACATTTAATGCTGGTGAATCAACTGTCGTCGAAGGTGGCACACTCACAATCAATGCGGATGGTAGTTACAGCTTTACCCCTGCACAGGACTGGAACGGTACGCTACCTATTATCACCTACACCACCAACACTGGTGCCACAGCAACATTAACTATTGAAATTACACCTGCTAGCGATCCAACAGTCACTGTTGATGACAGCAACACTATTGCGGAAGATCAGGTTGCTACAGGCAACGTGCTGGATAACGATAGCGACGTTGACTCGGTACTCTCGGTTATTTCCTATGAAGTTAACGGGCAAACCTTTGCAGCTGGTGATTCAACGACTGTTGAAGGCGGCATCTTAGTGCTGAACGCCAATGGTAGCTACAGCTTCACTCCAGCTCAAGACTGGAATGGCACACTGCCGGTGATCACCTACACCACCAACACAGGTGAGACGGCGACACTGACAATTACTGTTACGCCAGATAACACGGACGTGGCAGATGATGCAGTAACGGTTGGCGAAGATACGCAAGCTTCAGGCAACGTATTAAC
>NZ_JAAIKQ010000026.1:0-904 GCF_012263345.1 Shewanella sp. WXL01 | reverse complement strand
ATGTGCCATTCCAATCTGAAGCTGGGTCAAAGGTGTAAGAGCCATTAGCGTTCAGCACTAATGTGCCGCCTAGCACTTGAACAGATGCACCCGCAGTGTAAGTGGTGTTGTCACCGGCAATAGTGAAGCTGACCACGCTCGTGTTATCAGACTCGTCATTGCTCAGCACGTTGCCTGAAGCTTGCGTATCTTCGCCCACGGTCACTGCATCATCAGCCACATCAGTGTTATCTGGCGTGACAGTAATTGTCAGTGTCGCCGTTTCACCTGTATTCGTGGTGTAAGTGATCACCGGCAGTGTGCCGTTCCAATCCGCCGCTGGGTCAAAGGTGTAAGAGCCATTAGCATTCAGCACTAATGTGCCGCCTTGAACGGTCACTGAGTCACCTGCAGTGTGGACTGTGTTATCAGTTCCGATAGTGAAGCTCACAACAGAGGTGTTATCAGACTCATCGTTAGTTAATACGTTGCCTGAAGCTTGCGTATCTTCACCAACCGTTACTGCATCATCAGCTACGTCAGTGTTATCTGGCGTAACAGTAATTGTCAGTGTCGCCGTTTCACCTGTGTTAGTGGTGTAAGTGATCACCGGCAGTGTGCCATTCCAGTCCGCAGCAGGATCGAATGTGTACGAACCATTGGCGTTCAGCACGAGTGTGCCGCCTTGGACAGTCACTGAGTCACCAGCATTGTAAGTGGTGTTGTCACCGGCGATGGTGAAGCTCACGACTGAAGTATTGTCTGACTCATCGTTAGTTAATACGTTGCCTGAAGCTTGCGTATCTTCGCCAACCGTTACTGCATCATCAGCTACGTCAGTGTTATCTGGCGTAACAGTAATCGTCAGTGTCGCCGTTTCACCTGTGTTAGTGGTGTAAGTGATCACCGGCAGTGTGCCGTTCCA
>NZ_JAAIKQ010000025.1:0-1029 GCF_012263345.1 Shewanella sp. WXL01 | reverse complement strand
GTGGGTGAAGACACCCAGGCAAGTGGCAACGTACTGAGCAATGACGAATCTGATAACACGAGCGTGGTCAGCTTCACTATCGCCGGTGACAACACCACTTACAACGCGGGTGACTCAGTCACCGTCCAAGGCGGCACACTAGTGCTGAACGCTAATGGCTCTTACACCTTTGACCCAGCTGCGGATTGGAATGGCACACTGCCGGTTATCACTTACACCACTAACACAGGTGAGACTGCAACCTTAACCATCACAGTGACGCCAGATAACACTGACGTGGCTGATGATGCTGTAACCGTGGGCGAAGATACGCAAGCTTCAGGCAACGTATTAACTAACGATGAGTCTGACAACACCTCAGTTGTGAGCTTCACCATCGCCGGTGACAACACCACTTACAACGCAGGTGACTCAGTGAACGTCCAGGGCGGTACACTGGTCCTTAACGCTAATGGTTCGTACACATTCGATCCAGCTGCGGATTGGAACGGCACATTGCCGGTGATCACTTACACCACCAACACAGGTGAGACAGCAACCTTAACCATCACTGTCACGCCAGATAACACTGATGTGGCTGATGATGCTGTGACCGTGGGCGAAGATACGCAAGCAAGTGGCAACGTACTGAGCAATGACGAGTCTGATAACACGAGCGTGGTCAGCTTCACCATTGCCGGTGACAACACCACTTACAACGCAGGTGACTCAGTGACTGTCCAAGGCGGCACACTCGTCCTTAACGCCAATGGTTCTTACACCTTCGACCCAGCTGCGGATTGGAATGGCACATTGCCGGTCATCACTTACACCACTAACACTGGTGAAACGGCGACACTGACAATTACTGTCACGCCAGATAACACAGACGTGGCTGATGATGCAGTGACGGTTGGCGAAGATACCCAGGCTTCAGGTAACGTACTGAGCAATGACGAGTCAGACAACACCTCTGTGGTGAGCTTCACCGTAGCTGGTGACAACACTGTCCATAACGCAGGCGACTCAGTCACCGTCCAAGGCGGCACA
>NZ_JAAIKQ010000024.1:0-1133 GCF_012263345.1 Shewanella sp. WXL01 | reverse complement strand
TGAGCTTCACCGTAGCTGGTGACAACACTGTCCATAACGCAGGCGACTCAGTCACCGTCCAAGGCGGCACACTGGTGCTGAACGCTAATGGTTCGTACACCTTTGACCCAGCTGCGGACTGGAATGGCACACTGCCGGTGATCACTTACACCACTAACACTGGTGAGACAGCAACCTTAACCATCACAGTGACGCCAGATAACACGGACGTAGCTGATGATGCAGTGACGGTTGGCGAAGATACGCAAGCTTCAGGCAACGTATTAACTAACGATGAGTCAGATAACACCTCTGTTGTGAGCTTCACCATCGCTGGTGACAACACCACTTACAACGCAGGTGATTCAGTCACTGTCCAAGGCGGCACACTCGTGCTGAACGCTAATGGTTCGTACACCTTTGACCCAGCTGCGGACTGGAATGGCACACTGCCGGTCATCACTTACACCACTAACACTGGTGAGACAGCAACCTTAACCATCACAGTGGCGCCGGATAACACTGATGTAGCTGATGATGCAGTAACGGTTGGCGAAGATACTCAAGCTTCAGGCAACGTATTAACTAACGATGAGTCAGACAATACTTCAGTCGTGAGCTTCACCATTGCCGGTGATAACACCACTTACAACGCAGGCAATTCTGTGACTGTCCAAGGCGGCACCTTAGTACTGAATGCTAATGGCTCTTACACATTCGATCCTGCTGCGGACTGGAATGGCACACTGCCGGTGATCACCTACACCACCAACACAGGTGAAACGGCGACACTGACAATCACAGTGACGCCGGATAACACTGACGTGGCTGATGATGCTGTAACCGTGGGCGAAGATACCCAGGCTTCAGGCAACGTATTAACTAACGATGAGTCAGACAATACTTCAGTTGTGAGCTTCACCATTGCCGGTGATAACACCACTTACAACGCAGGCGACTCAGTCACCGTCCAAGGCGGCACACTCGTGCTGAACGCCAATGGTTCGTACACCTTCGATCCAGCGGCGGATTGGAACGGCACACTGCCGGTGATCACTTACACCACGAATACAGGTGAAACGGCGACACTGACAATTACTGTCACGCCAGATAACACTGACGTAGCTGATGATGCAGTAACGGTTGGCGAAGAT
>NZ_JAAIKQ010000023.1:0-1134 GCF_012263345.1 Shewanella sp. WXL01 | reverse complement strand
TTAAGTCCTGTCGGGTTTCGTCCTCCTCTGACTTGAGCGTCCATTTCTGTGATGCTCGTCAGGGGAGGCGGAGCCTATGGAAAAACGGCAACGCCGCATCCTTTTCTCCGGCCCTTTCTGATTTGAGCGCCTTTGCTTTATCCCGTTATCCGTGAGTCGGTCACGCCCGCCGCAGCCGAACGGCAGGAGCGCAGCTACCGAGTGAGCGAGGAGGCGTCATTTCATCTGTCCGTGCATGGTATTGCGGACGCTCCTGAGCCACATATCACACCTGCCACATGAGGCACTTTCATGAATCGTGCTCTCATGCCAACATAGTAAGCCAGTATACACAGCGTAAACGCTGTGACTGGTTCAGGGCTGCGCCCCGAAACCCGCTAACACCACTGACGCGCTGGCGCTTGTCCAACGCCGGAGCGACCCGGAAAACTTTTCCGTGCCGTCCGGCGTTTGCGAAGGAGGGATAATGCAGAAGCCGAAGAAGAAGCCGCTCGTCGTAAAAAAAAGATCCTGGCATCCGGCAGTGATGGCAAATCTGATGCGTCAGGCACAGGAGGAAGATTACCGCCGGGAGCAGATGGCAGAGCTTGAGCGTTCAGCCCGGTCACATTTTGCGGATATCGGAGGAGAGGATGGCGGTTAAGCGTACCCGTTTTTTAGGTATCCGGGTGACCGATGGGGAGTACCAGCAGCTGCTGGAGCGCTGCAATGGAAGGCAACTGGCGGTGTGGATGCGGGAAACCTGTCTCGATACGCGCCCGGCGCGGTCGTTGCGGCTGCCGTCCATCGATCCGGTTTTGCTGCGCCAGCTTGCCGGGATGGGGAACAACCTCAACCAGATCGCCCGGAAAATTAACGGCGGCCAGTGGTCAGGCGCTGACCGGGTTCAGGTGGTGGCCGCGCTGATGGCCATTGATGCCGAACTCGAGCGGCTGCGGCATGCCGTGCTGGAAAAGGGGGCAGACGATGATCGTTAAGTTTCATCCGCGAGGGCGAGGCGGCGGTGCCGGGCCGGTGGATTATCTGCTGGGGAAAGACCGCCAGCGCGACGGGGCCATCGTCCTGCAGGGAAAGCCGGAGGAGGTCCGGGAGCTTATCGACGCCTCGCCCTACGCCAAAAAGTACACCTCCGGC
>NZ_JAAIKQ010000022.1:0-1538 GCF_012263345.1 Shewanella sp. WXL01 | reverse complement strand
GTGCTTAACGCCAATGGCTCGTACACCTTTGACCCAGCGGCGGATTGGAACGGCACACTGCCGGTGATCACCTACACCACGAATACAGGTGAGACAGCAACCTTAACCATCACAGTGACACCAGAAAACACTGATGTGGCTGATGATGCTGTGACCGTGGGCGAAGATACGCAAGCAAGTGGCAACGTATTAACTAACGATGAGTCTGACAACACCTCTGTTGTGAGCTTCACCATTGCCGGTGACAACACCACTTACAATGCAGGTGATTCAGTGACCGTTCAAGGCGGCACCTTAGTGCTGAACGCTAATGGCTCATACACCTTTGACCCTGCGGCTGACTGGAATGGCACACTGCCGGTGATCACTTACACCACCAACACAGGTGAGACAGCAACCTTAACCATCACAGTGACACCAGAAAACACTGACGTAGCTGATGATGCAGTGACCGTGGGCGAAGATACTCAAGCTTCAGGCAACGTATTAACTAACGATGAGTCAGACAATACTTCAGTCGTGAGCTTCACCATCGCCGGTGATAACACCACTTACAACGCAGGTGACTCAGTGACTGTCCAAGGCGGCACATTAGTGCTGAACGCTAATGGCTCTTACACCTTTGACCCAGCGGCTGATTGGAATGGCACACTGCCGGTTATTACCTACACCACCAACACAGGTGAGACTGCAACCTTAACCATCACAGTGACGCCAGATAACACTGACGTAGCTGATGATGCTGTAACGGTTGGCGAAGATACGCAAGCTTCAGGCAACGTATTAACTAACGATGAGTCTGATAACACCTCTGTTGTCAGCTTCACCATCGCCGGTGATAACACCACTTACAACGCAGGTGACTCAGTGACTGTCCAAGGCGGCACATTAGTGCTTAACGCCAACGGCTCTTACACCTTTGACCCAGCTGCGGACTGGAACGGCACACTGCCGGTGATCACCTACACCACCAACACAGGTGAGACTGCAACCTTAACCATCACAGTGACGCCAGATAACACAGACGTAGCTGATGATGCTGTAACTGTGGGTGAAGATACGCAAGCTTCAGGCAACGTATTAACTAACGATGAGTCTGATAACACCTCTGTTGTGAGCTTCACCATTGCCGGTGATAACACCACTTACAACGCAGGTGATTCAGTGACTGTCCAAGGCGGCACCTTAGTGCTGAACGCCAATGGTTCGTACACCTTTGACCCTTCTGCGGACTGGAACGGCACACTGCCGGTCATCACTTACACCACCAACACAGGTGAAACGGCGACACTGACAATTACTGTCACACCAGATAACACTGATGTAGCTGATGATGCTGTGATCGTGGGTGAAGACACCCAGGCAAGTGGCAACGTACTGAGCAATGACGAATCTGATAACACGAGCGTGGTCAGCTTCACCATTGCCGGTGATAACACCACTTACAACGCAGGCGACTCCGTGACTGTCCAAGGCGGCACATTAGTGCTGAACGCCAATGGTTCGTACACCTTTGACCCAGCGGCGGATTGGAACGG
>NZ_JAAIKQ010000021.1:0-1828 GCF_012263345.1 Shewanella sp. WXL01 | reverse complement strand
GTAAACTCAGCGGTTGAGCTTTGGTTGTCACGGTCGCTGTAGGCAAAGCTTGCCCCAAGGCGCAGACGATTAGTGAGCATCGAGCTGATAGCAAAGCGGCCATCAAGGGTATCAACCTGGCCATCCCAGCTTTGTAGTGGGCTACCAGAGACATTCACTAAGTCTTCATCTTGAATCATGCGCCCCGTGGCGACACGGCCACTCATCACGGTGCGGTTAAGCTGGTACTGACCCGACAGTGACACCTGATGGGCTTGATTGTCAGGGGTTGCGGCTTGCACATCGTAAAGGTGTGGCAAGCTGATGTGGTTCATTTTGTTCTCATAGTAGCTGCCTTGATAAGCCAGCTCCGTTAACCAGTTATCGCCCGAGACGTTAATGCCAGCATCTAATTGTTTAGTGCGTGCATCAATCGGCAAGCCAAAATTGATTGGGTTAGGGGCAACCAGTGAGCTTGATTGGTGACCGGTTTTATCTTCCTGGCTGTAACCGATATAGGCATCAAATAGGTCTTGCTTTAACTCCACACCTAGGCCGATTTTCTCGCGCTGTTTGGCGAGGTCAAAGACACGCATAGTATCTGATGGCGTCAGCATACCGTTGTTGTGCCAAAATGGGCTTTCAACATTACCAGCTTGATAGGTTTTGATGCTGTCGTAGTCAAGATTGACGCTGTACACACCCGACTTACCGGCGCTAAAGCGGGCAAAGCCGTTATCCATACCTAACTGATGGGCTTGCAGCTTAGCTTGGTAGCCTTCATCGTTTTGGTAACGCACATCACCGCTAACTGCGCCAATGGCACCATCTTCAGCTGTGCCGAGGGCATTACCCGCATGGATATCATCCACATTGTTGTAACCTGCGTGCACACTCACTTCACCTGTGTAACCTTGGGCCTGAGTGCAACGCTTACACTCATATTTGCCAAAGTTCACCGCGTCAGTATTGGCATTACCCACCGCAAAGTTAGCGGCCATTGCAGGGGTGGCTGCAAAGGTCATGGCTAAGGTAATCATGTTTAATTTAAATGACATTCTCTTGCTCTCCATTAGCGTTGCAGCAGGCTGCCAGATGGGTGGTTAGAGCCATGGATTTGGCTGTGGCAGTTCAAGCAGCTCTTCGCGCCGCCAAATGCATCCATACCTGGCTCAGGTACCACGCGAGAAGCGTGACCGTCTGGCGTGTGACATTGCTGACATAACTGAGGTGCACGGTTATCAAGCATATTGTCGTTGACGCTGCCGTGTGGGTTATGACATGAGACGCAGTTTTCAGTCACTGGCGCATGCTCCCATAGGAATGGGCCACGTTTTTCAGCGTGACAGCTGTAACAGGTGTCATTAACCGTTGGCTGCATCAAGGCGCTTTCGTTCATTGAGCCGTGAGGAGCATGACAATCAACACAGGTCATCTGGTCCCACTTCATTGGGTGTGATGAGCGTTTGTTCATGTCGGCTTTTTCTTTGGTGTGACATGAAGTGCAGGTGTCATTGACGCTGAGTTTATCTAGCGCAGGGTCGTTGGCGGCGTGAACAACATGGCAATCAGCACAGGCAATCTCTTCAAGATTGTGGGTACTGGTATGCCAAGCCATTTGTTTCGGGTCGTTGTGACAACCCTGACATACGCTGTTTTGTGCACTGGCGCTTAACTTACTGTCTTTACCAAAGCTAATCATCGGCTCTTTACCGCCACGATTATGCTTACCTTGTGGGCCGTGGCAGGCTTCACACTGCAACCCCGCCATAGGCGATTTGCTGTTATTGATTTGACCGTGGACACCATCAAAGATGGCGGTCACTGTGTCGTTTTTCTTGTGACACAT
>NZ_JAAIKQ010000020.1:0-1927 GCF_012263345.1 Shewanella sp. WXL01 | reverse complement strand
AGCAGTGAAACGCAATCGCGCCGATGGTAGTGTGGGGTTTCCCCATGTGAGAGTAGGTCATTTCCAGACGCCTAATATAGTTTTCACTTTTTAAAAGTGAAACCAAAAAGTTTCTCATAGCGAGAATGCTGATATGGCTCAGTCGGTAGAGCGCATCCTTGGTAAGGATGAGGTCCCCAGTTCGATTCTGGGTATCAGCACCATTATTCATCTAGTGTGTTGTCCTAGATACAAGTTTTGTTTGGAAACCATAGCATTGTGGTCCCACCTGATCCCATTCCGAACTCAGAAGTGAAACGCAATCGCGCCGATGGTAGTGTGGGGTTTCCCCATGTGAGAGTAGGTCATTTCCAGACGCCTAATATATGAAAAAGCCCTAGCAAACAACGCTAGGGCTTTTTCGTATATACGCTTCGCGATGACTACTCTCGATGTTACCCGAGGCTAAGCCTGGCTCCCAGCTACGCGAGTACCTCGCTTCGCGTTAATCAAGCCCTGAAAGCTTCGCTTCCAAAGCTGGCTTTATTAACCCCCATGTGAGAACGCTTGAATCGCTAATGGTTATAAAGCGAAGCTTTATGGTGGTGTTGAACGCAGATAATTTATTCGCAGTTAGTCATTTCCTGACATGCCTACCTCTATGTCCGTCGAAGATTGCATCCTGCATAATCGACACTTCCGCCATCCATTGCGGTCGCTCGAGGCTAAGTCTGGCCTCCCAGCTACGAGCAAGCTCTTCGCGTAAAAGTTAGCCTAAATACTGCGTATTTAAAGCTGCTAACTTTTACCCCTATGTGTTCTCTTCGGGAATACGAGTAGGGCGAAGTGAGTGCGTTTATGAAGCACCGCTTCATGCGCTTACGTAGCGCGGAGAACTTGTTCGAAGCTGGTCATTTCCGGATGCCTAAAATACGAAATAGCCCTAGCACGAAGTGTTGGGGCTTTTTGTATGTTCAGCTTTTGAAAGATTACTCTCACATGCGAAATAAAAAGCCCAAATGTAGCGCGGAGAGCTCGTTCGCAGCGGGCTACTTTCAGACGCTTTCGCGTTGGGCAATGTAAACTTTGACATTGTTTCATATCAATGTCATTGAGGTTAGGTGAACTACATTTCTAATGTAGGTATGAATTTCTACCTAGATATATGTTGATAATTGCCCCCTGTAAAGCCAATACTCCTGTATTAGTCTAATTGTAGCCTTTTATGGTGCATGTTGAATCCGCCATTCCCACGAAGTCGGGTGCTAGTCGATGACACTTCAATCAATATAGTTAGTTGAGTTAACTTTGGTGAGCGCGGACACATGGCATTGTTACGCATTCATGCACGCCACTATAGGCTTAGCTCAGCTTAATATTGTTGTAAATAGTTAGAGAGGGACTGAAAACTGCTGGTGATAGTTCTATTTTTTGATTTGTTCTCTATTCGCAGCAAGTGCATTTAAAGCCAACGTGAATGTGTTGATGATTCGTTCGTAATTGTATCGGCTCGACTCCGATCATTCAGCGTTTACTTAGCCTCACTTTCGGTATCCCCTTTCGTTTTTCTAGTATAAATTTAGAGGCCCATTTAGTTAGTAGGTTCTCTCGCAACACTTAAATCGCGTTGCTTTGGCATTAGCCGCAGTTCTTACACATAAAAAGGTTGCTTGAACCATTCAATACTTAATTGTTTTTGTCGGTTTCTAATCGTTTGAGTTGTTATTCTCGGGAGTTAGGGGCGTAGCGATGATTTAGGTGCTCATGCTTGCTTTTGTAACTCGGCACTTAATTAAACTAAGTAGCTCTGGTGTTTGTGGATAACTCTGTGGAGTATCGGTAATTAAAATGTGCCTAATCCAGGTATAAAAATTAAATGCAAAAAACTTCAAAAAAGCCCTTGCGCAAAAATCTAAGCTCCCTATAATGCGCTCCCACTGACACGGCG
>NZ_JAAIKQ010000002.1:591330-904816 GCF_012263345.1 Shewanella sp. WXL01 | reverse complement strand
GCCCCTGCTAAATATTCTCTTGAAAATCATACGCTTAACATGATGTGGTGATTTAACTTGTTATACATTGTACGCAGCTTCGTGTGAGAAGTGTGGTGTCGCCTTTAGTCTTTGATACGCGCTTAGACTGTTGCTGTTATCTTTTGAATTGCGCGTTATTTTTTTGCGCGTCGCTACGTGCATGCTTTTAAAGTTTGTGGGTAAAGTTACCCAAGCATTAAATCTCGTGCGCGTTTAGTTTTCTGTAAATCTCTGTAATTGTTTACTTGTTTCCGACGTTTGCCTGCTTGGGTTTATCCATGGTGCGTTTAGCAATTATAGCTACACATCAGATGACCAATTGCCAGAAAACATATCACGGTGTCGCATTAGCAAACTAAAATGCCAGTCATTGTTGTGACTGGCATTTTTAAGCAACATTCAAACTGACATGCTAGATAGCTAACGCATCTTTACAAAGCTGAGTGATTCTATCCCAGTCTTTGTCTGCTACGGCATCTGTTGGTGCAATCCAACTGCCACCGATACAATCAACATTTTTTAGCGCTAAATAGTCTTTGTAGCTTGATTGACTGATGCCACCAGTTGGGCAAAAACGAATACCTGATAATGGTCCGCCAAAAGATTTAAGTGCGTTAACACCACCTGAAGCTTCCGCTGGGAAAAACTTAAAGTGTGTGTAACCTAGCTCCATACCAACCATCACTTCAGAGATGCTAGCAACACCAGGGATCAAAGGCACGTTACCTTGTTTAGCAGCCTTTAGCAGATCGACTGTTGCACCAGGCGTAATGATAAATTGCGAGCCAGCTTCAACAGCCTGGTTTAACTGCGCTTCGTTCAAAACTGTACCGGCACCAACCAAGGCTTCTGGTACTTCTTTAGCGATTTTTGCAATGGCCTCTAACGCGCATTCAGTACGCAGCGTGACTTCAAGCACTTTAATACCGCCGGCAACTAGTGCTTTTGCTAGCGGTACAGCATCTTCAAGGCGCTCAATTACCATAACTGGAACGACTGGACTCGTTTTAAATACATCTGCAGGCTGTAATGCCCAATTGTTACTTACCATTGATCCGTGTTCCTTATGCTGTCATTTCATCAATTGCGCTAGTGCTACGGGCACCGGTTTCTGGGCTACTTAAATTACTGCGTAGTGCTCCGAATAGCTCACGTCCCATGCCAAAACTGCGCTCAGTCAGATCAATTTCTTCTGCATTGCGCGCATTAAGTTCGGCCTCGTTAACCAGTAAACTTAGCTCACCAGTTAACGCGTTAACACGGATTAAATCACCGTCTTGAACTTTAGCAATCAAGCCGCCATCAATAGCTTCAGGGGTTAAGTGAATCGCTGCTGGTACTTTACCTGAGGCGCCAGACATACGGCCATCAGTTACCAGCGCAACCTTAAATCCTTTATCTTGCAGTGAGCCTAAATATGGCGTGAGTTTATGTAGCTCAGGCATGCCGTTAGCTTTAGGGCCTTGACCTTTAACGACTACCACACAATCTCTATCTAATTTGCCTTGTTTGAACAGTTCGTCGAGCTGGTTTTGATCGTCAATAACAACTGCAGGCGCTTCAACAACGCGATTGGCTTCTTGCACAGCAGAAACCTTAATAACCGCCCTGCCCAAATTGCCCTTCATCAACTTCAAGCCACCGTTGCTTTGGAACGGCGTGTCTATGTGGGTTAATACTTCTTTATCTAAGCTTTCCGTTGGGCCATCTACCCAAATGAGCTCACCGTCGATAAGTTTTGGCTCTTGGGTGTAGCGACGCAAACCTTGACCAGCCACAGTAAGTACATCTTCGTGTAGCATGCCAGCATCAAGCAACTCTTTGATTAGCAGCGCCATACCGCCAGCTGCATGGAAGTGGTTAATGTCTGCATGACCATTAGGATAAACTCGTGCGAGTAAAGGCACAGCATCAGAAAGCTCTGAAAAGTCATCCCAATTGATGATGATGCCAGCAGCGCGCGCCGCAGCAACGATATGCATGGTTAAGTTTGTTGAGCCACCTGTTGCGAGTAGCGCAACAATGCCATTAACTACGGATTTCTCGTTGACGATCTCACCGATTGGCGCATATTGTGTGCCCATTGCTGTTAGACGGCAAACCTGTTTCGCTGCCATCTTATTTAATGCTTCACGTAACGGATCGTCAGGATTAACGAATGAAGAGCCTGGCAACTGTAAGCCCATGACTTCTAGCATTAATTGGTTTGAGTTGGCCGTACCGTAGAAGGTACAAGTGCCCGCACTGTGATAAGACTTAGACTCTGCATCAAGCAGTGCTTCACGCCCTACTTTACCCTGAGCAAATTGTTGGCGTATGCGTGCTTTTTCTTTATTCGGTATACCTGATTTCATTGGCCCAGCAGGCACAAACAACATAGGTAAGTGACCAAAGCTAAGTGCACCAATTAACAAGCCAGGAACGATTTTGTCGCAAATACCAAGGAGTAATGCACCGTCAAACATGTTATGAGACAAACCAACGGCTGTTGCCATCGCAATGACTTCGCGGCTAAGCAGGCTTAACTCCATACCAGGTTGGCCTTGGGTTACACCATCACACATTGCCGGTACACCGCCGGCAACCTGTGCCACACTCCCTACTTCAGCACATGCAGCTTTCAGTAGTTCAGGATATGTTTCGTAAGGCTGGTGCGCCGACAACATATCGTTAAAAGCAGTCACAATACCAACATTGGCTTTGGTTAACTGACGTAGTGATTCCTTTTCTACTGGCTGACAGGCTGCAAAACCATGGGCTAAATTACCACAGCTTAACGCGCTGCGATGAACGCCCTTACCTTTAGCGTCTTGCAGAGCTTGCAAGTATGCAGCTCGTGTTTTTTGACTTCGCGCAATTATACGCTCTGTAACTGCTTGAACTACTGAGTTCATTTTAATAACTCCTTATGCGCTATAGAACACATCTACAGGTGCTTTGCGTTGAGCAAGCACAGCTCTAATAGGCATTTCTTTAACGTTCTCATTTAACAGCGCTTTTTTATAAACGGTTAGCTTAGCTTCGCCTACCAAATGCAGATAAATCTGTCGGCTTGCTAAGATTGCATCTTGTGTCAGGGTAATGCGTGGATGCGGTGCAGTCGTTGGATTAACAGCTGCACATAATTCTTTGCTAGTTAGCGCGTTGTCTAATTCTTTGCTACATGGGAACCATGAACAAGTGTGGCCATCAGTACCCATGCCTAATACCACAACATCAAAAGGTCTTGGGAAGTTAGCTAATGACTCTGACGTCATAGCACAGCCTTGTTCTGGCGTAGCAAACATATTTTTTAAGCCGCGAAACTTGGCATTTGCTGCGCGGTTTTGTAATAGATTTTCACGTACCAGGCGTTCATTTGAGTCTTTTTCGTCACTTTCAACCCAGCGCTCGTCAGCAAGGGTGATATACACTTCACTCCAATCAATCGCTTTTTTACTTAGCAGTTGAAAAAGCTTCAACGGTGTTGAGCCGCCAGAAACAATAAGACTTGCCTTACCACGACTATCAACCGCATCTTGAAGTTGACCAGCAATCTTATCTGCAAGTACAGATTCCAGTTCATTAGTCGAGTCAAATGACTTAAATACTGATTCTTTAATCATTAGGTTTTCCTTTACTCGTCCCAAGAACGGCCGTCTTTAGTAATAAGTGCAACTGAAGCCACTGGCCCCCACGTGCCTGCTGGGTAAGGTTTTGGCTTCTCGCCGCTGTTTTCCCATGCTTCAATAATTCCGTCGACCCAAGTCCACGCTTGCTCAACTTCGTCACGGCGAACGAATAAGGCTTGGTTGCCGAGCATAGCTTCTAACAACAAACGCTCATAGGCATCAGCAATGCGCTCGTTTTTGAAAGTGTCGGTGAAACTTAAGTCGAGCTTGGTAGTTTGTAAGCGCGTTTGCTGCTCTAGCCCTGGCACCTTATTCATCATTTGAATTTCGACACCTTCGTGCGGCTGCAAGCGAATCGTAAGCTTATTCGGTGGCAAGCTACGGTAGCTATTGCTATATAAGTTGTGCGGCGGATTCTTAAAGTGAACCACAATTTCAGAGCTCTTAAATGGCATACGCTTACCACTACGTAAGTAGAATGGCACGCCAGCCCAGCGCCAGTTATCAATGTCTACGCGTAGTGCAACAAAGGTTTCAGTATCAGAGTTGGTATTGGCGCCCTCTTCTTCTAAATAACCTGGCACTGGTGAGCCTTTTAAATAACCTGATGAGTATTGGCCGCGAACTGTATTATCAAACACATTGGTTTGATTAATTGGGCGAAGCGACTTAAGCACTTTTACTTTTTCATCGCGAATGTTGTCTGCATTGAGGTTAACCGGCGGGTCCATAGCCACAAGGGTTAGTACTTGCAGTAAGTGGTTCTGGATCATATCGCGCATTTGCCCTGCGCCATCAAAATAACCCCAGCGCCCTTCAATGCCCACTTCTTCGGCAACACTGATCTGTACATGATCAATGGTGCGGTTATCCCATTTAGATGCGAATAATGAGTTAGCGAAACGCAGCGCAATCAGGTTTTGTACCGTTTCTTTACCTAAATAATGGTCAATACGGTAGACCTGATTCTCGTTAAAGTACTCGGCGACCTGGTCGTTGATGACTTTAGAAGACTCTAGATCTGTACCAATCGGCTTTTCAAGCACAACGCGGGTATCTTCTTTAATGAGGTCTTGTTGATGTAGGCAGCGACAAATGTCGCCAAAAATAGCTGGAGGAGTTGCGAAGTAGTTCACCATCACGCGTTTACTTGGTTCAAGTAACTCATGAAATGCGCTGTAGCCTTCTGGCTCGGTGAAATTTGTTCCTACATAATGGCAGCGACAAAGAAAACGCTCAACAGTGTCATCACACAGTTCATCTTTAACGAAGGTATTTAATGCAGTAGTAACTAACTCAATGAATTGTTGTTCTGTAAACGCATCTTTGGCGACACCGATTACCTTGGTTTCTGAATCAAGTAGATTCGCTTTGTCTAGTTGATATAAAGCGGGAAGTAACTTACGTCTTGCTAAGTCACCTTTAGTTCCAAATAGGACAAAGTCACATGCTTTTGCGCCTAATGATTTACCCATAGCTCCGAGCTCTCCATTTATTTTGTGCGTCTACATCTGTTAGTACATGGTGAATAAAAACGCTCTTTTGTTGTAATATAACAACAGAACGTGACGAATGCACCTTTAATTTACTCTTATTCTATTGTTATGATTCTAGGCATATCATCTTATAATCTGATATGATTTTTAATTGAAACAATTTAATTCTGATGTTTTTTGATCGTTTTATAACGTGTAAATATCTTACGGGCAGCAAACATAGGTAAAAAAGCTACTTACTTTTGTCGTATTCCTAGCTACTCGTCCCCTTCTTTATACGTGGGGGAATTGAAAACAATAACAAACAACATCACCATTTTAGTGGATACATGCTTATGAATACCCTAGAAAAGGTCCAAAAAAGCCTGACTCAATTCAGTAAATCAGAACGTAAAGTTGCTGAAGTGATCCTGGCATCCCCACAAACGGCAATTCATTCAAGTATTGCTACCCTGGCTAAAATGGCCGATGTGAGTGAGCCTACTGTTAACCGATTCTGTCGCCGCCTTGACACTAAAGGTTTCCCTGATTTTAAGTTACATTTGGCCCAAAGTCTTGCTAATGGCACGCCGTATGTTAGCCGCCACGTTGAAGAAGATGACTCGCCAGATTCGTACACGACTAAAATCTTCGAATCTTCAATGGCTTCATTAGACACTGCTCGCCAAAGCTTAGATCCAGTTGCTATTAATAAAGCGGTGGATATTCTTACTCAAGCTAAAACCATTTCATTTTTCGGTTTAGGTGCATCGGCTTCTGTTGCTCATGATGCACAAAACAAGTTCTTCCGTTTTAATGTACCCGTGATTTGTTTCGATGATGTGTTAATGCAACGCATGAGCTGCATTAACTGCAACGAGGGTGATGTTGTGGTGCTAATCTCACACACAGGTCGCACTAAATCATTAATTGAGATTGCACGTATTGCTCGTGAAAATGGTGCCGCTGTGATTGGCATTACCGCGCGTAACTCTCCACTATCATTAGAATGTACCCTACCGGTTACTATGGAAGTACCAGAGGACACTGAGCAGTACTTACCAATGACATCACGTCTAGCGCAACTTGTTACTGTCGATGTGTTAGCGACTGGTTTTACACTTCGCCGTGGCCCACGCTTTAGAGATAACTTGAAGCGAGTGAAAGAAGTGCTGAAAGAGTCGCGGGTAAACAAGGATCTAACGATTTGAGCGTCCAAAAGATGACGTTTTTATAAGTGATTAATTATCAACCGAATTTGGTAATTTTATTTACAGATTGAATCAGGTTGGCGACAAGTTAAATTACTTAACAAACGCTCAAAGGCTGAACTATTATGATAGTTCGGCTTTTTTTATGTCAAAAACCTAAAGTCTGTCACAAAAATTAAACACCAATATGGTCTATTTTGATTGTAACTTTACTACATTTTTTACTTTAGTCTGTTAGAATGAATCCATCTTAGAAGTACCAAGTTAGCAGCTGTACTTTTAATTTAAATTTGATAATCATTAACGGAGTTTCTCATGTTCCGCAGAACAAAAATCGTTACGACCCTTGGTCCAGCTACTGACCGCGATGATAACTTACGCAAAATCATTCAAGCCGGTGCTAACGTCGTTAGGTTAAACTTCTCTCATGGCACACCTGAAGATCACCTAAAGCGCGCGACAGATGTACGCAACATTGCTAAAGAGTTGGGCAAACATGTTGCTATCTTAGGTGACTTACAAGGTCCTAAAATTCGTGTTTCTACTTTTAAAGACAACAAGAAAATTCAACTTAACCTAGGTGACGAGTTCATTCTAGACGCTGAACTGGGTAAAGGTGAAGGCGACGAGAAGCAGGTTGGTATTGACTACAAACAATTACCTCAAGACGTAACCGTTGGCGACATCTTGATGCTAGATGACGGTCGCGTACAGCTTCGTGTTGAGCGTGTTGAAGGTCAAAAAGTAATTACTAGCGTGACTGTTGCTGGCCCTTTAAGCAACAATAAAGGTATCAACAAACAAGGTGGCGGCCTTACTGCTCCTGCCCTAACCGACAAAGACCGCGCAGACATCAAAACTGCCGCGATGATCCAAGTTGATTACCTAGCCGTTTCTTTCCCACGTACTGGTGCTGACCTTGATTTGGCGCGCTCACTTGCAGAAGAAGCCGGTAGTAAAGCATTAATCGTCGCTAAAGTTGAACGTGCTGAAGCAATCGAAAGCCAAGAAGCAATGGATGATGTTATCAATGCATGTGACGTTGTAATGGTTGCACGTGGTGACTTAGGTGTTGAAATTGGCGATGCCGCGCTAGTGGCTGTACAGAAAAAACTTATCCTTCGTGCACGTCAGTTAAACAAAGCCGTGATCACTGCGACGCAAATGATGGAGTCAATGATTTCTAGCCCAATGCCGACTCGCGCAGAAGTAATGGATGTTGCAAACGCTGTTCTTGATGGTACCGATGCGGTAATGCTATCTGCAGAAACTGCGGCCGGTGACTTCCCTGAAGAAACAGTTAAAGCCATGGCAAATGTTTGTGTTGGCGCTGAAACGCACCCAAGTGTTACAGCTTCTAAGCATCGTTTAGATCAGAGCTTTAGTTCAATTGAAGAAACTATCGCACTATCAACTATGTATGCAGCGAACCACTTAGAAGGTGTTAAAGCGATTATCTCGCTAACTGAATCTGGCCGCACATCTAAGCTAATGTCACGCATCAGTTCGTCGTTACCAATTTTCGCGCTTTCTCGTCACGAGAAAACACTGGCGAAAATGGCATTGTACCGCGGTGTACAACCTATGCACTTTGACTCTACTCAGTACCGTGCTGACGAGTTAGCAAAAGCAGCGCTTGAATCAATGGTTGAAGCCGGTTACCTGAAATCTGGTGACATGGTACTGATGACCAAAGGTGATGCAATGGAAACAATCGGCGGCACTAACACTTGTAAAGTACTGGTTGTAGCTTAACAGCGCATAGCCCATTTCCAGAGCAAGTAACGAAAACGGTTTAGCCAAAAGCTAAACCGTTTTTTATTTGCTGATTCTGTTTAGAGCTTTCTAGTTAGCTATTCTCAACTTTCGGTGATGGTTCGGACTGAGCTAAGCTAATTAACCATTCGCTAAATAGTCTTGCTGTAATACACAACTTTAATATCTGGCATTTCATTATCAGGCCCTTGCGATACAAACTCCATCCCGAGCTTTTGCATGACATTAATTGATGCTTTGTTCTCTGGCACTGCAATTGCGCCAACAGCTTTGATGTTATCATCTAGTGATACACAGTAATCGACAACCGCTTGTGCAGCTTCAGTCGCGATGCCTTTGCCCCAGGTTAATTGCTTTAACCGCCAGCCAACTTCAAGCTGATCCATTTTGGGATTGTCAGTAAAGAAATCCAATGGCCTAATCAAGATCCAGCCGGCAAAGGTTTGCGAGTCATTTACGATAATTTTCCAAAGCCCCCACCCTTTTTCAGGATCAAGGTATTTAGCCAGTCGTGGGATAAAGAGTGCTTTCGCATCTTCATAGCTTGTGGTTTTACCACCCGTGATATATTTCATCACTTCAGGGTCACTATCAAGATCAACAAATAAATCGATGTCGTCTAAAGTCATCATCGACATAGTTAACCGACTCGTGTTGATCTTATGCTTCATGTTTCTATTTCCTTATCAATAACTGTGCTCTCTGCTCTCTGCTTCGAGCTTTGGTTTTCAAGTTTCTTTAGCTGTTTGCCTTAGCAAAAGCCTGCATAAATTTAACCAAAGCTTGTACGCCTTCAAGTGGCATTGCGTTGTAAATGCTTGCGCGCATACCACCGACAATACGATGACCTTTTAACGTCAGCAAACCGTGTTCTTCAGCTTGTTGCAAAAAGGCTTGATCTAAACTTGAGTCTGCTAATTGAAATGTCACATTCATGCGGGAGCGATTACTTGCAACTACACCGTTTTTGTAAAACGGATTGTCATCGATGCATTGATATAGCAGCTCAGCTTTTTGCTGATTAACTTTCGCAACTTGACTTACACCACCTTGCTTTTTAAGCCACTTGAACACTAGCGATGCCAAGTACCAGGCATACGTCGGCGGCGTGTTGAACATAGAGTCATTTTGCGCTGCTATCGAATAATCCATTACCGAAGATTGAGTTAGCTTTGGCAAGCTAAGCATGTCATCACGCACGATAGCGATTGATAACCCTGATGGGCCAATATTCTTTTGTGCCCCGGCATAAATTACCGCATAACGGCTCACGTCAATCTCACGCGACATAATGGTGGACGACATGTCTGCAACGACAGGCCAAGGGCTATTTAACTCATCAAAGATTTCAATACCGTCGACTGTTTCATTAGGACAATAATGAACATAGCGATATTGTTTCTGACCAGCTTGTTTTAGTTGCTCAAGATCAGGTAAAACGACTTTTGATTTGTCGTCGTCCTTTTCAACAATATTCATTTCGTCAATGGCATCTTCGCCTGCAATGAGCTTAGCTTCTTTGATAGCCGAGCGAGACCATTGACCACTGGTAAGATAAAGAGCGCGGCCATTATCACCAAGAAAATTGGTGACAACATTAGTGAATTGCGCGCGCCCGCCGCCATGCATGAATAGCACCTTGTAGTTATCAGGAATATTCATCAGCTGGCGCAGATCAAGCTCTGCTTGTTTGGCTAAGGCAACAAATTCTTTACTACGGTGACTGATCTCCATTACCGACACGCCCATACCATTCCAGTTAACGAGTTCGCTTTGAGCGATAGCCATTACCTCTGTTGGTAACATCGCCGGCCCTGCACAGAAGTTGTATTTTGGCGTTTGACCTGGTTTTTGGGTAGTTAAAGTCTGCTGGTTCAGTTGGCTAGTCACTCTTCACTCCTTAAGTGATTAATGCGAATGATAAATTGCGGTAGATGCCTAATACTAGGCAGTTTATGAGGTGATGAATAGTGTTAATTTGCCCTATAACACTGAAAAAAACTCATTTTTTCGATACAAACAAAATGAGCACCCAAAGGTGCTCATTTATCTGTTTAGTTGGCACTAGCAGGTGTAATTCCTAGTGCTTAACTTATATGCTACTCGTCAGATGACTCTTCGCTAGCAGCTTGTTCGCCGTCAGTTGATTCAGCCACTTCGCCTTCGATGATAGGGTTGCCCTCTTCATCAAGCTCTTGTTCTGACTGAATTTCATCAATGCGTTGCAAACCAACGACTTTCTCTTCTTCTGCGGTGCGAATAATGGTCACACCTTGGGTGTTACGACCAATAATTGAAACGCCTTCTGCAGCAGTACGAACTAATGTACCTTTGTCAGAGATAAGCATGATTTCATCATTTTCACCAACTTGCGTTGCACCAATAACTGCGCCATTACGCTCGCTAACTTTGATAGAAACCACACCTTTAGTGCCGCGAGATTTAGCTGGGTATTCAGTTAGCTCAGTACGCTTACCGTAACCGTTTTCAGTTACCGTTAAGATTGCGCCATCGCCTTTAGGTACGATAAGTGAAACCACTTTTTGATCGCCTTCAAGCTTAATACCACGAACACCTGTTGCGGTACGTCCCATAGCGCGAAGTGCAATGACTTCTTCACCCGTTTCTGGGTCAATCTTCACTTCACCGGTTTCAGCATCACGTGCTTTCTCATTAAAGCGTACTACTTTACCTTCGTCTGAGAACAGCATGATGTCGTCATTACCATTAGTAATATCAACACCAATTAGCTGATCGCCATCTTTCAGATTCACAGCAATAATACCGTTTGCACGAGGGTTGCTGTAGGCAGTTAATGCTGTCTTCTTAACTGTACCGTGCGCTGTCGCCATAATGATGTACTTATCATCGGCGTATTCACGAACCGGTAAAATTGCAGTAATGCGCTCGCCATCTGCTAGCGGTAGCAAGTTAATGATCGGACGACCACGTGCAGTGCGGCTCGCTAATGGTAATTGGTATACCTTCAACCAGTACATCTTACCGAAGTCAGAGAAACATAAGATGGTGTCGTGAGTATTAGCAACAAGTAGCTTCTCAACGAAATCTTCATCTTTCACTTTCGTTGCTGCTTTACCTTTACCACCACGGCGCTGAGCTTGATAGTCAGTTAGCGGTTGGTACTTGGCATAGCCAAGGTGAGAAAGCGTCACGACAACGTCTTCTTCATTGATCAGATCTTCAAGGCTCATATCAACTTCATTTTGGTTGATTTGAGTGCGGCGCTCATCACCGTATTGCTCAAGGATCTCTTCTAGCTCTTCTTTGATGACTTCCATCAAACGAACTGGGTTATTAAGAATATGTAATAGGCCTGCGATGAACTCTAATAGCTCTTCGTATTCTTGTAAGATCTTCTCATGCTCAAGGCCGGTTAAGCGGTGTAAGCGAAGTTCAAGAATAGCTTGTGCTTGTTGCTCAGTTAGGTAGTACTGACCATCGCGGATACCAAACTCTGGCTCTAACCATTCAGGGCGCGCTGCATCATCACCTGCTTTTTCAAGCATGCCTTTAACATTACCTAAATCCCAACCTTGTGCGACTAACTTAACTTTCGCTTCCGCTGGGGTTGGAGAGTTTTTAATTAGCTCGATAACAGGGTCGATGTTGGCAAGTGCGATGGCTAGTGCTTCAAGAATATGTGCACGTTCGCGAGCTTTACGTAGCTCATATACAGTACGACGAGTAACAACTTCACGGCGGTGAAGAATAAAGCTCTCTAGCATTTCCTTAAGGTTGAACAACTTAGGCTGACCATTGGTCAATGCCACCATGTTGATACCAAAAGAGCATTGCATTTGCGTTTGAGCGTACAGGTTATTAAGTACAACCTCGCCTACTTCGCCGCGCTTAATTTCGATAACGATACGCATGCCGTCTTTGTCAGACTCATCGCGCAGGCCTGAAATGCCCTCAATACGCTTATCTTTAACTAGCTCAGCAATCTTTTCAATCAGGCGCGCTTTGTTAACTTGATAAGGAATTTCAGTAACAATGATGCGCTCGCGACCATTTTCTTCTTCAATGTCTGCTTTGGCGCGCATAACAGCGCGTCCACGGCCTGTTTTATAAGCATCAATAATGCCCTTTCGACCGTTGATAGTTGCAGCTGTTGGGAAGTCAGGGCCAGGAATGTGCTCCATTAACTGCTCAATTGAAAGGCTTGGCTCTTCAATTAATGCTAAACAGCCTTGAACGACTTCAGTTAAGTTGTGCGGCGGAATATTGGTTGCCATACCAACCGCAATACCTGAAGCACCATTAACAAGTAAGTTAGGAATACGGGTTGGCAATACCGCTGGAATTTGCTCTGTACCGTCATAGTTAGGTACATAGTCAACAGTTTCTTTATCTAAGTCTGCAAGTAAAGAGTGCGCTAACTTCTCCATACGGATTTCGGTGTAACGCATTGCCGCTGCAGAGTCACCGTCTACCGAACCAAAGTTACCTTGACCGTCAACCAATGTGTAACGTAGCGAAAATGGCTGCGCCATACGTACAATTGTGTCATATACAGCAGAGTCACCATGTGGGTGATATTTACCGATTACGTCACCGACGACACGAGCGGATTTTTTATATGGTTTGTTCCAATCGTTTTTAAGTTCGTTCATCGCAAATAACACGCGACGATGAACCGGCTTTAAACCGTCACGAACATCAGGAAGCGCACGACCAACGATTACACTCATGGCGTAATCTAGGTACGAGTTCTTCAGCTCGTCTTCAATGTTAATTGGCGAAATTGATGATGCCAGATCAGTCATAAACTGCTCGTTCCCCTGAAAATTAGCTTACTGCAAAACTTCCATATTACAGTTTGGCTTTTAAACGTGATTTGGCATTCTAACACAGAATAATATTGGTGCTAGGGCTAAGGAGCGTCATTTGATTTTTTGTAGTAAATTTCTCGTAACAGCTTGTTATTCAGGCAGGTATTTACGTCTGAATGCTTAAAAAAACGCCATCGTTTTCTGGGCATTTTAATAAAAGCTATGAGGTGCTCAATTGCTAACCTCGATAACATTAAACGTTGGCTCATATATTGGGCAAAAACTGACCGATTATCACCTTGGCGGTGAAATTGTGATTAATAAGCTATTCACGCTGAAAATCTTGTCGCTATAATGGCGAGCATTATAAAAAGCAAGGTAGCGTTATGACACACTCTCCGTCTGAACAATCATCTCCATCGCTAAATGTCGATCCACAAGAAATTGCTAAATTTGAAGCTATGGCAGAAAGTTGGTGGGATCCAAATGGCGACTTTAAGCCTCTGCATCAACTCAACCCACTGCGCCTTAACTATATCGATCGCACCAGTAAGGGCATCTTTGGTAAACAAGTATTAGATGTTGGTTGTGGCGGCGGAATTCTAGCCGAGAGCATGGCACGCATTGGTGCAAATGTTACCGGCTTAGATATGGGTGAAGAGCCGTTAGAGGTAGCTAAGCTACATGCTCTTGAAGCAGGTGTGAACGTAAATTACCTTAAAAACACGGCTGAAGCGCACCGTGATGAGCATAAAGAATATTATGATGTGGTGACGTGTATGGAAATGCTAGAACACGTACCAGACCCGCAGTCTGTCATCCAAGCATGCTGCGACATGGTTAAACCGGGTGGTTATGTGTTTTTCTCAACCATTAATCGCAATCTCATGTCGTATATTCAAACCATTGTCGGCGCTGAGTACATTTTAAAGATGTTACCTGTTGGCACTCATGAGCACGCAAAGTTTATCAAGCCTTCAGAGCTTATTGCTTTGGTTGATAACACCGACCTTATCTGCCGCGATGCGTTAGGAATTACCTATAACCCACTTTCTGGCGTCTTTAAGTACACACCTAGTGTCGATGTTAACTATATGATTGCGACGCAAAAGGTTGACTAACCTTCTACATAAATTCGCTATACATCAAATATAGTACTCGTACTGTATAACTTAACAATCGCACATCAATAATACATTAATGTGCGATTTGTTTTGGGCGCTAAGGAATTAATAATGCAAACAAACAGCAACAATGAAATACAAGGTGTACTTTTTGACCTCGATGGCACGTTGGCCGATACTGCCCCAGATCTTGTTGCTGCGCTCAACGATGTATTACTCGAAAACCAACTGCCGACAAAACCTCTTGAACAGTTAAGGTTCGCTGCATCACATGGCAGTTTGTTCCTAGTAAAAACGGCGCTGCCTGACGCTGATGAAACCTTGCAGCATACGCTTCAACAACAAATGCTTACTCGCTATCACCAAATCAATGGCTCACACGCTAAGTTATTTGCGGGTATGGATGAATTACTCGATAGTTTAGATGCTAAGCAAATTCCCTATGGCATTGTGACCAACAAACATGCCCGTTTCACCCGCCCTCTAATGGCAGCACTAGGTTTAACTCAACGCTGTCAGACAATCATTAGCGGGGACACTACCAAGTTCCCTAAGCCTAACTGTGCACCTATGCTACTTGCCGCGCAGCAATTGGGTATCGACCCTGAACACATCTTGTATATAGGCGATGCAGAGCGCGACCTAGCGGCCGCTCAAAACGCTAACATGATTGGCGGCGTTGCCTTATGGGGTTATTTGAATGAAACAGATACACCTGATGAATGGCCTGCGCGATATCGCTTCGGATCAGCACAGGACTACCTGGCGCTATTCAAGTAGCCTTATTAAGGTAAATAGTGCAGCGCTAGTTTTGCATTGCTATCGCAGCTCTTCTGCTCAACCTTAGGTAATTTCAAAGTCGTCAATTTGACCAAGCTCTAATGTTAGTCTGTTACTTTTCAGTGGACTCATTGTCTAACAGATGTGTTTTTGTTTGGGCAACGTATAGTTCCCAGGTTGCTAGATAGATTTAAAGCGACATCAAGTTTGAGAAAGACTGCTTAAAATTTTGCCGATCACATTTGTGAATGGTGTTTATTTTAGCGATCAATCCGTTCTAATTTTAATGTTAAAAATCTGTTGCATTCGCAGAATATGCCTGTAGCTCTGCCCTTTAGCAAACCTGCATAATTAAGCGAATAAACATCCTCAACTTATCCACAGGATGTTATCGAAATTGCAGCTTGCAAATCCGCTAAAACCTCACTATCTTGTATCATTAATTTCTAACAGCACTATATCTTGTGTGTTGCTGTTGATGAAATACACTACACTTAGGGTTAGGTTAACCATAAAAATCCCAATATATATGGGGTGCGCTTAAAGTTTAACCGCTTGTTAATCCAGAGCGTGAATATTAAGGCGACAATAATAGTGAACTGGACTCAACTATTTCTGATCGCGTATTTGATCAACACAAAACTGCACCAGCAGATATTGATAATAAAAACCAAGGCAAATCCTTAATGAATAGCAACATGATGGTCACTAAACGTAGTGGCGAACGCGAAACTATTGATCTAGATAAAATCCACCGAGTGATCACTTGGGCGGCAAAAGGACTCAACAACGTCTCAGTATCAGAAGTGGAGTTACGTTCTCACTTACAATTCTTCGACGGCATTCCTACCGAAGCTATCCACGAAACCATTATTAAAGCCGCTGCAGACTTAATTTCTCCGGAATCACCTGATTACCAATTCCTTGCCGCTCGCTTAGCTATTTTCCATCTACGTAAAAAAGCATTCGGTCAGTTTGAGCCACCGAAGTTGTATGACCATGTGACTCAATTAGTTGAGATGGGAAAATACGATCAACATATTCTTGCCGATTACACCCGTGAAGAAATAGATACTTTAGATAGCTACATTGACCACTGGCGCGATATGAACTTCTCATACGCTGCGGTTAAACAACTTGAAGGTAAGTACCTGGTTCAAAACCGCGTGACCCAAGAAGTTTATGAAAGTGCTCAGTTCCTATACATGCTGGTGGCAGCTTGCCTGTTTGCAAAATACCCAGCTGAAACGCGCCTTAAGTATGTAAAAGATTTTTACGATGCCACATCGACATTTAAGATCTCACTGCCTACGCCAATTATGGCTGGTGTGCGCACCCCTACTCGCCAATTTAGCTCATGTGTACTCATTGAATGTGATGACAGCCTGGATTCAATTAATGCAACAGCGTCATCAATCGTTAAGTATGTGAGTCAACGCGCTGGTATTGGTATTAACGCAGGTCGCATTCGTGCGCTTGGTAGCCCTATTCGTGGCGGCGAAGCATTCCATACAGGTTGCCTACCGTTTTATAAGTACTTCCAAACCGCAGTTAAGTCCTGCTCGCAAGGCGGCGTGCGCGGTGGTGCAGCAACGCTGTTCTACCCAATTTGGCACTTAGAAGTTGAGTCGTTACTTGTTCTTAAAAACAACCGTGGCGTTGATGATAACCGCGTGCGTCACCTTGACTATGGTGTACAATTAAACAAGTTAATGTACCAGCGCTTAATCCAAGGTAAAGACATTAGCTTGTTCAGCCCATCAGACGTACCTGGCCTTTATGATGCATTCTTTGCCGATCAAGCTAAGTTTGAAGAGCTTTACGTAAAATACGAAGCAGATGAGAGCATTCGTCGTAAGGTGCTAAAAGCAGTCGATTTGTTCTCACTTATGATGCAAGAGCGTGCCTCTACAGGTCGTATCTACGTACAAAACGTTGACCACTGCAATACTCATAGCCCGTTTGACCCACAAGTTGCGCCAATTAAGCAATCGAACTTGTGTTTAGAAATTGCGCTGCCAACTAAGCCACTTAACAACATCGACGATCCAAATGGTGAAATTGCCCTTTGTACGTTATCTGCACTTAACCTAGGTGCAATTGAAAACTTAGATGAAATTGAAGTGCTAGCCGACCTTGCTGTGCGCGCGTTAGACAACCTACTTGATTACCAAGACTACCCGATTAAATCGGCGCACCTTGGTTCAATGAATCGCCGCACCTTGGGTATAGGTGTTATTAACTTTGCAAACTATCTTGCTAAAAACGGTAAGCGTTACTCAGACGGCTCAGCCAATAACCTGACCCATAAAACGTTCGAGGCAATTCAGTTCTACTTATTAAAAGCGTCAATGAATCTGGCTAAAGAACAAGGTGCTTGTCCGCTATTTAACGAGACCACTTACGCTAAAGGTATTCTGCCTATCGATACCTACAAGCGCGCGCTTGATGAAATTTGTGATGAGCCATTGCATCTTGACTGGGAAACGCTGCGTAGTGACATTCAAACTCATGGCCTACGTAATTCAACCTTGTCTGCACTTATGCCATCAGAGACTTCATCGCAAATATCAAACGCCACTAACGGTATTGAGCCACCACGCGGCTTAATTAGTGTTAAAGCGAGTAAAGACGGTCAGTTGAAACAAGTTGTGCCTGACTTTGAAACCTTAAAGCATGATTACGAACTACTTTGGAACATGCCAAGCAATGAAGGTTACTTACAACTTGTTGGTTTAATGCAGAAGTTCGTTGACCAGGCAATTTCAGCTAACACTAACTATGACCCTGCGCGTTTTGATGATCAAAAAGTACCAATGAAAGTGCTGCTAAAAGATTTGTTAACTGCGTACAAGTTAGGTGTGAAAACCCTTTACTATCACAACACTCGTGACGGCGCGTCTGATCAACATGATGACATTACCTCTGTTGAGAAAGAAGACAACGATTGTGCCGGCGGTGCGTGCAAGATTTAATAATAATTAATATGAAATCGCGGGGGCTGCCCCGCTTTTTTAGGAACGGAAATAATGGCTTACTCTACTTTTTGTCAAACACCTAATGATCCAACTAACGAGCCAATGTTCTTTGGCCAGCCAGTGAACGTTGCACGCTACGATCAGCAAAAATATGAAGTATTTGAAAAACTCATTGAAAAGCAGCTGTCTTTTTTCTGGCGTCCAGAAGAAGTAGACGTTAGCCGTGACAAAATTGACTATGGTTCATTACCTGAACATGAAAAGCACATTTTCATCTCAAACCTTAAGTACCAAACACTGCTCGACTCGATTCAAGGCCGCTCGCCAAACGTCGCGTTTTTACCTTTAGTGTCGATCCCAGAGTTAGAAACCTGGATTGAAACCTGGTCATTCTCTGAGACAATTCACTCTCGCTCCTATACGCACATCATTCGTAATATCGTCAATGACCCATCTGCTGTATTTGACGATATTGTACAGAACGAGCAAATTCTCAAGCGTGCTGGCGATATCGCGCATTTTTATGACCACTTGATTAAATTGACTCAAGTAAATGAGCTACATGGTGAAGGCACCCATGAGATCAACGGTGAAACCATTACCGTTAATTCTCGCGAGCTTAAAAAAGCCCTGTATCTTTGTATGATGTCGGTTAACGCACTAGAAGCGATTCGCTTTTATGTAAGCTTTGCATGTTCCTTCGCTTTCGCTGAGCGCAAGCTTATGGAAGGTAATGCAAAAATCATTCGATTAATTGCTCGCGACGAAGCACTTCACCTCAATGGTACTCAGCATATCTTACAGCTAATGCAAGGCGGTAAAGATGACCCTGAGATGGCTGAAATTGCCAAAGAGTGTGAGCCTGAGGCATTTAATTTGTTCTTAGAGGCTGCTGAGCAAGAAAAAGAATGGGCAAAATACCTGTTTAAAGACGGCTCTATGATTGGCCTTAACGAGCAAATCCTTTGCCAGTACGTTGAGTACATCACTAACCAACGTATGAAGTCAGTTAACCTGATCCAGCCATACGAAGACAGAACTAATCCGCTTCCATGGATGAAGAACTGGTTAGAAAGTGATGCAGTACAGGTAGCACCTCAAGAAGTGGAAGTCTCTTCTTACCTTGTTGGGCAAATTGATGCCTCGGTAGATAGCGATGAGTTTGCTGACTTTGACCTATAACAATCCATTTAAAAAAGCGCCGATTGTTAGCGTTAAAGGGCAGCCCGTACTGCTCTTTAACGACGACAAAACTACCCTGCTTGAAGCACTTGAATACAAAAAAATAAAAGTATTCTCTGAGTGTCGTAACGGGTATTGTGGCGCCTGTAAAACAAAAGTGTTAAGTGGTAGCGTGACTTACCACACGCCGCCACTTGTCGCGTTAGAAAAAGATGAATGCCTGCCTTGCTGCTGTCGCCCAGATTCAAATTTAGACTTGGCTATCGAGCAAGACATCAGTACCCACCCAGGGGTGGTTGCGCTGGCTAGTAAGATAAAAGAACCAGCATAGAGGCGAGTTAATACAATACTAGCCCTTGCGTTGATATACCTGTTAACGCCTAGTCTGCTTAAACATGGTTTCAAGCTCGGCAAATAACCACTCTAGAACTTCGCCAACTCCTTTATCTCGGCGCTTAACCACACCAACCTCAATCAATAACGACTCAGGAATATGGTAAGTGTCTAGCTCTACCAAGCCGTGCTCGATATACCAATCTGAGCGAGCAACATGCTCAGGCACAAGCGCCCAACCGATACCACGCGTCACCATACCTGTAATGTAGTAATAACTATCCAGCATCCAGTAATTAGGTGATATTGGCTTACTCGCTTTGCCTTGCAGATCGCAAATCACTAACTGCCGGTGGTTAACCAACTCCGTTAAGCTCGGGCGTTTGGATTTAGCTAACGGGTGTTTTTCAGATACGATCAAGGTTTGGTAAAACCTATCAACCGAGTAGTACTCTAACTGCTCACTTAAATCATCGGCGCTGAAAATAATACCAATGTCCGCTTTGCCTTGTTCAACCCAGGCTGAAATGTCACTGCGAGTACCGTTAATAATCGTGAGCTTTAACAGAGGATAAACTTCAGCGAGCTGCATAAACATCAGCTCAAACGGGTCAATTAATACCGCTTCATCCATGGCAATCGTCAAAGAGATCTCAACTTCTTTGGTGACTGACATGGCGCGGGCTTCTAATCGCTGACATTGAGCCAGCACTGCGATTGCTTCGGAGTAAATTTGCTTCCCGTCTTGCGTGAGCACCGGCAGTTTTGCGCTGCGATCAAACAAGGTTACACCTAGATCTAACTCAAGATTGGCGATAGCACTACTGACTCTTGATTGCGCTTTACCCAGCTTTCTGGCGGCGGCAGAAAATGAGCCTGCTTCGACCGAGCAGACAAAAGCTTGCAGTTGATCTAGTGACCAGTTCAACGGTTTCTCCTTACGACAAGTCAGGTTTTACGTATAAACCGTTTGTTAAGAGTTATCACCCGTAAATACAACGCATGTATACGCCAAACGGATAGAAGCTAACTTTGATATATACAATTTTCAGTCATAATCCACTCTCAATCAACAATAGTCAATCAACTCTTAACGTGCTTGTCGTTTCCCTAGTACGTGATAAATCGATAACGCGACAAGCTAACAATGACAACAGTAGCCCTATGACACATACAACGACCAACAGAACTGATGCGAACGCGAGTTCAGTACGCAAAACATTTTGGAAGTATGCCATTCCATCCATTGCCGCTATGGTGGTCAGCGGTCTATACCAAGTAATCGATGGCATATTCGTCGGACATTTCATCGGTGCATCAGGGCTTGCCGGTATTAATCTTGCGTGGCCAATCATTAACATGGTCGTCGGTTTTGGCATGCTAATCGGTATGGGCGGCGGCAGCTTATTGTCAATCAGCCGCGGTGAAGCCAACCAAACTAAATCAAAACAAGTCTTAGTTAACGCTCTGGTTTTATTGTTGTTGCTCTCTGGCCTAATTACCACAGTCATCGCGCTCTTCGGTACAGACTTGCTGCTGCTTCAGTCAGCAACAGATAACAGCCTTGCGATGGCGCAAAACTACATGCAGATCTTCTGTTACGGCGCCTTATTCACTGCAGGCGCAACAGCGTTACCTTTAATGATCCGCAACGATGGCAATCCTAATTTCTCGACCTGGTTACTGGTCGCAGGTGCAGGGTTAAACATCGTTTTGGATTACTTGTTGATCGGTCAGTTCGCGATGGGGCTAACAGGTGCAGCAATCGCAACGTTAATCGCTCAATTAACAATCTGTGTGATTGGTATCGGCTATTTCTTCAGCGGATATGCCAATACACGCTTAACAATTAGCAGCAAATTGATATCAAAACAGCAAATACAAGCCATTCTAAACGTGGGGCTTTCAAGCTTCTTCATGTTTATCTATTTCAGCTTTATTTTGTCAGTGCACAATCGCTTGTTACTGGAGTATGGCAACGAAGTCCATGTTGCTGCGTTTGCGGTCATTGGTTATGTTGGAACCTTGTTCTACCTACTGGCTGAGGGTATTTCTGGCGGTATGCAACCACCAGTTAGTTACTATTTTGGTGCTAAACAATACAAAAATGTACGTGCTACCTTATTGTTGGCATTAAAGATTGCCGCAAGCATTGCAATCATTACTGTGGCAACCATTAATCTGGTGCCTGAGTTAGTAGTGAGTATGTTTGTTAGCAACGATGCAACCTTAGTTGCTGAAACAATAAACGGTATGCGCTTACATCTGCTTGCTTTACTGCTAGATGGAGTGATGTTTATTGCGACTATGTATTATGTTGCAATTAATAAAGGAGGGTTGGCGACCAAAATATCTGTCGCTAACATGGCGATTCAAATCCCTTTCTTACTGATTCTGCCGACAATTTGGGGAATAAACGGTATTTGGCTTGCTGTGCCTATTTCTAACCTAGCGCTTTGTACCTTATTGCTACCGACTTTTATTAAAGAGTTACGTACGCTTAACGCAAAAGCGGATAAGGAAAGGTATGCATCAACTACAGACAATATCAACGAACTAGCGTCGGCGTAAGGTTAGCTAGAGCATGTAGTTGAACGGCAAATACCAATCTAAACGCGCTTGCTTAAAACAACGTTTTGGCTACTTGCTTGTGCAGTTCATTAATCTCCATTAAAGCCGCACTTCCATACCAAGGCACTAACTCCATGGATAAGCTACCAGCTTTAATTGCAGGGTCTGTTGCAGTTAGCGCCTTGGCCTCGGCCACCGTTTCGACATCGAATATATAAATACCGCGAAGTTCACCATCGCCAAAAAATGGCCCAGCTAGCACTAGCTTTCCCTCTTCAGCCAATCGACTGATATTGGCCATATGAGCAGCTTGGAGTTCATCGGCCTCATGTTTGGGTCTATCACGGCTTGGACCTTTACGTAAAAACGCCATCACGTATCGCTTCATACCATATTCGTCTGCGCCTACAGACTTAGCTTTATGCTCAACATAATCTGGATTGGCCATCGCTTGTTGGCTTAGACAAACTGGCACCGTCAGTGCTACAGCCAATAATGAAAAAGCGAGCTTTCTGGCGTGCATATTAAATAGATTAACACTGCAGTGTGGTTTACTAGAGCGAAATGCTAATTTCATATTCGTGCTTTCCTTGCTAAATCTAGGTTTTGATCTGAAACTAGAGCGTTAAATATATGAGTTTAAATGTCAAAAACGGCTAAGATGCGCTTTTTAATTAATGCCACTGAACACTAGCTGGCGGGGTCAAAACTACTCACCACGCGGTTTTTGCCGCGAGCTTTGGCAAGGTAGAGATACTTGTCAGTGGTATTAACCAACTCATCTATACGTGTTTGATTGAGCTCGGTGTCTATCACGCTTACCCCAATACTGGTGGTTGCATTAAACTCCCCTAGCCTATGTTCAAACTGGCAGCGAGCAAACTTCTGGGTTATTGACAGTGCTAATTCACGCGCATGGATTTCATCGATATCGGTCAGGAATACGATAAATTCTTCTCCGCCCCAACGTCCAACAGCACCTTGACTTGATAACAGCTTAAGTTGTTGTTTTAGAATCTTGGCAATGGATTGGATCACAACATCCCCGGTTTGATGACCGTAGCGATCGTTTATCAATTTAAAATCATCAATATCAATTAATAGACAAAACAACTTACGTTGCCGATAAAATAATTTGCTTAGCCACTCGTTGATGGCACTACGGTTATAAAGATCGGTTAAGCCGTCGTGAGTGGCTTTGTAGGCGAGCGCTTTTTCATACTCAACCTTGTCGGTGCAATCTTCAATAACAACCTGAACCGCGCTTTCACCTTGCCATTCAATTACATTGTCATATACATTGAAAAATCGACGTTTGCCATCAAAACAGATGTTCTCGACAACCTTACTTTTACCGATAAGTTTACCTTGTAAGATTTCGTCATACTTATCAGCCATTAACAGTCTATCTTCTGGCGGGATCACTTCAAGGATAGAGTCTAACGCCATCACCTGCTCAATAGACTCTGCGTGCATAGCATTAACCCATGCCTGGTTAAGCATTAATGGTTTGAATTGCCTGTGTACCATAATGCCTTGCCCTGAGTTCATGATCAGCTGACGGTATGCTTGCTCCTGCTCCCGAAGTTTATTTTGCGCTTCGACGACGATAGACAGATCGATTACGGTAACTTGCAGCGCGTCACGTCCTTGCCACTTGATAACATGATCAACCGAAAACACGGTAAACTCTCGGCCATGCCTATCAACATTCTTAAAAGTATGCCCACGAGGAACAATCGTGCCCGCGATGGTGTCGTGATAATTTTGTACTGCTGCTTGATGATAGGTTTTAGGAATAAGATCTAAAAATGACTCGATACTTTCGAGCAATTCAGCCGCAGAATCATAGCCATAAATCTTGGCATAATTCTCATCAACGTTAACGACGTTTAAGTCTTGAATAATGACGACACCATAGGTGGAGTCAATGTTAAAACCCGGCATATCGAGTAATTTTATCCTGAATTACAGTAACTAATGACAGTATAGACTCTAAATAATCTAAACTCAGGTTAAGTCAACACGAGGTGACATCACTGTCATTAATCAACCAATAAACACTACCAAGGTAGCTGTTGGCCATTGGAGTGATAGAAAACACCTGTATTTTGCAGCGATAGCTGTGCAATCAAATTGGCGATACGCGTCGCCGCTACATCAGCGCTAATGTCACCGCGACCACCAACCATATCGGTTTGAACATAGCCTGGATGATATATTCCTACTGACACATTATTTAATCGTAAATCATGACTTAACGATTTAGATGCAGCGTTCAGCGCGGCCTTGGACATACGATAACCATAGCGCCCACCTGAAGTGTTGTCTTCAATCGAGCCCATTCTAGAAGTGATCATCGCGACTTTTGCGCCGGATTTAAGCTGCGATTCCAATCGCTCTACGATTAACAAAGGCGCCAAGGTATTGACTTCAAATTGCTGTTTTATGGTTTCAATATTCAGACTTCCAAGCTGTTCGTCGCGCAAAATACCTGCATTGCAAATCAAGATATCTAGCTCAGCACCAGCTAGGCCTTGTGCAATAACATCTAATCCTTGGTCAGTTGTGACTTCTGCGCCAGTAATCACGTTAACGCCCAGACTCTCAAGCTCTGCGTTTGAGCTCCGGCATAACGCATATACCTTTGCACCTTGAGATTGATAATAGCGCGCAAATTCTAAGCCTATTCCTCTATTGGCTCCGGTAATCGCAACTGTTTGCATCTATCGCTTCCTCATTTTTTTAGTTGAGATTGTTTTCGACTATTAAACCAGCTTAATTAAGTGATTAATACTGGCAAATTTAATATTTACAACTCATTGAGGAGTATCACCTTATCTGTACAGAGCTCGGTTTAATCACAAAGTCACTACCAAAAAATAAGATCTAGTCCACAAACTATTTGTATTATTATATTTAAAATCTAGTCAACCTTAGAATTACAAACAAGATTTACAACATAAATTGACGGACGAGAGACATAAATATGAAAAAGGTCATTCCATTAACTATCGCATTAGCGATGACCACAGTTGGGTGCGCTGCAACAGATACGGTAGTAAAACCAGACTTTCCTATGAAGCCACATAATGGCGTTAAAGTAGCGCCTGCTGAGTACAAAAAGTTCGACTCAATTTTGAGTGAGTCTAAACTGCAGATTTCAGAACCGAATGCAAAACCAGGCTCTAAGTATGAGCTTGCTAAAGACAGTAACTTCAGTGGTTTAGTCAATGAGCATTTTTATGTCGATCAGGGATCTGAAGCACTTATTGTGAGTATGGAAGGCTACAAACTACGTAACGAATTGCGAGTTAAAAATAACTTCCCATCAAACCTAGCTGATACTTTCTATCAACTGTCAGCCGATGTCATGCCTATTGACCCTCGCGGTGCAATGGAAAACAGCCCTTCTAAAAATGATGCGATGACCTATCTACAAGTTCATAATAAAGGCACCGATGATGATGGAACTGGTTACATTCCCCATCCACTGCTGCGTATCGTCTATGAAAAAAGTCGTAAGGGTTATGACGACTATTACTGGGCAATCATTAAGAACAATGCAGTTAATTGCTCATCAAAAAGTGGCAACAAAGGCTCAGCTGAGTGTAAAAATGCCTACTTAAAGCTGCCGCTTACTGCCTATGACAGTGAGCAGCCAACCCACTTTGATATTATCGTCGGTGATCAGAAGTTGGTCGTTAAAGTGGATGGTGTCACCAAAGTTAATCACGATATTAGTTATTGGAAACACCTATTAAGTTACTTCAAAGCCGGCGTGTATAACCAGTTTGAAAATGGCAAAGGCGAAGCACATTTCTACAATCTAGAATACAAGGTTAATAAAATTGCGCCCTAGTGTGACAGCTCTATTAGCTCACTAGTTCTATGTACGAGAGACCATTGCCTGAACACTAGGTTTTGGTAATGGTCTTCAATCGTCCTCGCCCCGAGCACTTTGCACTTTGCACTTTGCACTTAACACCGAGTCGCAGATAGTAGATTCCAGGTGTTGTATCGAGTATCGAGTGTAAAATGCTAGGTTAATAGTTAACATTTCCCCTTACGCACTAGACAATAATTCCTTAAACTGACAGCACTATAATTCAAACAAATTCTTATTATGCGTTCAGCTGTCATCACTACATGTTCAAAACTACGCCATAGAAAGTTTATCACCAACAAACTGATTGTTATGTCACTCATGCTGCTTTGCACTAATGTTCAGGCTAAATGGTATCAACATAGTTTCGATGTTATGGGCACTCGCGCTCACGTAGAGTTTTATCTCGATTCTGAGAAACTTAAACTTGAGGAAGGAGAGCAAACGAGTAAACAGCTTATCGCTGAGGTCAAAGCAGAGCTTAATCGCATCGAACAATCCATGAGCCCGTATATAGCAAGCAGTGAGCTTTCTGAGGTGAATCTGAAAGCGGCTGAAAAGCACGTAAAAGTTAGTAAAGAATTTTTTAAGCTGTTAAAACAAGCTGAGCAAATCGCCAACCTTACCCAAGGGGCGTTTGATATTACCTATGCATCAGTTGGTTATCACTATGATTATCGCGCCAAGCAAAAGCCAAATGAAAATACTATCCAAACCTCACTCGATGCGATTAACTACCGAGCTGTGAAATTAGACGACAATTCGACTACCGTCACGTTTAGTCACCCAAAGACAAAGATTGATCTGGGCGGCATAGCTAAGGGGCATGCAATCAAGCAAGCGATTAACTTGCTAAAAGATGCTGGAGTAAAACATGCGTTAGTCAGCGCAGGAGGTGATACTTTGTTACTTGGCGATCGAGTAGGAAGACCTTGGCTGATTGGTATCAAACACCCTAGAGCTGAAGACAAAACAGCAGTAAGGTTGCCGTTAGAAAACGAAGCAATTTCAACATCGGGGGATTATGAGCGCTATTTCATTGAAGATGGTCAACGCTACCACCACATCATTAACCCACAAACGGGCGACTCAGCACGAAAAGTCGTTAGCGTATCGGTAATTGGGCCTGACGCCACCTATACCGATGCTCTTTCAACCGCCGTGTTTGTACTTGGTTTACAAGATGGAATGAATCTAGTTAACCGCTTAAAAGAATTTGAAGCTGTGATTATCGATAACCAGCAAACAATGCATTTTTCAACAGGTCTGCAGACAAAATAAACATTGTATAGCTGGTTAATTCCATATTACGACAACAAGAATACGTGCCGCTGTGTTTATCAGGCATTTAGTCTCAGTGCATGGTCGATAATGATTTACACATGGAGTTAACCTAGTTAACTCCATTAATACCAATTAGGATAAATAAGTTATCAGAGATTACACAGGAAAAATCGCTTGTAACAAGGCAAGAATTCCAGCTAGCTAGTTGTTCTACCTACAAAATTTCTAACGAAGTTATAAGCGATTTTAACCAGTAAGAATGAGGACACTCTTATGCTAATGGTATAAATATATAAATCTACACTATTGGTTGGAAAGCCGTTAATGCATCTAACATTGCATTGGGTCCTAACCCTTGCCTTGGTGCTACTTGATTAAACATGCCCTGCTCACCATGGAGCGCCATATAGTTAAGTAGCACGGTATCAACCAACAAGTTCACGTTATTTGCAGACGGCGCCGAAGCCGTATCGACTGATGCATCGTCACGCATAAAACCAATTTGTTGATGACGCGCCATTTCTTCTTCGCTGCCGCCCATGAGCTGCGGCTTACCATTAGGATTAAATACTAAGAAGAAAGCTGCGCCCGTTGATGAGTTATCACCTGTCCACTCACCTTTACCGCGACCATTTTCAGAGTCGTCGATTCGGCCGTTACTGGCAACTGACCCGTCACTGAACACATAAAGCATAAGCGGCATATTGCGACGAGCTGCGTATTCAAGGCATGCTCCCATACAGCGACCAGCGCGTAGATCCCTTAGCTCACCCGTTCCACGCTCGCCAGTGTGGTAGTCAAAGCCCCCCATAGTGACCGTGCCTGCCCCCGAGTATCCGTTAACCACAAGTTTCATGATTGAAGCTGTTTTTTGAAACTCAGATTCACCATCGAACTCGTTAATGGAGAAAATGCCGGCTGGTCCTACAATATCAGGGTCAAGCACAGGGTTAAGCGTTGATGGATCGCCAAACCTGTCAGCTAAATCGGCGCTCTTCACATAACCACAATTAACCAGGTCTTTGATGACATCTTCTCGGGTTACTTGAGTATTCACACTCGCCATTTTTTGCGCACTGATCCGCTGAATACTTTCCATAACAGTGACGGCATCAGATTGCGATAACAGCCCAAATAAATCACCTACATCCACCAAACCTGTTACATCTGTTGGTCGGTCAATTTTGGTTGGCCTCTTACTTAAATCGATGAAATTGGCAGCTGGCATCGAATTACCACCAGAATCAGTATTGCGCGAACCAATCAAGGGCATTAATGAACCATCGGCTCCAGCTGCAGCAATCGCGTACATGGGATTGTGGGGGTTGTTGCCAGTATCATTGTCTGAGCGACACGGTATTACTGCACCATTAATCTTAGCTGCCGTGTCGGCTGACACTTTTTCTAATATGCCTCGCAAAAAGCCTGAATCTGAGTGAAAGGCTAAACCAAGGTCGGTATTAACTAAATCTGATGCACCTGTGTTCGGATCCATAACCGAAGGCACCATATCGCCAGGTAGCCCAAGCTTGTTATAACCTGCGGTCGACAAAAAGTCCTGCTGACCGCCAGCTCCCCCGACTAGCACGTTGGAACCGGCGATGTTTGCACCGCCTGCTAAGTCAAAGCTGATAAACGGAATTTTGCCTGCACCTTGTACATTTATACCACAGCTATTGCGTAGCGCTTCAAGATCAGGCGATAACGCTGCTTGCGCCTGATTAACATCAGCAAACAAACTAAACAGCGAAAGGCCTGCAACGGCCTGCCCACCTTTTACTAAGCCGGTTGCAATAAAGTCTCGGCGACTCATTGGACGGCGGTGATCGGCAAATAGCAACGGCTCATTAACGCCTTTGGTCCTTGGTTTACTCATAATGATGTCCTTTCAAATTGCTATTGTGTAAAACGCCTACCAAGTTGAAGTTTTTACTTTGTTTGATACTTATCTTCATACTCTTAACCGCGCCTCCTACTGCACAAGCATGACTGCGCTAGCAAGCACAGCAGTGCAGCTTGCTTTTGCAATAGTGCGAGTACGCTGCGCATCACAATTTGTTGAGCACTGCGATAGCTTATCGACTAGGTCACTTAGCTCATCGCTCACATCAAGGGCTTGTGGCTGCGTTGATAAACTCAGTGGCATCATACGATTGACAATTGGGTCAATCATATCGGCGCGATTAGCTTGACTCAGTGCAACCGCGGGCGGTTGATTAAAATCAATATTTGGCATCCAGGCATCGCGGATACTGACATCTTCAATCGCTTGATCACAGTATGCGATAGCTAGTTGGGTTACGCCCATCTGCTGAGCTGAAATGAAGGTGTCAATATTTTCAATGCTAGGTAGCTGGCGTTTCACCAACTGGTAGGTATCGAACACCTTTGTATTTGCAGGGCTAACGCCGGTTAAACTACTCATAGAATGGTTTATTTCGGCAAAGTTGCGAATACCGATATGGGCGGTTTCTGTAGTTGCGGGTAGCTCTTCTGGTGTGACAATCACCCCAGGCACACGCACATTGGTGTGCTCACCTAACTTATCGAAGGTTAAGAAAAACTCATCAAGGCTTGGGCCTTTTTCTAAACCTATAATCGTGCCCAATGGTGAAATAGGATGCGGTTCACCAAGAGCCTGACCTGCTGAGATATTTCGAGTCAGATTTGCATAAGATTGCCCTTGAGCACTCTCTTTACCATTCATACCAATGCGGATGCCGTTTACCTCAAAACCTTCGGCAACGCTATCGCCATTGATATTGACAATGGATGCGCCGTTAAATAGATAACTAAAGTTATCAAACTGACTCACCTCGAACATCACGTATGTTTCGGCTAAGTCAATCAAATGGCTAATTGAGAACAGCAAGAAGAACTTCTCGCCAACACCGACATCATAGTTCTGCGCGATTTGCTCAGCTTCTAGCTCACGATTAAATAATGCGAGTAAACGGATGTCACCTTGCCACACATGCTGATTTGATGCTTCTCGCCCAAGAATGAGTGCAAAGCTATCGTCCCAGCTTGCTAGCGGTGCAATATCCTCATCGACTATGTCGATCAAACGACCATTAACATAAATTTTGCGACCAGTTTGCGCATTGTAGGTTACAACAACATGTTGCAGTGTTGCCTGTAGCACTTCTCTGGCATCAGGCGTGCTCAGCGCAGGATCGCCATTAGCGTTAGACGCTGCTGTTCGCAGCATAAAGTCATAATTGTACTGAGTCTGTCCTAGAGTAAAGTTACGATCGTTGTCGCCGGCTGAATAAGACACAATGCGTGCAGGCCCTTCTTGCACCACATTATTGGGTGTTACCCAGGCTTCAATGGTAAATTCATTGGTGGCGGTGATTAAGTCATGAAACTTCTTACTCGATGCAGTACTGGCCTGCGCTTTAGCATTACGGAAAGTTATGCCCCAACTGCCAAGCCAGTCATAATCGCCTTGTAAGGTTAAGTTTGCCGCAGGTGTAATGCCAGATGTGTCATAGGCAATGTTACCTTCGCCGGCTTTAAACTGATAAAGCGCAATCATGTCATTTTCAAATCGCCCGCCACTTGATGCTGTAATACCATCAACAAGGCGTAGAGACTTAGACACCACCATATCTGGATCGATCGCATCGACCTCAATTGCATCACTCATCGCGTTCACTGCAGCTAGCATTTCTGCACTGTTCGCCTGACAATCGCTCCAACAATTATGGAACTCACTACCAAGCCTAACCACAAGACGGGACTGACTTGGTTCACCGAGATTAATCACCGTTTTGGCCGCTTCATAAGCTGAAGTTAAATCATTACTGGCAAAAAACGGCGATTGGGCAAAGTCTGCAGATTCATCATGACACTGCACACAGTATTGATTCACTATCGGATAAACATGTTGGCTAAACAACGTAGCATCTTCAGGAAAGTTTTTACTTGAGCCCGGGTCACGAATAACTGGTGCGGTTAATTCAATTGTATTGGCTGTTGATACGCGATCATCTGACCAAAGTTTAATCCATTGCGCCATGGTTTCACCGCAGGCAACATCACTTGCTAGCCAGCAGTTATGTCCGCCAGCTACCTTTTCAACGAGACGAGAATCTGCCGGAGTTGCAAGATCGACAAGCGGGTTTGTCGCAGCATAGGCATCATTTACGTCATTACGACTAGCAAAATACGGTGCTTGCAAACCTTCGGTATGGCAGGCGCCACATTTATCTTGAGTCGAAATATTATCCCACAAGGCGACTTTATACTTTTGAATGTCTTCAGTTGCTGGTGGCGGACCACTATAAACATCTGAGGTTGGGTCTTGCTGCTGAGGTGGATTTTGCTCTACCTCACTGCCGCCACATCCATATAGGGCAATCAACAATGCGGTAAGGGAAAGCGTATTCATGGATTTCATCATTTACTCTCCCATACAGTAGTTGCCAACTTCAGCAAAGGTGCGCTTTAGTTGATAACCATTTTGCTTAAACGAATCCGTGCTTGCGCTTATCTGCGCTAAGTCAGCATTAGATTCTGCATCGCGCAGACAAACCGCTTTAAATACTTTTTTAACCTGGCATTGTGCGAAGGCTTCACTGTTAGCTAGCTCTTGCCCCAAAGATTTGGCGCCATAGCCTTTGCCTGGCAAAGAATCACTCCAACCTAAATGTTGATTGATACCAGTGCGCCAATAGTTCTGCCATTCATCATCTGGCGTGGCAAAGCCATAAGGGAAAGTCGTGGAGTTAATATGATATTTTGCTTGCACACGCGTCCCCGTCTCTGGGTCAGTTTGGCCAGCGCGGTTATATACTACTGCGCCGCTTTCACCTTGTGGGTCATTGTCTAAATCAAACTCATAGTTGTAATAAGCAAACGCCTGCGCGAGCGGATCCATGCCAGTATGGCAGGCAGAACAATTGTTGATAAATAACCGGCTATCGCCACCTGGGCTGCGGCTAACGTCTTGACGGATCCTATCAGTAGGCAAGCTGTTGTCTTTTAGCGGCTCTAAGTCAGTGCACAAATGGTTCATCAAGGTAAAGCGCAACATGGCGCGATTGGTTCCGAGATAAAAGAATGCCTTAGCTGCAGCCCTTGTAGTAAGTACGCCTGCTGTTGCGTCTGCTGGAACATTGGAAACAGACGATTGACTGGTTGCCACTAGATGTTGCTGCAAATCGATAAATCCATCTTCTAGCGCCTGATAATGAGCATTGTTGTTAGTGTTATAAGCAGGCAGATTAAGCGTATCGTCACCAACATAAACAGTATCGGCCTGCAAAATTTGCCGAAAATCAACATCGTCACGCACCATACCAATCACTGTCGCGGAATAATCATTGAGTGGCTCAAAACTATCTTGATCGATATTAGTCCAGGGCGTTGCAAACAGTTTTAAGGTAGTGGAATAAAAAGCGGGTGAAGACATCGCCATGTAGGCAGCTTCAATTGGCTTGTTGTCGTCGATTAACTGAGCCATATCCAAAATTATTTGCTCAGATGGCGGTACGCCAGCTAAGCGATCATGTAATCTTTTAGCTTGTTCAAGACTGCCAGCGGTCAAATTCGCACTGTAGCCCATAGACAAAACGATCAAACTCGTGCAAAAAATTGACGCTTTCTTATGATCATTTTTACCGAACCATTTAAACGTTGTTTTAAATGGAATCATTTTGCGTTCCTTGTTGATTCTTTGTGTATTTGTGTCCATACACACTTCCCAGATACTTATTTTCATTTGTTTACAAATTAATCAAAACGACAAATTGTTGACGTAGAATTTAGCTAATTTGTTGATGTTAAATTCATTTTGTTAACAAATATATTTTTAAAAAAGTATTGAAACACTGGGGCTAGACGGCAATAATGTCAAGAATTATTACAAGGTTTAAACCTAAATTTAACACATTAGATTTAGGATCAAGGAACGATAGATGGCACTTAATTTTGTTCACAAGTTAAGTAATCGAATAAACATAAAGCGCAATAATTTTAATCGGCTTACGCATATTCGATCGCGATCGCCGCTTGCATTTAAAACATCAGCGGTATTCGCTTGTTATCTATTAACTGCATGCAATACGGAAACAGCCGTTCGTGAACAACAGGCCGATCCTGTACTAGTTGAATACCCTGTGATTATGCTGCAGCGCAGTCACGAAAATATTGATAATAATATTGCCGCGCCAATATTTGATATCAGCGACCCAACCCGATTTAATGGCGGAGCCGAGCTTTGGTTTAAACAAAATGCGTTTGCAGATACCCTCGCGGAAAACATCAGTCATGCTTTGTTTGCAACCGACGGTGCTGAATCAGCAGCAGATGAATCCCCTCACCCAATCATAGATATTCGTGATTTAAGCCTTGCTGATGATGGTCAATCATTTTTAGTTTCTATCCGCGCCCCTGAAATCGAAGGCGTAGATGAAGATGAGCAGCCTAGCTGGAACATTTGGCGATTTGATTTAGCAACAAAAAGTTTTAGTCGCATTATTGCCGACGATACTACTGCCGAGTTGGCTGATGATCTAATGGCTTCTTACTTACCTGACGGGCGAATTATCTTTGCATCAACTAGGCAAAAGCTATCACGCGCGATCTTGTTAGACGAAGGTAAACCTCAATACACTGCGCTTGATGAGTTTCGTGACGACCCAACATTTAATATCCATATTATGGATGGCGATGGCAGCAATATTAAGCAGTTAACGTTTAATCTAAGCCACGACTTTTATCCATTGATACTGCAAAACGGCAAAGTACTGTACAGCCGTCTCGATGCCATGGGGGGCAATCACGGCATTAACCTTTATTCGATGAACCCAGATGGTACTGACAATCAGTTAGTGTTCGGTTGGCATTCTCATAACGAAGAATTAAATGGGCAATTGACCAATTTAAACTATATCGGTACTAAGCAATTACCAGATGGTCAAGTTTATCTGCTGGCCCAAAATAATGATGAAACCTTAACTAACCGTCAGCCAATATCCATCAACATCACCGACTTTATTGATAATCGCCAAACAATTGCCGATAGCAATATCACAGGCAGTGCCATCGCCGATATTGAATTTACCAGTTACCAATTTAATTTCAGCGATCAAATTAATCCTGATGGACGTTTATCTTCGCTATTTGCCCTACCCGATGAGAGTCAGCGGTATTTAATTTCCTGGGATTTGTGCCGTGTGATTGTTGAAGAGCAAATTAGAAGCTGTGGCCAATTAACAGACGAGCAATTAGCAAGCCCAGATATAAACTTAGCGCCAGCTTTGTATGAGTTATGGCTGCTTGATAACGCAAAT
This sequence comes from Shewanella sp. WXL01, assembly GCF_012263345.1. Taxonomy (NCBI): domain Bacteria; kingdom Pseudomonadati; phylum Pseudomonadota; class Gammaproteobacteria; order Alteromonadales; family Shewanellaceae; genus Shewanella; species Shewanella sp. WXL01. Next base: position 870,490 of record NZ_JAAIKQ010000002.1, on the reverse strand, counting down.
AATACCCAGCAGTTAGTCGCAACGCCTGAGCCGAATACCTTCTTTACCGAAGCTTTGGTAATGCAAGCGACAAGCACACCCAAAACCTTTATCGCAGATCGCGTTGCTGGCAACGAGCTTGATTTTGAGCTTTATCAAGCACAAGCGGGCGCACTGCATATTCGAAGCGTATATGACTTTGACGGCCAAGACGTCACCATCACCAACGCAACGCCTAACGGCATTAATGATATTAAAGACCCAACTAAAGTCACGGCTGCTCAGCACCCGGTACGTTATTTAAGGATAGTGCGCGGCGTGCCAATGCCGCCAGATGAAGTTCGTGATATTCCCAATACTGACTTTGGCCGCAGCAGCAATCAGTTGATGCGTGAAATTATTGGCTATACACCAGTGCAACCTGACGGCTCAGTAAAAGTTAAAGTGCCAGCCAATACACCGTTTGCCATTAGCATGTTAGATGCTAACGGCCAAAGAATTGGTGGTCGTCATCAACAATGGATGTCAGTAAGACCTGGCGAAACCTTAAATTGTATCGGCTGTCACACTGCTTCAAGTACCGCGCCCCATGGTCGATACGACGCCCAGCCACAATCAATTAACTCTGGCGCAATCGGAGGCAGCGCATTTGCTAATACCAAGCCGTCACTGATTGCCGAGCAAGGTCAAACCATGGCCGAAGTGGTAGAGACTCACTTAGGTTTACCAGAGCTAAGTAGTGACCTTGTTTACCAAGATATTTGGACAGATGAAGCTCTCTCGGCGCTGAACCCTGATGAGCGACATGAGTACCAAGCTTTAACTACATTAGTACCTAATGGCAGTAGCTGTTTTAACCAGTGGAACGCCTACTGCCGGATCCAAATTAATTACGAAGAACATATTCAGCCACTATGGCAAACACCAAGATTGGTTGTTGATGAGCAAACTCAAGAACTTATCGCTGATAACACCTGTATTGCTTGTCATAACCGCGTTGATGGCGACGCGCTAGCCATGGTGCCAGCAGGACAACTTGAATTACTAAACTCGCCTTCAAGCGATCAAGCTGCCCACATGACCAGTTATCGCGAGCTGTTTTTCAATGATGTTGAGCTAGAAGAAATTGAAGGTGTATTGGTTGACCGCTTAGTCGAGCTACTCGACGAAAACGGTGAAGTGGTTTATCAAACCGATGCCGACGGCGAGCTAATTCTTGATGAAGAAGGCAACCCTATCCCAGTGATGACCACTGTACCGGTTAACAGTATATTGCGTACCGGCGGTGCGGCAGCAAGTAGTCGCTTTTTTGAAGTCATGGCTAACCCGACCCACCAAGGCATGTTAACGAGTGCAGAATTAAAGCTGATTAGTGAATGGTTAGATATTGGGGCGCAGTATTACAACACCCCGTTTTACACTCAAGAATGATTTGCTGCATATAAGCAGCATCGATGAACTTTAGTAAAGCAGATAAAAATACAGGCAAGCATAGTGAGAACAACAATAATAAATAACTTTATGCCATCTAAGTACGTGTCAGTTAACACACGTCTGCTTGTCGCATCTTTACTCGTCTCAACTTTATTCGCGACAGGTTCAATTGCATCAGCCCCTGCGTATGCCAATAACGACAGCCAGAATATTAACCTTGCGCCTGAAGCAACTGAAGCAACTGAAGCAACTCAAAGAACTGAAGAAGAAAACGACCGAATACAGGTCACCATTCAAGTGCCGTTTGTCGAGCTGCATTCAGGACCGAGCAAAGGTTATCCGGTTGAACATGTTATTGAACAAGGCGATCAAGTTGAAGTTATTTTAAAGCGCACCTCTTGGTACAAGGTAAAAACTCGCTCAGGGCTTGAAGGATGGTTTCACGAAGATGCACTGCAAAGTCTTGCTCATCATGGTGAAACTGTCGCTATTGCACCAAAAACTTATCCATTTGCCAACCGCGATAGCGAGTTTGGCATTATGTATGGCGACTTAGAAGGTGCTAACTACCTTGGAGTTTACGCTGATTACGCTTTTAGTGACGTATTTAGTGCAGAGCTTACCTTCGCTAAAGCCTTCGGCCAGAGCTCAGATAGTACGCTTTACACCGCAATGCTGTTAGCACATCCATTTCCGGATTGGTTTGTCGTCCCCTACCTAGGTGTAGGCGGCGGTTACATTCAAATTGAACCACACAGCATTATTGCTGATGCCCATGATAGACAACACACACTTATGACTAGCGCACTCGGGGTTAAATACCCATTTACTCGTAATTTTATTATTCGCGCAGAGTACAACTTGTCATTAGCACTAACCGACAGAGACGTTAACGAAGAGATAGAAACATGGAAAATTGGTTTCAGCGTATATTTTTAAAGCCCTTATTTATAAAACCCTTGTTTGTGAAGACTGGGGCTTTAAAACCTTTGGTATCACAAGCTTTGGCAGTTAGGGCGCGCTCTATTAGCCAACTAGGTGTGGTTGTGCTATTGGCTGGCAGCGTGTTTTCGCCAGTGAGCCATAGCGCTGAACAAACCCCAGTAAAAGCCGATGTCGACCGACGCGAAGTGCTAGACGATGTCATTGACTCTGAAAATTGGGAAATTGGCGCCAAAGTTGGCTTGATGTCCATTGAAGATTTTGAGTCTAGCTTATGGCTTAGCGGTCATCTTGGTTATCACATCAGCGAACACTTTTATGTAAAAGCGCGTTACGCCAGAGCCAAAGCCGGACTCACAAGTTTTGAGAAGTTAGCCAACACAGCGCCATTGCTTACTGACGAGCAGCGCGAGATGACCTACTACGGGTTAAACCTTGGCTACAACTTCTTACCAGGTGAAATTTTCTTCTCTGAAAATACAGTATTTAACAGCATCTTTTCATTCGAGCTAGGTGGCGGCAGTACCGAGTTTGCAGGAGATAGCCAATTCACCATAGACGTTACTGCTAACTATCGAGTGTTTTTTACTGATGGTTTGGCCTGGGACATCAGCATGAGTGATTACCTGTTTAATACAGAGGTAACTGGCAAGTCTAAAACCACTCACAACCTGACGTTCGCAACGGGTATTGCCTGGTACTTTTAGCGAGATTAGCGAACCAAACAATCACTAACTCACAAATTTAGCCATTGCGAACAGTGAATATTAGTCACGAATAATCAGTAGTAGTCACAAACAGAAAAGAATTAATCAAGGACAAAGCAATAATGATCAGGACTATCAAAAACACGTTAATCAAACCACTGTACTTTGCCGCGCCACTTTGTCTAGCATTGAGCGCGAGCGTACAAGCCGTAGAGGTTGGTGACAGCGCACCTGATTTTACCCTTAAGAGCTTAACTGGCGACAATTTAAACCTGACCGAGCAGCGCGGCGAAATTATTGTGCTTAATTTCTGGGCTTCTTGGTGCGGGCCATGCCGTAAAGAAATGCCGATACTGCAAAAATTACAGGATAAATACCAAGACCTTGGCGTACAGGTATGGGGCGTAAACGTTGAACAAGACAACGAGGCCGGTCGCAACTTCCTAAAAGGCTTAGATTTAAGCTTCCCTATTCTGTTTGACCAGACCAACACCCTTTCAGAAGACTATGACGTTAAAGCGATGCCGACCACTGTCATCATCGATCGCAGTGGCAGTGTTCGTAATGTCTATTACGGCTATCAGGATGGCTATGAGAAAAAATATGCCAAAGCCATTAAGACGCTTATTCGCGAATAAGTAACCCAAAGGAATCGTTTATGTCTGTTTGCAATTCACCAGTTTACAGCTTGTCTACATTGAAAAGGCCTGCTTTGTTCATTGCCCTGTTAACTTCACTCTCTGCGTTAACAGGTTGCAGTGCAATGAATATTGAGCCTTGGGTAAAACCTTATGAAAGGCAAAATCTGGCGGATCCGATTATGAAATTTTCGCGTCACCCTGTGGCCAACATGCACGTTGCGCACGTGTTAGAGGGCCGTGAAGCCAGTCGCGGCGCTGAAGGTACTGGAGGTGGCGGTTGTGGCTGTAACTAACCAAGCTTGCTCAATGGTAAATTGGATGCTTATGGGCATATCTCGCATCAAGGGTGTTTTATTAACTGCAACATCATTATTGAGTGGCTCTGTTTGTAGTCTCGCTCTTTTGGCATTAACTGCAAATGTACAAGCCGCGATCTTAGAGCCAGATCGCGCTGATGTCTTGTACCACAGCTATGAGGGTGGCGGCATGAAGATCGACGGCCCTTCAGTGCTGCTACGTAAAAAAGCAACCGAATCGGTTGCTGTCACTGCATATTATTATCTAGATAGCATTTCATCGGCATCAATCGATGTTGTTAGTACGGCAAGCCCCTATCAAGAAACTCGTCATGAGGGGCAATTAGGGCTTGAATACCTTAACGATAAAACACTAATGACAGTCAATGCTCGCCAAAGCCATGAGGATGATTACCTCGCAAAGTCGTTTAGTTTGGGGATTTCTCAGGATACCTTTGGCGATCTCACTAACTTAAGTTTAGGTTTATCCTACGGCGATAACGAAATTCGTCGCAACGGTGACGATAATTTCTTTGAGACCAGCGAACAATACCGGCTGCGTGCGGGGATCAGTCAGATCCTCACTCGCAATATGACTGCAGCGCTCAACTTTGAAGCGATTGCCGATAAAGGTTATCTCAATAACCCCTACCGCACAGTACGTTTTATCGATAACTCAGTGCCATCGGGTGTTGGCTATCAAGCAGAAGTGTACCCAGAAACCCGCAATTCTTTTGCCAGCAAGCTATCTACAAGTTACTTCTTGCCTTATCGAGCAGCGCTGTTTTTACACTATCGCTATTTCAGCGACAGTTGGGACATTAAGGCAAATGATGTTGAGCTTGGCTACCGCCACCCTATTGGCGAATCATTTGAGCTTGAATTGAAGCTGCGTTATTACCAGCAAACCCAAGCCTCTTTTTATAGCGACCTCTTTCCTTACCGCGATGCACAAAACTTTATGGCGCGCGACAAGGAGCTGAGTGACTTTAATGACATGACTTACGGCCTAGGGGTGACGTACACAATGCCAAAAAGCTTGAGCATCAATGATTGGCCATCAGAAGCGTCACTGCAATGGGACTATATTCAATTTAACTATAACAATTTCCGCGACCCTACCGCTGATGGCGGCGTAGGCAACGAACCGTTTTATAAATTTTCAGCCAATGTAATCCGCGCTTTTTATAGCGTGTATTTCTAACAATTAGCGACAACAGGATGTTAAAGGTCTTTTATATGAATAAAGAGCAGCTAATAGAAAAAATCGTAGCGTTTTTTAAAGCGGTGATCAGCTGCGCGCTGTTAGTGACATGTTTATGCATTTTCTCGGCAGCAGCTAATGATGCGACCACCAGCACCGAGGAGACACGCACACAACTTGGTAACGATATCGAGTCATTAAAAAGCGAAGTATTAAAACTTAACCGCGATCTGTTTGTACTTGAAGAAGATCTATTGTTCCCTGCAAGCACGCAAGTTGCTGTGTTCGTATCAGTAGATGTAGGACGTTTCTTTAAGATTGATAGCGTCGAAGTAAAGCTAAACGGCGATAACGTTGCAGGCGCGCTTTACACCAAACGCCAACGAGCAGCACTAGAGCGCGGCGGAATCCAGCGTTTATATCTAGGTAATTTAAAAACAGGCCAACACCAGTTAACAGCCATAGTTACTGGATTAGATAACGAAGGCCGCACTGTGCAGCGCGCAGCAAACTATCAATTCGAAAAAGATGATGAAGCTGTGATGCTGGAACTAAAAGTTGTCGATAGTGAGTCAAGTTACCGCGCTGACGTGCAAATAGAGCAATGGGTCCTGTAATGCACTGCAATGTAGCACCAGTCAAAGACTCGAGTCGCAAATCTCAAAATCGCGTCAACCTATGTGCGAAGAAACACGTTCCTATTAAGTCCCATATTAGACTTAAGCCTTTAGTTTGCGCTTTACTCAGCCTATTCATGACAGTAAGTCCACAGCTGTCACTTGCTCAGCAAAACGAAAGTCTTGATCTAACATCTAATGACAACGAAAGCAGGACACAAGTAGAGCTTACGCACGCAAGTAAAAAGCGCACAGATATTGACGAAAAACGCTACCGCCTAGCGTTATTTCATTATTTTGCGGGTGACTTTGAACGCGCCCTTGCACAGGTCGAACTAAATCAAACCCGTTATAACAGTAGCTCGTTTAAAAGCCAGTTATTTAAGGCAGGACTTGAGGTTAACCTTGGGCTAAATGCGCGGGCAACACAGACCCTAACTGAGCTTACTAACTATTCCCGTACATCTAAATCACAGGCAACTAAATCACTGACAACTAAACCCGAGCAAATAGCTACCACTACTCGAGATGAAAATACCACTACCACCAAAGAACTAAAGTTAATTGCCTTATTGCAATTAGCTGAGCAGTACATAGAACAAGGCAAGTTCACTCAAGCTCAACGTAGCCTAGCTCGCATCGATTGGTTACCACAATCTTACGCCGCTAAATACGGCATTATGAATCAGCTAGCACATTGGCCAGATAGCGCGCCTTCATTAGTGACAGCGATTGATGATGAACAAGCAGGCTTAGTAGTTAACCAAGATGAAACCCAGTCTGAATTAGCTGATGCTGAGCATAGTCAGTCGCTAGAGCAAGCCTATTTAAAACTCAATCAAGCGCTTATCGATATGCAAAACGGTGATAACTCATCAGCTATCACTAAGCTTGAGCAGGTTAAAAACCGCCATTGGCAAGATGAACCACAAGGCTTCTGGCAATCGCTTTTCTCATTTGCTGCGGATGAATACTCAGAAGATGGAAATCTTGGTTCAGGCGTCGCTTACCACTCACAAAGTGTACCTTCGCAAATGCAGCAACAAGCCATTGTAGATTATGCGACTTTGCTACAAGCGCAGGCCTATACCCTAGAGCAAGATTACATCCAAGCGTTTGAACTACTATCAGGTTTTCCAGGCCAAAGCCCCTATGCTAACAGCGCTGTTTTCTTGTACGCCCATGCCGCAAGTGAACTTACTGGTGTTGAACATAACAACAGACATGCCAACAGAAAGTTAGCTAAGCAAATGTATCAGCTACTAATCGAACAAGCACCCCATTCTGATTTGGCTTATCAGGCGTATTTGCTTCAAGTACCACTTATTTTTCGCCATCAATATGGTCAAAGCCTGATTGACGATCACACAGATGCGAAGTTGAATAGCGATCAGCTAAGTCCACGCCAGCTAAATAAAAGCCAGCTAAATCCTTCGTTAACCCTTGAGCGGATTGAAGATGCATATCTAGCCATCGCCCAACTTGAGTATTCACAAAACCAATATACACAACTGATAAAGTCATTAGACGAATTTTCCAGCGCCTTTGCTAACAGTGCTGATGTTTTGGCGCTGAGCTCTCCGCGACCTACAACCTTAAACTCAGACTCACAAATAACAGAACTGGGCTTAGCCTCAAGCAATAGTCGTTCACCATGGATAAATAAAGCACTCAACAGCCCGGCTCTTAAGCACAGTTTTAAAACATTAACGAGTATGCGTGCGATGTCGCAGTCGGTTAGCGATTTAAACGATCAAAGTTTGTGGTTAGCTGACACCATTGCAATGAATCAAAAGCGCAGACAATCAATTATTACCCACAGGGCAAACACTAATTATCAGCAGTTGATTAACGAACTTAACCAGCAAGTTACTGCGCTTACCGACCAAGTTGAGCAGGCAAAGCTTGCGCCCGTTAAGTCTCAAACCCTGTTTGCCAATACTCGGCAGCAAGACTGGCTCACTCGCATTGAACGCAGCCAATTGGGTTTAACACGTATTAGCCAATTGGATGGTGCAAAGGATTTAACAGACTATATTAGCCGTCTAAAGCGTGTACAAGGGGTATTAAACTGGCATCTGTCTCAGCAGTTTCCTGAGGCGCTTTGGCAGCATCGGGTTCAAGCTAAAGAGCTAAAGCAAGCCGCTGATTCGCTGAACCTGCAATACCAATCGCTACAAAAAAGTAGCGCTAACAGCGACACCTTAAATCAATATGCCAAGGCACAACGTCAATATCAGTTGCAGATAGACTCGCTTAGTAGACAACTGGTCACGGTTAACCAGGTATTGCAAGCCGACATTAAAGCGCAAGTTGCGCAATTTGTGATGATGGAGAAGCAAAAGCTTGAATCTCACCTACTAGAAAGTCGCCACCAATTAGCAAGTTTACTAGAGCAGCTAACCCTGCTTGAACAATCTCTTAGCAGCCTTGAGCAAACGAACAGCCATGAGCCTGAAAAAAGCCGTGAGCTTGAAAATAACCTTTCTATGAATGAAAGCAGTAAATTTACCCAGGCTGCATATCGTCAACAAGCAAACATTAAAGAGGCACAGATATGAAACACAAGCATGCCTCGGCAATGAATCCTTTTACTGATATTAAATACAAACCAAAGGTTAATCCGCTGGCGGTGTTGATCACTACTAGCTTATTGTTTGCCTGCTCAAGCTCTGAGCACGGCGAGCAAGATTATTCCAATCAAGGTCGCGCTACCCTAGGGCAAATGGCAGAGCAACGGCAAGGCGATGCCAACCTACAGGCTAATAACCAACAAGCGCTTGCCAATGCACGTTTATCTGAAAACCAGCGCAGGCAAAAATTAGCAGCAATTTATAGTGAATTGCTGATGACTGAGCCAGACCCGACTACCCGCAGTGCCGTAGAGTATCGACTAGTGCAGCTCGATACAGAGTCTTATGAACATGACTCTTTGGCGGCTCTGGACCAAATCGACAGCGATCCCAATGCCAATGCCGAGCTGATCCTCGCCAGCGATGCCAAAGCGTTAAATGAGCTTGTGACTGATTATGAGTCATTGCTAAAACGCTACCCTAGCCGCCCGGAAAATCAGCAGATCCAGTACCAATTAGCCAAAGCTTATGAACTGCAGGGTAATCAACAAAAAAGTCTCAGTGAAATTGAATCTTTATTATCTCGCTATCCAAATAGCATTTATTTAGCTGAGCTCAACTTTAGACGCGGTGAAATCTATTACAACCAAAAGCAATATGCAAAAGCTTATGATGCCTATAAGCAAGTCATTGCTGCGCCAAATGGCGATAAGTACCGGTTAAATAGTATGTACATGTCTGGCTGGGCACTGTTTAAACAAGCAAGGCTTTATCAGGCTGACAATCAGTTTCTTGCCGTATTTGACGCCATGATTGACTTACATGAATCTAGTCCATCTACGCTCAAAGCTAATACAACGGATGCTGACTCTACAGATAGTCAAACTGCTGCGAAAACCGTGGACTTTAGCTTTGAGACACTGAATCAGCAGTTTCAGAATATTGCGATTGACACCCAAAGGGTGTTGAGTATTTCACTTAGTCAACAACTGCAGGCAGAGTCGTTAGTACAACTGATCACCGATAACCAGGACGCTAAGCACTTATCGAGATACCAACATATCTTGTTCGACAACCTAGCTAAATTCTTATTAAGTAAGCAGCTTCCTACTGATGCTGAGCGTGCCTATGAAGCTTACATTGACTTAGCACCTAACTCAGTTTGGGCCGCTAGATATAGCCTAGCGCTGTTAGAGCTTTATCAAACTCAAGGCAAGTTTGCAGCAATGCGTGCGCTCAAACAAAACTATGTAACCCGTTATGGTTTAGATAGTGAGTTTTGGCTTAATGCAAACGATGACATCCGCACCGAGTTAATCCCACAACTACTTAGCTTTAGTGAGCAAGAAGGTCGTCGCCGTTATGCTTATGCTCAATCGATCAACGCCAATGGAAGCGCAGACGCAAAAAAAACTACGCCAGCATCTGAAGTGTCTCAAGCTACTGAGCAAACATTTGTTAGCCGCGTCGACGCGTTTGCAAACGCTGCCGATGCACTTAAGGTCTACCTAGAGTTAGTCGAGGTCAGTCAATCTAAGCCTTTTGCAAAAGCAAACCTTTATACGAACGATCTACTACAAGATAAATACCTTTACGCTGATGCAAACTTTGAAGCGAGACGCTACCACGTGGCATTAGCCACTTATCAAGAGATTGCCTACCCGGTAATGACGCAGGCAAGTGAGGAGCAAAGTAAACTGCAACGCCAGGCAGCTTATGATGCGACCATTACTGTACGTAAAGATATTGATTTACTTAAATTAAGTGAATTTAAACAATTTAGGGCAGTGACAAGCGACACCCACTTAGCGCAGCAACGTCTACGTGATCAGCTCGACGATCAGTTTATTAGCCACTATAGCGATGATAAGCGCGCATTAGCGCTCGCAGCGGTTGCCGCAGAGCTAGCTTTTAAAGCCGAAAAACCGCAGCGCTTGATGCACTATGCTGACTTTTTACTGCTTAAACATGGAGTGATAACCAAACAAGACAGTAGCGTTGATGAGCGAAATAAATTGATTGTCGGCAATCTAGCGCCACTTACGACCACAACGATTGCTAGCATTAATACGAATGCAACTGGTGACGCTGCCACAGATGCTACATTCAATTTTGCCGACCAAGTGACTAAACAGCCAACTGCGCAATCAATAGCACAATCAACTGCACGATCAGCGGATCTGTTATCGACGAGTTCTTCCTCTCAAGTCGATGCTCAAGACATGTGGCAAACTCGCATTAGTTACAATCCGACAAATATTGGCCGCATAAGAACAGCTCAGCAATTAACAGCAGCAAATTCAAACAATTCTAGCCTTTCAGGTGTCGCCCTGAAACAAGTGCAGCTGGCAAGCCAGCTGTATGCGCATCAGCAGTATCAACTTGGCTTTTATGCTCAAGCAGAATCAGCCTATGCCCTGGCGCTTAACTTTACTCAGAACGAGCCTAGCAACAATAAGGAAATGCGCAATTTGCTGGCATCGAGTATTTACCAGCAAGGGCAAGAGACAAAGAGCGAGCAACCACTTGTCGCAGTAGAACATTTTCTGCGTCTAGGGGTACAAATTCCTGAGTCTGACTACCGTGCAAACGCTGAGTTTGAAGCCGCTGATATTTTATTATCGCAGCAGCAATGGCAACAAGGCGCCGACTTACTTAAAGTCCTTGCCTTGCGCTACCCAAACAACCCGATGAGCGCATCTATTCCAGCTAAGTTAACTCAATCTTACGAATCGTTAGAGCATTGGGATCTGGCGGCAGAGCAACTGCTGGTTATGATTGCGAGTGCTGATGAAGCTGACGTAGCGCTTAAGCGAGAAGCACAATACACAGCGGCAGATTATTACCTTAAAGCAGGCGATCGCGATAATGCACTTAAGCATTTCCGCACTTATGCTCATAGCTACCCTCAACCTTTCGATATCGCTCAGGAAGTTCGTTTTAAAATGAGTGAGTTTTACCGTGAAGATGGTGAAACCAACAAGATGCATTTTTGGCACCGCAAGATATTATCAGCGCATAAACAAGAGGTGCAAAACGGTACCAGTTTTACCACCCGTAACAAACAACTCGCCTCGTCTGCCGCATTTGAACTTGGCCAGGCTCACAAGCAGAGCTTTGAGTGGGTAAAACTTACCCATCCGCTACCTAAAAGCCTAAAGCGTAAGCAAAAACAGATGAAGCTAGCGATTGGTTATTACCAACAGGTACTTGATCTTGCACTAGCAGAACGCGTGCCACAAGCCACATATCAGTTAGCGCAAATGTATCGGATTTTAGCGGCGGATGTGATGGACTCGCAACGACCGACAGATCTTGACGAACTCGCACTTGAAGAATACGAAATTCTACTCGAAGAGCTCGCTTATCCATTTGAGGAAAAGGCGATAGAAATCCACGAAAGTAATAGTCAGCGAGCCTGGCAAAATGTATTTAACCAATGGGTTGAAAAAAGCTTTAGCGCACTAGCCGAAATGACCCCAGCACTATATCAAAAACAGGAGTTAACACATGATGTTATTGAAACCATGTATTAGCCCAGCACTATTCATGCATCAATGTTATGAGCGCTGTTTATTTGCCCCTTTTGCTCATAAGCATCAAGCCCGATCTAAACAGGCAAAAATAATTAGTTTTGTAGCTGCTTTACTTGTGTCCACGCTCACTGGCTGCGCTAGCAATACATCACCAACACACGGGCAGCAGTCAAGCGAGCAGCAATCTTCTAACACCAGTGACGAGCTTAAGAGTATCGGCAGCGAAATGGCTGCTATGCATCAAGTTAATCCAAATATAGGCGACTCAGTAGCAACAAACAGCGCAAATGCCCACAGTGGTACTGCAACAGCAACGAATGCCGCTAACCTGTATTTGCTTACTGCCAGCAACCAGCTTGAGTCAGTATCAAGCGCTGATAAAGCCAAGTACCAGCAAGCACTTAAATTAATCAAGCAGCAACAGTGGCACCAAGCAACGCAGCAGCTTAATGATCTTGCAGGTAAATACCCCAATCTTTCCGGCGTATGGGTCAACCTTGCCATCATAAAATTAAACACTGGGGATATAGACCAAGCAAAAGCGGATATTGACCACGCGTTAGCCTTGGCTCCCAATAACCCCTTCGCACTGCAACTTCGCGGACAAGTAGCAAGGCAACGAGGTGAATTTGAACTTGCGCAGCAAAGCTATCTTCGCGCCCTATCGGTATGGCCGGCTTACCCACAAGCCCAACTTAACTTGGCAATTCTGCTTGAGTTATATCGTGGTCAGTACCTAGAAGCTCACCAATACTACAGCGCGTACCTGATTCACAATCCAAATGATGATTTAGCTAAGCGCTATCTGGCTGGCCTTGAAATTAAAATGCGCCGCAGCGGCGTTGAGATCCCAGCCAAAACTGTTAACGAGCCTAACATCAATAATGGCACAAACGTTAGCCAACAATCGGAAGCATCAACCGAGTTACAACCTTTGGAGCAAATGCCATGATGCTGAAAGTTAATTTAAAAGAATTCATTACAGGGAAGCTATTAAGCATAGCCCACGTTCTACGGCACAGAAATATGCACTATTTAGTATCAATTTTTTTGATACCACTTTTGGGGCTCACATCCAACATGGCCCATGCTAACAACGAGTCTAACCAGCAAGCTAATGCATCTGGAAACACCATAGTGATTGAGAGTCAGGTAACGGGTACTCAGGAACAACCAAAAGTGATTTACATTATGCCGTGGCAAGGCATCGATCAGGCAGTTCGTGTAGAGGGCGCACAGTCACAAATTCAGTTGCCGCAGTTCAGGCCTATTAACCCAAAACAGTTTCAACAACGTGTGCTCGACTATTCGCTTCAGAACAAGCCGACACAGAATTAAATCTGCAAATAAATAGCAGAAACGATTGCAAATCAACAAGTCGCAGATAAGCGGCGGATAACATAAAAAGGAAGTGACCATGAGCTTTACCGACCATATTATTGCATTCTTACAAAATGGCGGGCCATTTATTTACCCTATTGCCCTAGTGCTGGTTGTAGGTTTAGCCATTACTATTGAACGCTGGCTATACCTTAGCTCGGCAAACCGTAAAAACCGCCAAGCATTTAACCTGATTGGTGCTGCACTTAAATCTGGCGACATCGACGCGATTAAGCAACACGCCAATAACCACAAAGCCCCTGTTTTTGACGTGCTGCACAGTGGTATTAGCCGTTTAGGTCAAGCTAATCGCCGTGAGGATGTTGAGTACGCCATGGAAGAAACCATGATGGAGTACATGCTGCGCCTGGAAAAGCGCACACCTTACATTGCCACTCTCGCCAATATTGCGACGCTACTGGGTCTACTAGGTACCATTATGGGCCTTATTGCCGCATTCTCTGCCGTTGCCAGTGCTGACCCTGCTGAAAAAGCAAATCTGCTGTCATCGAGTATTTCAGTTGCGATGAACACGACCGCATTTGGTTTGATCACCGCGATTCCGCTAATCCTATTTCACTCTAGTTTGCAGACTAAAACCGCAACCATTGTTGACTCGATTGAAGTCGCCGGTATCAAGCTATTAAACTCGCTGTCGTTTAACGCTCAGTGGGATAAAAGCCGAGGCTAACAATGAGAAGACGTCGTCCAAATAGAGAAGACGCGGAGCTCGATATTACCTCGTTTATGAACCTAATGATCGTACTGGTTCCGGTACTGTTATTGAGTTTGGTTTTCTCTCAGGTGCGCATCTTGAACCTGCAGCTGCCAACGCTTTCGCAAAACACTGCAGACAACGATGACAAACCCAAAATTTTAGAACTGGTCATTACCCAAGACAGGTTTGACCTTAATTACCCAGAAGGGATTTTGCTTAAGCGATTCGAGCTTGAGCAAGGTCAATATGACTTCAATGCGCTGTCAGTTTACTTACAAGACTTAAAGCTGACCTTTCAGCAGCAAGGGATTGAGAAAAACGACATCGTGCTGTTGCTTGGTGAAAACGTTGATTACCAAACCATTGTCTCTGCAATGGATACGGTACGCTCATTTAAAGCCGTCGTTGCTGCCAACCTTGTTGATGCTGAGCTGTTTCCGTTGATCTCCCTTGGTGATGCGCCAAGTGACCTACAAGCTACAGAAGATGCATCGCTGCAACGCAGTCAGGCAGCAAATGGAGGTAGCAACTTATGATGAAGCAATCTCCGCGAGCTAAACGCCTAGCGAAACATCACAAGCGCCTAAAAGCTGGCAACAAGTTAAACCTGGTTGCGTTGATGGATATCTTTACCATCTTAGTGTTCTTCTTGATTGTGAATCAGTCTGAAGTTCGCGTGTTGCAAAACATAGAGAAGATAAAGCTGCCAGTGTCGATAGCCGAAGAATTGCCGGTAGAAAATCTAGTCATTACCGTGATAGATCAAACTGTGCTTGTGCAAGACCGCGCTGTTTGGCAAAGCCAGACCGATGACAATATTCATCAGCCGCATGAAGAGTTTGTCAAAGCACTAACCAACGAGCTTAACTATCAGGCAAGTAAACGACCAGAACTGACAGAGTCAGAGCAGCTTAAAGGTCGAGCGGTGACCATTCTCAGCGATGCTTCAACGCCTTACGCCCTGCTTAAGCAGATAATGGCTGCATGCGCCGAAACGGGTTATCGCAACATGTCGTTAGCGGTTGAACAGCAAGCTAAAAAGCTAAGTGAGGGGTAAATGAGCCAAGCAAGTTTAACCTCAACTCAGTTTAGAACCAATAGCGAGCAGTCGATGGGTGATTTATTCACGCCGTCTAAACAAGATAAGCAGTTTAAACTGATTTTGTCACTGCTGTTATTGTGTTACCTGTTCTTCGCTGTATTAGTGCCTATGCTTGAGCAAGCAGAAATTCCAAGAGAAGTTAAAGAGCAGTTGCCACCGCAATTAGCCAAGATCATTCTTAAGGAAAAGCAGCTTCCTCCACCGCCTAAACCAATAGAGCAACCCAAACCTGAGCCTGAAGAGCTTAAAAAAGAGGAAGTGAAGCCCGAGCCTAAGGAAGCAGAAAAAGAGCCACCTAAGATCCCTGTTGCCCCCTCTCGTGAGCAAGCTCGAGAAAAGGCACAAAACGCGGGGTTAGCGGCTATGAAAGATGAGCTGTTCTCTATGCGTGAAGCGTTTGAAGTCAAACCTTCAACCACCACACTGGATAACAGTCAGGCCGATGAAGTTAAAGTTGAGCGCAAGATGATTGCTGCAGCAGCCAGTGAGCAAACTCAAAGTTTAGCTAAATCTTCAGTCACTCAAACTGTGTCTTCTGGTGAGTTAAGCACTAAAAGCACCCAACAGGTGCGTCTTGCTGAAGAGGAAGTCCTCGCACAAGCAGGCGCCGTAGCCGAAAAAGCCAAGCTTTCTAGCAGTAAGGGTCAACGCTCAGAGGAAACGATACGCCGAACCTTGGAAGCGAATAAGTCGCGTATGTACTCTTTGTATAACCGCGCACTTAGGAAAGATCCTATGCTTAAAGGCAAGGTGATGTTTCAAATCACGATTGAGCCAAACGGTAGCATCAGTGCGGTAAAAATTAACTCTAGCGAGTTAAACAATGCCAAGCTTGAACGTCAGTTAACGCTAGTCTTACGCAAGATTAAGTTTGCTGCAGAAGATGTCTCAGTAATGACCACGATTTGGTCAATTGACTTCCTACCGAGTTAAGACAACAAACTCGTCAGATTAGGCATCCAATAAAAAGGTGTTTCGCTGCAGAGTGAAACACCTTTTTTATCAGCCACCTTCAGTAGGTCGTGACCATTCGAATAGGCATTACCTATCTATTCAAGTGGTTTCCCAGAACTGGCAACTTTAGTTCAGCTAGGAGTGAGTTACGTTCGAGCAAAGATTGTTTTTACAATAAAGAATTACTTACTGCAAAAAGCGTCGAATGCTTTCTCGGTGTTTTCAAAACCCTTTTCTTCCGCTAGCTCCCATGGACGTTCACATTGATTAGTCGCTGCGCACCAGGTGTAACCAGCAGAGCCAATACAGCCATGTTCACCACGATCGCTACCGGGCATATTCTTTGGCTCAGTTTGTGCTGCGCAGCCTACCAACAATGCCGCAAATGATAGTCCTACAAGCTTGATTAAAGTGTTTTTCATCGAAGTGTCCTTGCTTTATATGATACCAATTAGCACAAGAATGTGATCATTCTTACTAGTTAAAATCGCTTATAACTTCGTTAGAAATCTTGTAGGTAGAACAACTAGCTAGCTGCAATTTCCGCCTTGTTCTAAACGATTTTTCCTGCGTAATATCTGATCACTTACTTATTCCAATTGGTATGAAAATCCGCTCGCAATACATTTCGAAAACGGACTTAATGTAAGTAGTGACTTAATCCTAGTTGCAATTGCATCACTAAGAAATATTTAAGACATTAGTATTAAACGAAAAACGCTAGGCTAAGGATTTAAACTAAATAGACATAAAAAAACCTAGCGAAGTGCTAGGTTTTTGTATTTGACGTTGAGCGACTAAAGGCTAGATTTGCATCGCCAGCTCAGCGCCTTGGCGAATTGCACGTTTAGCATCAAGCTCTGCGGCAACGTCAACACCACCTATCATATGTACAGGCAAACCAGTCGACTGCATTTGCTCAAGCATACTGCGGTTTGACTCTTGTCCTGCACACAAGACAACATTGTCAACATCAAGTACCTGTTGTTTGTTATCAATAGTGATGTGTAAGCCATTTTCATCGAACTTGTCATAGCTAACACCAGTATGCATTTTAACGTCGTGTTGCTTAAGCACGCTGCGATGGATCCAGCCGGTAGTTTTACCTAAGCCCTTACCCATCTTAGTCGTTTTACGTTGTAGTAAGTACACCTCACGGCTAGGCTTGTGTTGCTCTGGCTCTGTTAAGCCGCCCGCATCAGTGTATTGGTTATCAATACCCCACTGCTTGAGCCACTTCTCAGGTTGCAACGTCGAAGACTCTTGCTCGCATAAAAAGTGCGCCATATCAAAACCAATGCCACCAGCACCAATAAGTGCGACCTTTTCGCCAACTTCAACGTCGCCATTAAGCACTTGTTGATAATTAACCACTTTAGGGCTATCAAAACCCGGCAGTTTTAGATCGCGTGGTACAACACCAGAAGCTACGATGATCTCATCAAACTTGTCATTGGCAATGACATCCGCATCTAAACGAGTATTTAAACGTAAATCAACATTATGCAGCTTAATTTGGTTAAGGAAGTAACGGATGGTTTCATCAAACTCTTCTTTGCCTGGAATTTTACGGGCAAGGTTGAATTGACCGCCAACTTCGCCTTTTGCTTCAAACAGCACGACATCATGCCCGCGTGATGCCGCATAAACAGAGAACGCCATACCAGCAGGACCAGCGCCCATTACAGCTAAGCGCTTTTTATTTTTGGTGGGTTTAAAGTTAATCTCAGTTTCATAACATGCTCGTGGGTTAACCAAACACGTAGCACGCTTCATAGAGAAAGTATGGTCAAGACATGCCTGGTTACAACCAATACAAGTGTTAATTAGCTCGCTTTGATTTGCAGCAGCCTTGTTCACAAATTCTGCATCAGCAAGAAATGGACGCGCCATCGACACCATATCTGCTTGACCAGAGGCGATAATATGTTCACCTATTTCTGGCGTGTTAATACGGTTTGTCGCAACTAACGGTACTTTAACTTCAGATTTTAAACGCTCAGTCACCCAAGCGAATGCGCCGCGAGGCACGCTAGTCGCGATTGTCGGGACACGTGCTTCATGCCAGCCGATACCGGTGTTAATAATGCTTACGCCCGCTTGCTCCAGCCACTTACCAAGTTGCACGACTTCATCCCAGGTAGAGCCATTATCTACCAAGTCGAGCATGGATAAGCGGAAGATAATGATAAAGTCTTTACCGACTTTTTCGCGGATCGCTTTAACGATCTCCAACGGGAATTGCGCTCTGTTTTCAAACGCGCCGCCCCATTTATCTGTTCGCTTATTGGTGCGAGCACAAATAAATTGGTTAATTAGATAGCCTTCAGAGCCCATCACCTCTACACCGTCATACCCTGCGCGTTTGGCAAGCTCTGCGCTATTAGCATAGTGTTTAATGGTTTTGTCTACCTGTCTTGAAGACATGGCAGAAGGTGAAAACGGCGTGATAGGCGATTTGATCTTACTTGGCGCTAAACTAAATGGATGATAACCATAACGCCCAGCATGCAAGATTTGCATACAAATTTTACCGCCGCCATCATGTACAGCGTCTGTCACAATGCGGTGTTTACTAACTTGCCATGGGTAGGTTAGCTGACATGCATGAGGTGCTAGACGGCCACGAAAGTTTGGTGAAATACCACCAGTAACAATCAGACCTACGCCACCTTCAGCTCTTTCCTTATAAAATGCAGCTAGTTTCTCAAATCCGCCTTTTTCTTCCTCTAAGCCTGTGTGCATTGAGCCCATCAGTACGCGATTTTTTAGCTGCGTAAAGCCTAGATCTAAAGGTTCTAATAAATGTGGAAACGACATTCAAACATCCTTTTTAAACAAGTGATTTAAACCAGCATACCTTTTCAGTTAATCAACGGCAATCCCTGGCAAAGCAGATTGTTAAAATCCTTTACAATTCAATTAACCATTTAACTTTGAATTCGGTTAGCATAAGCACATTAGATTGTTACAGGAGTAGCTAATGGCTGATAAACCGTCATTTTTAAAGAAGATGTTTACCCTCATTGGTAAAGTCATTAATGGCATTCGTCTAGTTATTGTTAATTTGGTTTTCTTTTCCGTATTAGCGATTATTTTCGTGGCCTTAATGGTTGGCGAAGATGAGATCATTGTTGAAGATAATTCAGCGCTCGTGCTCGACTTAACCGGTCACATTGTTGACCAGAAACGCTATGTCGACCCGTTTGAAGCCATATTACAGCAAAGCAATAACAATAACCCTGATGGTGAAATCTTACTGGCTGATATTCTCTACGTTATCCAAAACGCCACCCAAGACACTCGTATTCAGGCTATCGTATTAGATCTCGCTCAGCTGCGCTCAGCTGGGATCAGCAAAATGACCGCTATCGGTGAAGCGTTAAATGAGTTCCGTGATGCTGGTAAAAAGGTGATTGCTAAAGGCAACAACTATAACCAGCAGCAATACTTTCTCGCCAGTTACGCAGATACCATTTATTTAAACCCACAAGGCAGCGTTTCGCTTGATGGTTTATCTCGTTATCGCCTGTTTTATAAATCAGCTTTAGATAAACTTAAAATCGACATGCATGTGTTCCGAGTCGGTACATATAAGTCGGCAGTTGAACCGTTTATACGCGACGACATGTCAGATGATGACAAACAAGCAAGTGATCAATTACTCGGCGATCTGTGGCAAAGCTACTCACAAACTGTTGGTGCTAACCGCAACGTACCCGCTGATGACCTAGTGTTAGAGCACGAAAGGTTTATGGCTGAGCTCGATAAAGCCGAAGGTGAATTTGCAGTTGTTGCAAAGAATATGCACTGGGTTGATGAGCTCGTTTCTGCTGAAGCATTTCGCAACGCGATGATCGAAATGGTCGGGGTCAGCAATGATGGTGAAAGCTACAAGCATATCGCCTTCAATGATTACCTAAAGCTTAACGCTAAGTTGCCTACCTTTGTAGAAACTGACTCAGTCGGTGTCGTCGTTGCTAAAGGTAATATTCTTAATGGTAAACAGCCTGCCGGACAAATCGGTGGTGACTCAACTTCTGCGCTATTAAAGCAAGCGCGTTTTAATCCAAATATTAAAGCGGTGGTTTTGCGTGTCGATAGCCCAGGTGGCAGCGCATTTGCGTCAGAACAAATTCGCCAAGAAGTATTGGCACTCAAAGAAGCGGGTAAGCCAGTTGTTGTTAGTATGGGCTCGTACGCTGCGTCAGGCGGTTATTGGATTTCTGCCAGCGCCGACTTTATCTACGCAACACCGACTACCCTCACCGGCTCTATCGGTATTTTCGGTATGTTTGCCACATTTGATAAAGCGCTGTCGCACATTGGCGTGAACTCTGACGGTGTTGCCACTTCAGAATGGGCTGGTTTAAGTGCTGCGCGCCCACTCAGTGATAACGTTAAAAGCGTAATTCAACGTCATATTGAAAAAGGTTACCTCAACTTTATCTCGCTTGTTGCCAATGAGCGTGAAATGACACTTGAACAAGTTGACGCTATTGCACAAGGCCGAGTTTGGACAGGTAAACGTGCACTACAGCTTGGCTTAGTTGATGAGCTAGGCGATATAGACCAGGCCGTTGCTAAAGCTGCCGAGCTTGCCAATATGGACAAGTTTGATACCAAGTTGGTTGAAGAGCCACTATCGCCTGAGCAAGTATTTGTTCAGCAGCTAATGGGCGCAACAGCAGAGTTTATTCCACCAAGCTTTGTAAACAGCTCTATTGCAAGCCAAATGCTAAATCAATTTGGCAGCGCACTTGAGCAATTTGCTATGTTTGATGACCCAAACCATGCTTACCTCTACTGTGAGGCATGTAACTTTTAGTTTGAATGAGCTACATACGCTTTCGCTGCATTGGTTTTCTACAAGATTAGAAAACTCACAAATTTAAATAAAAGCCTGCAAATGCAGGCTTTTTTATTGGGTTAATGTTTGTTTACTCGTATACTTGCGCCATAAATCATAAGTAACGAATTCCCTTCATGACTAAACGCTCCATCTATGTCGCTTATACCGGCGGTACTATCGGTATGCAAAAAACTGAAAATGGCTTCGCACCTGTGGCAGGCTTTTTAACTGGCTGTGTGCAATCTATGCCAGAGTTTTATCATGAAGAAATGCCAGATTTTGTGATTCATGAATACAGCCCGCTGATCGATTCATCAAATATGGCGCCTACAGATTGGCAGATGATTGCCGACGACATTAAAGCCAATTACGACAAATACGATGGTTTTGTTATTCTTCATGGCACAGACACCATGGCATATACCGCCTCTGCGCTGTCTTTCATGTTGCACGGCTTGTCTAAACCTGTGATTGTTACTGGCTCGCAAATCCCGCTTGCACAGCTCCGCTCCGATGGCCAAACCAACTTACTTAACTCGCTTTATATTGCGGCCAATTATCCTGTGGCTGAAGTATGCCTGTTTTTCAATAACAAGCTATTTCGCGGTAATCGTTCAACCAAAGCCCATGCTGATGGTTTTGATGCCTTCGCATCGCCAAACTTCCCAACCCTATTGGAAGCTGGAATTAAAATCAGTCTAAAAGCAGGCAAAATAAGTACGGCGACAGCGCTGCCATTAGATGTTGTCACCATCAGCCCACAACCCATTGGTGTGGTGACGCTTTACCCTGGTATGGCGGTGGATATTTTTAAGAATATTCTGCAGCAACCCGTTAAAGCGCTGATATTACAAACCTATGGTGTGGGTAATGCACCGCAAAACAAAGCCCTGCTAGACACATTAAAGCAAGCAGACGAGCAAGGCATTGTCATCGTCAACCTAACTCAGTGCTTTCAGGGGCAAGTTAATATGGGCGGTTATGCGACTGGTAATGCGTTGGCGAACGCCGGAGTCATTTCAGGTGGTGATATGACGGTAGAGGCTGCGCTTGCGAAACTGCACTTTTTACTCTCAATTAGCTTAACAAGCGAGCAGATCAAAGCCAAAATGCAGCAAAACCTGTTTGGTGAACTAAGCGTTGAGTAATTGAAACGCCAGCTAGGTTAAGCCTTGCTAACTCCTTTCACCCAGAAAAAATCAAAAAGCAATGCATTGGCATTGCTTTTTTGTTTGTACTACTCGCACCTCGACGTAGCTGAATATTCGTTTCAACTATAGCAAAGGCCTACTAACCCGATAGTGGTCGCTCTGCGAACCAACTAAGATTTACTCAACATTGCCTATGGCTTACGTCAATTTACACTTTAATAAGCTAAAATCGCCGCACTGTTTCAAGTTAATCATCTACATTGGAACGCGTCATTTAAACGCACCAGCAATTAAACGCTACACTTACACTTCAATAATCAATTTCGGATTCTTTAATGCAAATCTCCAACAAACACTTGTTAACCTCAGCTGCATTAACGCTATTACTTAGTGGTTGCTCTCAAACTAGCCCTCGCCCGGTAAACACAGATATATCTGATTACACGGGTACAGCAAGTATTACACAAGGCCGAGCTACGACAGTAATTGATAATCTATTTCAGTGTAACAATGGTCGAAGTCGTATCGCTGGTATTGGCAAAATTACTGACAACAAGGGCAAAGTTTGGACCGTACCCGCTGAAAATCACTATACCAGTGCGATGAAAGCGTACGATCTTTATGAGGAGTGTGCCAACATCACACCTAAAGACATTGCTAGTGTAGATGAAGACTCAATTCCCATTGTTGTCGTTGATGCGGACGGGGAAGAAATCACAGGGTATATTTTTGCCGACAATTATTTTGAACTATACATAAATGGCAAACTTATCGCTGTCGATACTGTTCCTTTTACGCCATTTAATTCAAGTGTCGTTAAATTCAAAGTAAACAAGCCGTACACCATTGCTGTAAAGGTAATTGATTGGGAAGAAAACCTTGGCTTAGGCACAGAAGATAACCGTGGCAAGGCATATCATCCAGGTGACGGTGGATTTATCGCAAGTTTTAGCGATGGCACAGTCACTAACGCAGATTGGCAAGCTCAAACCTATTATACCGCGCCTATTTATGCTTTAAGTTGTTTAACTGAACTGGGTAACAAGCGTTTATCTGAATCTTGCACAGTTGAAGGCATCGATGATGGCGAAAATGCTTATGCTGCGCACTGGGCAACCCCTAATGGTTGGATGAAGCAAGACTTTGATTCAAACGATTGGCCTCAAGCTACACTTTACTCGGACGATGAAATTGGCGTGAACAATAAAAAGGCCTACATGAACTTTATTGATAAGTTCAGCGGTGCGGGGGCAAGCTTTATTTGGTCAACCAATGTGGTATTAGATAACGAAGTACTGCTTAGATACCAAGTAAACTAGCTTTCACTCAGCGTTTTTTCTCTAGTTCAAACAGTTATGGTTAGCCTAAACATAACTGTTTAATGAATTCGATTCTAGCACCCAGGGTAGAGTACAGTCTTACCCTTATGCCTTTTTAACAAACTGAGCTGTGATCATCATTTCGCCTGCACCATCAACTTTGCAGTCGAGCTGATGATCTTTAGTATCAAAAATTCGTCTTACCAGCGCTTTAGTGCCTATCTTTAATCCTTGGGAACTGCCCTTCACTTTCAAATCTTTGGCAATCGTGACCTTGTCGCCTTCGGTTAAGACAGTGCCATTAGCGTCTTTAACAATGACTAACTCTTGTTCGGCTAACTCTTGTGGGTTCCATTCATGACCACATTCAGGGCAGATTAGCTGACTTTGATCTTGATATACATACTGGGACTGACAAACTGGGCATGGAGGTAATGACATAACGCACTCGTGAGGGACAACTAACAATGAATTACTTTGATACTGGCGCATACTTTAATCATATCGAGGGTTAGTTTCAATCACAGCAATTGAATGAGCCAATTAATGCACCAGATAGAAGTTGAGATAGCTGTATAGTTGAAATAGTTGGGTACAAAAAAGCCGGCGCAAATAAGCATTTGTGCCGGATTTATACGGTAGACGTGTTTAAAGAATTACTTTTTCTCGTCTCTTAAATCCATAATTGGCATCGCACCGTCACCTAACATGGTTGAAGGCAACTTACCGTCCCAAGCTTGCGCTTCAGTCAGCTTAACAATTAGTGGATTGTTCTTAAGTGCTTTAGCTTTTGCTTCAATCGCCTGAGCTTCAGCTTTACCTTTAAGTAAAATTGACTGCGCTTCAGCTTCAGCTACTTTCAAAATACCTTTTGCTTTCGCATCTGCAGTATTTACTGCACGTAACGCTTCAAGGCGCTGACGCTCAAGTTTATGCTCTTCCGCGGCTGCTAAGTTCTTTTCAGTTTGCTTAATTTCAATTGAGTTAATGTACTTTTGCGGTAGCACGATATTCTCAATTTGAATGTTATCAACAATAACCGGGAATCCTTCCATCTCAGCCGCTAAACGGTGCTCAATTCCTTGAATTGCGCTGGCGCGATCCTGAATAAGCTGCTCAGCTTCAAACTGCGGGATAGTATCTTTGGTTGCTGAGCGGAAACGCGGATCAAGAATGCGTTGCTCAAACTGAGTTAAGCCGCCATATTTTTTAAATAGATCTAGCGCAGCTTCTTTATTTACCGTCCAGTTCACAGAAACTTCAACAGTAACAGGCATTTGCTCTTTGGTGCTAGATGCCATCTTTTCGGCATTTTTACGGGTACGCACTTCGATCATCTCGACGGTTTCAATGAATGGGATTTTAAAATGTAACCCAGGGTTTTCTTGCCCTTTAGCTTCACCGAAACGTTTGATTACGCCAACATGGCCTTCAATAACAATGTAATAGGAGTTGATTACTGCAACAATAATCAATAACAGAGGTAAGAATTTGACCCAATTTAAATTTAACGTTTTTATTTTGTCTTTAATCAAAACATATCCTTGTATACGGCATTGAATTTGCCAATTGACAGAAAATAAACAAGCATAAAGCTTAACAAATTCAACACATTATTTGAATAATTGCATCGGATATTTGCTTGTGATTTATACGTAAACGCGATTTTTAATAACTGAATGGCTAAAGTAACGGCTATCTTGCTTCTGAGTTCATCAATATAAAAAAGCCGCTAATAACATTATTAGCGGCTTCGTCTATCATCATTGCAGGTTAAGTATTCGCGTTACAGATCTTTCTCTTTAAACGCTGCGATACTCTCGCCCTTGAATTGTTTTTTTAACTCAGATTTAGAAAGCTCATTGATTTCGCCACCTTGAGCAATGGTGAAATGGTCTGTTTGATCCATCTTGCGCGCTTGATATAGCATCACCACTTGCAAGGTATGCTCGCGTTGCTCGTCTGTTAATACAGAGCCGTCTTCCCACTTGCCCAGTTCTGATGCTGTGCGCAGACGCTCGTATACCTCAAAAGGCATTTCATCAATAACTTGATTTAGATCCTTCATACTGATTTCCGTTTATGGAGCACAATCCGCACTCGAGTGATCAAATAACCAATAAAACCAATGGCAAAGCATGCACTTGAGATTATTAACTTATATCCCTGCGCAACTTCACCGCCCCAAAACCACAATACGGCACCAAAAACGAATAAGGTCATAAAGATAAAGCTGTGATTCATCAACTTGTTGCTTTTCTCAATATGACGGATCGTGGCTTTCGACTCGCTTTCGCCCGCCATAGAGGTATGGCAGTGACTGCACGTCTTAGCTTTATCTGAAATGCGTTTTTGACAATTTGGGCAATTAATCAATGCCATTGGTGTCTCCTAATAACGACAAGGATAACTTACAGATCATCAACCACAGCAAGCATTGCAATAAGCGATGCTTCACCTAGGTATACACTACGCTCTGGTGACCAGCCCACCAGCGGATCAGGCAAGTTAGCATTATCTTTAAATGGCATTTCTAAGGTGTTTGCCAAACAAGAGAATGTGTTACCTACCCAGTTTGAACCAACTGTTAGGTTTGCTTTTCCGGGCTCGTCTTTGTCGTAACCAAACTCAGTTTGGAAGTCGGCACTTGCAAGTAATAAGGCATCATTGAACTTCTTATTCACTGCCGCCATTTTGTCATTATAAACAGGTACACCTTCACAGCCCGCTAGGAACACATAAGGTAAGCCTTCATCACCATGAACATCGTAAAATAAATCGACACCGGTTTCGTGCATCTTATTTACAACGTAATAAACCTCAGGGCTTTTCTCCAAACTTGGTGATTGCCATTCGCGGTTAAGGTTTGTACCCACGGCATTGGTACGCAGGTGACCACGCACGCTGCCATCTGGGTTCATGTTAGGCACAATGTAGAAATTAGCTTTATCGAGCAAAGTCTTAGCTGTGGCGTTATCGCTATCAAGCAGTTGGTTAAGTAAACCTTCAACCAACCATTCGGCCATAGTTTCACCTGGGTGTTGGCGCGCGGTGATCCAAATGTTTTTCTTAGCCGGATCGCCATCACCAACCTTAAGTAAGGTCATGTCACGGCCATCAAGGGTTAAACCTAAATGCTCAAGACTCACAGATGGGTGTAGCTGAACTTCGCTAATTAGATCTAAATGACGCTCGTAACTGTATGGAGCGAAGTACGCGATTTGAATAGCTTCACAATCAAGGTCAACGTGAATGGTTAGCTTACCATTCTCGTAACTTGTCGGCAGACGGAACCAGTGATTACGGTCGTAACTGGCAACAGCTTGATAATCTTCCCAACCTTTAGGGTAAGACGCACTGCCAGCGTTGAGGATATTAAGGGTATAGTTTTGGCCAACTTCACCTTCAAAGCGGAAGTTAAACCATTGATAGAATTCGTTACCTACATCTGGGCGAATATTAAGTTGGATATCATCGGCTTTATCGATACTTACAACTTCAATATTACCACCGTCGAAATTTGCGCTGATCCGCATAGTGCATCCCTTGTACTTGTTATCTCTGTCGAGAATTTGTGTTGGGCAATAGCGAGTGAACAATTGCCCTAGGTCGCAGGGATTCTAGCAAATACCGCGCAGGAGTTTAAGCGGCGACAAAGGTAAAACTGTAACCTCGACCGCGAACTGTATTAATTAGTTCACGGGGTAAGTTACCAAGAGCTAGTTTTTTACGGGTATTACTGACATGCATATCTAAGTTCCGGTCAAATTTACCGTAATCTTTTGATAAGACATTGCGTTGCAGTTCAGCTTTTGTGACAACCTGCCCTTGTTGATCGTATAAATATTTAAGCAGTCGGTATTCGGTTTGCGTCAATGTCGAGGATTTATCGTTGTACCGAACTGTGTAACTTAAATCATCAAAGAACAATGCCATTGGTTGGCTATGAGCAACATCTTTTTTAAATCGACGTGCCAGCACTTTAAATTTAAGCTGCAACTCTCGCAGATTATAAGGCTGCGGCAGGTAATCATCAGCACCTGATTCAAACGCGGTTAAACGTTCGTCATCGTTGCTCTCATGTGCCAGTGCGATAACCGGTACATTGGCGCGTTGAGATAGTAATAGCCATAAGCTATCCATTTGCTCAACGCTTAGGTCTAACAATACAACATCCAACGCGAGCGTTTCTATGCGAACTAAGGCATCAAGCGCGTTATTAACAATATGTGGCTGGTAGCCAAGCGCAATCAAATCACGCTCTATGCCGTCGTGATTTTTGTGCGACTGCTGGATGATAAGAATATCTGTCATATCTGGCCCTGTATTCGAGTCCGTATATTGTTATTTAGAGTCGGACTTAATCAGCTAAAACTTAAATCGATTATTAAAACCTAGTACTTTAAAAGAGTAGGACTTAAATAAGAATGATTTTCATTAACGTTAGCATGAAGTTTTGTTTGATACTAGGTGTTAAGACAAGAATTTTAAGAGCAATTAACAAAATTGAGATCTACACAACAAAAATGCCCACTGATACAAATATCAATGAGCATTTTAAATTTGTCGTCTTACAGATGACCACCGCACAGTAAGTCATCGGTCACGTTACAAGGGTGAGACTAGTTACTCGTCATTAGCTGCTTAACGTGCTTAACAGGAGCGCTGCCATAACTTAAAAACTGCTCATGGAACTTACGCAGGTCAAAGTCATCGCCCTGCTCTACTTTTAGCTGTTCACGTAGGTCGTAAATTTCACGGTAGCCAGAATAGTAACTGGTTAGTTGCACTTGACTTAAAGTTGCTCGGCGCCATTTACCTTGCGCTTCTGCGCGCTGCTGGAATGCTTCATTCATCATTAAATCAAGTGCTTGTTGTTCCTCCATGCCTTTAACTTGAATGCTGTAGTCTAAGATAGTGTTGCAAATTACCCTTAGGTTCCACTTGTAATACATCAGCCACATTTCAGGCTCAAAGTTACCATAGCCTTCTTCAAGCATCATGCGCTCGGTGTATACAGCCCAGCCTTCGATCATTGCACCATTACCAAATAGGCTTTTAACCAAACTTGGTGATTCATTGGAATAAACCAGCTGAGTGTAATGACCAGGAATGGCTTCATGGATATTCAGCACCTGTAAAATCCAATGGTTGTACTCTCGCAAGTAACTTTCAGCGGCTTCATCTGACATACCATCAAGCGGCGTCACGTTATAGTATGTATTGCCACCTTTTTCATAAGGACCAGGAGCACTAATAGACGCACCAGCAAAGCCACGCATGTATGCAGGCGTTTCACGCACCACCAAAGGCTTAGTTGGGTCGAGAGTGATCAGTTTTTTATCATTAACAAATTGAACCAACTCTGGAATTTGTCTGCGCACCTCTTCAACAAAGTTATCGCGCTCGACATGTTTCGCCGATAACACATCGATTAACTGGCGAATAGCAAGCTTATCGTTAGGTGGAATTGGCGTGTCGATATACTTAGACCAGATCTCTTTAGTAATCTTAGCCATTTCTGCCTGCACGCGATTCTTATCGTCCACCGCTTTTTGATATAACTGTTTACCCGTCATGCCTGCTTGAATATCAAAAGCAAACTTCTTCTCATAAAGCGCCTCGCCAATGCGGAAACTGCGCGCGCCGTTTTGCTTAAGGTCACTTTCAAGATTAGCAAGCCACTCAATATGCTGATTAATAGCTTTAACCGCTAAATCAAAACGTGTAGTAAACAATGCCTTTTGCTCATCAGACAATCCCGATTCTGCAACTTGGGCCGCTAAGTCATCGCTCAACACGCTAAAGGCACCCTTATTCTGCATTATCGCAAGCTGGGTATGCTCAAGCGTTGGGTTGTCGATACTCGCTTGTGCCGCTTGGTAATATGCTGGGACATTTTCTAGTCGGGCAATAACCGAGGCTAAACGCTCATCTAATGGCGCAAAATCTTCATTGATGATTTGTGCAAAGCCACCGGCAACATTGTAGTTAGATGGTTGCCATTGCCAGGCTTTAAACTCAGTGATTTCCCACTTCATGCTAGCAAGCAGGTTACTAATAAGCTCAAAGTCTATTTGCTGGTTGGTCGTTAAAGTCGCAGTATCAACAGCAGCAAATTTAGCTTGCTGCTTGGCAATAAAGTCCAGTGTTTTGCTACGACTTTGCTCGTTAGGCACTTCAAGGTAACCATCATTAACGTGTTTACCGTTGTACAGTGCCCAAGTTGGTGAAAGCTGCCAAAGATCATCAATAAACTGCGAGGTAAGTTGCTCAAATGCCTGCTGCTGAGCAATAAAGGGGGAGATTTGTTGACTTGGTTCCACCGTGTTGGTGTTCGTATTTTGACATGCGGTGAGTCCGCCAATTGCCATGGCGACGGCCAAAGGTAGCAGTGCTTTTTTCATTATTATCCCTTGAATTTTATTTGCGTGAAGTCAATTCACGCCAGCTGTTGGTTGCCGGTTAAGTAAAACATGTTGCGTGTTAATGTTCAGCAAATCTTATCCCATTGACATGCTTTGACACACTTTAGTTAGTGCCTGTTAGGTAGGTAAATTCGTCAATAGCCCAAAAGCCTGCTGCAATGTGATACATCGTGTTCGTTGTAAAATTTGCTTCGGGTTGCAACACTCATTTACACATTGTCACTACCTTGCCTTTACATTTCATTTACCATAGGGGTAGTGATAAAAAAGCATATCTCATGCTCTCTTTTTATATGTGCTTCTATGACAGAAGCGAGCTACCACAATAGGAACTGTACCGTGGCGACTAAAACTCAGATCATTCTTCCAATCGTCGTTATCTCTATAGGGATTGGCGCGTTTATTGGCATTTCTTCTTTAAAAAAACCACCTGAGGAAAAACCACCTGTCGATAACACACCATTGGTGTCCGTACAAAATATTGAATTTAAACCTATGACCTTTTCGGTAAGTTCATACGGCGTGGTTAATGCTAAATATGAAACTGAGCTTATCTCGCAGGTTAACGGCGAAATTGTTTACTTGTCAGATAAATTCGTAAAAGGTGGTTTTGTTAAAAAAGGTGAGATACTCGCCAAGATTGATCCAAGCGATTACGAGTCCAACCTACTTGATGCTCAAGCTAAGATAGCTACGGCTAACGCGAGCCTTATTCAAGAGAAAGCCAATGCTGCGGTTGCTGAACAAGAATGGTCGCGCATCACTGAAGGTAAACCAACCGAATTAAGTTTACGTAAACCTCAACTAGCTCAGGCTATTGCAAGCCTAAAAAGTGCTGAAGCCAGCTTGCACCGCGCTGAGCGTGATTTAGAGCGCACGATTATCAAAGCGCCTTACGACTCGCTTATCGCCACGCGTAATATTGGTCTAGGTTCGTACGTAGCACCGGGCTCAGCCATTGGTTTGATGCTAGGAACAGAAGTTGCCGAAGTACGACTGCCGCTTGCTGATAAAGAAATTCAGTATCTTGAAAGCCGCGGCGCGGATGCCAAGGTGCAGCTAGTCGGCAGCTATGCCGGTAGCAAACAACAATGGGCCGGTAAAATCGTCCGAAGTGAAGGCGTCGTAGACAGCAAAAGTCGCATGACTTATCTGGTGGCGCAAATTGATGATCCATACGGACTAAACTCACCAAAGCCTGAACTTAGATACGGCACCTATGTAACAGCAACCATTAATGGTTCTGATGCCGGCGATGTCACCATTATTCCACGCTACTTAGTGGTGAACGGCAAAGTTGCAGTAATGGATGAAGATAACACCCTACGATACAAAGCTGTCGACATTATTCGCCAGGAAGGGTCAAACGTGGTGGTTAGCAGTGGTTTAGAATCTGGCATGCGGGTTATCACATCAGCCCTTGATTACCCGGTTGAAGGTATGGTTGTTGCCCTACCACAAGATAAATTGCTGCAATCAGAGCCAGAGCAACAAGCGCCGCAAACTGATTTAGCGATGGGAGCGCAATAAGGATTATGGAAGATACCAATAAAGGCTTGATTGCCTGGTTTGCCCGTAATAGCGTTGCGGCGAACCTGCTAATGATCATCATCTTGCTTGGCGGACTTTTAACTGCTAGTACCATTCGTAAACAGTTCTTCCCTGCTGTAGATATCAACTGGATTGAATTTAGCGCTCAATATCCAGGCACTGCGCCGCAAGAAGTGGAAGAAGGCATTACCATCAAGATTGAACAAGCGCTTGAAAGCGTTCAAGGCTTAAAGCGGGTAATCACCTACTCTAACCGCAATTTTGCGAGTGGTTATTTTCAAATCGAAGATGATTACGATCCTCAAGTGGTGCTAGATGAGGTTAAATCTGAAATTGACTCTATCTCGACCTTTCCTGGTGGTATGGAAAGCCCTAAGGTTGAGCGGATCAAGATCCGTCAGGAAGTCATGTACCTAAGTCTTTATGGCGACTTAACTCAGCGTCAGCTTAAAGATCTAGGTGAAACGATTCACAACGAGATCATGCAACTTCCCGGCGTGAACATTTCTGATTACTACAGCGGCTTAGGTTATGAAATTAGCGTAGAAGTCAGTAAAGATCGCCTGCGCGAATTTGGCTTAACCTTTAACGATGTAGCCAATGCAGTTCGCGGCTATTCGCGCAACATGTCTGCCGGGCAAATCAAAGCAGAAAACGGCTATATCAATCTACGCGTACAAAATCAGGCTTATGTTGGTTACGAATTTGAAGACTTACCTCTACTAACACTTGAAGATGGCACCACACTGCTGGTGGGTGATGTGGCGACCGTTCATGACGGGTTTGAAGAAGGCATTCAGTATTCAAAGTTTGACGGCATGAACTCTGTTACCTTCTTTGTTGGCGCATCAAAAAATCAAAGTATTACTGATGTCGCGTCTGTAATGCACAAGTACATAGATAAAAAGCAAACAGAGCTGCCACAAGGCGTAACCTTAGAGCCTTGGGTTGATATGACCTATTACCTAGACGGCCGCCTGCAGCTAATGCTTGATAGCATGAAAAGTGGTGCGGTGTTAGTTTTCTTGATGCTGGCGTTATTCTTGCGCGTGCGCTTAGCGTTTTGGGTAATGATGGGTTTACCTGTGTGTTTCTTGGGAACCATCTTATTCATGCCGATGGGCTTTCTTGACATAACGGTAAACGTGATTAGTCTGTTCGCCTTTATTCTGGTACTAGGTATTGTGGTTGATGATGCCATTGTCATGGGCGAAAGCGCCCACAGTGAATGTCAGGAGCGTGGGCAAAATATTGATAGCGTGATCCGCGGTGTTAAACGTGTCGCGATCCCAGCTACCTTTGGCGTATTAACCACCATTGCCGCGTTCTTGCCTATTACCCTAGATGATGGCCCATCTTCAGCCTTTGGACGCGCGATCGGTGGCGTCGTTATCTTATGTCTACTGTTTTCACTCGTAGAGTCTAAGCTAATTCTGCCATCTCACTTGGCCCATATGAAAAAGCCAAAAGTTGTTAAGCCTGGCTCTAAAAACCCATTAGATTGGCTGCGCAACGGGGTTAACTTTGTTCAGGGTAATATTGATAGTGGCTTAAAGTGGTTTATCGCCAATGTTTATCGGCCCAGCCTAGTTCTTGCTACTAAATATCGCTACGCAATTATTATGTTATTCGTCAGCTTTATTTTAGTTTGCGCTGGGTTATATCAGGGTGGATTGGTACGTTTTATCGGCCAGCCGAAGATCCCTCACGACTTCCCTCGCGTCACCGTTGAAATGAATGTAGATGCTTCTGAGTCAGCAACCCTAGAAGCCGCGCTTGCAATTGAAGCTGCGTTGTATAAGGTCGACCGCGATTTAGAAAAGCAATATGGCCAAAACATGATTTCACAGATGCAAGTCGATCTTCGTGGTCGTACTCGCGCTGAAATCATGACTAAATTGGTTGACCCTGAAATTCGTCCACTCAATACCTTTGAAGTAGCCGAACTTTGGCGCCAAGCCATTCCACAAATACCTGGGGTTAAGTCTTTTAATATTCAAGACAGCCTATTTGGTGGTGGTCGCGATGATGGAGATATCAGCTTCCGCCTTGAAGGTAACAATGAGCAGCAGCTAATTGCTGCGTCACTCGCACTTAAGGAAAAATTGAACACACTTAAAGGTGTCAGTGACGTCAACGACTCACGCCAGTCAAGCACCAAAGAAGTTCAGTTCTACTTAAAACCTCTTGCACACTCACTCGGTTTGACCCTGGCGAATATCGCAGGTCAAGTTGGTAATAGCTTCTACGGTCTTGAAGCCCAGCGTATTATTCGTAACGGTGAAGAGATTAAAGTCATGCTGCGTTACCCTGAAGAGCAACGAAACTCAATTGCTCTAGTACAAGACGTGATCATCAAGACCAATCAAGGTGCTGAGCTGCCATTATCTGAGGTTGCTGAAATTGCGGTTGTTCAAGGCGTTAATAGCATTCGCCGTGAAAACGGTAACCGTACTATTAACGTGTGGGCGACGGTTGATTCAGAGCAAGCTGAGCCGTTTAAGTTAGCGCAAGATATTCGTGACAACTTCATTCCTGAGCTGCTAGCCAAGTAC
This sequence comes from Shewanella sp. WXL01, assembly GCF_012263345.1. NCBI lineage: Bacteria > Pseudomonadati > Pseudomonadota > Gammaproteobacteria > Alteromonadales > Shewanellaceae > Shewanella > Shewanella sp. WXL01. The sequence continues at coordinate 836,551 of NZ_JAAIKQ010000002.1, read as the reverse complement.
CCTACTGTTCAAAGTGAAGTATCAGGCAGCATTCAAGAGCAGCTTGATAGCGCAAATACGCAAATGCGTGATTTTGTGGTGTCTATGCTGGTGATCTACAGCTTGTTAGCTATTCCACTACGCTCGTACATTCAGCCATTTATGATCATGTCAGTGATCCCATTCGGTATTATTGGCTCTATGCTTGGCCATATCATATTGGGGATTGACCTAAGTGCGTTGTCGGTATTCGGCATCATCGCTGCTGCCGGTGTGGTGGTGAATGACTCGCTGGTGATGGTAGATTATATTAATAACTCCCGTAAGCAAGGTGTGCCGATGCAGCAAGCTGTGCTCGATGCTGGTTGTCGCCGCTTCCGCGCAATTTTGTTGACCTCGCTAACCACCTTCATCGGTCTCGTGCCGATCATGACAGAAACCAGCATGCAGGCGCAGATGGTGATCCCAATGGCGGTATCACTGGCATTTGGTGTATTGTTCGCAACGGTAGTCACTCTGTGCTTAATCCCATGTTTGTACCTGGCAATTGAGGACATGAAAGCTATGGTTGCGAAGCTAATTGGAATATATGCGCCCCAGAAAGAGCCTACGCAGGCAAAAGCGTAATTTATGACTTGTTCGATTAGCTTGTAGCTTTCTAAATACAAAGGTCGCCTTCACGGTGACCTTTTTTATTGCAGTTTGCATAAGGATTTGTTTGCGCTAATTTCGACTAAAGCATGTGAAGCGTATCGTGCAAACTAGCTATTAATCTTCAACAAAACATTGAATAATAGAATCACTTAGTTGCGATAAATGAGAGCCTTATGAGTCAGCGTAATATCAATGCCCTTTTCAAGCCTAAGTCAGTTGCGGTGATTGGTGCTTCTAATGGCGATAAAAAAGCCGGTAAAGGTTTGATGAAAAACTTGCTATCGAGCGGGTTTTCAGGACCAATTATGCCAGTTACACCTAACTACACTTCCGTGCTTGGCGTGCTCGCTTATCCAAGCATCGCAGACTTACCAATGGTGCCAGACTTAGCCGTAGTTTGTACCCACGCAAATAAAGTCCTTGGCATCATAGAGCAACTTGCTGATATTGGCTGTAAAGTTGCCGTTATTATGGCGTCAGGCATGGAGCAACTGCTCTGTGATACGAATAGCGACGTCAATGTGCTTGAGCAAATTAAAGCCATAGCGAAAGCTAAAGGCATGCGTATTCTTGGGCCTAATAGTCTTGGTATGATTTTGCCTCCCATTGGCTTAAACGCTAGCCTTGCACATACAGGCGCCCAAAACGGCAAAATTGCATTTGTTTCTCAGTCGGCAGCCATTTGTACCACAGTGCTCGATTGGGCAAACAATAAAGGCATTGGGTTCTCGAGTTTTATTTCACTAGGCGACGCTGCCGATTTAGATTTTGACGAGCTTATCGACTATCTCGGCCGCGACAGTAAGACCTCTGCAATTTTACTTTACATAGACTCCATCAGTGAAAAGCAGCACTTTTTGTCTGCCGCCCGCGCGGCTTCTCATAACAAGCCTATATTGGTGATTAAATCTGGCCGCAGTAACGAAGGCATGCAAGCGGCAATGCTTCATACCGGTGGTACAGCCGGTAACGACGCTGTGTATGAAGCAGCTTTTAGACGTGCCGGTATGCTAAGAGTTGAAGATTTGGTTGACCTGTTTGCCGCAGTTGAGAGTCTTGCTCATTCTGCACCGCTTAAAGGCGAACGTTTGGCCATTATCAGTAATGGCGGTGGCCCAGCGGTACTCGCAGCAGACGAGTTAATTATAAAAGGCGGCAAGCTTGCTAAGCTGTCACAACAAACCATTAGTGCCCTAGATGCAGTGTTACCTTCAACCTGGTCAAGACAAAACCCAGTTGATTTGATGGGAGACGCCGCCAGTGAGCGTTATGCCAAAGCACTTGAAATCGTGATGAACGATGAAAACTGCGACGCAGTGTTAGTGCTGCACTCGCCGTCATTGTTAGGAGAAAGCCAACAAATAGCCGATGCGCTCATCGATACTATTAAGCTACATCCTAAACGCAATCAGCTTAACATTCTTACTAACTGGAGCGGTGAGGACTCAGCATATGTTGCGAGGAAACTATTCAACCAGGCCAGTATTCCAACCTATCGTACGCCTGAAGGTGCAATTAGAGCCTTTATGCACATGGTCGAGTTTCGTCGCAACCAAAAATTGCTGCAAGAGATCCCTGAGTCGATCCCGGCTAACATTCCGACCAATAGTGAGCTGGCACGGCAATTATTGCAACAAGCCCAAGCTAACCAACAGCTGGAAATTGAAACTCATCAAGCTGCGCCTATTCTTGCAGCCTATGGACTCAATACCATTCAAACCGAGTTTATCGAGTGTAATGATGATGTCCAAAGCATGGCGCAGCAAGCTATTAACGCCGCCAATGCTATCGGTTACCCAGTCGCGCTTAAAGTGCAATCAAAAGATGTCATGTACAAGTCTGATGTTCATGGCGTCGTACTTAACTTAAGCTCAGATGAGGACGTTGCTAATGCCACGGAGTCAGTGCTTAGGCGGGTAAAACAAGCTAACCCTCGGGCACGCATCGAAGGGATTATCATTCAGAAAATGGCTCTCACAGCCGGAGCACAGGAGCTTCGAGTGGCCGTGATAAACGATGGCGTGTTTGGCTTAGCGATTTGTTTAGGCGAAGGCGGTTCAGACTGGGATCCAACACGCGATGCGGCCGTTGCACTGCCACCGCTTAATATGTCCCTTGCCCGCTATATGGTCATTCAAGCATTAAAGAGTAATAAATTAAGAGATCGCCACCTGCCACTAGGGCTAAAAATGACCCCGCTTTGCGTCATGTTGACTCAGCTTTCACACCTGGTTATCGATTGCCCAGAGATCAACGGCATTGATATTAACCCGGTATTGGCTGCTGGTGACAATATTACCTTGCTTGATGTCAGGCTCAGCCTCAATCCTCTTGGACAAGTCCCGACAAACCGCCTTGCAATTCAGCCTTATCCTAAGGAACTCGAAGAAACGGTGACCTTAAAAAATAATCTCAAGGTTATGCTGCGCCCTATTCTTCCGGAAGATGAACCTAAGCATATGGACTTTGATAACTCGCTGTCTGACGAAGATAGATATAAACGATATTTTGGTGTTCGAGCAAAGATGACCCATGAAGAAATGGCAGTATTGACTCAAATTGATTATTCAAGGGAAATGGCATTTATTGCCACTATGTTTGATGACAAGGGTGACGAGATTACTTTAGGCGCTGTCCGCGCGTCAATCGACCCCGATAATACCGAAGCCGAGTTTGCCATGGCGGTGCGCAGCAATTACCAAGGTGTGGGTTTGGGCCGAGCATTACTGGAGAAGCTAATTCGTTACTATAAGCACAACGACACTCAAGTATTAACTGGCTTTACCATGTTTGAAAACCGCAGTATGGCAAACCTGGCAAAGTCACTGGGGTTTGATGTCAGCTTTGATATGGAAGAGCAGCTGATCAAAATGGACATGAAGCTTAAGTAATTAAATTGCCATGAATCAAAAAAGACCAGCACCTAAAACAGGTACTGGTCTTTTTTACACGAAAACGTGTTTCAATCTAATGAGGTACCGAGTAATCGAAATTAGTATTTAACACAGTTTCGCCCTGACGCTTTAGCGTTATAAAGCTGCTCGTCTGCACGGGCTAACAAGGTGTCCATATCATCACCATTTTGAATCGCTGCAACACCGATTGAAATGGTTATGTGTCCGAGTTGCTGTTTATTCTCTTTACCAATGGTTAATTGCTTCTGAGCGATGCGTTGGCGTATCTTCTCAGCAACGGTTACCGCGTCGCTAAGTTTGGTATCCGGCAACAAAATAACAAACTCTTCGCCGCCATAACGTGCAACAAAATCTTCACCTTTAACCGCTTGTTTAAGCGCCAGCGCCACATAGGCTAACACCTTGTCGCCAACTAAGTGTCCATAGGTGTCATTAAACTGCTTGAAATGATCAATATCGAGCACCATCAAGCTGCAACCTACATGCTGTTCATTAAACAAGGTCACTTGATCAGTAGCGAACATCTCATAGGCTCGACGATTGTTAAGCGAGGTTAGCTCATCAGTCATTGCAACCTTACTTAGGTTTTCCATTTCACCTTTCAAACTTGTAAGCTCACTGCCGAGCGTGTCCAGAGATTGCTTCATTTCCTTATTTGTCGCGAGCACGCTTTCGACCTCGGATGCAAGACTAACAATGAGGTTATTAAGCGTTTCTGGTGTTGGGTCTTGCTGCAATTCGTCACCAAATTTGTTCAAGTTGGTCGAAAAAGCTTCAGTGCCTGTACTGAGTTGCTCTATCTTGTTAAATAGGCTGTTGATCAGGATTTGCGTCTCAATTTGAACATTTTCAATCACTTCAGGTGAGCGCTCTTCAATAAAGCGATTATACAAGCCATGATTGACCTCAGCAGTAAACACAACTTCATTAGCGATTAATCCATCAATTGCACGTTTAAGATTGAGGTTAGTTTCAGCAAAATACTCAAACCAAACAGCATAATTAGCTGGTGTGACGGGGATATTCAGTGATGCCATTTGCGGCACTGCCAAGCGCAGAATGTCAGCTGTTTGTTCTAAGTTTTTGTTGTTATTCATAGTAGTTACGTCACCCAGTATAACGCGCATTTTATAACGCAGATGCAATATTTTATGTCATATTTTGAAACAAAAAACAAATGATATAAATACAACTGACCGGCAACAGATTATGTTTTAAACACACAGATTTACTAGGTGCTTTTTTGTATCTGCGAATGCTGAAAGCTAAGCTATATTTATTTTTAAATTATTTAACCCTTTTTCTGTTCGGCTGCGTTTATAGCAATAAAACTACCCAATGATATGTTATGCAAGGAACTATTATGACCTATAACAAGACATCAACTACTTTTGCGCGACCAATTCAATCAAGCATTGCCTCTTATATCGGCTCATCAAAAAAGCTACTTGCTGCTTTGACAGTTACAACAACAGCACTGCTTTCGGGCTGTGCAAGTACCGATTCAAATGAGCAAGTATCGTTGAACACATATGTTTACCAACCTACGACTCATGCTCCTATCGAATCTATCAAGATGTTTCCTGCACCAGTTTCTGGCATGAAGCAACATATCATTGAAATGCCGCCGTTAACCGATGAGTCCAGGTATATGGTTGAATTTCAACTTGGTAAAACAATGCTTGCAGACTGTAATCTACGCGGTCTTTGGGGGGAGCTAGCCACACGAAACCTTGAGGGCTGGGGTTATAGCTACTATGAGTTAACCGATTATTCGCCTGGTATGTCGACCATGATGATGTGTAATGAACCAAAAACTAACAAGTTCATTCCAATCAATGAGCCATTTACGATTAAATACGACAGTCGTTTACCTAAGGTGTTTTACCTGCCAGCTGATGTAGAACTTAAGTATCGAGTTTGGCAAACGGGTGATCAATACCAAGACTCAAACAAATAGCTACCAATAGTTCAAAAGATAAAACTAGTTTTAATAAGCTGAGCGTCACGGTATTGAGCTGTTGAAACTAGCAAGGTTTACTTTGTGAAAAATAGCGAGACAAATCTACCTAAGGTTGGTCTCGCTATTTTTGTGCAAACCGTAATGAGGCTAATAGCGGCGAATACGCACTACTTGCATCACTTCAACCTCAAACCCCGCAACCTGTTCGACTGCAGGGTAGTAGACTAAACTGACTTTCTGCCCCGCCAGACTTTTATACTTTTTAGTGCGCTTGTACTTAAATGGGACTTGATAGCCTTTTAGCATTAACGTTTGAATAAACCACTCTCCCTGCTCTCTTTGAGTATGAGATTCAACCGTTAACCCTTCGCTGTGGATCAATTTGTCGTGCTTTTTAAGTAATTCTTCTGCTTGTGGTTTCATCGTTATTGAATATTTTACTAGGTTACTGTGTTACTCAATTTATGTTGCTCGGCGCACTTAAGCCAGTTTTTTCACTTGAGCCAAGACATGTTCAAAACGAATATGCTGACATGTGGCAAACCCTGTTAGCTGGCGTACTTTAGCCCTCGAATATCTTGGCATCGCCATGCCAATCAGGAATTTAGTTTTGGTATAAGTATCAGGCGCACTAAAGCCTTTATCCTGGGCTAACTGGCAAAATTCGTCGATATAACCCTTGATGATTTGATCGTTCAAAACAGCTGATTGCTGAGTTTCAGGCAACACTTGAGCATTACCCAGACACACGCTGCAACGCCCGCATTGTGTAGCTGCATTATGATCATCAAAATACTGTGCTAGGCGATAACTGATACATTGGTCAGTTTCGAAAAACGCGACCAACGCATGGATGCGAGCGATTTCTTTGTGCTCGGTATCAGCAAAATACGCAGTTAACTCATCGACTAAATTGTTTTCGGCGAGTAACTGCTGATTCACCTTATAGACCTGGGTGATTTTTTTAGTCTCTAGGCTAATCATATTTTTTTCAGATAAATACTCTAGCGCGGCTACCACGCGAGAGCGCTCGTGACCAAAGGTTTGTTGCAGTGCATTAAAGTCTAACTGTCCCCAGATTTTCTTAAATGCTGTGAACTCAAATATTTGTTTTAAGAATTGTTGGCGTTCGGCATTAAATTTAGCCAAGATCTCAGTTTCGCTTAGCTCAAACTTATACTTAAAATCGGCGAAATAGGCGTAACTGGCCTGAAGCACGCCGCGAATTTCCAACTGAACCAACAAGGTCTTTAATGCTAAAAGTCGGATATTGGTTTGGCTAGAAATAGCGCTTTCTTGCATTTCCCAAACGCCAGAATCAACATTCTGATGAATTATTTTGATTAGTTCAGATATATCATCTTTCTGAGGTGTATCGCCATAAACAAAATTCTCAATGGTATTAATGCCATCTTTGTTAGCAAGCGTAATACACTGTGAATCATTACCGTCACGCCCTGCTCTGCCGATTTCCTGACTATAGTTTTCAATGGACTTAGGCAGGTCATAATGAATAACAAAACGAATATCACTTTTGTCTACACCCATACCAAATGCGATGGTTGCAACAATTATATTCACAGCACCTGACATAAAATCATCTTGAATTTGTTCACGCTGCGACGTATCCAGACCTGCGTGGTATGCCTGAGCCGCAATGCCATTACTCGTTAAAAAACTCGCCAGATCTTCAGCGCTTTGCTGCAACGTCACGTACACAATGCCGGCGTTTCCTTGTTGCTGATGAGGTCCAATTGAAGCCAGTAATTGCTGACGCTTGTGATGTTCAGGCGTTGCAATCACTTGCAGGTGCAGATTACTGCGCTCAAACCCGGTTTGTACTATGCACTGTTCATTTATGCCAAATTTGGCAGCCATATCAAGTTTAACTTGTCTTTTGGCCGTTGCTGTTAACAATAATACCTGAGCAATATTAAACTCTGTACGGATTTGCGGCAGCTTTAAATAATCGGGTCTAAAATTATGCCCCCACTCAGAAATACAGTGCGCTTCATCTACCACTAACATCGAAATTGCAATAGAACTAAGAAAACGCCTAAATCGTTCATTTTTAAATCGCTCTACTGACACCATTAAAATTTTAATTTGCCCTTCTCTAACCCCTTGCATGACTTCTTTGGTCTGCTCAAACGTTAAGGTTGAGTCAATGCTCGCGGCGCTAATGCCTTTGGTCGCTAAAAACGCCAATTGATCTTTCATCAACGCAAGCAGCGGCGATACCACCAAGGTGACATTAGGTAAACATAAAGCACTGAATTGATAACAAAGTGATTTGCCTGAACCAGTTGGGAATATTGCCAGTGAAGATTGCCCTGCGAGCAAGTGTTGGATAACCTGCTTTTGACCAAGATTAAACTGGCTGAAGCCAAACCACTGCTGCAGCTGCGACTCAAGATGAAGGTTATCTGGTTGATTGAAAGTGTTATTTGACATGTTGGGCATACTCCCTTGCCTCAAGTAAAAAGTAAGCTGCTAGGTAATAGCAGCTTAACGAGTGAGTATAACCACTGCTCAATTTAAGCTTTACGGGCAATATACTGATTGATCATTTTCGTGAGCATATCTTCAAAACCATCGATGACGTTATCTAACTCTATAGTTAGCATGCTCAAGTATTTTTGCGCTTGTTGTTCAGTGAGACTTTTGCCATTTAGCGTAAACTGAATTTCAGGTTTTGATTTATCAAACCTAGGCACAACCTGCCATTTGTAGTGAACATTGCCTTTCGCTGTCAGCGCTTTTTGAACCAAAAGGCAAAATGCTTCAATATGATCAACACCATCCGGCCCTAAACACCCAGGTTCAAGCCGATACAAGATGGTAAGTTGCTTAACTGCTTCATTTGCCATGGTCTAATTATTCTCGAAATTCTTCTTTTTACGCAATCTTATTTAAGTACCACTAACTTCTACTGGCAGCCTTTTTAACCGCATCGTTAAAGTTATTGATGTATAGCTCAATTGGCTTGATTATCTCTTTTTGCCTGCGATTACGCCCAAGCAATGAAGATTCTACAAATAAATCAAACCAAGCAGTCAACGCCGCGCCATTTTCTCGCTCACCAGCTGCTTCGAGCGCAAGCGCTGCAACCTCGGCAGTACCGAGTTGGAACTCATGGCTTCCTTTACGTAGCGCATAAGTAGCAAGTTGCGATGGCGCGATAGAAAGTACATTAAGTGTATGCAAATACGGGCTTTTACGAAACATCTTAATCGCTTGACGCCAGCTGCCATCTAACAACACCAGTAACGGTTTTTTATCTGGTGCTAAAACGCTTGCATCTATTTGGTTATAAATCGCCTGCTGGGACTCGATATACTGCTCTGGGAACACCAAAAACACCTGATATTGCGGATCGGCAAGTTGCGCTAGCATGTCAGGGTTTGGCTCTGTGCGCGACCACAAATATGCCGAAGTATTAGGAATAAGATCGGCAATCAAGCGACCACTATTTGTCGGTTTTAGCACTTCATCGTCGTACATAATTAGCATGACACTAATATTAGTGGACAAGAACTTACGATACTCGCAGGTACAAAATTGCACGCCAAGTAGGCATTTAGGGCAGCGTATTAACTTTTTACCACGCGCAGTAAACGGCTTAGTTGATAACGCCTTGCGATAATTATAAAGCCTGTGCACAGCATGCACAGGCTCTTTAATTGCAGGAGACGTTTTTAGCAGCTGCTCTACAACGTCTACTTGAGGTGGTTTATTGGAGCTACGCATTAGAGGATACGGCGTAGTAAAAAGTCAGCTTTTATGCGTCGAATACGATTCATGATCTTCTTCACTGGCGCTGGGTAGTTTTGCAAGGTATCTATCTGACTGTAATGGAACAATCGTTGAGTATGCTCAAGAATATGCGCTTGCTCTTGCTTGAACTGCTCTTTCCACACACCTGACTCATCATGCACCATCAGGCCATTTTCTAGATCTAACGCCCAGGCTCTCGGGTTAAGATTAGAGCCGGTGATCAGATGTGTTTTGTCATCGGCGCTGATCCCTTTAAGGTGATAGCTATTGATGTCGTGACGCCACAAATGAATATTGAGCTGACCATTTTCAATCGCCCACTGCTGACGCTTAGCAAATTTACGTAACATCTGCTCATACATATATGGCAATGCACCGATGGTAGAAAACGGTTTTTCTGGCGGAATATAAAAATCGTTAGCCGTTTTATCACCAACCACAATATCTATCTTCTTACCGTCTCTTAAATGTTTTGAAAGTGCTCGGTTAAGTGCTCTAGGTGGGTTGAAGTAAGGGGTACAGATAAACAAATGATCTTCAGACTGATTCACGATGTTAACTACGGCATCATTAAGTTTGTTTTTCTTTGGCCCAAGGCCAACAATCGGCGAGATCCGGTTGCCAATACGCGTAGCTTCAAACTCATATTGCGCTTTTGATAAGCGATGTTTAAAACTACGGATCGTTTGTTTATCAGGCAAGACTTCGGTGTCAGCAGACTGAGTTAACGAAGTGACTGCAGGATCAGACAGAATGTAACGCTTGATCATATCATTCATCGACTTGGCTAATTCTGCTGATTCCACCATGTGATAACGATCGAAACGGTATTTGTCACCTTGTTGCAGGTAAATATTGTTAAGACTCGCACCACTAAAGATCACAGTATCGTCAATGATGAATCCTTTTAGGTGCAACACGCCCATGAACTCACGTGATTTAACCGGTACACCAACAATATTAATTGGGTGAGCAGCAGCGTCATTTAGCTTGCGATAAAGGATATAATTGCCGCTATCGCCTTTGTGGCCTATTAGTCCACGACGAGCGCGGTGAAAGTCCACCAGCACATTAACCTCAAGCAGAGGGTTATTCGCTTTCGCTGCATAAAGTGCGTGTAATACTTCGCGGCCCGCTTCATCATCTTCGACATACAAAGCAGAGATAGAGATTGAATGCTTAGCCTGCTGGATTTTATCCAGCAGCGTCTGCTTGAAATTCTTCGGGGTAAGTAACCAGCTTAATGCATCAGCATTAACTGCAATTCCACCTAGCTTATTCAGCAAGGCATCCTCCTTAACTTGCACATTGAGTCTCGCAAGGTATCAAAGATGATACTTTTAAAAGGCGAATTACTCGAAAACAACCACGCAAAATACAAGCAATAAACGGAATTTGTTTAGTTGCTAATTGCTGTTGGTGCACTAATAAATATTATTAAATCAATTTTGAGTTACAACCTACTCATATAGCAAGGCGTGGACAAGTAATTTCTGACATCAAACTGCAATATTTTGTTTTTTGTCGCCTTTTTATACAGTATTGCTATGTTAACTAACATTTATGGCAAGTCTTGATTGCATTGGTTACCATCTTAGGTAATTTTACATTTCAGGCTCATTCTTGTGGTTAAGCAATCTAAGGTACTAACTCCAGCATCCCGCCCTGCCTTTATAATTCATAAAGCAGCTGCTATTTTCACCACAGCATTGCTGGTAGCCACTCCTACAGCCAAGGCTAATAGCCCTGTAAAAACTGTCGATGCTAAGCCGCTCGGCGCAGATAAACTTGAGTTGGCAAGCCTAACTAAAACCGATAATTTATCTAAGCGGTTACAAGCTGTAGTTGAGTCATATACCAGTGCTTCGAGCAGCCACGTAAGCGCGCTAATTTGGCATCCAGAGTCAAATCAGACACTAGTGAGCTATCAAAGCAAGCACATGATGCAACCTGCTAGCGTTACTAAAACGCTCACCGCGCTACTAGCCCTAGATAACCTGCAGCAAAACAAAGATGAAAATTTTCGATATAAAACCCAGCTTCTTTCTTCGACACCTATAACTCAATATACTGATGAGTATGGATACTACAGTGGAGACTTGAAGCTAGTATTTTCAGGCGACCCAAGTTTAACCAGCAAACAGTTAGCTGGACTATTCGACCACCTAAACGCATTAGGCGTGAAAAAAATTGATGGTAACTTGTATGTTGAGCGCGACTTTATTGACACTAGTTACCCTGCAGGCTGGGTGTGGGACGACCTTGGTATTTGCTACGGCGCAGCTAACAAAGGTGTGGTTATCGATGGCAACTGCATTCGCGCTCAAATAACAGCAAATGATTACCAACAGAAAGCTGAAGTTTCACTAAAACCAAATACCGAGCAAAAACGATACTTGGGGCAAGCGTTAAATCAAGTGATAAATATTGAACCTGACGCTTGGTTTGAAAGGCATAGTGATACGCAAGATAACCCTTGTGAGCTGTCGATGACTCTTGCCACCGACAACGAGTATCAAATTAAGGGCTGCTTTGCTAATCGCCTCAAACTGCCATTGAACTTGGCAATAACCGACCCAGACAGCTATGCACTAACCTTGATTGATGGTATGACTCGAGCGTTTGTGATTGGTTCAAACAATACCGATGGCGGGGTTATTGGTAACTCTCCCTGCTCCAGCGCCAACGCTAACGCTAACGCCAACGCCAACGCCAACGCCAACGCGCCGAGCTTATTAGCAGATACAAACTTAATTCCACAAGTTAATGACAACGAACGAAACAGTTTTCCATTCTTAGTTGCTGAACATCAATCTGAGCCACTAAATGTCCTTATTGGCACCATGTTGCAAAAGTCAGACAACCTCATTGCAGAAACCTTACTTACGTCAGTAGCAATGCAGTCAGGCCTGACCCAACAAGGAAGCTATTTCAATCGAACATCAGCAATAAAGCAGTTACTAAAGAAAGCTGGTATTGAATCAAGTGACAGCCATTTTGTCGATGGTTCAGGGCTATCGCGCTACAACATGACAAGCGCTCAACACCTTAAGCAAATTCTGCAGACGGCATACAGTCAATATGGCGCTGAGTTTTACAATCTTATGCCGGTGAGTGGCTTATCTGGCACACTTAAGCACAAACCTCTGTATAAACAACAAGCAATTAAAGGTCGAGTATTTGCCAAAACAGGCAGTATGCATGGGGTTAACAACCTTATTGGACTGGCCAAAACACAGTCCCACGGCGACATATTGTTTGTGCTACTTGAAAATGGCATAAATCCAGCCGATGAAGCCATGCCAACTTTAATAGAAAATATGTTGCCTGAGCTGTTTATTGATTAACTGACACTACAGCCACTATCACAACTGCAATCACAACTGAGACTACAAAAATTCGCACAGTCGAAGTCGCCTCTATCCACAATAATAACAACAAAAAAAGCCCAATCATTTGATTGGGCAAAGAGGATGACATAACGTCGAGAGTCTTAATTGCATAGTTAATTGAACGGTTAACTTACCTAAATGATTAGCTGTTACTTTGGTTAATGCGCATGCTCACTTTAGACTCTGAGTGCGCCTCTAACCAATACTTTTGTAATACAGGATTTGCATGACCACTCTTTTCATCGAGTAGGTTCCACGACCCTTTCCAAATACCATCTGCGATGAGATGCACTACGGCGCTTTCAATGGCGGCTGCAACGCAAAGGCTCACTGGCTCGTTTGACGTAAAGCCAGCTTCGGCCTCTAACAGTTCCTGAGCATCAATAAACTTAAACACGCCAGCGGTGATCTCTTTTGATATCACCGACTTTGTAGTAGTGACACTGCTCAGCAAGCGACCTGTACGGATATCAACGGCGCGTAGGTTTACAGTGATACGATCAACACGATATTGCCCAGAAGCGCCAATACCAAGATACCTTGCGCCTGCACCGCCAGTTTTTACGTTAGTGTCGTAGGCAACAATGCCGCCTTCCATTAACACCTGAGCGCTATTAAGTTGCGGTAAACCGTTAGCATTACCTTTTAAGCCTGCGCGAACAATCTTACGCTCAGTTAACAGGTTTTGAAGTCCTTCACGCTCTACTGGTACAAACCATGAGGAGTCGTTCAATGCTTGTGAAAGGAACGCCGTGCCACTTTGCGGTACTGCGGTCGAGAAGTTACTCGATGGGATCGGTTTATACTGCCCCGTTTGATCACGAAAGTCATAAACCGCAGCAACCATCACTCCTTGAGGCATGGGTAAACTCACCAAGTCTTGATAGGTCTCACCCTTTGGCATCAAGCTGGTTGTCGCCTCAATACCTTCGAACTCGCTTTCAACCGATGAGCATGCAGCCAATAGAGCCGCAATCGATAATACGATTAGCTTTTTCATATTACCCCCCGGTTGTCTCATTACCGACAATTCCGCCTACTTCAATAATGGTGGTCTCACCGGTCAGTAAGTCAGTAATATGCACAAGTAGTGAGCCGTCTTCATTGACGACGTTGATCTCAAAGTCATCTGTTTTTAAATAGCCCTCACCGCCGTTGGCTGCATCATTAAACAGCTGGCTCATTAATCGTGATTGCAATGAACTCGCAAGGCGGTCAAGTGCTGACGGCGGCGTATAACCCGAACCACCCGTATGCTCGTTTTGAGCCGACGCGTTGGCAAGCAGGTACGAGCCATTAAGGTAATTGCCACCAAAAGCTGGGTTAACTGGGGTATATACCAATTGTGTCGCTTGAGTTGAACTCGGAAGCGTTACTGATAATAGCAAGGCTGTAGAGCCTGCAATTAATGTGAATTTTTTCATGTGCTGTCCCTGCTTATATTTCGTCTGGCGCAAGATCCGGGTCGGTAAATGCGCTCCACTTTGACTGCTGCTGATGCTTCTTTAATAAGGCATCAACATGCTTAGCCGCTCCTGCAGCTTGTCGATCAATATTGCGTGACGCGGGTGACACGAAAGTCACAAATATCGGTTTGCGGTTGTGCATCACGCTGAGCTTACTGCCGCTGCGAGCAGTAGCGAATTCTTTAATAGTGAGCCCTGAATGCTGACTTGTGCCGTTAATGTCTCGATATGCACTCACAAATTCTCGATAAAATCGATGTCCAAATCGGGTCATGGCGCGATTGAGAATGAGCCCATCAACTAAGTCGGATTCTGCTTTGGGCGTGGCATCACTAATACTCTGAGATTGAGTAGGCTTCTGTTTTAGATACTTATCGTCAGCTTTACCCGTTTGCTCAGGTTCTTCAGGCGGGGTGTGGTTGACCGGACCTGCAAGCACACTGGTGTGGACAAGCGCAAAACACAGCGCTGTCCACACTAGGGGTTTCATACTCTCACCTCATGCATATGGGTTTGCGCCCAAGCAATTGCTTGACCGCGGCTAGAAACACCAATCTTCCTAAATGCACGGTAAAGGTGGGTTTTAATGGTTGATTCACTCACAAATAGGCGATTCGCAATATCAAGATTGGTACTACCACTAAGCAATGCTTGGAGTACTTCGCGCTCGCGAATGGTTAATTGTTCTGAATCATCATCAATGTCGTTACACGTCATTGACTGCTGTAAATCCTGAGGGAACACGCTACGGCCTTTTAATAACTCATTAAAGCCTGAGCTGATCTCTGCCAAACTTGCCTCTGCGTAAAACGCCCCTAGCGTCGTAGCTGGATGGATTAAAAACTTCGCATCCACTTGCTTAGGGAAATTAATAAATACAGTGTGGGTGTGGCTGTACTCGCGCTCGACTAAGCGCTGTAGTTGGTACGCTTGCTGTAGGTCAATCGTTGATAAATCAAACACAACCATAGATACAGCTTTTAAGGGTAACTTACGAGCCATCTCGCCAGGTGTTGCCTTTGAAAGGTTAACCAAAAACTCCTGTGGCCAACGACATTCAAGCAAATCGACTAACATTTGCGAACGAGAAACTATCATCCAATTTACGACTTTAAACATCTTAAACACTCCATGTGAAACGATGGTAGAAGTACATTAAGTACGGAGTAAGTGCTAAAACACCCGCATAGATTATCAAGTCAATTAGGGGGTAACAATTAGTCTAAAGGGTGCTTACGCACCCTTACCTAGACTAAAGTATTACTACATACCTTGAACGATAGTTACTGTGTTACCTGAACCTAAGGTATTCACAGCGGCATTGTTTGACGCATCAGTTTGCGTAATGCTCACCATGTTGTTACCCGCACCGCTAACAAATACATCAGAGTTGTGGCTCATACCTGTTTGAGAGATTAAGATCTCATTGTCAGTACCTGCCCAAGACTCAGCAACAGCGGTGTTCAAGTCACCAGTTTGGTCAATATCAACAACCGAAGATACATCAGCTGAATCAGCATATGCTTGGTTGTCATTACCTACTTGGTCAACCGTGATAATGTTGTCACTACCATAGGTACCCGCACCAATAGAAGCGCCATAGTAGTTGGCAGCACCTGGAAGGTTACCTACAGAGTTACCGTTACCTGTTTGTGTAATGGTGATAGAGCTCGAACCACCTAATTCAGACGCTGCACCAGCATAGTTAGACACACCAGTTTGTAAAACAGTGATGTTGTTTGAGAAGCTATCACCAGAAGTTTGTACAACCGCTTCGTTCGAATCACCAAATTGAGTTACAGAAGCTGTATCGCCATCACCCACTTGGTTGATTGTCGCTAAGTTACCAAAGCCTGCGCCAGAGTTACCGCTTTGCATGACAGTTGCAGAGTTGCCTGTGTTTTGCTGGTCGATATCAGCAATGTTTTCACTATCAAGTTGCGTCACAGTTGCTGTTTGCATAGAACCTGATTGCTCAACATCTGCAGAGTTTGATGCACCAGACTGGTCAACGAAAGCCATTGAGCCCATACCTGATTGCATTAATGTTGCAGAGGCAAGCGTGCCAGATTGCAATACAGTTGCTACGTTAGTATCGCCAGTTTGAGTCAACATGCTCATATTATCGTCACCAGACTGTGTGACTGAAGACTGGTTACCCATGCCATCTTGAGAAGCCGTTGCTTCATTCAGGCCACCAGATTGCGCAACTGTCGCAATATTCGAATCGCCCATTTGTGTCAGCATGCTCATGTTATCATCACCAGACTGATTAACTGCTGAGTCGTTACCAACACCATTTTGTGATGTTGTTGCATCATTAGACACACCAGTTTGATCGATAGTACCGATGTTGCCATCACCAGTTTGTGAAAGCGTTGCTACTGTATCGTCGGTGTTCGACTGGAAGAAAGTAGAAGTAGATTGAGTGATAGTACCTTGGTTACCAGTACCATCTTGATTAACAGTAGCAGAAGCATAATCTGAAGAGTCTTGGCTAATAAACGCGTTGTTACCACCGCCAACACTTTGATTGATGGTTGCATCGGCATAATCAGACCAAACGTTGCTGATTTCAGCCATGTCGCCGCTGCCTAACTGGTTAATCGTTGAGTTAGCGCCATCACCATTGTTTTGATCAATGATTGCATCATTATCGCTACCTACTTGATTAACTAATGCTTGAGCATTGTCACCATTATTAAAACGCTGAACAATTGATGCGTCGTTATTATCACCAGTTGTGCTGATTGTCGCTGTCGCTGTTTGTGTAGAACTAAACTGGCTAATGCTAGCAGTGTTAGAAGAACCAGTTTGATCAATGTCGGCCAAAGTATTGCTGGTATCAGCCTGGCTTACAGTCGCGACGTTGCTATCACCGGTTTGGTCAACTTCAGCAGTGTTATCAGAGCTATTGACTTGCTGAGTCACAGTAACTGAGTTACCAGCACCATTTTGACCAACTGTGGCAGTATTTGTATTACTTGCATAAGCGCCAGATGCCATCATCATTGATGATACTAGCAATGCGATTTTTGAATATTTCATCACGTATTTCCCTTTACTTTAGTTAGATAAACTACTTTGGGTAACCACAACATTTTGTGAATTTCCCCACTGTGTCACACCTACAGCATTTCCAGAGCCGTACTGCTGGATCCGAATTGCATTCTCGATTCCGGTCTGATTAACGACCGCAATATTGTCCGTTCCAATCTGAGATATATGTAGCAACAGCTGCTCACCGTTTTGGCTAGATAACACACGATTACCAAAACCTGCTTGCAAAATAGTTGCTTCTATATCGCTACCAAATTGGGTAGCCGACAATTGGTTGTCAAAACCTTGCTGATTTGTCACTAGCTGATTTGAAAAGCCAGATTGACTAATAATCGCAAGATTATCGCCACCGACTTGAGTAAGGGATGTAGACATACCATCACCCACTTGGTTGACCCGAGCGCTGTTGTTATACAGGCCTAGTTCATCCACCTCACTTAAGTCTTGCTGACCCCAACTTGGAAAGGAACTCAAACACAACGCTAAAGCAAGCATCCCTGCTCTAGCTGTAACGTGACTAAACTTTTCACGTTTATTCAAGGTCATGCGTCCTGCCCCTTGCGTTAAACCTTGTTTAAAAACCCCTGTTTTCAAACGCTGATTCAACAATGTTGTTGAGAGTGTCAATATTATGACGCTGGAAATTCTGCCTTGAATCGGCTGCGAGTATTAAACGCTGATAGACCTAACTGTTATTTTTATCTGATCACCCCACCTTAGTATTAGTGATGGATTTTACTAGATAAAAATCAGTACATTAGAGGTGAAGATAAACTTGCCTTAGCGCTCTAAGTAAACTCAAGTACTACTTTCGCGGGTTTTTAGTGTTCGTTTTGCGCTAAAAATGTGCAGATTTATGACCAAACAGTCATAAAGGGTGTAAACCCTTATGCAAAAAACTAAACCATTAATGGGCAATTTAGCCTGTAACAACCTACATGTTACGCCCTATAGTGATGTTCAAAGGTGATAAGTAGGATTTTTAAAAGAAGAATATCGACAATAGTAAACACATTAGCAATATTGCGCTTACAGCTTGCCAAAACCGTGTTGGGTCTCGCTGAATTAACGGCACAAATTCAGATTTTCGGCTTGGATAATTAACGCGGGTTAACTCGTGAACAAACTCATGAGTATCAGCAAAACGAAAACTAGGCTCTATTGACAGAGCTTTACGTAATACGTCATCAATCCATTCTGGCACCATAGGATTTGACTGATACACGGGGATATAGCTAAGTTTTAGATAATCATGGCGAGATTTGCATTGCGCAAGTTTACCCGCAAAAGGCAGTTGCCCTGCGAGCATTTCATAAGTGATTACTGCCAATGAAAACTGATCAGCGCGGCTATCTGCCTGATACCCAAGCATCAACTCTGGAGCACTATAGTCAGCAGTACCAAGGATTTTGTCTCGCACCAGCGGCGTTGCTATCTCTGCTATGCCTTTGATGTAACATGAACCAAAGTCAATAATCTTTACCTGTTCTTGTCTGGTAACAAAAATATTGTCCGGCTTTAAGTCTTGATGCAGCGTCTCTTTTCGATGAAATGCTCTGACCCCTGCTTCTATTTGTTTTACAAATGTAAATACAGTTTCGACTGATGACTTTGGATTATGCTCAATCCACTGCGCTAGACTCACACCGTCGAGAAACTCAGTCAAGTAATACACTGCAGACTTGTGCTGAGAGCTGTGGCAAACCTTAACCACGTTTGGGTTTTGAATCCGGTTACCTACCCAACTTTCTAGTACAAAGCGCTCAATGTATGCCGCGTCATCGAGATAATTAACCGAAGGCGTCTTCATGCAATAAGCATTGCCGTCTGAATCCACCACTCGATAAACTTGACTACGCTGAGATTGGTGCAAGATGTGCGTAACCTGATAGCCATCAAGCTTATTACCGACATTCATCGGTGGAGGAAACGGTTTGTCAGAAAGTTGCTGGTAAACATCTTCTATTTGTTGATCGGGTAAGTCACTGATAAACAACAGCTGCGCACTAAGGTTGTCATTACTGGCGCAGTCAAGTGCTTTAGCGATCAACTGCTGACAAAAATGCTCACAGTCATTGTCTTGGAACTGGTTAGTTTGAACAAACCAACTGAGCCGACTTGCAAGCTCATTGTCAGTCAACACATCGTGAATACCATCAGTCGTGAGCAGGAAGACATCGCTTTGTCGTATCGACAGCTTGCGATAATCGACGCTAAGTTTGACATCCATGCCTAAGGCGCGTGTCAAATACGTTTTGCTACCACTAACCTCAGTAACATGATCTTGTGTTAACCGGCTTATTTGACCATCACGAAATAGATAAACCCTCGAATCTCCGGCATGTAAAATATGTGCTGAACAAGACTTAAGTACCAGCGCACTAAAGGTACACACAAAACCACGGCGAGCGTCGCGGTAATCTTGACCTAAGCCGTAAAGCCAGCGGTTGAGCGCGGTTAACACCTTGGTACTTGAAGTTTGTACCCCCCAGGTATCGGGTGTGGAATAATAATCGGCAATAAAGTTAGTCACACTAATTTGCGATGCTTGAGCTGCAGCTTCAGCAGTGCTCACGCCATCACTAATAACACTGACGATGCCTTTGGTAGTAAGCGCCAGACCTTCAGGTATACGTATACCAATGGCGTCTTGGTTTTCTGTTTTCACACCCGCGTTAGAGCTTTGACCAACGGTGACGGTTAATGACTGACCGTGACTTAAGTGATCGATTGTCTGTTCACACCCTGTGTTAGGGCTTGGTAGCTTGATGTCATTGTGCTCTGTCCGACTAGATTGATTTGAAAGAGCGCATTGAGGGGGAAAACTATCACAAGCAGATAAACCAGACCCTAAGGCCTGGTTATCTGTAACTTGTTTAGATAGCTTATTTACTGTCATACAGTAAAACTAACTCACGCTAATGAGGGTCACTTCACCGTCTTCATTGACCTCAGCAATATGACCACTTGGCTCATTCATAAACAGCAAGGTAACAAAGCCAAACACTGCGCTGGCGCCAATGACATAGAAGAAGGTTTGCGTTGACACCATAGAGTAAACGGTTAAAAAGAACACCGCCCCAACATTACCGTATGCGCCAGTCATACCCGCAATTTGCCCAGTTAAACGGCGCTTGATCAGTGGCACCGCAGCAAATACTGCGCCCTCACCGCCTTGTACAAAGAAAGAGCATGCCATCACAACAATTACAGCGAGCGGCAACGCCCAGCTACCGTCAATTTGCGCTACCGAGAAATACCCTAACGCTAAACCCGCAGTTAAGATAAGCAAAGTCGACTTACGACCAAAGCGATCACTTAACCATCCACCGCCTGGGCGTGACATTAAGTTCATAAATGCATAACTCGATGCAACCATACCGGCTTGCGCCATACCCAATTCAAAGGTTTCAGCAAAGAATAATGGCAGCATAGACACAACCGCTAACTCTGAGCCAAATGTAGTGAAGTACAACACGTTAAGCACGGCAACCTGCTTAAACTCGTAGCGCTCAAACTCAGGTACTTCTTTTTCAAAGATATGCTTATTTACCTGATAGGTTTGGAAGAAATCAAACGCAAACACCACCACAAGCCCCACATAAATCGCAGTGGTCATCTCATTACTTAGCATAGATACACCTGCAGGAGACAACTTCCAGCCAAGCAATGCCAAAGTGGCATACATAGGGATCTTCATAATGATCAACAAAACAAAGTCTTTTTTACTGGTAACCTCTAAGCCGCCTGCTTTCTTAGGCTTAAAGTAAGTTGACCCCTTTGGCGTGTCGGTAACATTAAAGTAATAGATAAACGCAAAGCTCAAGCTCATTAAGCCGGTAATACCAATGGCATAACGCCAGCCGTCATCACCGCCAAATGCTAATGCCACTGCAGGTAAGGTAAAAGCTGCTGCAGCCGAGCCAAAGTTACCCCAACCACCGTAAATGCCCTCAGCAGTACCTAGCTCTTTAGCAGGGAACCACTCACTGACCATACGAATGCCAATCACAAAGCCTGCACCAATAAAACCAAGCATAAAGCGCGCGATTGCTAACTGCTCGAAACTGTCAGCTACTGCAAACATAAAGCAAGGGATCGAACAGATCGCCAGCAATGCCGAATAAGTTAACCGAGGGCCATATTTATCTGTGACCATACCTATGATGATCCGTGCTGGAATAGTCAATGCCACGTTTAAAATAAGCAGGGTTTTAATCTGGGCTTTGGTTAGCCCTAAACTGTCGGCGATCACGCTCATTAAAGGCGCCGCATTAAACCACACGACAAAGGTGACAAAAAATGCCATCCAGCTAAGGTGCATGATTTTCATTTTTCCACTAAATGAAAACACATTGAATTTTTCGCTACTCATACATCCCCCTGAGCATTCGCTTTAATGAGTATTTTGCCATTTTGATTTTTTATCTGATAAGGCTTGGCAACCAAGGCGTCATCTTCTAAACACACGCCGCTGCTTAATTGATAATGGTGCTTATAAAGTGGTGAAGCGACACACAGCTTACCGTCCATATCACACACTAACCCTCTCGCGAGCAGGCTCACCCCAGTTGCTGGGTCAATATTATCTAGCGCAAACAAACCATCTTCGCCTAGATCAAAAATAGCAACTGCACTTCCCTCAACCCAAGCTGCAATACCAGTACCTTTTGGTAAGCTAGTTGCGTCACATACATCTACCCAGCTCATACTAGCTCCTCCATTTGCTCTGTTTTTTGTTTATTTTGTTGCTGATCATTCTGTTGTGGATCATGCTGTTGTGGATCTGAGTCTAGAATTTGTTTTATCGCAATATTGCCAGCACCTTGTGAGTTGTCGGCATTAACTGCAGGGAAGCGCTGCTCCCTAATACGTTGATATTGATGAGTTGCAACCTTAGGCGCACTGTCTGGGTTAACAAACTCGTTGAATCTCGCCAGGAACTCAGGTTTTTCAAGACTGGTTTTCCACTCACACTGATAACGTTCAACAATCAGATCCATTTGAGCTTCTAACTCAGCGTTAACACCTAACGCGTCTTCAATAACAACGGATTGTAAGTACTCAAGACCACCTTCTAATGATTCCATCCAGGTTGAGGTACGCTGCAGCTTGTCTGCTGTTTTAACATAGAACATCAAGATACGATCGATATAGGTATACAGCTCTTCGGTGGTTAAGTCGGTGGCGAATAAATCAGCGTGGCGTGGACGCATACCGCCGTTACCAGCAACATATAGATTCCAGCCTTTATCTGAAGCAATAACGCCGATATCTTTGCTTTGTGCCTCAGCGCACTCACGGGTACAACCTGATACGGCAAACTTTAATTTGTGCGGACTGCGAAGACCCTTGTAGCGATTTTCAAGTGCGATCGCCATGCCAACTGAATCTTGTACGCCATAGCGACACCAGGTGCTACCCACACATGATTTGACCGTTCGCAATGACTTACCATAGGCGTGGCCCGTTTCAAAACCAGCATCAATAAGGCGTTTCCAAATCTCAGGTAATTGCGCTAACTGAGCGCCAAACAAGTCGATACGTTGACCGCCAGTAATCTTGGTATAGAGGTCATATTCTTTAGCGACTTGACCAATTTCAATCAGCTTGTCTGGGGTGATTTCACCACCAGCAATACGCGGCACAATCGAGTAAGTGCCATCTTTTTGCAGGTTACCTAAATAAGCATCATTAGTGTCTTGCAAGGCAACGTGTGATAAGTCTTGATTGAGCACATAGTCGTTACTTAGGCTGGCGAATATCGACGCAGCAGCTGGCTTGCAGATATCGCAACCATAGTGATGGCCATCTGTTGATTTACCATGGGTTTTAATCAAGGTCTCAAAGTCTTTAATGCCTTCAACTTTACAAATGTGGTACAAAGCCTGGCGGTCATGCTCAAAGTGCTCACAAATGCCTTTATTGAAATCGAGTCCTTCAGCTTCCAGCGTTTGATCAATAATTTTTTGCACTAAAGGCGCACAGCCACCGCAGCCTGAAGCCGCGCGGGTACAGGCTTTTATCTCCGGCATGTTGTGACTACCGGCTTTTACCGCTTCAACAATATCGCCCTTGGTCACTTGATGGCAGGAACATACGATCGAAGTATCTTTTAAATCGGCTTCACTTTCAGCGCCAGCAAGTAGTATATCGACCGCTGAGCCTTCGATTTCATCCTGAGACAAATATAGATCTAACAGTTTGTTGTAATCAGCATTATCACCAATTAGCACTGCACCTTTGAGAAGCGTGCCTGACTCATCTAACCAAAGCTTTTTATAAATGCCAGCTTGATTGTCTGAAAGCTCCACGTATTGGGCATTTTCAAAGCCACGACTTTCACCAATGGCAGCCACATCAACACCTAACAATTTAAGTTTGGTACTCATATCAGCACCTTTAAACTGCTGGGTTTGCGACGCGCTATCGGTGCCCGCCGCAATATGTGATGCTACGACACGAGCCATTTGATAACCAGGTGCTACAAGTCCAAATATTCGCCCTTGCCACAATGCGCACTCGCCAATCGCGTACACATCTTTTGCCGAGGTTAAGCAGTCATCGTTAATTTCAATACCACCGCGCTCACCAATCGCGATCCCTGAGCTGCGAGCAAGGCTATCTTGAGGTCGAATACCGGCTGAGAACACGATCATGTCAGTTTCAAGATAAGTATCATCATTGAAAGTCATTCGGTGCAGCGCGGTTTCGCCGTCTATAATCGCCGTGGTAGCTTTAGAGGTATGCACGCTTACCCCCAGATCTTCAATCTTGCTACATAGCAGCTCACCTGCTTTGTCATTCAATTGTACTGGCATTAATTGAGGTGCAAACTCCACCACATGGGTTTTAACCCCTAACTGCTTTAGAGCGTTAGCAGCTTCAAGCCCGAGTAGACCACCACCAACAACAACCCCGACTTTAGACTTATTCGCTGCGGCAGTAATCGCCTCTAAGTCTTCAATGGTTCGGTATACTAAACACTGCTCACGTTCGTTACCGTTAATTGGCGGGACAAAAGGAAATGAGCCTGTGGCTAACACTAACTTGTCATAGTCAAAGCACTCGCCCGACTCTGTTGTAAGTGTTTTAGACTCGGAATCTATGCCAGTGACTTTGGCATTTAAATGCAGATTGATATCCTGACTTTGATAGTCTTCAATACTTGCCAACATCAATGGGTCAGCACTATTTGTTTCAAAGTACTTAGATAATTGTACGCGGTCGTACGCTGGTCGAGGCTCTTCACCAAATACATGTATCTCAAAGCTCTGCTGCAACTTTAACGAACAAATTTGCTCGATAAAGTGATGGCCAACCATACCATTACCTATCACGACTAACTTAGGTTTTATGTCTGCCATTTCCGGCTCCTTCTGTCCCCACTACACACGATTTATGTTCAAATTAATTTTTAGCCCGGCCAGCAAATGAATAGCTATTCACTATCGCCGTGCTTTTATTGAACTATCCTGCTGTGACTTTGCAGCGACCATGCCAAGGCGCACGTTCAACTAAACACTTGTTAAATAAAGGTTAAAACAAAAGATTCAATTTTCCAGGCATTAAAGAATGCTCCGATTGAGAGCAACTGCACCAAATGAATGCGACAACAAAAACACGTAACCAACTGTTTTATATCTATAAAAATCAAATGCAACTACCACTTTAGGGGTAGCCTGGGGCGTATTCAAAGCATTTGCTCCTTAGTTTCCCCCCACAGGAATAGTTGGGTGTAACAGAGATGAGTAACAATAAATATTCATTAGAGGCGAAATTAGATAGGACGAAATAAGCGATGACTCGGTTCATGCAAATAGTCAAAATAGGCAATGAGTAATCGCTGAAAACACGAAATACTAAAGAGTTAAAGATATGCTTGGTGAGAAGCTGTGATGCTACAGAGCTGTACTTTGCAAATTAAGTCTACAAGTACTAATGCAGCCCATAAGCTATCAGCCTAATTTAGGGATGAAGGTCAAGGTAGCGCAACCCAATTTATAATAAGACGTTTATTAAACTTTGATATTGAGGTCTAGCGTTGCGCGCTGGTTTAATACTCATATTCTCTAAGCGAGTACATCTGAGCTAGTACATCTAAGCAACTTGCAGTTTAGCTTTAAATTTTTGCTGATGCCGTTGTTGCCATAGCGTTTGAACATTGATGTAGTCACCAGTACTTAGCTCACTTTCGCTATAACTAGCAATCTTTGGATTGTCGGCATTCAGGGTTTGAGTTAATTCAAGCAGTTTAATTACCAGTGCAAGGCTAGACTCGACACTGCTCATCGCTTGGTCAAGTATCTGAGTCGCGTTTTCAAGCTTGTTAGCTGCTCCAGATAATGCACCATGTTGCCAAATATGCATGAGCTCAGCACTATCGAGCGCAGTCTGACCTGTTTTGGCACCGGAAAACGCTTCTAAGCGAGTAGCAAGATTAATCAGACCTTTTTGACTTGAGTGACTCGAACTATTTGAATGACCTTGAGTATTTAGCCAACTAACCTGAGTTGAGACACGCGGGTTAATCTCAGTTTCACCTTGCAACCCTTTAAAGGTGGCAACTAGTTGATCATAATTGTTATTACTTGATAAAGCTTGAGCATTGGCCATGATTTCAGCGATCGCTAAATGCTGTTTATCAAGACCTGGATGAAAGTAACTGCGCAGCGACAGCCTTGCATTAGTCGGGTTCACACAACGAACCGCCATTTGAACTAAGCTGCGCAGGCCTAGCTCTTGATGCAAAGCGCGGCAGTCATCAAGCACAGGTAACATATCGTGGGCTTCTACATAGACAATGTTATCGGATGTAAGTGCAAATTGTGCTTGCTCCGCTGTGGTAGCCGCTTTAATGTCCAGCGCATTAACACTGCAGGCGACGTGGCGGCGATGAGCCAAAGATAAACTATCGCCATGAAGCAAAACCCTGTGCCCTAGCTGAGCCAGCAACTTTGCAGCTAGCAACAACCAGGGTAATTGCTCACGCTTGCCTGCATAAACAGGCCAATCAATGTCCACCTTGAGTTGCTGCCAGCTAGGTGAAACCAATTGCTTGAGCGCCATTGCAGCACCGGCAATTTCTTCAGCGCTCTCACCGCGAACGCGCATTAGCATCATCGCACTGGCCATTTGCACTTGCGACACTAAACCACAGGCAAAGCCAGCAAATAAATACTGTGACTCGACTAAGGTTAAGTTACGTGAGCCTTTTACGCCCTTACCTAACGCCTTAATCAATTGCTTAAAATCTACGGTTTCAAGCTGACATTTAATATCAGTAAGGTGTGATGCGCTTTCTGCTCCAGTATTTATCACTAAGGCTAACTCCGAGTTTATGAATATTAAGCGCGAGATTGAGCCCGAGCTAATTTAGAATAACTAAGCTAGCTTCAGTGCTTGTGTATCTAATGCTCGTGTCTCTAGCGCTTGTGTCTCTAATGTACCTAGCATTTGATTTAGCGCGCGGCCTATTTTTACCACTTCACCAACAATAATCAGTGTGGGGCCATGGTGCATAATGGTTTTAGCTTTGCTAGCCATATCTTTAACACTGGCGTAGGTAATAATTTGATCGCGCCTGCCGCCATTGGTTACCAGCGCAACAGGTAAATCAGCTTTACAGTTTGCACTCAATAATCCATGGCTAATCGCCTGTGCTTGCTCTTTACCCATATAAAAAACCAGTGTTGATTCTGCATCTAATAAAGCGCGCCACTGTTTTGCTGCTTGCTCGAAACCCGGCTCAGACATGCGCGTACCGGTAATTAGGGTAACGCTACGAGCATGGCCGCGATAAGTTAAAGGAATACTGGTACTCGATGCGCAGCCAAGCGCGGCTGTCACTCCTGGGATAAACTCGCTTTTTACTCCATGCTTGGCAAGATAGATTGCTTCTTCCGCGCCTCTACCAAAGATATGCGGATCGCCGCCTTTCAAACGCACGACTTTTTTACCTTTAAGCGCAAGTTTAAGCAGCAATGCGTTAATATCATCTTGCTTAGCGCTGCTTTGCCCGCATCGCTTGCCGACAAAATGGCGCTCACACTCTGGTGTTGCTAAGGTCAATATCTCAGCGCTGACTAAACTGTCATAAACCAAGGCATCGGCGTTTTGTACTCGGTTAGCCGCCTTTAACGTGAGCAACTCAAGCTCACCACAACCCGCGCCTACAATAGCAACTTCACCCGAACTGAGTTGGCTGCTACAAAATCTATCCTCAATTACGCTAAGTCTGCTTGTATTTAATTTGGTTAAGTGTGTCATTAGGCAACATCCTCCTTAGCAGGTTTTTCGGCTTGATACGGCTGCATTTCTCCCAGTGCTATCTGCCAACTGTCTGCGGCACATTGTTTAACTTCACTGTTGCAGCTACCGCATTGACGACCACACCCTAAATTTGACTGCACAGCGTCAAGTGCCTTGCCAAAATCAGCAGACTTAATGCCGGACTCAAAAACTTGATTATCTAACTGCTGGTGGACAGCGGCATCAATGTCTGCGACCGAGACGCCTGTGCACGAGCAAACAAGTGGACTGTTACCTGCGCGGATCAAACTGTGCAGCGTCTTAAGTAAATCTGGCGCAAGCTCATGACCAATTAACGCTGCTACCGCTTCTAAATCTACATTCACCTTAGTTTGCGAAGTTAATAACAAACCCGACAAACAATTATTGTCAGTTACGCAAGTTACTTTTATTTGTTGCTGGGGCAAAGACACAGTCCAGCTTAAACTGCGCTGAGAACTGAGCAGCGAAACATGATCAACGGCAAACCCTAGATGGACACAACTGCCAGAATACAGTGTATGTTGCACCTGATAGACTGAAGTTTGTGCGTACTCCAAAGTGCCAAATAGTGCGCCCTGAAGTTTTATTCCGGCATCGAGAATTTCGACGGTTTGATGCTTAAATCCAGGTTGTTTTGAATATGGGTCATAGCGGCTATCAAGTGCCTGATTAACTCCACCAGCTTGGCTAAACTGCTTGGTCCAGTGCATCGACATAAATGCACTGTCGTCACCGATACTTGAGTCAATTTCCACACGCGCGATGGTCGCGTTGTTATTTGTAGAAACATAGTCTTCATTTACACAATTTACGACAGGCTGACACAGGATCAATTGATCTTGACTAACACCGACTCGATTAGCTGTTGCCTGACTCATAGCAATCGTCGGCTCAACTTGATGACCTCGCAGTTTGGCGATGTGGCCCGTGCGGGTCATGGTATGCCATTGGTCGCGACTGCGCCCTGAATTCAGAAGCAGCTGATTTTGTTTGTTTATTGGAGATGGACTGCGTTCAAGGTTTGTTTGCTTTGAATAAACAAACTGTGCTTTACCTGTCTCAGTTGCAAACTGCCCGTCAGTAAATACACGGCGATCTGTTGTGCCCTCCTGGCTTGTATCGTTAATTGGCCACTGAGTAGGTTTAAGTGCTTGGTATTGCTCATAGGATATTGATGCTAAACCTGAGATATCGAATGCTTTATATGGATAGGCCTGCTTAACCTTAGACGATAGCTGGGCATGCTCAACAAACACATCGTACGCAGATTGATACTCGAAACCAGCGTAGCCCATCGCATTAGCAACTTGTGCCAATGACCACCAATCAGCTTTAGCTTCACCTTTAGGTATAACAAATCCACGCTGGCGACTAATGGTTCGCTCACTGTTGGTGACAGTGCCATCTTTTTGCGACCATGGCAGTGCTGGCAGCAATAGATCAGCAAGTTTAGCGGTGTCAGTATCAGCCGTCACATCAGACACAACAACAAACGGGCAATCGGCGAGCGCTTTGGATACATTATGACTATCAGGCAGTGACGCCGCAGGGTTTGTGCCTAAAACCCAAATCGCTTTTATCTCACCGCTTGCTACTGCATCAAACATTTCTACCGCTGTTAGACCTTTATGACCGACTATGTTTGGGGCTTCCCAGTGCTCCGCCACAAGGCTGCGCTCTTTATCAGCGAACCCTAGATGGCAAGCCAGCTGCGTTGCTAAACCGCCAACTTCGCGCCCGCCCATGGCATTGGGTTGACCTGTAAGAGAGAAAAAACCACTGCCTGGTTTACCTACCTGACCTCTGGCTAAATGACAATTAATAATGGCATTGGTTGTGTCAGTCCCAAGGGTTGATTGATTCACCCCTTGACAACTCGCAGTAATAACTTGTTGGTGAGCAACAAATAACTGATAAAACGCTAATACTTGATCAGCACTTAACCCTGTTAATTTGGCAATATCAGCATCTTGATAGTCTGTAGCAATCTGCTGAATCGCTTGGTCAAAATGCTCAGTATGCGCTTGTATATAAGGGGCATCTATCAAATCATGTTTGGCTAGATAACTTAGTAAGCCATTGAACAAGTGATGGTCACAACCAGGTTTAATCGCTAGATGAACATCAGCCTGTTTTGCGGTTGCGCTTGCCATAGGATCAACAACGACAATTTTAGTCCCATTAGCACTGCGTGCAGCTAACATGCGCTGGAATAAAACAGGATGTGTCCACGCTGCATTTGAACCTACAAGCACTATAACCCTTGCTTGTTCAAAGTCTTGATAATTGCCGGAAACAACGTCTTCACCAAACGCTCGCTGATGAGCACTCACGGCTGATGACATACATAAGCGCGAGTTGGTATCCACGTTAGCCGTACCAATAAAGCCCTTAGCCAGTTTATTGGCGACATAATAGTCCTCTGTCAGTAACTGGCCAGATAAATAAAAGGCTACCGCTTGTGGTCCATGCTCGCTAATGACTTCATTAAAGCGTTGGCTAATGGTGTTTATCGCATCATTCCATGAAATGGACTTTCCGCTAGCATCTTGCGGATATAAAAGATTAGTTGGCTGCTCAATACTGGCGAGAAGATTTTCGCCTTTAGCACACAAACGCCCTAGGTTTGCTGGATGCTTAGCCATTCCTGTTAGCGATAAACTGTCAATTTGATGCGTCGCTAAAGGTAATG
Source organism: Shewanella sp. WXL01 (assembly GCF_012263345.1). Classification (NCBI taxonomy): domain Bacteria; kingdom Pseudomonadati; phylum Pseudomonadota; class Gammaproteobacteria; order Alteromonadales; family Shewanellaceae; genus Shewanella; species Shewanella sp. WXL01. Next base: position 806,360 of record NZ_JAAIKQ010000002.1, on the reverse strand, counting down.
CTTGATCGAGATTTGATGACACTTCAACGCCACAACCTACCCCACAATATGCGCAGCTTGAATTGATACTGGTCATTTGATCCCTTTTTAGTTAATACATTACGCCGTACCAACTAAAAGCGAATCTTATGCCAAGCGGTTAAGTCATTGAATTATTGTGATTTAAGTAAAAAAAATTAGGAAAATTGAATTGCATGCGCAATTAAAGTGCACAAGATTGCACCAATCATGTTCATCCTAAACTGGCACATAAAAGCAATTGGAAAGAATGGTTATGAAAATTTGAAGCAGCTACGGCGCTAACTATACAGCTAGCGCCTTAATCAAACTCAATAGCTATTTACGACGACTTTTACTTTTGCGTTTATCTAAATGGCAGTCATCACACCCAGGAATTTCACCTACATTGTTGTAATGTGGTGCGTGGCAGTCAGCGCACGAATACATATTCTTGTGCGGCCGGTGGTGCATACCTGACATTTTATCCAAGGTGCCGTGGCAAGCCCGGCATTGGTCAAACTCATAAAGGCCATCTGCGGATGGTTCACCATTTTCATGGCAACTTTCACAGCCATTTGAAGCTCGCTCAATATGAAAATCAACTAAGTTTTGCTCAGCCTGAGCCGGTGCTAATGAGCTAGCCGCAAATGCAGCAACAATTAACGATATCAAGATCTTTTTATGCACATCCAACTCCACACACTTGATACATCACCAACAGCTAGAGGTTATGTATTTATTATTCTAATTACTTGATTTAGTGCGTAAGTTATCAGGTATCGCACAAACTTAATGTGCTTTAGGTCAAGTATCCAAATCACAAGGCAATAACAATCCACCAACTAAGATCTAACTGATAAGATCAAAAAAGGGGAAGCGATGCTTCCCCTTGTACTTGTAGCTTGCGCCTTTTAGTAACGTCACTAATTAGCTAGACTGTAAAGCCGCAATACGTTTTTCTAATGGCGGGTGGCTCATCATTAATTCTGCCATTGAACGCTTGCCGTTAATACCAAACGCAGACATTTGCGCTGGCATTGCCCCGGTTTCCGGGCCTTGGCGCAATCGCTCGAGCGCTGCGATCATTTTGTTTTTACCCGCTAATTTAGCAGCGCCAGCGTCCGCTTTGTACTCACGGATACGTGAGAAGTAAGCAACGATCATTGATGCCAAAATGCCAAATAGTATGTCGAGTACAATTACAACACCCATGTAGGCAAACGTTCCTAACCCTTCGCCTTCTTCATCATTACTAGCGACAAAGTTGTTGATAATGCCAGCTACTACACGTGCCGCGAAAATCACAAAGGTATTTACCACACCTTGGATCAAGGTAAGCGTTACCATGTCGCCGTTAGCAACGTGGCTTACTTCGTGTGCTAGCACGCCTTCAATCTCATCTTGTGTCATGCCGTAAAGTAACCCGGTACTAACCGCAACCAATGAGTTATCTTTGCTTGGACCTGTTGCAAATGCATTCATCTCAGGAGATTGATAAATTGCAACTTCTGGCATTTTAATGCCCGCTTGTTCTGCTTGGCGAGCAACGGTTTCTACTAACCAACGCTCAGTATTGTCACGAGGTTGAGTGATAACTTCACAGCCCATGGTCTTCTTAGCCATCCACTTTGAAATCGCTAAGCTAATAAATGCGCCGCCAAAACCGAAGATAGCAGCAAATACTAATAAGCCACCCATAGTTGAGGTATTCACCCCAAGAATAGACATCACAATTGATGCTACTACTAAAATCGCCATGTTAGTGGCAATCAATAAAAAGACGCGTTTCATCGCAGCTCCTGTTTGACTTAAGTCAATTGAAAGGTTGTTTCAGACATAATATGTCCGTAAAAAAGAAATTCAAGGGTGAAATGATTAAAAAAGCTTTACCTAATACTGGATGGCTAAATTTTGAAAGATTTGCCTAAGTTTACCTATTAATTATTAAGTTTCTCTTAATAGTGCTAAGCAGCTAATCGCAATAAGCGTATAGAGTTACCCATAGCGTTTTTGCTACACTGCATCAAACAAAATACCAAACAACGACTTAAAGGAAGTAATCATGTCAGTTACTGCGCTAATGTTAAGTGCCTCTCGCGTTGGTGATACCCCTTACCTAGCCCATACCATTGAGTTTATTGAGCCACTTTGTCAACCAGGACAAAACTGGTTGTTCATTCCTTATGCCGGCGTAAGCATTGAATACGATGACTACCTTGAAACCGTTAAAAATGGGCTAGCTCCACTTAACCTTTCAATCAGCAGCATTCACCAGTATGGCGACCCTAAACAAGCCATTAAAGATGCCGACGGTATCTTCGTGGGTGGCGGTAATACCTTCCATTTACTGCACGAGTTATACCGTTACGATCTCATTCAGCTGATTAATGATGAAGTGAATAACGGCAAGCCTTATGTAGGTTGGAGCGCGGGCTCAAACATTACCGGTTTAAGCATTCGCACCACCAATGATATGCCAATTATTGAGCCGCCATCATTTACTGCATTAAAGTTACTGCCATTTCAATTAAACCCGCACTACACCAACTACCAAGCGCCTGGCCACAATGGCGAAACTCGCGCGCAGCGACTGTTAGAGTTCACCAAAGTCGATCCATTGACACCCGTAATCGGTATTCAAGAAGGCACAGCCCTACTTCGCCAAGGTGACAAACTTACTCTAGTCGGAGACAAAGATGGTTTTCTGTTTAAAGGTGATGTTCAACAACAAGTCATTAAGGCTGGTAGCGATCTGTCTGAATATTTGAAATAACGAGTCTTTATCCAGCTACAAAAAAGGCGCCAATTGGCGCCTTTTCTATTACCTGCATATGTTAATAATCTAAGATTACCAACCAGTGCGAGTACGAAGTGCTTGACCGATGTCAGCAAGAGAGCGAACCGTAGTTACACCAGCCGCTTCTAGTGCAGCGAACTTGTCATCAGCAGTACCTTTACCGCCAGCGATAATTGCACCAGCGTGGCCCATGCGCTTACCAGCAGGAGCAGTCACACCCGCAATGTAAGAAACCACAGGCTTAGTTACGTTAGCTTTGATGTATTCAGCCGCTTCTTCTTCAGCAGTACCACCAATTTCACCAATCATTACGATTGCTTCAGTTTGTGGATCGTTTTGGAACATTTCTAAAACGTCGATGAAGTTAGTACCTGGAATTGGGTCACCACCAATACCAACACAAGTTGACTGACCAAAACCTTCGTCAGTTGTTTGCTTAACTGCTTCGTACGTTAAGGTACCTGAACGTGAAACAATACCCACTTTACCTGGCTTGTGAATGTGGCCTGGCATAATACCAATCTTACATTCACCTGGAGTGATAACACCCGGGCAGTTAGGACCAATCATGCGAACGCCAGTCTCTTCAAGCTTAACTTTAACTTGAAGCATATCTAACGTAGGGATACCTTCAGTAATACAAACGATTAGCTCGATACCACCGTCAATTGCTTCTAAGATTGCATCTTTACAGAAAGGTGCTGGTACATAGATAACAGAAGCTGTTGCGCCAGTTTCAGCAACCGCGTCTTTAACTGTGTTAAATACCGGTAGACCAAGGTGCGTTTGACCGCCCTTACCAGGGCTTACACCACCAACCATTTGTGTACCGTAAGCAATTGCTTGCTCAGAGTGGAAAGTACCTTGACCACCAGTGAAACCTTGACAGATTACCTTAGTGTCTTTGTTAATTAATACAGACATTATTTGCCCTCCGCAGCAGCAACAACTTTTACAGCAGCGTCTGTTAAAGACTCAGCAGCAATAATATCTAAGCCAGAGTTAGCTAGAACTTCACGGCCTAATTCAGCATTTGTACCTTCAAGACGAACAACAACTGGTACTTCAACGCCAACTTCTTTCACAGCGCCGATAATACCTTCTGCGATCATGTCACAACGAACGATACCACCAAAGATGTTAACTAATACTGCGCTAACATTGTCATCAGATAAGATGATCTTAAACGCTTCAGCAACACGCTCTTTAGTTGCGCCGCCGCCCACGTCTAGGAAGTTAGCTGGCTTACCACCGTGTAGGTTTACGATGTCCATTGTGCCCATTGCTAGGCCAGCACCGTTAACCATACAACCTACGTTACCGTCTAGCGCTACGTAGTTAAGCTCGAACTTAGCTGCGTGTGCTTCACGAGCATCATCTTGTGATGGGTCGTGCATCTCACGGATTTTTGGCTGGCGGAATAGCGCGTTACCATCAACACCAATTTTACCGTCAAGGCAGTGAATGTTGCCTTCGTCAGTAATCACTAGAGGGTTGATTTCTAGTAGTGCGAAATCGTGGTCTTCGAACATTTTCGCTAGACCCATGAACACTTTCGTGAACTGTTTTAGCTGAGTTGCATCAAGACCTAGCTTGAAACCAAGGTCACGTGCTTGATAAGGCTGAGGACCTGCTAGAGGGTCAATAATTGCCTTATGAATTAACTCTGGCGTTTCTTCAGCAACAGTTTCAATATCTACGCCACCTTCAGTAGAGGCCATGAACACGATGCGACGAGTCGCACGGTCAACAACCGCACCTAGGTATAATTCGTTAGCAATATCAGTGCAGCTTTCAACTAAGATTTTAGCAACTGGCTGACCGTTTTCGTCTGTTTGGTAAGTAACTAGATTTTTACCTAACCAGTTTTCAGCAAATGCTCTGATTTCTTCTTTGTCGCCAGTGACCTTAACGCCACCTGCTTTACCACGGCCGCCAGCGTGTACTTGACACTTAACAACCCACATATCACCGCCAATATGGCCAGCTGCTTCTACTGCTTCTTGGGCAGTATCACATGCGTAACCTTCTGACACTGGTAAACCATATTCGGCAAATAGTGCTTTTGCCTGATACTCATGCAAATTCATGATGATCTATCCATATACTTCTAGTAATTTCCAGCTGGCCCTTTTGGGCCAGCAACGAGGGGTTTATCTACAACTTACAGATCAAGTAGCAGACGAGTTGGGTCTTCTAAGAAGTCTTTAATTGCGACTAAGAAGCCAACAGACTCACGACCGTCGACAATACGGTGGTCGTAAGAAAGAGCGAGGTACATCATAGGTTGAATAACAACCTCACCGTTTACTGCCATTGGGCGGTCTTTAATGGCATGCATGCCTAAAATCGCGCTTTGTGGCAGGTTTAAAATTGGAGTCGACATTAACGAGCCAAACACGCCACCGTTTGTCACAGTGAAGTTACCGCCAGTCATGTCATCAACTGATAATTTGCCGTCACGGCCTTTAATTGCTAGCTCGCGCACATTCTTTTCAATGTCAGCAAGGCTCATCGTATCTGTGTCACGTAGCACAGGCGTTACCAAACCACGCGGAGTAGACACAGCGATGCTTACATCGAAGTAGTTGTGATAAACAATGTCATCGCCGTCGATTGACGCGTTAACTTCAGGGAAACGTTTTAGTGCTTCGGTAACCGCTTTTACGTAGAAAGACATAAAGCCTAAACGAATACCGTGGCGCTTTTCGAATACTTCTTGGTACTGCTTACGAATGTCCATAATTGGCTTCATGTTAACTTCGTTAAACGTCGTTAGCATGGCAGTTGAGTTTTTCGCTTCAAGCAGACGGTTAGCGATAGTCTTACGTAGACGCGTCATAGGTACGCGTTTTTGACTACGACCTTCAAGCGGAGCTACCGGTGCTGGTGCGGCAGCACTCTTAGCAGCAGGAGCGGCTTTAACGAAAGCTTCAACGTCTTCTTTAGTAATGCGACCGCCTACACCTGTGCCTTTGATTTGGCTAGCATCAACATTGTGCTCAGCAATCAGACGACGAACAGATGGGCTTAGCGCGTCGTTTGACTCTTCAGATTCTACAGCTTCAGGAGCTGGCGCGCTTGCTTCTTCCTTGGTTACTTCTTGACCGGCAACAGCGCCAGCAACGAAGTTTGCAATCACTTGCTCCCCAAGAACTGTGTCGCCTTCTTGGAATAATAATTCACTAATTGAACCATCTTCTGGCGCAACAACTTCTAAAACCACTTTATCAGTTTCAATATCAACTAGGTTTTGATCACGCTCTACAGCTTCACCAGGTTGAACATGCCAAGTCGCGATGGTTGCATCAGCAACAGATTCTGGCAAAACAGGTACCTTAATTTCGATACTCATGGAACACATTCCTTTTATAAATTATCTATTGCGACAGTTTTAGTGCGCTGTTTAATAACGATTCTTGTTGGCGTAAATGCAAGCCAGGGTAACCACATGCTGGCGCAGCTGATGCCTCGCGACCTGCATAGGTTAGTTGTGCACCTGCTGGGATATTGGCCCAGAAATGATGCTGACTACAGTACCAAGCACCTTGGTTCTGTGGCTCTTCTTGGCACCATACAAAATCTTTTACATGTTGGTATTGTTCAAGCACTTGCTTCATTTCCGCTTCAGGGAAAGGATAGAGCTGCTCAATACGAACAATAGCAATATTGTTGATTTCTTGTTTGCGACGTTTTTCCAATAGCTCGAAGTAAACCTTACCGCTACAGAAAACAACGCGATCGACTTGTTTAGGATCTAAGTCATCTGTTTCGCCAATTACGTTATGGAATTGACCATCTGCTAACTCTTCCATGCTAGAAACAGCTAACGGGTGACGTAAAAGCGACTTAGGCGACATCACCACCAATGGACGACGCATAGGGCGTACTACCTGACGGCGAAGCATGTGGTAAACCTGAGCAGGCGTCGATGGAACACACACCTGCATATTGTGATTTGCACAAAGCTGTAAGAAGCGCTCAAGACGTGCTGATGAATGCTCAGGACCTTGGCCTTCATAACCATGCGGAAGCAGCATAGTTAAACCGCATAAACGGCCCCACTTTTGCTCCCCTGATGATAAGAATTGGTCAATCACAACCTGAGCACAGTTAACAAAGTCACCAAACTGCGCTTCCCAAATGGTTAAACCACCCGGCTCTGCAGTTGCATAGCCATATTCAAACGCAAGTACTGACGCTTCAGACAATACTGAGTCTGTAATGTCAATTGGGCCTTGCTCGTCTGCAACATTACGCAGCGGCAAATAGGTAGTCGCATCGTTCTGGTTATGCAATACCGCATGACGGTGGAAGAAAGTGCCGCGACCAGAATCTTGACCCGTGATACGAACACGTTTTTGATCTTCTAGAATGGTGGCATAAGCTAGCGTTTCAGCCATACCCCAGTCGAGCATTTTTTCGCCCGCTGCCATGGTCTTGCGGTCGCCATAAATCTTAGCAACACGAGATTGCAGCTTATGGTTTTCAGGCAGATCAACTAATTTATCAGCTAACTCTTTTAGCTTTTCAATTGGCAAACTTGCATCGTAATCTTCATCCCATTCTTTATTTAAGAAAGGCGTCCAATCAACTGTGTGTAGCGTCATTGGTCGCCACTCTTTCACTACACAGTCGCCGGCATCTAATGAGTCACGGTAAGTATTAACTAAACCGGTAACATCATTGGCTGACACAGTATCTTCTGCAATCAGCTTGTCGGCATAAATCTTACGCGGTGTAGGATGCTTTTTAATTTTTGAATACATTAGCGGCTGAGTTGCACTCGGCTCATCAGCTTCGTTATGGCCATGACGGCGATAACACACTAAATCAATCACGACATCACGCTTAAACTGATTACGGTAATCAACAGCTAATTGTGAAATAAAGGCAACCGCTTCTGGGTCATCAGCATTCACGTGGAAAATAGGTGCCTGAACCATCTTAGCGATGTCTGTACAGTACTCAGTTGAACGCACATCAGCATGATGAGACGTGGTAAAACCAACCTGGTTGTTAACAACAATACGAATACTGCCGCCAACTTTAAAACCACGAGCTTGAGACATGTTAAATGTCTCTTGCACAATACCTTGGCCGGTAATAGCTGAATCACCGTGAATAGTAACTGGCATTACCTGCAAGCCATCTTGACAACCACGGCGGTCTTGGCGTGCACGTACACTACCAATTACCACAGGGTTTACAATTTCAAGGTGAGATGGGTTAAATGCTAACGCTAGGTGAACGTTACCACCTGGCGTTTCGAAATCAGATGAGAAACCTTGGTGGTACTTGACGTCACCAGAACCATTAACATCGGCATGCTTACCGGCAAACTCGTCAAACAGCTCAGCTGGGCGCTTACCTAATATATTCACTAGCACGTTTAAGCGACCGCGGTGAGCCATGCCCACAACAATTTCTTTAGTACCTGCTTCACCTGCACGATAAATAATTTCGCGCATCATAGGAACAAGCGAATCGCCACCTTCTAACGAGAAACGTTTTGCACCTGGGAACTTAGCACCTAGGTATTTTTCCATACCTTCAGCTGAGTTTAGGCCTTCTAAAATGCGAAGTTTCTCATCAGAGTTAAAGCTTGCTTTACCAAGGGTTGGTTCTAGACGTTGCTGAATCCAACGTTTTTCCTCGGTATCAGTGATGTGCATGTACTCAGCACCAATAGAGCCACAATATGTGCTCTTAAGTGCGTGTACGATATCACCTAGTTTCATGGTCTCGCCGCCGTGGGCGAATGAGCCAGTGTTAAACTCGCGCTCCATATCTTCGCTAGTTAGACCGTGATGCGCGGGATTAAGCTCTTTAACTTCATCTCGCTTCCAAAGCCCTAGAGGGTCTAAGTTAGCGTTTTGATGGCCACGAAAACGGTGAGCGTTAATAAGCTGCAATACCTTAACCTGCTTAGCATCAAGTTCAGGATCACTTACGCGACCAGCACCCTTACCTCGGGTTTCTAAGGCCAAACTTCGGAAGTAATCACGGACTTTAGAGTGGGCAGCTTCAGGAGCACTCGCTGATGCTTCGTTGACAGGAGGGAGATTATCAAAAACGACTTGCCAATCAGCAGACACTGATTGCGGATCTTCTTGATAGGCTTCATACATCTCTTCTACATAGGTCGAGTTTGCGCCACTCAAATGGGACGACTCGAGCCAGGCTTTCATGATGCCTTGGTGCATTATTATTCCTTTCAAACTGGGTACACGTATTTAGCCAAATACTACCGTGACAGTATGCGCTATCACAGTGAAACTGCAACAAGAAAAACGAATTGTTACAGGGACTTCCTTAAACACACAAAAGAGTCACCTTCAATGAGAAAGTGACTCTTAAACAGAGCTAGTTTGAGTGAGAAACTAACAAAATTATGTGCATTAAACCGCTCGCTTCAATAACATTGATTTGATATGACCAATTGCTTTAGTCGGATTCAAACCTTTAGGACATACGTCAACACAGTTCATGATGCCATGGCAACGGAATACGCTGTAAGCGTCGTCTAGTTCAGATAGACGTTCTTCTGTTGCTGTATCACGGCTGTCAATCAAGAAGCGATACGCATGCAGTAGACCACTTGGACCCACAAACTTATCTGGGTTCCACCAGAAAGAAGGACAAGCTGTTGAACAACACGCACACATAATACATTCGTACAGACCGTCTAAATGCTCACGCTCTTCAGGTGATTGTAAATGCTCTCGTGCAGGTGTTTTGTCGTCGTTAATTAGATAAGGTTTGATTTTTTCGTACTGTTTATAGAACTGAGTTAAATCAACCACTAAATCACGAACTACTGGCATACCAGGCAATGGACGAATAACAATCTTTTTGCCTTTAAAAGTAGAAACAGGCGTGATACACGCTAAACCGTTTTTACCATTCATATTAATACCGTCACTACCGCAAACACCTTCGCGGCATGAACGACGGAACGCCAATGCTGGGTCTTGTTCTTTTAGTTTAAGTAACGCGTCTAACACCATCATGTCTGTGCCTTCTTGCACTTCTAGGGTGTAATCCTTCATGTAAGGTTTAGTGTCTACATCAGGATTATAGCGATACACTGAAAATGTTAAATTCATTGTGCAACTCCTGCCTTAGTAGGTACGTTTCTTAGGAGGGAAAGCTTCGCGAAGCTTTGGCTCCATGTTCACATCGCGCTTCTTCATTGACTCAGATGCTGGGTCAAAGATTGAGTGACATAACCAGTTGTCATCGTCACGCTCTAAGAAGTCTTCACGTGAATGCGCACCACGACTTTCAGTACGGAAGTTAGCAGCGTATGCCGTTGCGAGTGCTGTCGCCATCAAGTTGTCTAACTCTAAACACTCGATACGTTGAGTGTTAAACTCGCGAGAGTTGTCAGATAACTTAGCGTTGTCTAGACGCTTTTGAATCGCTTTTAGCTGCTTAAGACCTTCAGCCATCGCTTCGCCAGTACGGAATACTGAGAAGTTTAGCTGCATACAAAGTTGCAGATCTTTACGAATTTCAGCCGGGTCTTCACCGTCTTGGTTTGACTCCCAACGATTTAAACGTGCTAAAGAAGCTTCAATGTTTTCAGCCGTTGCATCTTTAGGCGTTGGCGTTTCATCTAACGCTTTACCTAAGTGCTGACCAGCTGCTCGTCCAAATACCACAAGGTCAAGCAGTGAGTTACCACCTAGGCGGTTAGCACCGTGCACTGATACACAGGCAATCTCACCTACTGCGAATAAACCAGTCACATCTTGCTCGCTGCCATCTTCATTTTGACGGATAACCTGACCGCTTACCTTAGATGGTAAGCCACCCATCATGTAGTGACAGGTAGGAAGTACAGGAATTGGACCGTCTGCAGGGTCAATATGAGCAAACGTACGAGAAAGTTCACAAACACCTGGAAGACGAGCTTCAAGCGTTTCTTTACCTAGGTGGTCAAGTTTAAGCAGACAGTGTGGGCCTAATGGGCCATCTAAGCCGCGACCTTCGCGGATTTCTGTCATCATCGAACGAGCTACAACGTCACGCGATGCTAAGTCTTTAGCATTTGGTGCGTAACGCTCCATGAAACGCTCGCCATCTTTATTTAGTAGATAACCACCTTCACCACGACAACCTTCGGTAACAAGTACACCAGCACCAGCAATACCCGTTGGGTGGAACTGCCACATTTCCATGTCTTGCATTTGCACGCCAGCACGCATCGCCATACCCACACCGTCACCAGTGTTAATGTGAGCGTTAGTAGTAGAAGCGTAGATACGCCCTGCACCACCAGTTGCTAATACTGTAGCTTTAGCTTTGAAGTAAACGATCTCACCGGTTTCTATTTCGATCGCGGTACAACCTACGATTACGCCGTCTTCATTTTTTACTAAATCTAGCGCGTACCATTCTGAAAACACTTCGGTTTTATGCTTTACGTTTTGCTGGTAAAGACAGTGAAGTAAAGCGTGACCAGTACGGTCAGCAGCCGCTGCGGTACGAGCTGCCTGTTCGCCACCAAAGTTTTTAGACTGACCACCGAATGGACGTTGATAAATCTTACCATTGTCAAAACGTGAGAAAGGTAAACCCATGTGCTCAAGCTCAATAATGGCTTCAGGGCCGGTTTGACACATGAATTCAATTGCGTCCTGATCACCAATAAAGTCTGAGCCTTTAACAGTGTCATACATGTGCTGTTCCCAGTGGTCTTCATGGGCATTACCTAATGCCACCGTGATTCCGCCCTGAGCAGATACTGTATGAGAACGAGTTGGGAATACTTTAGATAAAAGCGCACAGCTCTTACCTTCTTTAGAAATCTGTAGTGCTGCGCGCATACCCGCGCCACCAGCACCAATAACGATTGCGTCAAATTCGCGAACTGGAATACTCACTTATACACCCCACACAATGATGATGCCTGCCGCCAGGTAACTAAGTGCGGTCACGACAAAGGTAAACTGTAAAACGCCGCGTAAAGCTGTTTGTTTTACATAGTCAGTCAGAACTTGCCAAATACCAATCCACGCGTGGACGAGCAAAGCAAATAAAGCGACAAGTGTGAAAACTTTCATTGGCAATGATTTAAATAAGCCTTGCCAAATTTCGAAAGTTAAAGGTGCACTACACGCAATGAATGCCACTAAGAAAATGGCATAGCAAGCTAAGATAACCGCGCTTGCACGAATTAAAATAAAGTCATGAACACCACTGCGTCCAAAACTTGCTGCATTGGTTACCATACCCAAATCCCCGCTACTACTGAAAATACAATCGCTAAAACGAATACGGCTTTAGCAGAAGCTGCACCTGAAGCTAACTCTTCCCAACGACCGGTATCCATCACTAAGTGACGTAAGCCACCTAAAATGTGGTAACCCAGTGCGGTTAAGATGCCCCATAAAATGAACTTCATAATGAAAGTATCAAAAAGAGATTGGACGCTAGCGAAACCTTCAGCAGAAGTTAAAGATGAATTTAACAACCAAAGAAGAATACCGGTAGCAAATAACATAATGACACCGGAAATACGGTGTAGGATCGACACGATTGCTGTTGCAGGAAAGCGAATCGTCTGCAGGTCTAGATGGACAGGTCTTTGCTTTTTCACGTTCTGCTCACTCAGCTCCATTGAGCATTATTTTTGTTATTGTCAGTAGTTAATTTAACCAGTTCCGGAAACGTTAAAATTGTTAACAAAATGATCCACTAATTACTGATGACTACCAAACACCTAAATGTTTGAGAATTAACTAATTTAGCCAAGTAAAAAAATTATTCTTAAACTGTGATGTCTGTCTCCCTTGCGGGCGACTGCAAGTATACTCGGGCGACTTGTCAAATACAAACATCACATAATGCAAATTCTAATTTTTTAGAAAAAAATTATTCAAATTCAGCTGTAAACCGCACAGCAACTGGCTTCTAGCAAGATATATACCATGGTCTAAGCAATTTAAACGCTTATTTGAATTGAAATGTAAACTGATTTCGCTGTAAAGTAATGACCGCTTAACATGCCGCACTCATAAGATAAGAATGAAGTAAGGAGAACGGGGTATGGCTGATCAAATAGCCAAATTAGAGTTACCAAATAACGACTCAATTGAATTACCAGTCAAACAAGGCACTGCTGGACATGATGTTATCGACATCAGCAAACTTGGCTCAAAAGGTTATTTCACCTTTGACCCAGGCTTTCTAGCTACTGCTTCTTGCGAGTCTGCCATTACATATATCGACGGTGCAAAAGGTATTCTTACTCATCGAGGTTACCCAATCTACGAGTTAGCTACGCAATCAAGCTACTTAGACGTGTGTTACCTACTGCTAGATGGCGAACTGCCAAATAAACAGCAGTCAGAAGAATTCGAATCAATGGTTAAAAACCACACCATGATCCACGATCAATTAACCGCTTTTTTCCGCGGTTTCCGTCGTGACGCGCATCCAATGGCGATGCTTTGTGGTGTTACCGGTGCCCTTTCAGCTTTCTATCAAGATTCTCTTGATGTTAATGATGAAAAACACCGTGAAATTGCGGCTTTCCGCCTAATTTCCAAAATGCCTACGTTAGCAGCTATGTGCTACAAGTATTCGGTTGGCCAACCGTTTATTTACCCACGTAATGACCTTAGCTATGCGGGCAATTTCCTGTCAATGATGTTTGCTGTTCCTTGCGAAGAGTACAAAGTTAATCCTGTTGTTGAAAAAGCAATGGATCGTATCTTTGTTCTTCATGCAGACCATGAGCAAAATGCATCAACGTCTACGGTTCGTTTAGCCGGTTCATCTGGCGCTAACCCATTCGCTTGTATCGCAGCTGGTATCGCTTCTCTTTGGGGCCCAGCTCACGGTGGTGCAAACGAAGCATGTTTAAACATGCTAGAAGAGATTGGTTCAGTAGATCGTATTCCAGAGTTTATCGATCGCGCTAAAGACAAAGAAGACCCATTCCGCTTAATGGGCTTTGGTCACCGCGTTTACAAGAACTTTGACCCACGAGCTAAGGTAATGCGTGAAACTTGTCACGAAGTACTCGAAGAGCTAAACATTCAAGACCCACTGCTAGACGTAGCGATGGAGCTTGAGCGAATCGCGCTTGAAGATGAGTATTTTGTATCGAAGAAGCTCTATCCAAACGTAGACTTTTACTCAGGCATTATCATGAAGGCTATCGGTATTCCTACGAGCATGTTCACCGTACTGTTTGCGCTTTCACGCACAGTTGGTTGGATTGCCCACTGGAAAGAAATGCTAGATCAGCCTGGCCATCGTATTAGCCGCCCTCGTCAGCTTTACACAGGTTCTGAAGACAGAGACTTTGTGGACTTAGACAAGCGATAAAAGGCTTAATGATATGAGTTGGCGCTATCGTGCGTGTAAATAATCTCAAATAAAAAAAGCGCCGTTAGGCGCTTTTTTATTTTCCCCTAAACCATCTACTTCAGTAGATGGTGATCATCATATAGGCTTTGCCTGTATTTCTGTTTACATGACATGTTAGGTTGAGCCTGCTATGTAAAGATATTTAAAGCACACAGCAAGCGCATCACCCTTAGTTTTATTAGTAGACTCAACGAAAAGCCCATGTTTTCAAAGGCTTTATACATCAGTACTAATAGATGTTTTTGAGAATACAAAGCTACCTTCTTCAAAAGGTGGATTATTTACTGTCTAACTTAAGGTATAAGCATCAGGAGATTCCAAGAAGCGTAGTTACTTTGGGCCCGCGTGGCTTATAACAGGCATTCACATTAAGGCTCACTGCAATCGTTACTAAAGCTCTGTCTCACTTCCTCATCCCTAACCTAGCCCCGCTTAAGCCTTACAATCCTAGCGTTCAACCAGCAAAGGAAGACGGCGCAATGAATAACAGCGACTAGGCACCCTGACCCAGCCAAAGCATATTTACTAGGTCAATTTTTACTAAAACTTCCTACATAATCGCTATAAGTAAAATCTTTTAATTATAAAAATAACGCATAAAAAACCAAAAAGAGTGAATTTAACACGCAAAATCACATTCATCTGCGACACAAATTACTTAGCTTGCACTAGTTCAGTGCATGTTTATTTGAATATAATTCATCAAGTGAAGCGCTATTGATTCGCTAAAACGAATCAAAAATCTTCTCTCCCTAACAATTAGATAAAAAACTTCGCTCCGTTCCAGGCAAAAAGACCATTGAATATCTATTCATTTATCAATAATGACTTACACTAACTCAAATTCAATCACAAATAATTGTTCTATCCCCGGGTAAATATCTCTAATTACTGACTGTAGCTCACACAAAGTCATGTTTTCTTGTAGTGCATGCTTTTCATTCAATTCATCGAAATTTATCGGTTTCACAGCCAATACTTTAATCTTGCCGATATAGGATTGATCTTCTAATGCGTAAACATCAACGATACTTGAAACACGATAGTGAGACTCTGAAAAATCACGTATGGTTATTGTCTTAGCACCGTTTTGGATATCGGTCATAAAACGTTTGAAGAAGGTTATTTTAGTGGGATGTGACACGGAAAATCCTATATTAAGCGCTGCTCAAATTGATAAGTTTACGCCTGAGCATACATGGGATGACACGCTATGTATGTCAGCCATAATCAAAGTTATAACTGAATGCAGCTTATGGATGATTGAAATTAATAGTTTTTGTTGATGACGAATAATGTTGGTTAGTTTATTGATTATCTAGTCGCATGCGTTATTGAGTACAGATCACTTTAAGCTTATCACTACCAGAAACTATGATTTGCCAATGTTCAAAGTACATGCTGTGGGTAATATAGCCACAATTCCCTACACCCTGAGACTTGCTATCTACAAACTGCACCTTGTAGGCAAGTACGCCATCAGCTTGGTTTACATCATAATAGATGCTATTGCTTTGCTCAGAGTCGATTACGCCAAAGTCAAGTCGGCTTGAAGGCAGTGTAACTACAGCATTCACTTGATGCTTTGACAGATTAATAACGGACACTTTTGGCGCAGCGCTAACTAGCAGTATGAATATACCGATTAGTATCAATAGGCTTACAAGCAACACTTTTTGCCACAATTTAAGCCGCTTCACCGCTACCTTCTTAGTTCTTTAACCATCTGTGGCAATAACGATATCAGGTTCATCTTTAAACTGCTCTTTGATTTGCAATATATCTTCAATAGATTCGTTGAATAACCTAACAATATGCGGGTCAAAGTGCTTACCACTTTGTTCATTGATAAAGGCGATTGCATCTTCAGTTGCCCACGCCTTTTTATAAGGCCTATCAGCGGTGAGCGCATCGAAAACATCTGCAATGGCTACGATTCTACCAACCAAAGGGATTTGCTCCCCTTTAAGCTGTTTTGGGTAACCGGTGCCATCCCACTTCTCGTGATGTGTTGCGACAATGACGGCTGCTAGCGCTAGTAATTCAGAACAAGCGCCGGACAGAATATCTAACCCGATATCCACATGCGCTTGCATGATTTTCCACTCTTCCGGGGTTAATTTTCCTGGCTTTAATAAAATATGATCGGGTATACCAATTTTACCGACATCGTGCATCGGCGCTGCAGTTAAAATCAATTGAGCTTGTTTTTGGCTGAAGCCTGCCTTTAGTGCAAGGGCATGGGAATAACGACTCATACGCTGCACGTGCATACCGGTTTCATTGTCTTTATATTCGGCAGCACGACCTAGACGCTTTACAACCTCTAGTTGAGTATGAGCTAGCTCTGACGTGCGCTTGTCTACTTCAAGCTCAAGCAATTGCTGCTGATAGTGCAGCGCCAAATGCGCTTTAATACGCTTAAGTGCAATATTCGCGCTAATAGGTTTGACTAGGTAATCAACTGCGCCAACTTCAAGCCCACGGCTTTCGTCACGCTCCTCGCCTAACGCTGTCACGAAAATCACCGGGATCTCAGCAGTTTGCTCGTGTTCTTTTAGCCGTTTGCACACACAATAGCCATCAATCCCCGGCATCATAATATCCAGCAAGATAAGATCAGGCTTTGCCCTGCGCGCTAGCATCAAGGCAGCTTGACCATCGGTGGCTGCGATGACCTTATACTGGTGCTTTAAGATATTTCGCAATATATCGATATTTTCTGGCTGGTCATCAACGACCAAAATAGTATGTTTTGTTGGTACTGTTACATCACATGTCATGCTAGCTCACTCGTATTATCAATTGCGCCAAGCTCAAATAAAGCTTGTTCAAAATCATAACGCTCGCACAGTAACAACAGCTTTTGCCACCGCTCGATAGGCGCAACATTTTCAGATATTAATTGCTCTAGGAGCTCAATTGCTTCGGTATCATTATCTTGCAGCAACTGGCGTAAGCGCGTGAGTTGTATATCACTCACCCGTTTAGACTCAAATTTAGAACTGGCTTTCGCGTGCTTGTCACTTTGTAAAGGCAGGCATTTTTCAAGGGCGATATTTAACTGAAGCAGTTGTTTCTTGAAACGTTCTAATCTACTTATATCGAGCACTTGATTGTGAAGATCGATCTCTAGCTGCTGACAGTCAGCAGATAATGTTTCTGCACCAACGTTAGCCAATAGCCCTTTTAAGCTATGCAATTCAAACCTGAGTTCGGCTGTGGGATAATCCTGATCTCTATCACTGTTAAGCCCTTTGATCCGACTCGGAAGTTGAGCTTTAAACTTACGAATAAGCTTTAGATATAGCTCCTGTTGCTCATTAAGCCTTTCTAATGCGTTATCTGTCTTTAAACCAATCTGGCCTAATGATGTCACCAATTTACTATTTTCATCGTCTTGGTTTGGGGATGTTATTAGGTTTGCTTGCGCAGCCTTAGCGAGCTCTATGGTGAAACTAAAGGTGCTGCCTAAACCAAAAGTTGAGCTTACGTGTAATTCGCTGCCCATCATACGCAAAATTTTATGACAAATTGACAACCCAAGACCGGTGCCACCATAGGCTCTGGTTGCTGAAGCATCGCCCTGTGTAAACGGAACAAACAGGTTTTCTACTACATCGGTACTCATGCCTATACCAGTATCTTTTACTTCAAACGTGACTAATATCGAGCTAGATGTTTCATCGATAAGGTTAATGTTTAGCTCTATTGAGCCTGCTTCAGTGAATTTGATGGCATTGCCAAGCAAGTTACTTAACACCTGATTGATCCTTAGCGCATCTCCTTGCAGTTTAAACGGCATATCAAATGGCGTGCTTACCGTAAACGACAAACCTTTTTCAGTTGCCTGGTTATTGCAAACACTCGACACGGTATTGATAACATTGTCATAGAGATAAAACGGAGTAGATTCTAATGTAAGCTGATTGGCTTCGATTTTTGAATAGTCAAGAATATCGTTAATAATGGCTAATAGCGTACTGGCTGACGAACTGATTTTCTCAACATATTTTTGATGCTCGCTGTCTTGTACACCTTGTTTGACCAAATGAGTGTAACCAATAATCGCATTCATCGGTGTGCGCAACTCATGACTCATATTAGCTAAAAACTCAGACTTAGCTTGGTTAGCTTTTTCTGCCTCGCTTTTAGCGAGATTAATTGCAGCCTCATAAGCTTTACGTTGCGAAACATCACGCACCGATGCTACAACGTGAAGGCCATCCTTAGTATCAATTGGGCTTAAACTGATCTCAACATGCAGCTCTTTACCATGCTTGCCTGCTGCAATGACTGAGCGACTTGCCGTGATCTCACGCGTTTGACCTTCAAACATAAAACTGCGTCGACTTTTACGGTGCTGCTGATGCAATGATGTAGGTACAAGCAACTCAATGGGTTCAAACAGCAATTCCTTTTCACCATAACCAAACAGTGCAACCGCGGCCTTATTTACTTGGATAATGATGCCGTGTTTGTTGGTAATAATCATGGCGTCAGGTGCCATGTTGAACATTTGATTGGCATAACTAAGCGCTGTTTCAGTTTCTTGTTTGGCTTTAACTTCAGAAGTTAACTCAGCAAATGAACACACCAACATCTTATTGCCGTTAAACTTGATCACATTTCGCTGATAGTTAAATACCTTTTCCGTACCATCAGTCAACGGCACGGTGGCAATAGAGTTTACGCTTTGCTCTGTCGCTAGCGCGACTTTATCTTCATTGTAAAGCCTTTGATAGTCAGCCATTTTTTGTAACCGCTCGACGAACTCGGGCGTATGAAGCTGACGTTTATTAAAACCAAAAACTGACGCAAACTCTTTATTACAGTCAATGTGTTTTAAGTCTTGATCAATAATGAGTACCGGGCTTGGCAGAGAGTCGACAACAGCCTCAAAATAAGCTCTTATGTTGGCAATATGCCTGCCCTTCAGCGCCGAGCGATATTGGAAGATGGCGATAATCAGCGAAGACAGCATAATGACCAGCGCGATAACCTCAGGTGCAACACTCTCTATCTCATCGATGAATGCTTGATTGGGCCACACCCTCACGACAAATTTGTCATCAAGAATATTCAGTCGGTGTTGCATAGGTTGATAGCGCTCACTTGATGAAAGCGCATGCTCTATGCTTTTTACCCCAGTCGCTTTCACCAAAATCGAAAAATCCTTGTCGCTCTGCTCGATTAAGTAATTGAGATCGGTGAGTGAATTAGACTCACCGATAATGGTTTGCAACATGATCTGAAGATCATATTCCAACACAATAAATCCGCGTATATCGCTAAGCGTATTAATCTGATAATTTTTTTGATAAATGCTTTTACGAATGGGGGCAAAAATCACACCTTGTAACGGCCCTTCGATGCCTCGCAACGATGCACTAAGTACTTGGTGGCCCACGTTATCGCTCATATATGCATTGTAAACGCCTCTGCGATAATCAGGATTACTCATAATATCTAATCCTAAGTCATTGCTATCTAGCACTTTGGGATATTGAAACAAGATGGGTAAATATTGCGGGTTAGTTGTTACTTGAGATTGGAGCCCACCATTAATTTGTGACAGTTCAATTGGGAAACCATATACCTGTCCCATACGCTGATTAAATTCTTCAACTTCCTCCACCACTGGTGCGTATAGAATCCGATTAATTGATTTGTACTTGTCAGTGGACATTTCCGACACGGTATGAAACACCGAGCCACTCTCAGCTTGGTTGTAATAAGCGATAATCCTGACATTGTTAAGCATCGAGGTGAGAAAAATATCAATCGTCGACTGAATTGTATTGACCTTAGCGATGGCAGTGTTGTGTAGTTTATTTTCGATTCTAAGAAACTGGTTATTGGCAAGGTAAATGTATAAAGATGTCGAGAATATCGCTCCAAACAACACAACTACGATGGGGATGAACTTGGCGTGGTGTTGCTCAGAAACGTTCTGATAGTAATATACATAGCTAAATAGCCCGACAGTGCCAATAGCGCCAACAGCTAGCGTATAACCACGTGAAATATAATTTGGGTTCGGTTCAGGGTGAGCAAGCGAAATCGCCTGCCACAAAATACATGAGATAAGTAAGTACAGTAATGATAACGGCAAGTGGTAACCACAGACCGTTTGCTGAGATTTATATAGTGACAGCAAGACCATTATACCCACTATGGCAAAACAAATACTGGTACTCAGCGCCATAGCGGTAACATCACGCCAACCATACGCAGTTTCAATACCAAATACATACCCAACGATCGCAACTGTTGCGATGCCAACAACTACACAGGCTAACAAGCGATTAAGCTCGCCTAACCAACGATTTAAGTGATACCGAGTACAATAAATCAGCCCAACAAATATAAAACAAGCTGCAGTGTTTGGTGCCATGCGCCCTGGGTGGGTAACAAGATCGGTTTGAATGAAGTGACTGACGAAAAGCTCATCTAGATAGACGTCAATGTGTAGTAGGTAACCTAGTAGCGAAAAGCCGGCAATGAACAGCAGCACGTAACCTAAATACTTAACGTACTGAGTATATCCATAAGACCAAAGCAGTTGTGAACATGCGCAGGTAAAAAAGCACAAAGCTGTATTAAATTGCATCGGTGTTAACGACTCATCAAGCCTGATTAACGCCTCAAGTTGCATTATCCAACCTAACATTACAATGCCACTGATAAATGCCAAAGTGAACGCCAAAGCGTTAGAGACACACTTAACGCTGCTTAGTGCCATTAGCCCCCCGATTGCGTAAATTATCAATCTACAATATTACAGCAACCTGCTTACTAAAATAACAAGCGTACGGTATAAAAGCTCATATAAAACAATATGTAACACTTAACATATGTATCAACATGCTAATGACAGGTTTGCGCTAACCACGTAAAAGGACTATAGCTAAGCGACTCACACTAAGGTTCTAAATTACAAGATGCTATGGAGGGATACTCACTCCCAAAGTGAAAAAGCAAAAAGCCCGCTCAACGTGAGTTAAGCGGGCTCTTTTAAATATGGCGGAGAGATAGGGATTTGAACCCTAGAGGGGCTACAAACCCCTGCCGGTTTTCAAGACCGGTGCATTCGACCACTCTGCCATCTCTCCGGACGCGGTGAATATTAGGGTAACAGGAATGCCATGTAAAGTGCTTTGTTGGTGAGTATCGACTGAGCGTTTTAAAAATCGACAAACTGATGAATTTATTAGCTAATGCCGTTATTTTTAACCCACAATCGCTACACTATAGGTAAGTAAACTCTACGTTAAAGTCAAAGCCAGTAATGGTAGTTAGCTGAAATAATTCAAAAGCGCTGCGATAACAAATTATTGTCTTATAGATGCAAAAAGCCCGCTTAACTTACGTAAGCGGGCTTCTCTAAATATGGCGGAGAGATAGGGATTTGAACCCTAGAGGGGCTACAAACCCCTGCCGGTTTTCAAGACCGGTGCATTCGACCACTCTGCCATCTCTCCGAACGCGGTGAATAATAGGTGAAGCGATTAAAACTGTAAAGCACTTTATTGATTCGATTCGACTAACTGACGCTAAATACAGCGTTATGCTTACAGTTCAAGCATATCGTGATAACAATCAAAACGGATCAATAGTAAATCTAACCCTGCGACTTTGTTGGTACAGTATTGTCGCTGCCGCGAAAATATCCACGAGAGCAAGCTGTTTATAATTCGCAAAATGTGCTTTGATGACACTCGCTATTTACTGCACTCCTCTGATCATAACACCGAGTTAGTGAAGAGATTGACACAGCTTTCATTGCTGCATCTATTTGGTACTTGCCCGGCCTTTAAAAAACGATTCAGCATATAAATACACAAAATATTAGCTGGACTCGATTCAATAGATGTTCTTATAACGACACAACAGCAAGAAGCCCGCTTAACGTGCGTTAAGCGGGCTTCTTTAAATATGGCGGAGAGATAGGGATTTGAACCCTAGAGGGGCTACAAACCCCTGCCGGTTTTCAAGACCGGTGCATTCGACCACTCTGCCATCTCTCCGAACGCCGTGGATATTAGTTAAACCGCATAGTTGTGTAAAGCATTATTTTTATACCAAAGGATCAAATGTTTGATTTACGCGCACTTAGCTGAGTTTTCGACCATATCATGTTTATTTTGACACGCTTTAGCCAAACCTTTACCTGTCATTCGCCAATAAATCGCAACGACGACCAAACAAGATGATCCAATGATCCCCCACCCCATGGCGACCTCCCCATATAAAGCAAACGTAGCCATTAAGCTCGATGCGAAAAATGCACAGCTAACTTGGATAAAATTCTGTAACCCCGCAGCCTTGGTCGCATTACCTTTAAATGTCTGCAATGCCTGATTTACGGTAATTGGATAAATTGCGCCATTTGCCGCAGCTTGTAATGCAAACACTACCAATACTGGGTAAATAGAGGTCATCTCAAAAACAAGGGTAAACAGGCCAAGCAACAGACTGGTGGTAAAGAACAACCCAAGTTCAATCTTTAATGCAGTTTCGCTGCCCCACTTGCTAATGAGCAATTTTCCGCTGTAGCCACCGACAATAAACATGACTGTTTGCGGCACAAAACTCCAGGCTATCGCGCCTGCATCGTAACCAAACTTATCCATGACGATCGGCCACAAGGTCAAATAGGAGAAAAATGATGCCGAGCACGCTGAAAAAATAAGTACGTTACCGAGATAAAAGCGGTTAACTAACATGGTTGTAAAACTAGTTTGGGTATTTGTCGCTTGCTGATTAGTACTTGTATTTATAGCAAGCTTATTTGGTCTGTCTTTATCTACAAAATAGACCGTCATCACCATAAGAATGATCGCTGTCACTGCCAGACAAACGAAGATACTTCTCCAGCCCCAGGCTTCTAACACCAGCGCACCTAGTATCGGAGCTATTGCAGGCGATAGCGCAACTAAAGGCATTAAGTTTGACAACATTTTTTGTGATTCTATTGGGCTATGCTTTTCAATCACTAGCGCTTGCCAGATAACGCTAGCACTGCAAACACCTAAAGCCTGAAATACACGGCAGATATTAATCAATAACATGCTGTCTAACATTGAGATCGCTAATGTCGACATCATAAATAAGCCTAGGCCAAACATTAGTGCTAAACGTTTACCATATTTCCTAACGATATCGCCGTATAAGAGTTGGCCTATGGCTAAACCAGCTAAAAAAGTGGTGAGCGACATAGCAACTTCAGAAGCTGAAACACCTAATGAGCTTTCAATTGATTTAAACGCAGGCAAATACATATCGGTTGCGACAAAACTCAACATACTTAACATAACTAGATAGAGATAATAACCGTATTGACCTATAATTGAGTTGGTTTTAACGTGGTTAGTCATCTTGTTGCTCTCACTGTCTCTGAAACGGTCGCGCATTTTAACGGCATAGATTTCCCACGTGAAACGTTTTATTTTGCACACTGCATTCAAAATTTATCACAGCAAGGCCATAGCAATGCTTTCAGAACAATCTCTCAATATGATCGATATCGTTGCCCGTTTAGGGAGCTTTACCGCTGCAGCTAATGAACTCAATAAAGTGCCATCAGCCGTTAGCTACGCCGTTAAACAAATTGAGTCGGACGTTGGCGTAACCTTGTTTGAACGTCATCATCGCAGTGTGTCGCTAACCGAACCGGGAAAGCACTTCCTACAACGCTCACGAGAGTTACTGAGAGAGATGAGCGCAATCAAACATGAAACGCAGCGTGTTGCCAACGGTTGGAAGCCTGAATTAGCCATCGCACTTGATAATATTGTCAGGGCCGATCGCATTAGTTCATTAATCAGCGACTTCTATCGCAAATTCGATGACATCGAACTGATAATTAGGATTGAGGTCTATAATGGCGTTTGGGAGTCATTAGCAACCGGACGCAGCGACGTCGCTATTGGTGCAACGTCAGCGATTCCTGTAGGTGGTACCTATCAATACCGTGACATGAAGGGCGTCGACTGGGCATTCGTTGTTAGTAAAAGTCACCCGTTGGCAAAAATCGATAGGCCATTAACCGATGATGAGCTGCGCCAATACCCTGCTATTTGCCTGGAAGACACATCACGTGAAATCCCTAAACGCACTACCTGGCTGCTAGATAATCAACGCAGACTTGTGGTACCAGATTGGATCCGTGCGATTAACTGTTTTGCATCAGGCTTGGGAGTTGGCTATGTCCCCTGTCACCTGGCAGAAACCTTTATAAGAAGCGGTTTATTGGTTAGAAAAACATTGGTAAACCCTAAGATCGCCAGCGCTTGTTGCCTTGCGTGGAATCCAGACAACATGTCTCCTGCATTAGAATGGGTATTAGATTATCTTGGTGATACAGAAAAACTCTATCAAGAATGGTTGTCATAAATTAATGTTGCGCTAACGGTAATCGATTTCGAATAGCCAAACTCGATAGAGCGTACCTAAACTTAACAAATCTTAATCTGAATTATTGCCGCTAAGCATCACAACTCACACTAGTTCGCTTTATCCTTCGCATCAGCTAGGTTAAGATATGGGTAATATTGGCTAAAATACACTTTAGCTTAATTAGAAATCACATAAATTTTAGTGACTTATACGGAGATAAACATGATCCAAAACTCGACGATTTCACCGACATTATCGACGGTTGAAGTTAACAAAATGCTTCGCAACACCTACATGTTGTTGTCTATGACGCTAGCGTTTGCAGCTGTCTGTGCTGGCATTGCAATGGCGCTGAAGATTTCTCCGCTAATGTCGCTTGGTCTATCAATTGGTGGATTGGTGCTGCTGTTTGTTACTTTGCGTAAAGCAGATACTGCTGCAGGTTTGTTCTGGGTATTTGCCTTCACAGGTATGGAAGGCGCATCTCTTGGCTATATTCTTAACCACTACGTTGGCGTAGCAAATGGTCCTGGACTTATTATGCAAGCGCTAGCATTAACTTCGCTTATATTTGTGTCACTATCAGCCTATGCGTTAACCACTAAGAAAGACTTCTCTTTCATGGGTGGTTTCTTGTTTGCCGGCCTCATCGTGATGATTGGTATGGCGATTATTAACATCTTCGTACAAAGCTCGTTGATGTTTATGATCATGAATGCAGGTATTGCGATGATCATGACTGGACTTATCCTTTACGATACAAGCCGTATTGTTAACGGTGGTGAAACCAACTATATCCGCGCGACCGTTTCACTATTTTTAAACTTCCTCAACCTATTTATCAGCATTTTGCATTTATTAGGTATGGGTAGCGACGATTAATCGTTTCTACGAGGGTCTGTTAATCTTTGCTGATTAGAATTTGTTCGAATTAAAAGCACTTTAATCGCGACGCGAGCGATGACGTCTAGTCACCTAAACAAATTCGCTCGCAACAAAGAGTAAAGTGCTTTTAAACGAACCTTTCAGGCAGCGCTTGTTTTCATTTCTACTGCGTTAACGACTTACTCATGTGGAATAACCACACATCAAAGTCGTTGCCTTGTATAAATTTCCAACAAGCAGCTGCAAAACTAATCTTGAAAGATAAACAGACCCTGTAAAGTACGTTAAAATGGCTCACAATTGTGGGCCATTTTTATTTTTATGAGTCAATTTATCATCCAGGTTAATGGTAGTGTCTATGGCGATCAGGCGAGCTTTCACGCATTGCAATTTTGCCAAGCTGTTATCGCCCAAGGCCATCAAATCAATCAGGTATTCTTTTATCAAGACGGGGTCAGTAACGCCAATGTGCTTGCCTGCCCACCTTCTGATGAGCCAAATCTCAATGCTTTATGGCGCGAGTTTGCTAAAGCTCAAAGCATTCCTTTGATTAATTGCGTTTCAGCTGCGCTTCGCCGCGGTATTACTTCAGAGCAAGATGCAAAAGAAAATGGTTTAGCTCAGCATAACTGCGACGAGCAATTTATGATGGGTGGTTTAGGTGAGTTAGTCACAGGTATAGAGAAAGCCGATCGCATGGTGAGCTTTTAATGAAAAAAATAGCCATAGTTTTTAGACGTAGCCCTTTTGGTAACACAAGCTCCCGAGAAGGGTTAGATTTATCGCTGTTAAGCGCAAGTTTTGAGCAACAAGTGACCGTTATTTTTGTCGCTGAAGGCTTACTCAATTTACTTAGCGACCAGCAACCTGAGTTGAGCGGTAGCAAGGATTATATTGCGACATTTAAAGCCATGCCCATTTATGACATTGAAACAATTTTAGTGTGCGAAACATCACTTACACAATTAAACCTAACTAGCGAAGCATTGCAAGTTGCACATCAGGTCGCTTCAAATAAGCAAATCAGCCAAGCATTAACTGAAGCAGATGAGGTACTCGTCTTTTGAATCTTCATCATATACAAACATCAGTACAAAACGATAATGCACTCACATTGTGCCTACGTTACATTGGCGAGCAAGACGCAATCATCCTTTGCGGTGATGCCATCAATGCCCTGCTTGATACCAGTTGGCAGCAAGCATTAGCCGGAACAAATGTATTTATCCTTGAACAAGACATGCAATCAAGAGGCTTAGCAACGCACTTGGCCCCAGTGATTTCCGGTTTAGACATTGGTGTGATAGATTACGCCACTTTTGTTAGTTTAAGTTTGCAATACGCTAAGGTCATCACATGGTAAATTCTTTTGAATTCAATGGAAAACAGATTGAAACCGACCATCAAGGTTATCTAGTTAATCTAAGTGACTGGTCTGAAGATATGGCGCAAACCATAGCAACCAGTGAAGATATTGTACTGACTGACAATCACTGGGAAGTTATCCACTTTGTACGAGAGTTTTACCTTGAGTTTAATACCAGCCCTGCGATCCGGGTGTTGGTAAAAGCGATTGGGCAAAAGCTTGGTGCAGAGAAAGGTAACTCAAAGTACCTGTATACCCTATTCCCAGTTGGCCCCGCCAAACAAGCCACTAAAATCGCAGGTCTACCTAAGCCTGCAAAGTGCATTTAACTCAAAATTGCCTAGCCTGCTAGCGACATGTCATTCGCATGAATCTAGCAATATTTAGACAATAAAAAACCTATGCCGAGGCATAGGTTTTTTTGTTTTCTGCTGTTCGCAAAGTTAGCCAATCACTTCTAACCCGCCCATGTATGGACGCAGTGCTGCAGGGACTGTAATAGTGCCATCGGCATTTTGGTAATTCTCGAGAATTGCCACTAATGTACGGCCAACCGCTAAACCAGAACCATTAAGCGTATGAACCAGTGCTGGCTTGTTATCTGCTTTATTACGGAAACGCGCTTGCATACGACGCGCTTGGAAATCTTTCATGTTTGAACAAGAAGAGATCTCGCGGTAAGTGTTCTGTGCAGGCAACCAAACCTCAATATCAAACGTCTTGGCTGCGCCAAAACCCATGTCACCTGTACAAAGCACAACTGTGCGATACGGCAGCTCCAATGCTTGTAGCACTTTTTCAGCATGCCCTGTTAGCTCTTCTAGTGCTTGCATTGATTGCTCTGGGTGAACAATTTGCACTAACTCTACTTTATCAAACTGATGCTGACGGATAAGACCACGGGTATCACGACCGTATGAGCCTGCTTCACTACGGAAACATGCTGTTAATGCTGTCATCTTAATTGGCAGCTCAGTTTCATCAATAATTGTATCGCGAACCAGGTTAGTTAGTGGTACTTCAGCTGTTGGAATAAGCGATAAGCTTTGCGCTTCTTCAGTCGCCGGTTTAGTGTGGAATAAATCTTCACCAAACTTTGGCAATTGACCTGTACCTAATAGGCTATCTTCGTTAACCATTAATGGCACATAAGCTTCAGTGTAACCATGCTCCTGAGTGTGCATGTCTAACATGAACTGGCCTAGTGCGCGGTTTAGGCGCGCGATTTGCCCCTTCATCACAATAAAACGCGAGCCAGTAATCTTAACCGCATTTTTAAAGTCTAAGCCATCAACACCTTCACCAATGTCTAAATGATCTTTTACTTCAAAATCAAATGTTTTTGGCGTGCCCCAGGTGCGGATTTCAACGTTATCGTCTTCATCATTACCATGAGGTACCGCTTCATCTGGCAGGTTTGGCACGCTCATCGCGATATTATTGATTTCAGTCAACAGCTCTGCAAGCTCAGCTTTTTTAGCATCAAGCTTGGCACCTAAATCACCCACTTGTGCCTTAATTGGCTCGATATCTTCACCACGTTGCTTGGCTTGACCAATCGATTTGGAAATTGCATTGCGTGATGCTTGTAGTTCTTCGGTTTCAACCTGCAATGACTTACGCTTTTCTTCAAGCTTAGTCATGTTATCAACATCTAAAATAAAGCCACGAGTTGCTAGGCGCTCGGCAGTGACTTCGAGTTCATTACGCAAATATTTTGGATCAAGCATGTTGTCAGTTCTTTTTAGTTAAACGCGCGATAAGATTAATTGTTGCCCTAGGTACACCATGAATAAACACAGAGTAACGTTAAGCAACACATTGAGAAATCCTTTCAACCAATATCCTTCTTGAATTAATAACAAGGTTTCGTTGGAGAAAGTAGAAAATGTTGTTAGAGCACCAAGCATACCAACGCCGATGAGGGCTTTAAGCTCTGGGCTAACATGGCTAATTTGTCCGAGTGCATAAACAACACCCATTAAAAACGAGCCGATAATATTGACCAACAGTGTACCAAAAGGAAAACTCGTGCCAAACACTTGCAGCATAAATAATGAGATCAAATAGCGCAAAACTGCACCAATCGATCCACCTAAAGCAACAAACAACACATTAGTCATAGCGTTTTAGCTCACTGAGTTGATCAAGCTGCTCTAAATGAGCAAGTTTATCTTGAATTCGCTTTTCAAAACCTCGGTTAGTCGGATGATAAAAGCGACTGTCTTTTAACGACTCTGGGAAGTAGTTTTCACCTGCGGCAAATGCCCCTACTTCATCATGGGCATAGCGATATTCTTGCCCGTAACCTAAGTCTTTCATTAAGTTAGTTGGTGCGTTACGTAGATGGTGTGGTACAGCTTCATTACCTGTTTCACGCGCCAAAGCTCTAGCCTGTTTAAATGCAGTATAAACGGCATTACTTTTGGGCGCACTGGCTAGATACACCACTGCCTGAGCAATTGCCCGCTCGCCTTCTGCCGGCCCTACGCGGTGGTAACAATCCCAGGCGTTTAGTGCCACGTTCATGGCTTGAGGATCGGCATTGCCGATGTCTTCAGATGCGATGGCGAGTAACCTTCGAGCAACATATAAAGCATCGCCGCCACCTTCTAAAATGCGGCAAAACCAATACAAAGCAGCATCTGGCGAACTGCCGCGCACGGACTTATGCACAGCAGAAATTAAATCGTAAAACTGATCGCCATTTTTGTCATAGCCAGCGGTTTGATGACCGGCTACCTGACTGAGCATTTCTGAGGTAAACGCATCGCCATCGTTTACAAGGTCACTCATCAACTCAATCAAGTTCAACGATTTACGAGCATCACCGTCACTTATCCTCGCAAGTTGATTTGCGACGTCTTTTGGCAGTGACAAGTTACGTGCACCTAAACCTCGCTCATTATCAGTTAGTGCCTGATTGACGACTTGCTGAATTTCATCGTCGTTAAGCTTATGAATAAGGTAGACCCTGGCTCGTGACATAAGTGCATTGTTTAGCTCAAACGACGGGTTCTCAGTGGTGGCGCCAACAAAAATTACCGTGCCATCTTCAATAAACGGCAAAAAGGCATCTTGCTGACTTTTATTGAATCTATGTACCTCATCAACAAACAATAAAGTGCGTTGACCACGGCTTTGGGCAATGGCTTTTGCCTGCTCAATAGCCGCGCGGATTTCTTTAACGCCAGAAGTGACCGCTGAAATGCGCTCTACATGAGCATTGGCATAATGGGCTACAAGCTCAGCGAGTGTTGTCTTCCCCGTACCAGGTGGTCCCCAAAGCAGCATGGAGTGGGCGCGATTATTCAAAAGCGCCTGGCGTAGTGGCTTCCCCTCGCCAAGTAAATGCCCTTGACCAATGTACTCGTCAATCACCCGTGGGCGCATACGCGCAGCAAGGGGACGAAAGTCTGGGGCAAAATCAAAATCCAAGTTAGCCACTAGGAAACCCTATTGAGCTTGCTTTAAGCGTTGATCGTCAATGTCGACATTATCAGGAATAACGAACTCAAATAACTGTTGCTCATCATCAGCCACAGCGCGTTGCTCAGACAGGCTGAACTGACTTAAATTGCCCTGATTATCCAGCAAACTGAACGCAGTAAGCGTGCTGTCGTCAAAACAGACGTTCACATCAACTACGTTTGACTGCTCTGTGATTGGCTTAATTTGGTAACAGTTATTAGCGGTAGCATCATTCTTTAAGACACGATATTGGGCCCAAGTTTCATCGTCGCGATGAACCAATAGCGCCATAGGTGATGCTTCAATTGCCTGGCTTATATCCATCACAGTAACTTCTTCTGCAAACGGATTATATACCCATAAATTAGTGCCATCGGCTACAATCATCGACTCATCAGGCTCAGTTAAGTGCCAATAGAACTTATTCGGATACGCCAGTGCAAACACACCACTGCCGGATTGAATTTGCTTATCATTGATATCAGTTACTTTCTGGGCAAAGCCAGCATGCAAGTTATCGATACCTTCAAGCTTACCTCTTAACTCTTGCGCATCGTCAGCAAAAACTTGGGGAGTGGTAAAGGCCCCTAACATAACTAACAGTGCCGACTTTTGCTTAAATAGGTTTTTCATATACATCCTAAATTAATTCTTTGGTGGCGGTGGCGCTAGCACCTCGCGGTTACCATTATGCCCCTGCGCGCTCACAATACCTTGTGCTTCCATCGACTCAATAATGCGCGCGGCGCGGTTGTAACCAATTTTAAATTTACGTTGTACGCTAGAGATAGAGCCTCTGCGCGTTTCGGTGACAAAGGCAACGGCTTCATCATATAGCGCATCTAATTCATCTTCTGATTCTGAGGTTTCACCAGGCAGTAGTACCTGCTCGCCCTCACTAACGCCATTTAAAATCTCATCGATATATTGTGGTTTACCTCTAGCATGCCAATCGGCAACCACTTTATGTACTTCGTGATCGTCAATAAAGGCGCCATGTACACGGCTTGGCACACTAACACCAGCAGGTAAATACAGCATATCACCCATACCCAATAGGGTTTCGGCACCTTGTTGGTCAAGAATGGTTCGCGAGTCAATTCGCGAAGACACCTGAAACGCAATACGAGTTGGGATGTTTGCTTTAATTAAGCCAGTAATCACATCAACCGACGGGCGCTGAGTTGCAAGAATAAGGTGAATACCTGCGGCCCGCGCTTTTTGTGCGATGCGGGCAATAAGCTCTTCGACTTTCTTACCGACAATCATGATCATGTCGGCAAATTCATCAACCACTACCACAATTGACGGTAGTTTCTCTAATGGCGGCGCTTCATCAAGCATACTCTCGTTAGCGTTCCAAAGCGGATCTGGAATATATTCGCCCTGCTCTGCGGCGGTTTTAATTTTTTGGTTATAGCCCTTAAGGTTACGAACGCCCAAAGCTGACATCAGTTTGTAGCGACGCTCCATCTCGCCAACACACCAACGAAGTGCATTAGCCGCCTCTTTCATGTCGGTAACGACTTCACACAATAAGTGCGGGATCCCTTCATATACTGATAGCTCAAGCATCTTAGGGTCAATCATAATGAAGCGAACATCATCAGGCCCTGACTTATACAGCAGACTGGTGATCATCACGTTTACACCCACTGACTTACCAGAGCCTGTTGTACCTGCTACTAGTAAGTGCGGCATTTTACCTAAATCAACGACAACGGGTTCGCCCGAGATATCTTGACCAAGTACCATAGACAACTTCGACTGACTTTTTTCAAACGCTTCGCAATCAAGTACATCACGCATAAATACGGTTTCACGGAACTTGTTAGGAAGCTCTAAACCAACATAGGCTTTACCCGGAATAACCTCAACTACACGCACGTTTTCGGACAACAATGAACGAGCCAAGTCTTTAGATAAATTAGTAATCTTAGATGCCTTTACACCCGGTGCTAGCTCAAGCTCAAATCGGGTAATGACTGGGCCAGGGAAAACACCCACTACATTAGCTTTAATATTAAAGTCTGCTAATTTGGCCTCTACCAGTCGGGCTACCTGCTCTAACTCTTCTTCACTAATCGGATTGGTTTTTCTATCAGGTACATCAAGCAGTGAAATACTAGGCAACGGGTCTACCGGGCGCGCTAACTGCTGAGTATCTTTGCCTGGAATAACCACGATACCGTCAACAATTTTGGCATCTTTCTCTGGTGCGCGCTGAGCAACTAACTTACCAGCCTCTTGTATTACATCGGCAGCTTGCTCCAGGCTAGACTCATCCATCTCTGTTTGCTCGTCGACGTCGGAAGTCGCCTCATCATGGCTTATATTCGCAACGACTGCATCTTTATCACTTTGATACTGTGATTCACTCCCAGCGTTATCCTCCGCGTGGTCCCAAATCGATAAGCTCGGTTCTTGACGAGCATCATGTTCATCAAGCGCAGTAAATGTCGGCTCATTAATGTCGTTTTCGAGCTCGAGGGTTTGATCTACATCATCTTGTAGTGTTTCAACACTGTCACTTTGCTCGTCTGCATCAGCATCACTGTGTTTTTTACTGCCAAAGAACTGCTTGAATGACGCCATTCTTGACTGAGTCTTTTCTTCAATTTGTTGGCGGCTTTCGTTATTGGACTCTGTTTGCGGCTCATCAAATGGCAGTGACAAATCAGCCTTGTCTGATTCTGAGTTGCTAGCATGCTCAGCTTGCTTTTGTTTGAACTTATCGGCCACTGACATGAACCCACGTGTATCTTCCGTTTCTTCTCGTCCTTTAAAATGTTGAGGCAAGGCCAAAATTTGTTTAGCAAGCCAAATGGTAGCAAAGCCGGTAAGCTCAATAATCGTTAACCAGGAAATGCCAGTTGCTAATGTGAAACCAGCACCGATAAAGCACAGCAACAATAAAGTTGTGCCTAGGGTATTAAAGTATGGCTGCATTGCTTGGCCAATGACGTCGCCTGCAACACCACCAGCTGAGAACACGTAAATGTTTTCACCATTCATGCTCGCAAGTGCAGCAAGCGCAAGGATCATCAAAAGAAAACCAATAATACGTAGGCCAACCGAGAAGTAATCAATCTCTAGCAGTTTATGGGCGCGATTAAAGATAAACCAACCTGTTGAGGCGATGATGACTGGGATCAGATAAGCGATAAACCCGAAGAAGTAAAACAGCACATCGGCAACCCATGCACCAACGGCACCGGTCCAATTGTGAATTTCACCTTGAAAGTGTGACTGGCTCCAGCCTGGATCATTTGGATTGAAACTACTTAACGCTAGCAGTACATAAGTGGCAAGCATGCAGCAAATAATGAGGCCACCTTCGAGGAGTCGCTGCAAACCGGATAAAGTCTTAAGGTTGTTTCCCTGAGTCAAACTACTATTTCCATAAACCAAAAAAAATAACATATCAGAATAACACTGATTTTGCAGTGATTATCCTAGTGCTACGCGGTTTGTTCAAGGGAAACTAAAGCGGGATTAATTGAATTAAGTAACAATTTGAGATAACTGTTCAAAATAGCACCACTGGAAAAAAATAAAGGGCCGTAGCCCTTTATTTATCACTTCAATTCATTGTACTTTGCGACTAGTACTATAGCGACGATTCGCTTTAAATAACGACTCTCTTATTTTCTAAGAGACTCGCATCCAGCATTAAGCCTCAGTTAAATTGTGCAAAGCGACTTTATTCGTTTGCTTTACTTCTTCCATAACCACATAAGTACGGGTATCAGATACTGAAGGAAGTTTAAGTAGTGTTTCACCTAAAAGGCGGCGGTATGCCGACATATCAGAAACTCGGGTTTTTAGTAAATAATCAAAGTCGCCAGAAACCAAATGACACTCTTGAATATCGTCTAACAATTGCACTGCACGATTAAATTTGTCGAAAATATCTGGTGTATCACGATTTAACGTAATTTCAACAAAAACTAATAGTGATGCTCCCAAGTAATGAGGGTTAACTAATGCTGTATAGCCATTAATAAAACCTTGCTTTTCTAATCGCTTTACCCTTTCTAAACAAGGGGTTGGGCTTAAACCTACACGCTTTGAAAGCTCGACGTTTGAGATGCGACCGTCTGCCTGAAGTTCATTAAGGATATTGCGATCAATTCGATCCAAATCTTTAATAGAATTACTCTTATTGCTTGCCATATTTTTAACCACGTTTTATCAATAAAACAACATTTTTATCTAGTTATTATTTATCTTCAGCAGCATAAACTGCTGAAGCGGTACTATACTAGAGTTCCCTTGAATAAGCACGTTCAAGGCCACAGATTACAACAACAATACAGCTCACTTATACCTAGCCAAGTGAGCGTTTTAGTTTTTATTGAGGCTCAAAATGATTATTGGTGTACCTACAGAAATTAAAAATCACGAATACCGCGTTGGTATGGTTCCTTCAAGCGTTCGTGAGTTAACCAATCATGGTCACGAAGTATTTGTTCAGTCAGACGCTGGTATGGGTATTGGTTTTACTAACCAAGACTACATCAATGCAGGTGCGTCGATTCTTGATACTGCTGAAGAAGTTTTTGCCAAAGCAGAGATGATCGTTAAAGTTAAAGAGCCGCAAGCCGTTGAGCGTGCTATGTTACGCCACGACCAAATCCTGTTTACTTACTTACATTTAGCACCAGATCTACCGCAAACTGAAGACCTAATTAACAGTGGCGCGGTATGTATTGCATATGAAACTGTAACCGACGATAAAGGCGGTTTACCACTATTGGCACCTATGTCTGAAGTTGCAGGTCGTATGTCTATCCAGGCTGGTGCTCGAGCACTAGAGAAATCTCTACAAGGCCGCGGTATGCTACTTGGCGGTGTTCCAGGTGTTGAACCAGCTAAAGTTGTTATTATTGGCGGTGGTATGGTGGGTTCAAACGCTGCACAAATGGCTGTGGGTATGGGCGCTGACGTTGTTATCCTAGACCGTAGCATTGATGTTTTACGCCGCTTAAACGTGCAGTTTGGTTCTTCAGTAAAAGCGATCTACTCTACGGCTGATGCGATTGAGCGTCACGTACTAGAAGCAGACCTAGTTATTGGCGGTGTGTTAGTACCAGGTGCGGCAGCGCCAAAACTTGTGACTAAAGAGCACATCAAGCGCATGAAGCCTGGCAGCGCGATTGTGGACGTAGCAATTGACCAAGGTGGTTGTGTTGAAACCTCTTATGCTACTACACACCAAGAGCCAACTTACATCGTAGATGACGTAGTACATTACTGCGTTGCTAACATGCCAGGTGCAGTTGCTCGTACTTCTACTTTCGCACTAAATAACGCGACTCTGCCTTACATCATCAAGCTTGCTAACCAAGGTTACAAGCAAGCTCTTAACGAAGACAAGCACTTGCTAAACGGCCTAAACGTAATGCACGGCAAATTGGTTTGTAAGGAAGTTGCAGACGCTCTTAACCTTGAATACACTGAAGCAAATGCGTTATTAAACTAATAACATAAACTAAGTTTCCATATAAAAAGCCGCTAAAATAGCGGCTTTTTTACGCTTGTAACCAAAATTTTTTCGAGTATTAAGATAAGTGTCGATGAAATAATAAGCGAAAAACCTCAAAAAGACGAAATTATTTATCAATACGATATGCTGTTATGAAAATCCTGCACAGGATTTTGTACTTTCTAGGATCTGGCTTGTTTAGTTAAATTAAACGTCATCAGCTTAACAAATCCATTACACCAAGGTTGATGCTCAGCATGTATTAGGCGCTTAATAATTAGCGTAAAGCGTAGGCTAAAGTCTGATAAACAAGGCTCAATTTAAGTACAAAAAATGTACATTTATTGCTTTTTCAGTAACTCGGTAAATTCTGTAAATGCCATAGGTTTATAAAAATAGTATCCTTGCGCTGCCATCACATCAAACTGATTAATAAAATCCAACTCAGTTCGGGTTTCAA
Source organism: Shewanella sp. WXL01 (assembly GCF_012263345.1). NCBI lineage: Bacteria > Pseudomonadati > Pseudomonadota > Gammaproteobacteria > Alteromonadales > Shewanellaceae > Shewanella > Shewanella sp. WXL01. The sequence goes on along the minus strand of NZ_JAAIKQ010000002.1, from coordinate 770,107 downwards.
TTCCCTCTACCACAACCTGTAACCCTAATGACAAACTTAAGTTAATGATCGCGGTCACCAAGGCTTGATGTTTATCGTCATCTGAGAGCTTTTGGATAAACGACTTATCAATTTTGATCTGATCTGCGGGGAAATTAACCAGGTATGCCAATGAAGAGTAACCTGTACCAAAGTCATCTATCGCAATTTTAAGACCTTTATCTTGCAACGATTTTAACAGCCCATGAATGTCATTCTGCTGCTTCATCATCAAAGATTCGGTGATCTCAAGAGTGATTAAAGGGCTAAACTGGGCAAGCATATTAATATCTTCAAGTTTAGCGTCAAAGAAATCAATGAACCTTTGCTGTAACTCCGACGACCAAAACTCCAGTGGTGATACATTGATTGACAGCGGCACTGCAAAATCAAGTTTATGTAATTCAACAGCATAGTTTAACGCCGTACTGCGAACCCACTCACCGATAGGCACAATAAGGTTAGTTTGTTCGGCAATTGGGATAAACTCATCTGGCGAAATAAACTGACCATCATGGCGCCAACGCAATAACACTTCAGCCTTAATTATCTTGCCCGACAAAGGCGACACCATAGGCTGAACATAAAGTTCGAATTCATTGTTGCTGATGGCATTTTTAAGGTGTTGAGTCAGGTAGGCTGTTCTTGTTGCTTGCTGTTGCAATGATTGATTAAAGAAACAATAGCCATTACGCCCCTGGCGCTTAGCGCTGAACATGGCTTGACTGGCATATTTAAGAACAAAATCTAGGTTATCAGCATCTTGTGGAAAACGCGCAATACCTATACTTACCGACATTAGCAAAGTTTGATCGGAGATAATAATCGGGTTTGTCAGAGCTTGATTAAGGTTAGCGGCAAGCGTGGTTAACTTGTCTTGATCTTGCTCGTTAGGTAATAGCAGCGCAAATTCGTCTGCACCGACCCGTGATAACACTGCATTGGTAGGGATATATCTGCCAATACGTGAAGCTATTTTTTGTAATAGCCTGTCACCATTATCGTGACCTAAGGTATCGTTAATTTGCTTAAAGTGGTCAACATCCATCATTAACAAGCTAAAACTTACATCACTATACTGCTGGTGCGCACTAATTAACTTGTCGATGTTATCGATTAAACCATTGCGATTAACTAACCCGGTTAATGGGTCGTGGAACTTTTGGTATTGAATTAACTGATCGGCCTGCTTGCGAGCACTAATATCGCTGATCAGCCAAGCAAAGCAGTTCGTCTGTGTAAATGAATCGCGAATAACAGCGACAGTGAGATCTAATTCTAACTGCTGTCCAGCTTTATTAACCCCGAGTAGCTCGCCCTGCCACGCATGTCCTCGTGCAAGATGTTCAAACAGTTGCTCGCGAACATCGCTAGCTGATGGTCGCAAAAACGCGCGCATATCGAACTCGCCTGAACAGGGCTCGCCATCGTTGACGAGTTGGTTGAAAACGGGGTTAAAGTTGAGGACACTGCCGTCTTCATTGGTAATAAGCAGTGCTACAGGCAAATGATCAAAAATTTTGCTACTCAAACGCTCGACGTACATCGCCCTACTGCGTTCAATCGCTAAACTCGCGAGCTTTGCAGCCTCCTGTATAAGCAACAAATCAAGGTCAGTGGGAGACTTGATCGTGTCGTAATACATGGCAAAGGTACCAATAACCTCACCTTTACTGTCACATATTGGTTCAGACCAACAAGCTTTTAAACCTGCTTTTAGTGGCAGCGCTTTGTATGGTTGCCAATTTGGGTGAGTCTCTATATCTTCAACAATGACCCGCCGACAAAGATAAGCGGCAGCGCCACAAGACCCCACTTCTGGCCCAATTTCAACACCATGAATCGCATCGTTATAATCGCTGGGTAAACTTGGAGCAGCCCCAGTTAGGAGTCTTTGGCCATCATCGCTTAGTAATAGCACAGAAGCTTTGGTGCCCAGTTTTTGTGCTTCAATCGAAAGTACTAAAGAATGTAGGATTTCTCTTAGCGGCAAACCTTCTAGCACCATATTAAGCACGGCGCTATAACGCTCAATGGTAGAGTCCCTAAAGTCCTTTTCAGATCCCGTCGTCAAATAACGATGTGCGGAATTTCCTGAATCGATCATAAAGCAAAAAGTCCAATTAGCGGTTGATGTACGACTTATTATTCACATTATGCGTAAATGGGTTGTTTCGCAACTTTAGTTAGACAATTTTGTGCTAGAGGACTGTAAATATATAAGTTTCCACGTTTTAATACTCACTGAGAGATGTGCGAATAATCAGCGATTACTGCAAAGTTTTAAATTGTTGATGTTTGATAATTCTCGCTAGCAAACGACAAAAAACCTAATCTTCAATAAAAAAACGACCCACTAGGAGTCGCATTTTTAATCGTTGTACCAAGACAAGGTTATTCTGTAATTCGTCTCATCCTTGCAAGATAAAATCCATCAAACCCTTTATCAGCAACATAGATGTGCTCTTCATCAATAAACTCAAAGTGTGGGTTTTCAGCAAGGAATGCTTGTACCTGCAAACTGTTTTCTTCAGGCATAATTGAGCACGTCGCATAAATCAACATGCCATCAACTTTCACCATGCGACTGTAACTTTGCAAGATTTGTTTTTGTAAGTCCACTAGCACAGGTAGGCGCTCTGGCGTGTCGCGCCATTTAGCATCAGGGTTTCGCTTCAATACCCCTAGACCCGAGCAAGGCACGTCAAGTAGCACACGATCAGCCGATAGTTTTAAGCGTTTAATTGTCTTAGAACTGGCGATAATACGGGTTTCGACGTTATGCGCGCCAGCACGTTTAGCGCGGGTTTTCAGATTATCCAGTTTCCACTGCTCAACATCCATCGCAAGCAAACGACCTTTACCTTGCATCTGCGCGGCAATATGTAGCGTTTTACCTCCTGCGCCGGCACAGGCATCAACAACGCGCATACCAGGCTTGGCATTAACCGCATCAGCAACCATTTGTGAGCCAGCATCTTGTTGCTCAAACCAACCCTCTTTAAAGCTATCGCTTCTGAATAGCGCTGAATTCGAAGTCACCTCAAGCGCGCTGTCAACGCCTTCTACTTCTGTCGTTTCAATGCCCTCTTTAGCTAAACGTTTTTTAAGTTCGTCGCGTGTACATTTAAGCGGGTTAACGCGAATATAGCGCTTAGGGGCTTTAGCCAGTGCTGCGCGTTCATCGCTCCACATATCTTTAAGCTGTGTTTGCCCTAGGTCATCAAGCCACTGTGGGCAGCCATCCCAAAGTGCAGCTTGCTGCTTGGCATCGGTTATGAGTTTATCGACTTGTTTAGCATCAATTTGCAACGAGTACTGCATTTTCGGCAAGTCTAAGCCGTGGAAGTAATGCCAAGCGTTAAGCACTTTTGAGCCTTCACGTTCAAAATTATCAATGTTTACTTGGGCAAGGAAGCAGTATAGGTTTAAACGACGCAACAGATCGCCAACCACAAGCGTAATACGTCCTTGCTCATCAGGCGCCAACTTTAAACCAGAAAAGTTGTGGGAATAGGCTCTGTCTAATGGTTTGCCTTGGTTAAGCACCATAGTAAGCACATTTAATACCAGTTCTGATGAACTGCCTGATAAGGGATACGTAAGCATGAGCGTCTCTTTGCGATGGCTTCAACCAAATATAGTCAAAGCATCTTTTGGGAATGATATATTAAGGCGCAGATCATAGGTATTAATGAAGTCATTAGCAATATTACAGGCAATAAAAAAGCGGTCAAACGACCGCTTTCAAGTGTAATTTAGAACTCAGGCTACATTTTCGAACCTTTAAGGCCAAAGAACAAAATAAAGCCATAACAAATAACAGGTAAGAAAAATGAAGGTTGTAGGCCCATAGTGTCGGCAAGCATACCTTGAAGTAATGGTAATATTGCCCCCCCAACAATCGCAAGGCATAAGAAACCACTACCTTGAGAAGTATGAGGGCCTAAATCACGCAGCGATAAACTAAAGATAGTTGGGAACATAATTGAGTTAAACAGCCCTACCAACAATATCGCCCACATGGCAATGTGACCGCTAGTTAGCATAGCTACCACCACCAGTGTTGCCGCCATAAACGCGTTGAAACCAAGTACCTTACCTGCTTCAATTTTTTGCATTACCGCTGAACCGATAAAACGCCCTACCATAGCGCCGCCCCAGTAATAGGTAATGTATTTAGCCGCTTCGGCTTCTTCCATAGCAGCGATGTGCGACTCGGCTAAAAAATTAACCAAGAAGCTACCAATTGATACTTCAGCGCCAACATAAACAAAAATACCTACTGCACCTAACACTAGGTGCTTTGACTGCAGTGCCGATGTTTTTCCGTTGTGCTCAACAACTTCACCGTCAGCATTATCAGTATGCTCATTAATCTTTGGCAGTTTCAGCACAGAGAAAATAACCGCTAATAACGCTAAGGTGCCAGCCAATAGTAAATAAGGAAGTTTAACCACACCTGCATCTGGCTCAGAGCCAACGGCGCCGCTTGCAACAGACAGAATTAATACCGCGCCAAAATACGGCGCGACAGTTGTACCTAACGCGTTAAATGCTTGGGTCAGATTGAGTCGACTAGAAGCGGTTTCGACACTACCTAATGCATTCACATAAGGATTAGCTGCAACTTGCAAGATGGTAATGCCAGATGCCAGTACAAACAATGCACCCAGGAATATCGCATAAACTTCAAGCTCTGCAGCGGGGTAAAATATCAAACAACCCAAGGCCGCAATACTCAAGCCCGTTACAATGCCTTTTTGGTAGCCTAGCTTTTTAACCAATGCACCTGCAGGTAGCGACACCAAAAAGTAAGCGCCGAAGAAACAAAACTGGATCAGCATTGCCTCGGTATAACTCAGTGAGAATACTGCTTTAAGGTGTGGAATAAGAATGTCGTTCAAGCAGGTAATAAACCCCCACATAAAGAACAACGACGTAAGTGAAACTAATGCAAAGCGATACTGCCCATCTGCGCCTTGAGAATATGAAGCTGAGCTTCCTTGTGCTGTTGAGGCCATAAGTTAATCTCTTATTATTATGAATAACAAAAAAGCCGATATAGTAATTATATCGGCTTTTACAATTATTTTAGCTGTGAAAATACACTGCCGTATGCTGGCAAGCTGATTTCGACGCCATCTTGCGTTTCGCTCAGCTCACCGCTTAACAAGCCATGGCTCGTTAGTAGCTCTGACAGATTTATACCTGTCAATGTCAAACTTTGACTACTAGCAGATAAGTTAAACGCTACCAGTAATTGCTGTTCGTTATGAGTACGAGTAAATGCAAGTACCGATTCAGGCGCGTCTATAAATTTAATCTCACCATCAATCAACGCGATTTGTTGTTTACGCCAAGCTAAGAAACGCTTGTATGCAGACAAAACAGAGTTAGCGTCGTCAACTTGAGTATCAACCGCTTTATTTAGATGTGCCTGCGGGATCGGTAACCAAGGTTTACCTTGGCTAAAGCCACCTTGAGTCGCTTGCTTGCTCCACGGCATTGGTGTACGGCAACCATCACGGCCTTTAAATTGCGGCCAGAAGGTAATACCGAACGGATCTTGCAACTGATCAAATTCGATCGGAGCTTCTGTTAAACCTAACTCTTCACCTTGATAACTGCAAACACTGCCACGTAGCGAAAATAACAGTGCATTAAGCATCTTAATAAAGTCTTTATTATCAGAGCCTTTCGCCCAACGAGTCGCAACACGCTCTACATCATGGTTACCAATAGCCCAACAAGGCCAACCATCACCAATACTTGCCTCTAATTCTTCAACAGTTTGACGAATATAAGCTGCGCTAAAGTCATCGGTTAACAGCTCAAAGCTATATGCCATATGTAAACGCTCATCGCCCTGAGTGTACTCGGCCATCGTCGCTAACGAATCTTCAGACGACACTTCCCCTAAGGTAACACTGCCTGGGTACTTGTTAATGAGTGCCCTTAGCTCTTCTATAAAGCCAACGGTTTGGGGACGAGTATTGTTGTAGTAGTGGTACTGGTAAGCATAAGGGTTATCTTCACTAAACCCGCGACCTTGACGCTTATCTTCAGGCTTTGCAGGGTTATCACGAAGCTGCTCATCATGATAACAAAAGGTAATCGCATCTAACCTAAATCCATCAACGCCTTTCTTTAGCCAAAACTCTACGTTAGCAAGAATCGCTTGACGTACTTCAGGGTTATGGAAATTTAGATCCGGTTGGCTTTTTAAGAAGTTATGCAAATAGTACTGCTTGCGGCGAGGTTCCCATTCCCACGCACAGCCACCAAAAATCGCTAACCAGTTATTAGGCGGCGTGCCGTCTTGTTGCGGGTCTGCCCAAACATACCAGTCCGCTTTCGGGTTATCTTGGCTCTGTTTACTTTCTTCAAACCACGCATGTTGATCTGAGGTGTGGCTAAGCACCTGATCAATAACAACCTTTATATCACGTTCATGGGCTTTCGCGATCAACTCATCAAAGTCTTCCATCGAGCCGAACATAGGGTCAATAGCAAGGTAATCACTGATATCGTAACCAAAGTCTTTCATTGGTGACTTAAAAAACGGTGAGATCCAAATGGCGTCGACATTTAAGCTAGCGATGTACTCAAGCTTATTAATAATACCACGCAGGTCGCCAATCCCATCGTCATTGGAGTCCATCAAGCTGCGAGGATATACCTGATATATCACTCCGCCCTTCCACCAGCTAACTTGCCCCATTTTTTCCCCTTACTTTCTTTGGCAACCTAGCGATAGCAGCCTGCTATGAGTTGCGCCTTTGTTGCGATTAAGTTGTTAACCGCTTTCTTTATTATTGGTTTCGAGGATACGTGAATAACGAAATCAGGTTCAATACGCCTGCATACGTATGCATTAAATACGCTTGTAACAAATACAGTTTGGATACAATTTTAAACACATAAAATCAATGACTTAATATAAAATAACCTGACACAGCATTTGTTAAAATATGGTTAAAACACCTACGATTTGTGACTTGCATAGCTTTGAATACGTATGCATAAGATTGTCGGCAATCAAAAGCTGGGAGTAGTATCTCAACTGTTCCACAACAATTTGGTAATAACCTCGACACTTATGCAGTCATTTAAGCTAGTCGGGGCAATAACAAAATAAAGACTGTAACCAAAAAACAACGAACGCTAACAACCTGGACTGGACAACTTGTTGTTAAGCATTCATAAAAGGGGAAAGATGAATGTTGCTTTTTAAACCAAGCCTACTGACTCTCGCAATTGCGGCAGCCGGCGCAAGTATGACCACTTATGCCGCTGAAAACGATGCAACAGGCGCAACTGCAGACGAAAACATTGAAGTTATCCAGGTATCTGGTATTCGTCGCAGCTTAAAAGAGTCACAAGCGGTAAAAATGACTTCAAGTTCTGTCGTTGAAGCGATTTCAGCAGAAGATATCGGTAAGTTGCCAGACGTATCGATTGCAGAATCGTTAGCTCGTCTTCCAGGTATTGCTGCGCAGCGTCTGGACGGACGTGCAAACGTAGTATCTATTCGTGGCCTTGGCCCAGATTTTTCTCTTGCGACATTAAACGGTCGTGAGCAAGCGTCAATTAACGACAACCGCGGCGTTGAATTTGACCAATACCCTTCAGAACTACTTAATACAGTAGTTGTTTACAAAACACCTGATGCATCTCTAATGACCCAAGCGATCGCGGGTACTGTAGATATGCAAACCATTAGCCCACTACGTCATGGCGAGCGCACTATCGCAGTCAACGTACGCGGCGAAATGAATGACCTAGGTGCACTAAACGCAGGTTCTACCGATAAAGGTTACCGCGGCAGCATCTCTTACATTGACCAATTTGCTGATGACACCATCGGTATTGCACTTGGCTACTCTCGCATGCAGTCGCCAAACCAAGAAGAGCGCTGGCAAGCTTGGGGTTACCCAGAATTAGATTACAACCCAGACAACCCTGTAGTTTTAGGTGGTGCTAAACCATATGTACGTTCTTCTGAGCTAGAACGTGACGGTGTAATGGCTGTGTTCGAATTTGCACCTAATGATCAATTCAAATCAGTGGTAGACGTGTTCTACACCAAATTCTTTGATGAGCAAATTCTACGTGGTATCGAAATTCCTGGTATGTGGGGTGCAGGCTGGGGTAACTCAGGTGTGACTGCGAGTCAGGTTGAAGACGGTCTTGTTACAGAAGGTTCTATTCAAGATGCGATGGTTGTGGTACGTAACGACACCAATACCCGTGATGCTAAATCGTTATCTGTAGGTTGGAACACCGAATATATCATTAACGACAACTGGACGATTGAAGGCGACATCGCCATGTCTAAAGTTGAGCGTACCGACATTGGTATCGAAACCTACGCAGGTACAGGCCGCGGTAACAGCAACGGTGCAGTAGAACCAAACCTAGGTTTCAAATTTACTGGTGACGGTCGTTACTTATTTAATCCAGCGCTAGACTATTCAGATCCAAACCTAATCAAGCTAGGTGGTGCATTTAGCTGGGGCCCATCAATCGATGGCAATATGCAAGATGGCTTTATCAATAAACCAGAAATTGAAGATGAGCTAAATTCACTACGTCTAGGTACTACATACACCTTCGATGACGGCTTCATGCGCAGCGTTGAGTTTGGCGTTAACTACACAACTCGTGAAAAATCTAAAGTGGATAATGGTGAATACCTGACACTTAAAGGATATGAAATCGGTAGCGGTGACGACTACATGATGACTATCCCACCAGAGTATATGCTAGAGCCAACATCGCTGGCTTTCTTCGGCATGGGTAACATGCTGTCTTATGACGCACTTGCGTTGTATAACTCAGGTATTTACAACTCTCTAGATGCTGCAGAGGTTCAACCTGAGCGCTCTACAAATACATGGCAGGTAGAAGAGAAAGTAGCTACTTTCTACGTTAAGGCTGATTTTGAGACTGAAATTGGTGACATGCCTTTAGCTGGTAATTTCGGTGTTCAAGCGGTACAAACCAAGCAAAGCTCAAATGGTAAAGCCGTTCAGAATGTAAACGGTGTGCTGGAAGTAGTTGATAGCTATGGCGATGATGACTACCTAGAATGGCTACCAAGTTTGAACGTGACACTCGGTTTAACCGAAAACCAGCGCTTAGTATTCGCAGCGGCACGCACAATGAGCCGTGCTCGTATGGATAAGATGAATGCTTCAGCTAGCTTCAACTACGATCCAAACGGTGCAGGCGGTATCTATTATTCAGGTAGCGCGGGTAATCCTCAGCTGCGTCCATGGATGGCTAACCAGGTAGATTTGAGTTACGAGAACTACTTTAGCGACCAAGGCTACTTTGCAATTGCAACTTACTATAAGAAGCTAGAAAACACTGTTTATACCAATACAGAGTTTGTTGATTTTGAAGGCGTCATCCCAGGTGTTGAACCAGGCAAAGGTGCAGGTTCGTTTGAAATCCCAGTAAATGGTGATGGCGGTCATATCGCCGGTATTGAAGCGTCATTCTCGATGGACTTTGGTTACTTCCATGAGTCATTAGAAGGTTTTGGTACTATTCTAAACGGCTCTTACAACGATTCAGAAGTAAGAGAAACAGCAGATAGTGACCCTATCCCACTAGCTGGTCTATCAGACAAGACCTTTAACGCAACGGTTTACTATGAAAACTCAGGCTTTGAAGCACGCGTAAGCTCACGCTACCGCTCTGACTTCCTAGGTGAGGTAACCGCAATTAGCTTGAGCCGCGTTAACGTGAATGTTCAAGGCGAAACGGTAGTCGATGCGCAGCTAGGTTATGACTTTGGTCAAGGTGGTTTTGAGTCTTTAGATGGCTTATCTATCATGTTCCAGGTTAACAACTTAACTGACGAGCCATTTATCACATACACAGGTGAAGATGCTCGCCATGTACGTGACTACCAGAACTATGGCCGTAACTACATGTTCGGTGCTAACTACAAGTTCTAAGCTAAATTGCTTTTAAAAAGCCTCTGCCTTGGTAGAGGCTTTTTTATATCAGCAACTTGTTAATAAATCGTAACGTTAACTAATTTTACATTGCCTTTATTTTAAATCAGGAGCATGCCATGGACAGCAAAGTAAATAACATCGTCATTGTTGGTGGCGGTTCATCAGGCTGGATGAGCGCTGCCCTACTCTGCAAAATGTATAAAGGTACAATCAATATCACGTTAGTTGAATCTGACGCCATTGGTACTATTGGCGTTGGTGAAGCGACGATTCCACCGCTTAAGATTTTCAATGATGTTTTAGGTATCAACGAGCAAGACTTTATTGAAAAGACCAAAGCGAGCATCAAGCTCGGTATTGAGTTTGAGAATTGGGGCAAGCAAGGCGATGCATATATGCATGCATTTGGCAGTATCGGTAAAGATATTGGCTACAGTGCGTTTCATCATTACTGGCTAGCAAATAAACCGCAAAGCCCTGCATCTTTATGGGATTTTAGCTACAACTATCAGGTTGCTAAACAAAATAAGTTTTCGGTTCAACCTAAAATCCATAACGACCAACTAGCTGGCATTACCCACGCATACCACTTTGATGCAGGCCTTTATGCCAACTACTTACAACAATACTGTCAGCAACTGGGCATTCGCCATATTCAAGGCTTAGTCGAAACGATTAACCAAAAAGACAATGGCGACGTCGAAAGTCTTACCTTGCAAGACGGGCAAGTAATCAACGGGGACTTGTTCATTGATTGCTCTGGCCTTCACGCTCTACTTATCGATAAAACCTTAAACGTTGAATTTGAAAGCTACCAGCAGTGGCTTGTTTGTGACAGTGCTTGGGCCGTGCCGAGTGAGAAAACCAGCCCTATTATTCCATACACCAGAGCTACAGCTCATGATTTTGGTTGGCAATGGCGCATCCCATTGCAGCATAGAACCGGCAACGGCATGGTATTTTCATCAAAATACATCAGTGATGAAAAGGCAAAACAGACTTTACTCGATAATCTGGATGCAAAAACCATTGGTGAGCCTAAACTTATTCGCTTTAAGCCAGGTAGACGAGTAAAGCAGTGGCAAAATAACTGTGTAGCGATTGGGCTATCATCAGGCTTTTTAGAGCCTTTAGAGTCGACTAGCTTGCATCTGGTGCAAACTGCGATTATTCGCCTAACCAAGCTTATGCCGCACTTATCGATTACGCCCGAACTCGTAGCAGAATATAACCGTCAGTCACAAACTGAATTTGAGCAAATTCGCGACTTTATTATCTTGCATTACCACCTCAACCAAAGGCAGCAAGGTGAGCTTTGGCAATACTGCCAAACCATGTCTATCCCAGACACCTTACATCACAAAATTTCGTTATTTGCGCAAACAGCTAACTTATTTAGGCAGCAAGATGAACTGTTTACCCAAGAGGCATGGTTACAAGTCATGATTGGGCAAAACCTGATGCCACAAGATCACAATCCACTGGCCAATATTCTAAGTCAGCAAGAACGAAAAGATTTTCTCGATAACCTCAAACAGATTTACCAGCACTATAGTGCTGAGCTACCTGCGCACGAAACATTTTTAAACCTGTGATGCTTTAGATGATGCACCACATTGCTAACTATTTGGCACTCGCAATCAAGGATATAAGGAATACAAATGACAGCCAGAATCAAATCCTTAACCAACTGCTTTCATAACTGTAATGGGAAATTCAGCCAAACCAATCTTGAGTTAATCCGCCCTTGTAAGTTAAAGCCAATTGCAAGCGTATCTTTGGCGCTTGCATTAATGCTTTCATTTAACTTACCCACAATGGTTAACGCGCAGCCACAAACTTCTCAATCACAGTTGACAGTTGAACCAGAGTTTTGGTGGGCTGACATGCAGCACAATCAACTGCAGCTGCTGGTTTACGGCGAAGACATCCGAGAACATTCCGTCAACCTTACTAAGGCTAACGGCGTTAAACTCACGTCAGTGGTTCAATCAGATAGCGATAATCACCTGTTTATCAATCTCGACCTTGCTAATGCTGAGCCGCAAACCATCACCCTAACCTTGGAAGATAAATCTGGAAGCAGCCAATCATTCAGCTATCAAATTAAACAACGCGAAGCTAACTCTGCTCAGCGCCAAGGCTTTAGCAACAAAGATGTGATTTACCTGATCACGCCAGACCGATTCGTTAATGGTAATCCAAATAATGATGTCAGCCCTGATATGCTTGAGGGACTCGATAGGAACTTTGATGGCGGCCGTCATGGCGGCGACATTGAAGGCATTCGTAAAGCACTGCCGTATTTGCATGAGTTAGGCGTCACTCAGCTGTGGATCAATCCACTGCTGGAGAACAATCAGGCTAAATACTCTTACCATGGTTACTCAACCACCAATTTCTATAAAATTGATCCACGTTTTGGCTCAAACGAAGAATATAAAGCCTTAGTAGAACAAGCCAAAGGCTATGGAATTGGCATTATTAAAGACGTGATTGTTAATCACATGGGCAGCGGCCATCGTTGGATGCAGGACTTCCCAACTTCAACATGGATAAACCATCAGCAAACTTGGCAACAAAATCCTGATTTAGTCCCTTATACCAGCCATCATCGAACTGCGGTGCAAGACCCTTACGCGGTTAAAGCCGATTTAGATGATTTTGAAAAAGGCTGGTTTGTACCAACCATGCCAGATATGAATCAGAACGATCCACTAATGGCAACCTACCTTATCCAAAATAGCATCTGGTGGGTTGAGTATGCTGGGCTTAGCGGTATACGCGAAGATACCTACTCCTACGCCGACAAAGCATTTTTAACTCGCTGGTCAAAAGCCTTAATGACTGAGTACCCAAACTTCAATATCGTTGGTGAAGAATGGACTAAAAACCCAATAACGGTTAGCTATTGGCAAGCGGGCAAACAAAATGCAGATGGCTATGTGTCATACACACCAAGCATGATGGACTTCCCTGTATACGAGCAACTGATTGAAGCCATCAACGCCAAAGAAGATTGGGGCAGCGGTTTAATCACCTTATATGAGGCGTTAGCTAACGATGTCGTCTATGCCGATCCGACAAAGCTGGTGTTGTTTGAGGGTAACCATGACACCAACCGCTTGTACAGCTTAGTGAATGAAGATATCGACTTGTATGAAGCTGCCCTCGCCTATGTGCTAACAAGTAATCGCATTCCGCAGATTTTCTATGGCACCGAAGTATTAATGACTAGCCCTATCGAGGGCCGTCATGATGGCGCTGTGCGCGGCGACTTTCCTGGCGGCTGGCAAGGTGATGCCGTAGATGCATTTAGCGGCCAAGGCCTAAGCAAAGCACAAAATCGGGCATTAAGTTTCAACCGTAAGCTACTCAACTACCGCAAGCAATCTTTAGCGATACAACAAGGCAGTCTCAAGCATTTTGCCCCAGAAAACGGTACTTACGTGCAGCTGCGTCAACACCAGGATGAAACCCTAATGGTCATTTACAGCAAAAATGCTGATGCCACGGCTTTAGACTTAGCACGTTTTGCGGCTCACATAGGTAATTATCAGCACGCAATAAACATCATTAGTGATGACAAGATCAAACTTGGCGACACACTAGAAGTATCCAAAGGTGTCACCTTGCTTAGGCTTAAATAACAAGTGCTTAAATAACAAGCGTTGAAAAAGCCGAACTTTATACAGATAGCAGGGCTTGGTTCTTAAACCTGTAACCCGGCTATCAAAATAACAATAAGACATTACGTATTAGGGGCTGCCCTAGTAAACCAATCAACGAGACATTTATGAAGATGAGTAAAATTAATCAACCCATTTCATGGCTAAAACCTGTCGCCATTGCCATAGCCGCGCTAGCTGGCAGCGGCACTCTTGCTGCATGTAATACGACAAAAGCTTTGCAAAAGGACACTGCCGCACAAAACATCCAGCAAAACGCAAATAGCCAAAGCGATGTAAACCTGGCAGCTCCTATGCCTCACAAAGCCGTGGTTTACCAGGTATTTACTCGCCTTTATGGCAACACCAATACCACTAACAAACCTTGGGGTACCATAGATGAAAATGGTGTAGGCAAATTCAGTGATTTTACTCAAGCAGCGCTGCAAGATATTAAATCACTTGGCGTGACGCATATTTGGTACACCGGCGTGCCCCATCATGCGGTGATAAACGACTATAGCCAATATGGAATAAGCCAAGATGACCCAGATGTGGTCAAAGGGCGCGCAGGCTCACCTTACGCAGTAAAAGACTACTACAGTGTTAACCCAGATTTAGCCAATGACCCAGCTAAGCGCCTTGAAGAATTCGAATCCCTTATTGCCCGTACCCACAACAACGGCATGAAGGTACTAATTGATATCGTGCCCAACCATGTTGCTAGAGACTATCAATCACTTGCCAAACCAGAAGGCGTAGTAGACTTTGGCGAGAATGACGACACCTCAGTGACTTACGCTAAAAACAACAATTTTTATTACATCCAAGGTGAGAGCTTTACTGTGCCAGCGAGCCAAAATGGTTATCAACCACTTGGCGGCGACGCGCATCCATTAAGCGATGGTAAATTTGTAGAAAACCCGGCTAAGTGGACAGGTAATGGTTCCCGTCTTGCCCAACCTGACGCTAATGATTGGTACGAAACGGTCAAAATTAACTATGGCGTTAAACCAGACGGCAGCCATGACTTCCCTTCACTGCCAAAAGGGTTCGACAAAAAGGACGCTGCAGCTCACTATGCATTTTGGTCACAGCAAGATAGCAGCGCCATCCCTGATTCCTGGGTTAAATTCAAGCAAATCACTCAATACTGGCTTGCTAAAGGCGTAGATGGTTTCCGTTTTGATATGGCTGAAATGGTGCCAGTAGAGTTTTGGAGCTATTTAAATAGCAACATCAAACATACCAACCCAAACGCTTTCTTGTTAGCAGAGGTCTATAACCCGACCCTTTACCGAGATTATATTCATTTAGGCAAAATGGATTATCTCTACGACAAAGTTGATCTGTATGACACCCTGAAAGACATCATGCATGACAAAAAGTCGACGGCAGCGATCGCCAGCGTGCAACACAAGGTGTTAGATATCGAAGAGCACATGCTGCACTTTTTAGAAAACCACGATGAACAACGCATTGCCAGCCCAGACTTTGGTGGCAAAGCAGAAAATGCGCTACCAGCAATGGTGGTTTCAACGCTACTTAGCCGAGCACCAACACTACTCTACTTTGGTCAAGATGTAGGTGAAGCCGGCGTTGAAAATGCAGGCTTTGGACAACCCACTCGCACCAGTATTTTTGACTATATTGGCGTGCCTGCACATCAACGTTGGATGAACAACGGCAAGTTCGACGGTGGTCAGTCTACCGAGAGCGAAAAAGCGCTACGCAGTTACTATCAAACACTTATGAATCTTAGCCATAGTGCCAGTGCACTTAAAGGTGACTATGTTGAGCTTGATAGCCTGCAACGTCAGTTAGCGACCAAAGGCTATAACGACAAAACCTTCACCTTTGCCCGCTTTGATGAGCAGCAGCAACTCATTGTTGCTAGTAACTTCTCAACCACAAAGGGCGCAAACTTCAACATTAGTGTACCCAATACCCTTGTTCAACAATGGAAGCTGAATCAGCAAGGTGATATTGCAATGGTCGATTTACTTAGCAACAAACAAATCACCCACTTAACAATTGATGATGCAGGCAAAGGCGCACTAAGGGTTTCGCTAAAGCCTTTAGAGTCTTTGGTGTTAGAGCTACAGAGATAGTGACAGCAAGTTAAACCATTAGAACGATAAAAAGTAGAACAAGGAATTCATCGCAATGAACCAAAATTTAACGCGCTCATCCGTGGCTAAAGCTTGCTCAGTAGCTTTTGTACTCAGTGCATTGGCTGCAGGTACGCTTTCATCAGCGGCATTAGCAAAAACCGTGTCTGTTAACTCTCCAGATAAGCGCATTAGTATTGCGCTATCTGATGATGACAACCAACTAAAATATTCGGTTAAGTTTGATGGTAATAACGTCATCAACGACAGCCGCTTAGGTCTGGTGTTTAAACAAATTGGCGAGATGGGCGCCAACTACAAGATCACTGCCAGCGAGATTACAGCAAATAACTCTCAATGGGAGCAACCATGGGGTGAACGTCAGTTTGTTACAGACAATCATCAAAAACTCAGCGTTGAACTATCTAACGGTGAGCTTAACTTCGCCCTTGAGTTTAAAGCCTTTGACGACGGCATTGGATTTCGTTATATAGTGCCTACCCAAACTGGCCTAAATGGGTTTCAACAGCTTGATATCACCAAGGAAATGACTGAATTCGTCATTCCCGATCCGCACAATGCCACAGCATGGTGGATCCCTGGACGTGGCTGGAACCGTTACGAGTACCTATACAACACCACACCGGTATCAAAGGTGGATCGCGCCCACACACCATTCACCACTAAGCTTTCATCAGGCACTCACATTAGTATTCATGAAGCCGCACTTACCGATTACGCTGCTATGGTGCTGGATCAACGCCGCGACGGTACCCTGCGCGCCGACTTGACCCCCTGGTCTGACGGGATTTTAGTGAAAACCCAGCCAGGCTTTACAACCCCATGGCGCACAATTCAAATAAGTGATGATGCAACAGGCTTATTAAACTCAGATTTAATCCTAAACCTGAATGAACCAAACAAGCTTGGCGATGTATCCTGGGTGGAGCCTGGCAAGTACATAGGTATTTGGTGGGGCATGCACATTAACGAAAACACCTGGGGAAGCGGACCAAAACATGGCGCAACAACCAGTGAAACCAAACGTTATATGGACTTTGCCGCTAAATATGGTTTTGACGGAGTGCTAGTTGAAGGCTGGAATATCGGTTGGGACGGAAGTTGGTTCCATAACGGCGATGTGTTTAGCTTTACCAAGTCCTATGACGACTTTGATATCGAGGCCGTATCTAAACATGGCCTAGCCAAAGGCGTGCGTTTAATTGGCCACCACGAAACATCTGGCTCGGTTACCAACTACCGTAGCCAAATGGCAGATGCTTACGATCTGTACCAGAAAAATGGTGTTACCCAAATCAAAACCGGTTATGTCGCCGATGGCGGAGACATTAAACGCATTGATGAGAACGGTATCGCTCGTCTTGAATGGCATGACAGCCAATTTATGGTGAATGAATATCTACACAGCATCAAAGAAGCAGCCAAACGCGGCATTAGCATTAATACCCATGAGCCAATTAAGGCAACGGGCCTGCGCCGCACCTACCCTAACTGGATCTCTCGCGAAGGTGCGCGCGGTCAAGAGTTTAATGCTTGGGGCACGCCACCAAATAACCCAGAGCACACGGTAATTTTGCCATACACACGCCTACTTGGCGGTCCAATGGACTTTACTCCGGGTATCTTTAACTTAGCACCACAGGGCCTTGACGCCGTGAATCGTGTGCAAACCACCTTAACCAAACAGCTTGCCCTATACGTAGTGCTATATAGCCCAATTCAAATGGCTGCTGATTTGCCTCGCAACTATGTTGAACGTATGGATGCTTTCCAGTTTATCCAAGATGTACCAACCGATTGGAGGGAGAGTAAAGCATTAGCAGGTGAAGTGGGTGACTATTTGGTATTTGCCCGTAAAGCACGTGAAAATCAAGATTGGTATGTAGGTGCGATTACCGATGAAGCCGCACGTGAAGTTGATGTAAAGCTAGACTTTCTTGAGGCCAATAAACGCTATGAAGCACAAATCTATCGTGATGGTGAAAAGGCGAACTGGTTAGACAATCCATATGATTACGTGATTGAAACTAAAACCGTTACTGCTAAAGATGCGTTAACGCTTAAGCTCGCACCTAGTGGTGGCACGGCGATTCGCTTCAAAGCGCTAAATTGATAAAACTGTACTAACAGCCCTAAACAGATAGCACTGTAATTTATAAGGCATCGACGCCTCGATGAATGAGTTAATCATTGAGGCGTCTTTTTATTATCTAAATGATATGTGTTGAAGCGAAGTCTCTGTAATCTATATACGTTTCATATATTTAACTACATGAGAGCTAATTATTGACCTTCCACTAATGGGATGCGAACTTTGACAATGCAAAACGCCGTAAAATCGTCCCCTATGGTTACGTTAGGGGCTCTGCTTTAGCAACCCTGCTAAACAAGCTTGCTTTCTCAAAGCGCATTTCCCTAACGCTAGCCTGCCATAAACTTTTCCGATCTAATTCAACACTAAGAACAAACTCATCTGGCTCACACTTTTTTCACAAATACACTGCATATTGATTTCAAAACCAGGCAAGAGTTGCTTTCTAATTATCGATATCGGCATTATCACATAAAGCAATAAAACTAATTATTTACAATACCTTACAAGAGTATCAACACGCCATCAATGTAAACAACTATCGATATCTAGGTTGCTGAAATTTTATGAATACGTATGTATTCAGTTGTGCAAAAATGCACGCTAACGATAGTATGAAACCTGCTAATTTCACTCTCTGCTTGTGGAGATGAAAAGGGCTAGGTCGTTTCTGACACGCGTGTGTCAGTTTTGGAGTACCTTCATTTTCTTTGTTGTTTGTTAGACTCATCGCTTCGGCGCCAAGTAAAGCAAATTAACAAAGTAACTAGGTCTTTGGCGAATACCCGTCTTAGGGAGATGTGTATTCGCCATTTTTTTATCTGCAGTTTAACCTAGAAAGCTCGTGCTAGTGCACCTACGACAGCAAGCATAAATAACATAAAAAATACCAGGGAATGCCATGTCTGCTAATCAATCAAATACAATAACTCAAGGATCTAGCAATACACAGCCAACGGCGATTCAACCGCAATTAAGCTTTTGGCAAATATTCAACATGTGTTTTGGTTTTCTCGGGATCCAATTTGGCTTTGCACTGCAAAACGCTAACGTCAGCCGCATTTTCCAAACCCTTGGCGCAGACATAGACGAAATCCCTATTCTTTGGATTGCAGCACCGCTTACGGGTTTAATCGTACAGCCCATCATTGGCTATATGAGTGACAACACTTGGAATAGCCTAGGTCGCCGTCGCCCCTACTTTTTAATCGGTGCGATTTGTACCACGTTATCACTGTTCATCATGCCGCACTCTCCGACCTTGTGGATCGCTGCTGGTATGCTGTGGATCATGGACGCTTCAATTAACATCGCCATGGAGCCGTTTCGCGCATTTGTAGGTGACAATCTACCAAAAAATCAGCGTACCCAAGGCTATGCAATGCAAAGCTTCTTTATTGGCATCGGCGCTGTTATCGCATCATCACTTCCATACATTCTGACTAACTATTTTGACGTAGCAAATACCGCGCCTGCAGGTGAAATTGCAGACTCAGTCACTTACTCTTTTTATTTTGGTGCAGTCGTGCTGTTCCTAGCCGTTGGATGGACCATTATCTCATCAAAAGAATACTCGCCGGAGGAGCTTGAGGCCTTTAATGGCAAAGCGCACGAAAACGCTAATGGTCACAACACCCAAAAGCGCAGTGCACAGCAATATCAAACCGGCGCTATGATCTGGATGGCCATTGGCGCAATTTTTACCGCCGCTATTTTCACCCAAGGGCTAGAGCAAGAGCTATATATCCTGAGTATCGGTATTTTCGCATTTGGTCCGCTGCAGCTTTTCTGCTCGCTGAAGCTTAAAAAAGACACTAACGCTGACAATCATGGTTTGGCTTTTAATGTGGTTAACGACTTATTCCACATGCCTAAGGCTATGAGGCAGCTTGCCGTAGTGCAGTTCTTCGCCTGGTTTGCGCTGTTCGCGATGTGGATTTACACCACAGCTGCAGTAACGTCATTTCACTACGGCAGTACCGATGTACTTAGCAAAGCTTATAATGATGGCGCAGATTGGGTAGGTATTTTATTCGCGTCATACAATGGTTTTGCTGCGGTTGCCGCGGTAATTATTCCATTTCTAGCTAAAGCTGTTGGTATTAAGTTTACCCATACCATCAACATGTTCCTGGGCGGTTTCGGTCTTATCAGCTTCTACTTTATTACCGACCCAAGTCTGCTTTGGCTGCCGATGATTGGCGTTGGTTTTGCGTGGGCTTCAATCTTGTCAGTGCCTTACGCCATGTTATCGGGTGTACTACCGCCAAACAAAATGGGCGTATACATGGGTATCTTCAACTTCTTTATTGTTATCCCACAGCTACTCGCCGCAAGTGTACTTGGTCTGCTGTTAAAACTGTTTTTCCAGGGACAACCCATTTATGCAGTCGTGCTGGGCGGCGTATTCATGCTCATATCGGGAATTGCTGTGCACTTTGTTCAACAATCACCAGAGCAAGAGCAGGTTTAACTTACTTAAAGCACACTTATAAAAAACAACAAAATCAATTATCAATACAATTGGGGAAGCACATGGTTTCAAACACTAAACTTAAGCCGCTAGCTGCCGGTATTTCGATTGCACTGCTGGGTTTAAGCTTAACTGCATGTACTAAAGATGTAGCAGTTACTTCAGCTGAAGCGCAAAGTGTTCAAGCGGCAGCAAGTTCAAGCGTCGCACCGGGCACGCCAGGTATCGACCCTACGTGGGCATTTTCTGGAAAAACCGGCATTGGTACTTCTTACGAACCTTATGTGAATGGTCAGTATCAATCACAAGCTGACAACCCTGTCAGTAAAGTTTGGTTTAGTGTTGCTCAAGGTATTTTAACCGAAACCATGTACGGGCTTATCCACAACGCACAGCTAAAAGAAATGCAGTTTGTGATTGCAGGTAATGGCTTTGTTGATACCGAAAAAGACGACACCATCTCTAGCATTGAATACTTGCATCAAGATGAGCAAGGCCGTCCTCTTTCACTTGCTTATAAAATCGTTAACAAGGATAAAGATGGCAAGTACCAAATTGAAAAGCACATATTTACCGATCCCAATCGCGACAGCTTAATGATGAAAGTGGTATTTACCGCATTTGAAGATGGTATTACCCCTTATCTTTATGCTAATCCGCATGTCGATAATAGTGGCGCCAATGACATCGCGTTTGTAGAAGGCAACACGTTAGTTGCTCATACAGACAAAGCCGACTCATCTTATATGACCATCACAACTGATGTGAAATTTAACAAGGCATCTGCAGGTTTTGTTGGCACTTCAGATGGTGTAAGCGAAATCAAATCAAGCGGCGAGCTAAAATCAGTCTATCAAACCACCAGCGACAAGAATGCTGGCGGCAATGTCGCACTAACGGCGCAATATCCAGCGGTAAACAAAGATAAGCCATTGGTGATGAACCTCACCATAGGTTTTGGTGACAATAAACAAAACAGCCTTAGCAATGCAACAGCCACCTTAAACGATGGTTATGATGCAGTATTAAGTGCTTATTTGGGCGATGACAAGCACCTTGGCTGGAAAGACTATCTTGCAAGTCTGAGCCCGTTAGAGCGCATGGCGGCGACCACCACCGATGGTGGTAAGTTGCTTAACGCTAGCGCACTTGTGCTAAAAGCCCAAGAAGATAAAACCCATGGTGGCGCCTTGATTGCATCACTTTCTAACCCATGGGGCGATGCCGTTTCAGCCAAAGTTGGCAGCACCGGTTATAAAGCAGTATGGCCACGTGATTTTTACCAATGTGCAATGGCATTTTTAGCCATGGGCGATACCGAAACCCCACGTGTCGCGTTTGAATACCTTGAAAAAGTACAAGTAAGCGCAAATACCCCAGGCTTTGAAGGGGCACCAGGTTGGTTCTTACAAAAAACCCATGTTGATGGCCAAATTGAGTGGGTTGGTGTGCAGCTTGACCAAACCGCTATGCCACTGATGCTAGGTTGGAAACTCTGGCAGGCAGGAGTATTCACTGACGCGGAAATTAGCGATTGGTATAACAAGATGCTTAAACCTGCGGCTGATTTCTTGGTTAAAGGCGGAAAAGTAAAATTAGACTGGAACGATACACAAATCACGCCACCAGCAACACAACAAGAGCGCTGGGAAGAGCAAGCGGGTTACTCACCTTCTACCATAGCGGCAATTATTTCAGGCCTGGTAGCTGCTGATGACCTAGCCAAACTTGCAGGCGATAGCAATCAAGACTACTTGAAAGTTGCCGAGGCACTTATTGCTAAACTTGAGCAAACCACAATTACCACCAATGGCAGCTTTAATAGTAAAATCGATGGTAAACCTTATTACTTGCGGATCAGCCCAAATGGTCAGCCAAATACAGATCAAAAGCTGCTCGATAACAATGGTAAGCCAGGCCTTGACCAACGCACTATTTTGGACGGCGGTTTCCTTGAGCTAGTTCGCTACGGCGTGAAGAGCCCAACCGATGAAGTTGTGCAGAACAGTGTGACCCTGATTGATGATATGACTTTAGAGCACAATTTGCGTGTACGTTACGAGTTCACCGCTAAAGACGGCAGTAAAGTTCCAGGTTTTCGCCGTTATGGTAACGATGGTTACGGTGAAGACGTCAATACAGGTTTAGGTTACGCTGAAAATGGCAATACTCCTGAGCAGCGCGGTCGTGTTTGGCCGTTCTTTACAGGTGAACGTGGACATTACGAGCTTGCACTGGCTAAAGCAACCAACACGCTAAATGCTGAGACTAAATCAGACTTAATCAATACCTATGTTCAAGGCATGGAAACCTTTGCTAATAGTGGTTTAATGCTACCAGAACAAGCCTGGGATGGTGTTGGTAACCCAACGCGCTACCAATATAAGCTTGGTGGTGGTACTAACTCTGCTACACCACTTGCCTGGACACACGCTGAATACGTTAAACTAGTGCGTTCAATGACAGACGAGCAAGTATGGGATCACTACCCTATCGTGTCAGATGCTTTAATAAAGTAATATATAGACACTAATGTTTAAACAAAATCCCATACTCTGACCAGTGTGGGATTTTTTTATATATATCATATTGTTAAATCGAGCTTAAACTGCTAATAATAGTCACCACTCAATTTGGTGTTTAAGTTTAAGGAAAACAACACAATGGAATGGTATCTAAAGGTTCTCAAAAACTATTTTGTTTTTAGTGGTCGCGCACGTCGTAAAGAATACTGGATGTTTACCCTAATCAACATTATCGTCAGCATTGTACTTACCATGTTAGATATGGGAGTCGGTACATACAATGAGTTAACTGGTTATGGTGTATTTAGCGGTATTTATACATTGCTGGTACTTATTCCAAGTATTGCCGTTGCCGTGCGAAGATTACACGATACCGGACACTCTGGCTGGTGGTTACTGCTTATTTTAATCCCATTACTAGGCGCATTAATCTTGTTAGTGGTTATGTGCTTCAATTCAAAAGAAGATAACGAGTACGGACCAAATCCAAAGGCTGTTAACGTTGATCAGGTTGCTGCCTAATCTATAACTAACAACTGCAATAAACTAAAAAGGGTATCCATACTAGATACCCTTTTTTGTTGCCTCACGCGGCTGAGTAGAGTCTATTTACAGTAAATACTGCCAGAACACCCCATAGGTACTAAAGTCATTTCCTACCCGAGTAATAAATCCTGTACTAGCGTTAAACTTAAGGCTATTTCGTTTATCAATTGCATAGGAATAAGTTACTCCGAGACGAGAATTACGCTCTTCATCATTGCTATCAGCACCATCTTGAGTCGTATCCGCACCAAAAAAATAATTGCCGCTTACCGACAACCAATCTCCACTATCTAATGTATAGATAATGTGAATCTGAGTACTATATTGCGGCGCTTTTTCTAGAAAAACATCATTATAGAAATTGTCATTATCGCTATAAAAACGCACTGTCGCGTTTAAACCATATTGCCACTTTTCTTGCGTGTAAGATAACCCTAACCCAGGCCTAAAAACCCATTGGTTAGTACCGGTATTTAACAATTTATCACTGTCATAACCGCCCCAAGGCGCTTCAACTTGCAAGCTAGTTCCAATGACCAAACCCGCTTTATAGCTTGACCACTGTTGCAATGACAAAGCTGGTGCACCATAAAAGTTCCAAGAGAGTTTAAACGCAGGATCGCCGAAGCCACATTGTTCACCTTCTACGAATTCGCCTTGGAAAGTTGCACTACCTTCGATACAAGCGCGCGTGGTACCAACATCAAACTTTGCCGATTGACCAAACAAAGCAAAGGTACGTGCATACCCCACCGCGGCGGCCTTTGCAGTTAGCTGGGCATCTTTTACGGTCACACCTGGTGCCGGAGACAATCCGCCATGGGAATAGACGAGTCCTGCTGCTACAAATTCAAGATCAATTGGCACGTTGGTGTAACTGCGGGGTTCGAGATCTTGTGCACGACAATTGCCGCTTACCAACAGCGATGCTATTAACACGACACTAGAGACATGCGTTCTTACAAGCGTTCTTACAAGCGTAAGCTGACAAGTCACAAGAAAGGATAAAGCGGACGAAAGGTTAAGAGTTTGTTTACCCATATTAAATTGCAATTCCCTGCAAAGTTAAATCTACGAGTTAGCAGCAAGCTTTTCGTCAGCAGGCTGGGGCTTATTAGTCACACTAAGCTCGCCTGCTTTAGAAATACACAGCCTTTAAATGAGAAATTAGTCAGCTGAAACTACAGTTTCAGCTCGGCAAGACTGCCTCACGACAATACTAGTTGGAATTAATTGCGGCTCGACCTCTTGTCCTCGAATCGCTTTAAGCAGACTCTCAACAATTTTCTCGCCTGCGAGCTTCGTATTTTGCTTAACCGTGGTTAGCGCAGGTGATGCATAACTAGCTACAGGAATATCGTCATAGCCGATTACACCCACATCTTCAGGAACGCGGATCCCCCGCTCTGAAAGCGCTAGCATAGCACCAATAGCAATCAAATCACTTGCCGCAAAAATAGCATCAAAATTCTCGCCGCTATCAAGCAATGCATTGGCGGCCTGATAACCTGAGTCCTCAGTACTGATGGCGTCAAACTGCTTGTTAGCATCCGCAGTTAAGCCACCTTTACCTAACTCGTCGCTGTGACCTAAATAACGATCTCTGAACTCTGGGCTATGGCTCGAGCTGTCGCCTAAAAAAGCAATGTCTTTATAACCACACTCCAGCAGATGAGCAGTTGCAATGACGCCACCTTGATAGTTGTCGCAACCGACTGATAACACCGAGTCGTCACTGCCCTGTGCTCCCCAAATAACAAAATGGGTATTTTGTTCAGCTAGACGTTCTAGCTTGTGGGCGTAGTCAACATAATCACCATAGCCAAGCAAAATAATGCCATCCGCTTTATTACTGTCCTCGTAATCTGCATGCCAATCGCTTGAAAGTTGCTGAAATGAAACCAATAAATCATACCCTTGCTGCGCCGTCGCTCTCGTTATCGAACCGAGCATCGACAAGAAAAAAGGATTAATCATGGAGTCATCATTAGTTGGGTCTTCACAGATTAACAGCGCGAGAGTGTGACTATTTTGGGTACGTAAATTACTGGCGTTCTTATCGACCTTGTAATTTAATTCCTTGGCGATTGCTTGAATTTTTAGCCTAGTTGCTTCGTTTACCAAAGGGCTATTGCGCAATGCGCGCGACACGGTAGACTGGGACACCCCAGCGCGATAGGCAATGTCTATTGATGTTGCTTTTGCAGCCATAGCGCGTTCAACCTTTTTATTGTTGTTATGTTTGCGGTTATAAGCCTAATTCATCCAGCAAGTCACCGGCATCGTCATCAGTACTCTTTACCGCAGGCTTGTTCGAAGACGTTGTGACACGTGTTTGAATACTGTGAGCCTCAAGTAGAGAATCCGGGTCAAACTCTTCGTCCATTTCAAAATCGACCGAACGTATAAATTCGGTTTTATCCATGGCAAATTCTAAATAGAAAGTATGGTTGTTTTCAGTTTTGAATGACACACGGCGCACCACTGCATCATCAAGATTAGTATCTACTGAAATCGTTAATTCTTTATTAATTGTCAGCATTTTTGGCTGACTTTGGCTGATTGAGGTCTGTAACTCTTTAGAAATTTTATTGATGAAATCACCAAGGATTTGATTCATCAACTCACCCATCACATTGCTAACATCATCTGACGTGTGAGTAAAAGCCAGCTCAGATTCTGGCATACCCATGTTAACCATGTACTTACGATAGATTTCAATCGCAGCAGCTGCCGAGAAATTGATGACAACCAACCCAGAAAAGCCACCATCAAAAATAGAGAAACAACCAAGGTCTGGTTTTAGTCGCGTACGGGAAATACTTTGCACCATGCCAGCGTGACTAATTTGGCTGCCGCTGGTGCTCGAAAGCACGTGTGACACTGAATGGCACAGCTTTAAAAGAATATCATCATTGGTTACAACACTTGCTGGGTTTACCATTTGAACACCTCTTATTATTAACTCTGCCATCTTGCGGGTAATTTCACAAAAAATCAAAATAAAAACAAGTCATTAGCATGATTATTAACCAAACAATACCCGATAACTTATAAATCATTGATTAAGCGGCAAATTAGCCAGATTTCAACTTCGATTAACAAATACATTATTTTTACATCTTAGCTCACAGAACGTAGATTTGTCGCTCACTGGAGGACAAGGAAAAATTTATAATCTTCTACTTTGTTAAAGCCTATAAATGTCATTTAAGGTCTAACTTGTCTTTAAGCCAAGTGTAAGCAATTCAAATTGACTGTTTTGAGCGAGTACAAATTCCCCTAACAAAGCTGGTAAATGCCTAAAATCACACCAGTTACCACCATGTCATCGCAAACACTGTATTCAAGCCAGCTTTTTTCTATAAGCTGGCGATGTTTTACGTTATATTGTTTGCCAACAATAGAGTGAGTCGTAAATTGATGTACCAAAAGTCTGTCACTATTAATGCCCGTCATGGCATGCACACCCGTCCTGCTGCCTTGCTTGTAAAAGAAGCTAAACGTTTTGACTGTGATGTCATGGTTGAATGCAACGGAAAAAAAGCAAGCGCAAAGAGTTTATTTAAACTGCAAACCTTAGGGCTCCACCATGGCGTGACGGTATCTGTCAGTGCCAGTGGTGACCAAGCTGAGCAAGCTGTTGATTGCGTTGCTAACCTACTCAGTACACTTAGCTAGCTTTCACATGTTAAGCATCAATAAATAGAAAAGAGATAGGAACGAATATGTCGGTAAATGGGATTGTTGTTTCATCAGGTATTGCATTTGGCCAAGCACTTACCATCCGATCCAATACCCACCCATTAGACCTATCACTCATCTCAACCTCCAAGATTGAAGCAGAAAAAGACAAACTACTTCGTGGCGTCAATAACCTTATTTCATACCTGTTGCAGTGCCAACAGCGCTTGAGCGAACAGTGCGATCATTTTCAGCTTATTGATGCCGATATTGCACTGTTAGAAGATAGCGAACTCCACCAAACCTTGTATCAACATATTGGCCAGTATCGCGTTTCAGCCAGCGTTGCTGTCGATCGAATTTTTCGCCAGCAAGCGTTTGAGATAAGTCAAATTGATGATCCGTACCTTGCGAGTCGTAGCGATGATATCTTGTGCTTAGCTAAACGTTTAAATTCCGCGCTAAATGGCCACCTTCAATGGGACTTATCAACATTAGAGCAAGACACCATTTTACTTGCCGATGACCTAACCCCAGCTGAATTTGCCATTTTACCTTTAGCGCATATCAAAGGTATTGTGCTTGAATCTGGTGGCTTAACTAGTCACACCGCAATTTTAGCCAGAAGCGCCGGCATTCCAACGTTATTAAGTTGCCCATTTGCAGAGCATCAGACCATTGCCGATGGCACTGAAGTTATTGTCGATGCGCTGCAAGGTGAACTGCACTTTGCGCCGTCCGATACCCTTCGAGAACAACTAAAAGCGCAAGCAGAGGCTGAAAGACAAAAACGTGAGGCGCTGGCAAAGTACAAAGATCTTAGTGCGCAAACCCAGGATGGCCATCATGTGAGCCTAGTAGCTAACGTGGGTGAGCTAAACGATATTAGTCATCTTGCCGACGTGGGGGCTCAAGGTGTGGGGTTGTTTCGAACGGAATTTATTTTAATGCACTCTAAGGCGATGCCAAGCGAGCAACAACAGTACCAGCTGTACTGTGAAGCGCTGCATAGCCTTGGCGATTTACCTTTAACCATCAGAACCTTTGATATTGGCGCAGATAAAGAGATCCCTTGGTTAAATCTACCAAAAGAGGATAACCCTGCGCTAGGACTGCGCGGCATTCGCTATAGTCTTGCCCGGCCAAAAGTATTTATTACCCAGATTAAAGCCATACTTAGAGCCAGCGTCCACGGCACAGTTAGGCTGATGTTCCCCATGGTGAGTCAGGTTGAAGAACTCACTGCACTACTCGACCTGGTCAATCAAGCCAAACAAGAATTAACCCAGGATGGTAAAACGTACGATAGAGTCGATATTGGTTTAGTCGTAGAAACGCCTGCTGCAGTGCTCAATCTTGCGAGCATGTTGCCGTTGATTGATTTTGTCAGTATTGGCAGCAATGACTTAACCCAATACACCTTGGCTGCAGATCGCACTAACCCGCAATTAGCCAAAGATTATCCACCACTATCACCAGCGGTATTACGATTAATCGCCATGACAATTAGCCAATGTAAAAACGCTAGCACTAAAGTTAGTTTATGTGGTGAGATAGGCAGCAGCCCTGAATTACTGCCATTGTTAGTTGGCTTAGGGTTAGATGAATTGAGTATCAACCCAGCAAGCGTATTGGCAGTTAAAGCACGCCTGATAGAGGGTAATTATCAAGAATTTGTAAAACATGCGCAGGTAGTGACGCAATTAAGCCAAATTGAGCAAATTTCACAAACAATAAAGGCATACAATTCAGATGCTTTCGCGTTACACTAACCTAAGGTGTTGCCAGCGTGATTACAGTAAGTAAAGTATGCTAGAAGCTACTAGTTGCGCTAGCTAAACAAACATATAAGTAAATAGAATAATAAAATTCGAGGCCTAGTTAACATGGGATTTTTAAGTCGAATTCGACGCCTAATTTCAGGGCAACAGCCCGTCTCTGGTCAAATAGATATTTTGGCGCCAGTATCCGGCGAGATAGTAAAAATAGAAAAAGTACCAGATGCCGTATTCTCAGAAAAAATCGTTGGTGATGGTATTGCTATCGACCCCAAGGGTAAGCAAATACTGGCACCAATTGACGGCACTATAGGCAAAATCTTTGAGACAAACCATGCATTCAGCATTGAGTCTCCACAAGGGTTAGAGTTATTCATCCACTTTGGTATTGGCACAGTTGAGCTTGGTGGCAAAGGTTTTTCACGCTTGGCTGAAGAAGGTCAACAAGTTAAAGCTGGCGACCCGATATTAGAATTTGATATGCAGCAGCTTGAAGGTCAAGTAGATAGCCTGCTGACACCGGTTGTACTAGCCAATATGGAAGATGTCGATCAGCTCGATAAAAAACAAGGCAGCGTAACTGCAGGTAAAGACGTTATCTTTACTGTGCAAATGTAATATCCCCTTGTCTGTTTAGCCGTTTTATTATTAATCTAACGGCTACCTGCACTGCGCTTGAGCTTATCACATAACATGATCATCAAAGCCTGCGCAAATACCAACCTCATTTTCAAATTAATTCAAAAGCATAGTTAAAGAACACGGAGTTCAGTTTTGATTTTATACGGCATTAAAAATTGCGACACAGTAAAGAAAGCACGTAAATGGCTTGAACAGAATGAGCATGCATTTGAGTTTCATGATTTTCGTCAAGACGGCTTGACTGAGCAGCAAGTAGAAAACTGGGCCAAGCTGATAGGCTGGGAAACACTGTTCAATAAGCGTAGCACCAGCTACCGCGCCTTAGCTGATGACGTTAAAGCAAGCCTTAATGAAGCGAGCGCGATTAAATTAATGACTGAGCAACCAACGCTCATTAAGCGCCCAGTGCTCGAGCGTGACAATCAAATCATCAACGGCTTTAAAGCTGACAGTTATCAAGCGTGGTTAAACCAATGAAGCAAGATTCAGCCGTACTCGCGTTAGCGAAAGACCTGATCTCCCGAGAGTCAATCACGCCTTTAGATGAGGGTTGTCAGGAACTAATGGCCGAGCGTCTTAAAGCACTTGGCTTTGAAATTGAGTCGATGGTGTTTGAAGACACCACCAACATGTGGGCACGTAAAGGTAAAGGCGACCCAGTATTTTGTTTTGCTGGCCACACCGACGTTGTGCCAACCGGTGATATCAATCGCTGGCATACGCCGCCGTTTACTCCAACGGTAATTGATGACTACCTACATGGTCGCGGCGCAGCTGACATGAAAGGCTCATTAGCCGCTATGGTGGTTGCCACTGAACGTTTTATTGACAAGAATCCAGACCATCAAGGCTCTATCGCTTTTTTGATCACCAGTGATGAAGAAGGCCCATTCATTAACGGCACCACAAGAGTAATTGATACCCTCGAAGCGCGTAATGAAAAAATTACTTGGGCACTGGTTGGTGAGCCATCATCAACCCATAAATTAGGCGATGTGGTTAAAAATGGCCGCCGCGGCTCACTCACCGGTAATTTGGTAGTGAAAGGTGTTCAAGGTCATGTTGCCTACCCTCACCTTGCTGATAACCCAGTACATAAAGCTGCGCCAGCGCTTGCTGAGCTCGCGCAAATGCACTGGGATCATGGAAATGAGTTCTTCCCACCAACAAGCTTTCAAATCGCCAACATCAATGGCGGTACGGGCGCATCAAATGTGATCCCTGGCGATCTAAAGGTGATGTTTAACTTCCGTTACTCAACAGAGGTTACCGCTGAAGAGTTAATTAAACGGGTGCTGAATATTCTTGATGCTCATGGCCTTGATTACGACATCGACTGGATATTTAACGGCTTACCTTTCTTAACCGGTGAAGGTCCATTACTTGACGCAACCAAAGAAGCTATTTTGGAAGTCACAGGTTATGAAACTGATCCGCAAACCTCTGGCGGCACTTCAGATGGTCGCTTTATCGCACCAACAGGCGCACAAGTAATTGAGTTAGGCCCGGTAAACGCTACCATCCATAAGGTTAACGAGTGCGTTAAAGTCGCCGATTTAGATGTGCTAGCACTTTGCTATGAACGTATTCTGGAAAAACTGCTTTGCAAATAAACCAGTTACCCACCACATCGTTAACTCAGCTGCAGCAAGATAGCCTTAGCTATCTTGCTAACGCACCTGAGCTGCTATATGGCTTAAGCTCAAAGCACTTAACTCAAATTGGTAATAAACTCGTTGAGCATCATACTGCTGCGGCTTTTAATCAGCTGCAACGTGCTGGCGCTAAACACGGCTTTGATATTCAGATATGCTCTGCATTTCGTGACTTTGAGCGCCAAAGCCTGATTTGGAATAATAAAGCACTTGGCAAACGTCCTGTGCTTGATAGCCAGTCAAAACCACTCGATATTTCAAAGCTCACTCATGAGCAGTTACTCAAGGCTATCTTATTATGGTCAGCATTCCCCGGCAGTTCTCGCCATCACTGGGGAACGGATATAGATGTGTTTGATGCTGCAAGCATTGATGTTAACGATCTGCAATTAGTCAGTGAAGAGTATCAGGCGAATGGCCCATGTTATGAGCTGTATCAATGGTTACGAGTCAATGCAGCAAGATTTGGCTTTTACTTCCCGTTTCAACATGGCAAAAGTGGCGTTAGCGCCGAGCCTTGGCATTTAAGCTTTTACCCTGTCGCCAAACACTTCCTTGATGCATTTAGCACAGATGCTCTGGCTCAAGTTCTTGATAAAAGCGAAGTCGAATTATCAGATGAGCTGGTAAATGATTTACCCAACCTAGTCAGCCGCTATGTACGTTATGTCGCGCCGCTTCCTACTAGTCTGCGATGAAGTGAAAATCCACGATAACCTAAAAATGAGTAGAGACACCTCAAAATTCGCAATTAGAACAATGTCAGTGTTCATTTCAATTCTAAATAGATAAATTCACGATACAAATGTAATACCTGTTAATGAATTTAATCTGCAATTAATTTAAGATGGCTCAGCGAAAACAAAGATACGACCAGCCGATTAGAAATCACTGGTATAATCTGGCAAAACAATCGATTAGTCGCAACTCTCTGTTTCACTCACAGTGCAGTTTGGGCTCGCTTTAACGAATTCGCTAACTTTGCGACTTCACTAGCTTGGCGACTTCAATAGCAAAGAGCCATGTCGAGATATAACTTAGCCACTGCAGGCTTAATAACAATAATCAGGTGCCTATGAAAATCCTTAAACCTCTGTTTGATAACAACCGCCGCTGGGCAGATCGTATCAATCAAGAAGACCCAACTTTCTTTGAACAGCTCGCCAAGCAACAAACACCTGAATACTTATGGATTGGTTGTGCTGATAGCCGTGTACCATCAAATCAGATTATTGATTTGATGCCTGGTGAAGTATTTGTTCACCGTAATATCGCTAATATGGTCATCCATACCGATCTTAACTGTCTGTCTGTTCTGCAATACGCTGTTGATGTGCTAAAAGTGAAACACGTCATGGTAGTAGGACACTATGGCTGTGGCGGTGTAAAAGCGTCGATGACTGACGATCGTTATGGTTTAATCGACAACTGGTTGGGTCACCTAAAAGACATCTACCGCTTCCACAAAGATGAGTTAGAAAAACTTGATGAAGACGCACGCTTTAATCGCATGTGTGAGCTCAACGTGATTGAGCAAGTGGCTAACGTGACCTCAACGAGTATCATTCAAGAAGCCTGGGCACGTGGTCAGGACATTTCAGTTCATGGCTGGATTTATGGTATCGACAACGGCCTACTTAACGACCTTGATGTTACCGTTGACCGTCAGATTGCCCTAAACGACAAATAAGGCTGCTGATGTTTAACGCAAGTTGAACAAATATCACGCAATCATTAACTAAAGACCTGCGAAAGCCGCAGGTCTTTGTGTTTTTGATGAATTATTTTTCAATATCATTCGCCCTCTGCCTATGAAGCTAGTTATAATCGATGGGTTTACTAAACGCAGATGCGTAAGAATTTTTAGGAGATAATTTCCATGCCAGGTTTTGAACTATTTGGTCCAGAAGAAAAGCAAGAAGTTGCTGATGTGATGGAGAACGGCTTTACTTTTCGTTATAACTTCGACCATATGCGTAACGATCGCTGGAAAACCCGCGAAATGGAACAGCTGCTTTGCGAGAAAATGAACGCCAAGCACGCGCACCTAGTATCGAGTGGTACTGCTGCGCTACAAACTGCCCTAGCCTCAGCGGGCATCGGCGCTGGTGATGAAGTGATTGTACCGCCATTTACTTTCGTTGCTTCAGTAGAAGCGGTCTTCATGGCAGGCGCTATCCCAGTGTTTGCCGAAATAGACGAAACCTTATGTTTATCTCCAGAAGGTATTGAAGCGGCAATTACTCCGCGCACTAAGGCGGTTAACCTAGTTCATATGTGTGGCTCTATGGCCAAGATGGACGAGATTGTCGCGATTTGTAAAAAGCACAACCTAGTTCTTCTTGAAGATGCTTGCCAAGCCATTGGTGGCTCATACAAGGGTCAAGCTCTAGGCACGATTGGTGCAGTGGGTTGCTACTCTTTCGACTCAGTTAAAACCATCACTTGTGGTGAAGGCGGAGCGGTTATCACCAACTCGACTGAAATTTACGACCATGCCCACATGTTCTCAGATCACGGTCACGACCACGTAGGTAACGATCGCGGCGCAGAAGGCCACCCGAACATGGGTCTTAACTTCCGTATTTCAGAAATGAACTCAGCAATGGGTTTAGCTCAGCTACGTAAGCTAGACAAAATCATCGACATCCAGCGCACTAACAAAAAAGCAATCAAAGATGCGATGGCGGATATCAGCGAAGTGACTTTCCGTGAAATCCCTTGTGAAGACGGTGATTCAGCGGGGTTCCTATCTTTCATGTTGCCAACAGAAGAGCGCACCATTGAAATCAACAAGAAGCTTGCTGAAAACGGCGTTGACGGTTGTTTCTACTGGTACGTAAACAACTGGCACTACTTGAAAAACTGGAAGCACATTCAGGAGCTAAAATCGCCAGCTGCGCTACCTATCACATTAATTGAAGATCGCCCTGACTATACTAAGGTTCAAACGCCTAAGTCAGACGCTATCATGAGCCGCACGATTTCTATGCTGATCAAGCTATCTTGGACAGAAGAAGAAATCGCGCAGCGCATTGAAAACATTAAGAAAGCGTTTGCTTAATTAAACCCGGTTACCAATAATCGCACCATGCTCGCTTGGTGCGATTATCTATATGTAGATGTCTCAACGGAGAGTCTTGTAATGAGCTTTAAAAATTTTAAATGCGTACCAAAAATGATCTTTGGCCGTGGTTCATTCGCACAGCTTGATGATGTGTTAAGCGAAGAACGTAAAACTGCTGATGACTTTGTGGTATTCCTAGTTGATGACGTACACCAAGACAAACCTCTTGGTGGCCGCGTACCAGCAAAAGATCACGACTTACTGATTTACGTTAACGTAGATGATGAGCCAACCACTAAGCAGGTTGATGACTTAACCGCGCAAGTACAAGCATTCAACAGCAAAGCACCAGTTAGCGTTGTGGGTCTTGGTGGCGGTTCAACGCTGGATTTAGCGAAAGCAGTTTCACTGATGCTAACCAACGAAGGCGGCAGCGCTGAGTATCAAGGTTGGGACTTAATTAAGAACCCAGCTATTCACCATATTGGTATCCCGACCGTTTCAGGCACAGGTGCTGAAGCATCACGTACTGCTGTACTTTGCGGCCCAGTGCGCAAGCTTGGTCTTAACTCAGACTACACTGTATTTGATCAAATCATCATGGACTCTGAGCTAATTGATGGCGTGCCAACGGATCAATGGTTCTACACAGGTATGGACTGCTACATTCACTGTGTTGAATCTCTAGAAGGTACATACCTGAACGAGTTCGCTAAAGCATTTGCTGAGAAATCGATGGATCTTTGCCGCGAAGTATTCCTAGATGATCATCCAGAAAAAGATGACAAGCTAATGATGGCTTCTTACATGGGCGGTATGAGCATCGCTTACAGCCAAGTTGGTGCCTGTCATGCAGTTTCATACGGTCTAGGCTATGTACTAGGTTACCATCACGGTATCGGTAACTGCTTAGCATTTGACGTACTTGAAGAGTTCTACCCAGAAGGCGTTAAAGAGTTCCGTCAAATGATGGATAAGCACAACATCAAGCTACCTAAGAACATCTGTAAAGACTTACCAGATGAAACTATCGCTAAGATGGTAGCCGTAACAAAGAGCATGGGCCCACTTTGGGAAAATGTTTACGGTGAAGGTTACCAAGAGAAAGTTACCGACGAAATGCTG
This sequence comes from Shewanella sp. WXL01, assembly GCF_012263345.1. Lineage (NCBI taxonomy): Bacteria > Pseudomonadati > Pseudomonadota > Gammaproteobacteria > Alteromonadales > Shewanellaceae > Shewanella > Shewanella sp. WXL01. The sequence goes on along the minus strand of NZ_JAAIKQ010000002.1, from coordinate 734,728 downwards.
ACTAAGCTATTCCGTCGTATATAATAGCCATACGCTATTTACATAAGGGCTCGTATGAGCCCTTTTATTTACTGCTTTTTGCAAAATTGAAAGGTCAATAATGAAAGTTACCCTGCTTATTCCCGCGCGATACGGCTCAAGCCGCTTCCCAGGAAAACCTTTAGCGCCAATTAACGGCAAGCCAATGATCCAACACGTTTATGAGCGTGCATCATTAGCCAAAGGTTTAGATAATATCTATGTAGCGACTGACGATGACAGAATTAAACAAGCAGTAGAAGCTTTTGGCGGTCAAGTGGTCATGACCAATCCTGAAGCCGCATCTGGTACAGACCGTATTAATGATGCTATCGATCAACTTGGCCTTGCTGACGATGATTTAGTGATCAACTTACAAGGTGACCAACCACTTATCGACCCAATTTCAATCGAGCAAATAATCACCTTATTTGAGCGCCATCCAGGCGAGTTCGAAATGGCAACCTTAGGGTTTGAAATTGTCGATAAGCAAGAACGTGACGACCCACTGCACGTTAAAATGGTATTCGACAACGACTTTTACGCACTGTATTTCTCGCGCTCGTGCATTCCATTTGGCCGCGATACCGATGACTACCCTGTCTACAAACACTTAGGGGTTTATGCCTATACTCGCCGCTTTGTGAATACGTTTGCTAAATTGCCGCTAGGCCGCTTGGAAGATCTTGAAAAGCTTGAGCAATTACGAGCACTTGAGCATGGTCATAAAATTAAAGTCGCGATCAGCGCCTTTGATTCACCAGAGGTAGATACGCCTGAAGATATTCGCAAGTGTGAACTGCGCTTAGCAGTCGACTAATTATTTCAAAGCGTACAATTTAGCATTGTTACAGAGGCATTATGGAATTAGAAGGCTTAGAAGTTTGGCTAATCATTATTTTGGTAGTTGGCATAATCGCTAGCAACCTTGCAGTGCTTAAATATAGCGCCAAGTTCAAGATGCCCCAGTTCGGTGAACCAAAGGCCGGTGAACCAAAAGCCGGTGAACCTAAAACTGGAGATCCAAAAGCAGGCGACTCAAAAGAAGGCAAACAGTCTGATAACTCAGACGATGAGCAGCTGAGTCAGGTTATTCTGGATGCTTTAGCTGAATCTGAGACCAAGAAGAAAGACACTAAATCAAGTACAACTGATGACACAGACATAGTGACGAGTGAGCAAGCGGGTAGCAACAATAAGAGTTAATACTGTTAAGGCTATTCATTCATAATCAGTAGCCCTTTATTCATACTGCGCACAACTTATTTAAACGCCACTGACTCATGGTTAGTGGCGTTTCTGTTTGCAATTTACATCTAAAATTTGTTCGCATGTAGCTATAAATCCCCTCACACCTTTGAGTTTCAACCCATGTTATTGAATGCAAACTAATGCACGTGCTGCTTTTATCTGCAATCGCGCAAAAACATATTCCAAAACAGTGCGGTTGTAATAGAATGGCAGCCCAATGTCGCTGCTATTGAGCTAGATAAAGCTCTTAACTAAGACCCAGCCCTTAGTTAAGTAGAAGATTGTAACCAAGATATAGCTTTCAAATAAGTGAAGCTAGAAACCTAGAACACTGATTTCAGCCACTCTAGGGGTTATCTATGACACAATGACAGCGCGCATTTAAGCTAGGTTTAAACATTAAACGCTAGCCTATAAGTTGGCCCAAATCTGCAATCCATAATAATTAAGCCAAATACAAAGGAAGATCATGACTTCTCAGCAGTCTAAAACCCCACAGGACATCGCCTCTAGCGGCGCTTTTGTCCGGTTTCTTAATATTGTCGAACGTTTAGGTAACCTGTTACCCCACCCAATTACCCTTTTCGCTATGTTCTGTATCGCGGTAGTAGTGATCAGTGGCATCGCTGGTTACTTTGAGCTATCGGTTGTCGACCCTCGTCCTGAAGGCGCAAAAGGTCGAGGCGAAGATGGACTTATCCATGTCGTGAGCCTCATGAGCGGCGAAGGCCTGCGCATGATAGTCTCCAACCTAGTGACTAATTTCACCGGCTTTACACCACTTGGTACTGTGCTGGTTGCACTGCTTGGTGTTGGTATTGCTGAGCGCTCTGGTTTGCTATCTGCAGCTATGCGTTTACTGGTAATGGGCGCATCAAAACGCCTAGTTACCTTAACTATTGTGTTTGCCGGTATCGTATCTAATACCGCATCAGAGCTTGGCTATGTGGTACTTGTGCCGATGGCAGCAATGATATTCCACTCCCTAGGACGTCACCCGCTAGCGGGTCTAGCAGCGGGTTTTGCCGGGGTATCTGGAGGTTACAGCGCGAACCTATTACTGGGTACTGTAGACCCGCTGTTATCAGGCATTACAGAAGCGGCAGCGCAGATGATTGACCCAGATTACGTCGTCGGCCCTGAGGTAAACTGGTATTTCATGTTCGCATCTACCTTCTTAATTACTATCTTGGGCGCATTCGTTACTGAAAAAATTGTTGAGCCTAAGCTTGGTAAATATGATGTATCTGAAGCAGCAGACGATTTATCCGAGCAAAAAATGGATGAAGTCACTGCTATCGAGCGCAAAGCCCTTAAGATGGCCGGCTTATCGGTTGTTGTTCTTTCAGCTATTTTAGCGTTAACCATCGTGCCTGAATGGGGCGCACTGCGTCATCCAGAAACGGGCTTGGTAGCAGGTTCACCTTTCTTAAAAGGTATCGTGGTATTCATCTTTATTTGCTTTGCAATCCCAGGTCTAGTTTACGGTGCAGTTGTTGGCAATATGCGCAAAGATGTCGACGTTATTAACGCCATGTCTCACAGCATGAGTACCATGGGCATGTACATCGTTTTGGTGTTCTTTGCATCACAATTTGTGGCTTTCTTCAAATGGACTAATCTTGGTGCTGTGCTGGCGGTAACCGGCGCGGATGCATTATCTGCCGTTGGCTTAACAGGCCCTATCGTGTTTGTACTGTTTATTATGCTATGTGGCTTTATCAATCTAATGTTAGGTAGCGCTTCAGCTCAATGGGCTGTAACTGCGCCAATTTTCGTGCCTATGTTAATGCTTGTGGGTTATGCCCCTGAAACCATTCAAGCGGCTTATCGAATTGGTGACTCAGTGACTAACCTGATCACACCTATGATGAGCTACTTTGGTTTAATCCTCGCCGTTGCAAGTCGTTACAAGAAAAACCTAGGCATAGGTACTTTGGTTGCCACCATGCTGCCATATTCCATCGTATTCTTTGTTGGTTGGACGCTGTTCTTCTTTATCTGGGTGTTCGTGGTAGGATTGCCGGTTGGCCCTGGTGCAGCAACTTACTACACGCCTTAGTAGCTGAGCTGCAAATAAATCTAATTGGCCAAAAGCCCGCTTACCTGTTTGTAGCGGGCTTTTTAGTCTTGTTCGTTCAATGCTTCAAACGCGACTGACACTAGACGATATAGCGCTCAACCAGTTTATCATCAATCATCACTTGCGAATCTAGCTCACCACCTATGGCTTTAGTGGTATTAGCTGATGCTAGATTATCGGCATAACAGTGAATATGAATTTGTCGCTCGCCCATGGCTCGAAGCTGGTCAACAGACAGCTTCATCAAATCCTTACCATAACCCTTGCCACGCATCGATGGACGAATACCTAGACCTATGTGCCCACCACAATGGCGCAGCGCCTCATTTAAACCATGACGTAAATTGGTTACTCCAACAATTTCTTCATTATCAATCAGCCATAGCGTAGTGCTTGCCACATAACCCTCTGGGAGGTTTTCTCCTAATCGAAAGTTCTCAAGCTTTGAGAGCAGCGCATCGAAATCACTATGGTCAAAATCCAGCGGAAACGGATAGCGCTCCTCACGGCCTAACTCTTCGATATAAGAGTGATAACTTGCCTGATACGATTTACTTGGCTTGACTAATTTCACTCAGTTCTCCCCCCCTTTTCGTTACAAAAAAAAGTGCCCACAAACATTGTTCACATCGAATGTATAGCATGATGATTAAAATGGTTTATATAATTGATAGCACATACATAAAAGGCAGCCAATGGCTGCCTTTAAGTTAAAGTATCAAGCTAAATCAATAAGCTTACCTATGTTGCTGCTCGACTTGCTCAAGATGCTCATGGGTGACCGGCCAGGCATTAATAACTGCCTTAACTAATGAGGCTAGCGGAATGGCAAAGAACACCCCGAGTACGCCCCATAGTCCGCCAAAAACCAGCACCGCAGCAATAATAATTACCGGGTGTAAATCGACCGCATCAGAGAACAAAATTGGTACCAGTAAGTTACCGTCTAACGCCTGAATAATGCCGTAGCCAAGCATGAGATAACCAAACTCAGGACTAATCCCCCACTGGAAAAACGCAACTAATGCGATTGGCAATGTCACTAGGGTGGCACCAACATAAGGAATAAGCACAGACAGACCCGTAAGCGCACCAAGAAGCGCTGAGTATCTTAAGCCCATGAGCGCAAAGAATACGTAACTCACTACGCCAATAATGATGATTTCAATCACTTTGCCGCGAATATAGTTAAAGATCTGCTGCTCCATTTCAGACCATACACTTGATGCTAAATCGCGATTCGATGGGAAAAAACGTTTGCTGCCTTTAATGAGCTCATCTTTATCTTTCAAAAAGAAGAACACCAATAATGGCACTAAAATCAAATACACCATTAACACCAATAAAGATGCAGAGTAGCCAAGAAGCTGTTTACCTAAATCAAGTAAATGCTGAGTATCGGCGAATTTTTTAAGCTCAGCGAACATCTGATCAATTTGCTCTGCACTGACAAACTGCGGGTACTTGGCACTAAACTCTTTAATCGCCACCATACCTTTATCAAGCATGTTAGGTAAGTCTGATATTAGGCTTAAGCCCTGATTCCACAGACTTGGGATCAAGACCAAAAACAGCACTAGCATGACCCCTAAAAACGCCACAAGCACCACGGATGCCCCCGCTGTGCGATTAAGGCCTATACGGGTCATTTGTTGCACTGGCCACTCAAGTAAAAAGGCTAAAATCAACGCCACCAACAAAGGAGCAAGCAAAGATGCACCAAAGTAGAGAGTTAGCCCTAAGCCAACTAAAATAAACAGTAAAGTAATAGCCTGCGGATCGCTAAAATGTTTTTTGTACCAATTTCCTAAATACGTAAGCATTAATGTGCCTTCTAGATGTATAACAATTAATTTTTGGAGATCACTAAGGAAAGTCGCAGATCAGTTTGCTCTTTAATTTCAATACCAAAGCCCATTTTTTTCACAAAGGCGGGAACATCTTGGCGTGAACCTGGGTCAGATAGATATACTAGCAAGTTATCTCCCTTAACCATTTGCTTCATCAACAGCTTCACCTGAACTAAAGGGTAAGGACATCGGTATGAAGTTAAATCAATAAATTCCATAATCAACTTGCGTTAAACAAACTAAGGCTATTATCCTAGCTTGCAAAACAAACCACAAGGCAAGAAATCCGCCGAATGTGGTGTTTTATGTCTCAATTTATGTATCGACGAAGGTTTCCATTGCCAACATTATCTAGTGCATTTATTAAAAAAATACTACTTAGCGCTTCACTACTCATTTGTTTAGCGGGCGTTGCGAAAAGTTTCGCCAGCAATGATTTGCCTGATTTAGGTACTGCCGCGGTTAACACCTTAAGTCTCGAGAAAGAAATGGTCTTTGGTGACGCCTACATGAGAGTTATTCGCTCATCAGCCCCCATGCTCAACGATCCTGTATTAAATCAATACTTAACTGAGCTTGGCAACAAACTCGTTGCTCATGCAACCGGCGTTAAAACCCCTTTCTATTTCTTCTTGCTCAGAAATGACGAAATTAACGCATTCGCCTTTTTTGGTGGCCATGTTGGTGTACACACAGGACTGTTTTTGAATGCAGAAACCGAAAGTGAACTCGCATCAGTTATGGCGCATGAAATCGCACACGTTACTCAACGCCACTTAGCGCGCTCATTTGAAGCCAAAGAGAAAAGCTCAACCGCCACTATCGCAGGTATGCTAGGCGCAATATTGTTAACCATTGCTGCCCCACAAGCGGGTATGGCAGCATTAGCCACAACTCAGGCACTGGCGACTCAATCACAAATTAACTACACCCGTTTACACGAAAAAGAAGCTGACCGTATTGGTATGCAAATTTTGGCGGAAGCGGGTTTTGATCCAAACGGCGCAGCTGACTTCTTCCAAGAGTTAGCCGTGCGTTACCGCTTTACTTCAAAGCCGCCACAAATGCTGTTAACTCACCCATTACCAGAATCGCGTATTAGTGAAGCTCGTAACCGCGCAGCGCAATACCCTAAACGTTATATTCCAGATAACCTTGATTACCATCTGGCAAAAGCCCGTATTCAGGTACGTTTTTCAAGCCTTAGTGATAGCGCTGCTTTGTACCGATTTGAAGAACAACTTAAAAAGCGTACTTTTAAATTTAAAGATGCTGCATTATACGGTAAAGCATTAGCGCTATTTAGGCTAAAGCGGTTTGATGAAGCGCAAGAAATCATCACTGAACTACTTGCAAAAGATAAAAACAACTTGTTCTACATCGACACTCAAAGCGATTTGTACGCTGAGCGCAAAGACTATCAAGATGCGATAGCAATGCTTGAGCATCGTCTAGGGCTAATGCCAACATCTTCTGTCGTTAGCATTAACCTCGCCCACATATACACCGAGGCGGGTAAGCCAGAAAAAGCGATTCCGCTACTAGAAGATATGCTGTTTTTAGACAAACAGAGTATGCTGCCTTACCAGTTGATGACTGATGCATACAAAAAGCTTGGCAATCGAGCACTGGAGCATTACAGCAACGCTGAAGTACTTGCGCTGGCGGCAGATTATAAAGGCGCCATTGATCAGCTAAATTATGCACACAGATACTCTGAGGGCAACAGCCTACAAATGGCAAGGATTGACGCTCGGATCAGGCAATTCCGCCAGGCAGACAAACAACTTGACGCTTTAAAATAGACTTAGACTTATTTTAAACAGTAATTTTCTATACAATTGCGGGCAAATCTACGGATTTGCCCGTTTTTATAGCTAGCGATTAAGGGAAGCAACAATGACAAAAGCAACTATCTATCACAATCCACGCTGCTCAAAGAGCCGTCAAACGCTGGCGTTACTTGAAGAACAACAAGCTGAGATCACGATTGTTGAGTATTTAAAAACGCCACCTTCTGTACAAGACATTAGCAAAACCATTGAGCTACTTGGTTTAACCTCACCACGTGAGATGATGCGCACCAAAGAGACAGAATACAAAGAGCAAAATCTAGGTGATGCTGCATTATCAAACGAGCAACTTATTGAAGCCATGGTTGCAACACCTAAGTTAATTGAGCGCCCTATTGTGTTCGCTAATGGTAAGGCTGCAGTGGGTCGTCCTCCTGAAAATGTGCTTGAGATCCTATAGGTTTAAACATGCAAGATAACCAAGTTCAATCGGGTATGAGTTCAGCAACCTTGATGCAGCTTTGCCGTATCGGCTATCTAGCGTTGGTCGCTTTGCTCGCTGGTTACTTTATCCAGCAAGGGATAAATGGCGACTATTCAATGGCGTTTAGTGTACTTTGGATACTACCGCTATTGTTGCCATTAAAAGGCGTAATTACGGGCAACCCATACACCTATGCGTGGGCGAGCTTCATTCTATGCCTATATTTATTGCATGGCCTTACCCTAGTTTATGTCACTGAAGAGTTATTGCTGTTTGCGATTATTGAGTCGGTTTTGATCAGCTTGCTACTCATAGGCTTTCCTTTCTATGCGCGCAAACGTGGTAGAGAGCTAGGACTTGGGCTGAAAAAGCACAAGAATAAAGACAAGTAATTCACAGCCAACAAAGGGTTGGCTAAATTCGCGCCTTTGTCATTGCGACGGTCATTGATACCAATGGTAAGTTTGCAATCACAAGGCGCTTTTTCGTCCGCTTAACCTCAGATTGGGAAACTAGTGATTGTCTACTACAACGACACGGTTTTTGCCTTGATGTTTCGCTTCATAAAGCGCGTGGTCAGCTTGCTCAACAAGATCGTTATGATGCGTACTCGATGTCGGCATACTAAAGCAAAGCCCTATGCTTACGGTAAACTTAACCTGCGGGCTTTGATCCACAAGGCTCGATTCTGGTGAACTTGGATTCAGTGAAGCCACCGCGCGACAAATAGTTTCACCTATCTCAACACAGCGCTGCCTATCCTGACTAGGTAAAATTACCGCAAACTCGTCCCCACCGAACCTAGCAACAACATCAGTATCTCTTTTGACGATTGATTTAAGCACTTCACCAAGCTTATGAATACTCACATCCCCGACAAGATGACCATACTTATCGTTAATTTGTTTGAAGTTATCAATATCAAGTAGCATTACTGCGAGTGGTCCACTAGCTCTAGCAGCCAATTTCACGTTTTGCATCAGAGCCTTGTTAAAGTAGCGCTTATTTTTTAATCCGCTTAGCTCATCCATATTATTGAGATGCTCAAGCTCTTTTGCATGATTTTTGATAAACAGCGAATCTTTTAGGGCCTTCCAATACTGAGCGTGTTGCTCATTGGTAGTTGAATACATACCTAGCCAATAGATTGCAAAAACTAGCGTTAACGATACATTTTCATGTTGAGTGACTACCAGCGTGATAAAGGGCGGCACTAAAAATGCCGAAAACAATCCAATAGTAAGGAAGCGCGATGGAATAAGCGCTGCAACGCCACCACCTGTCAGGCCAGCTGTTGAGATAATAATAATCAGCGCATAAGGCTCAAGTTTAGGAATAACGAAGCACAATGAACATAATGTGCCCCACATTAAAGCAGGAGACAAAACGATCAGGGGAAAACCGTAACGCCACACGCCAGGGAATTTTAAATAGATGGAATCGAATTTAAATACATACGGCAAACGCAAACAAGCTAACAGCAAAAAAGCGCAAGTCACAATAATGGATAAGTTTGAGTTAACTTGCCATAAGTTTGATGGCAGTACGAGTGCAAACCATATCAACAGGTAAATATAACTCCCCGTCGATGAACGCTTGGCGATATCACGGTTTGACTGGTAAAGCAGCTCATTGATATTCGCTTCATCAAAATTAGGATCTGCTTGAAGCGTTTTTATGATCTCAGTTTTTTGCACAGCAATAAACCTTTGATACCAAACTAGAAAAGCAAACAGGGAACATGTTTTGAGCATATACAGCATTACGTGTATATGCAATAGGTGTGAATTAATTGTACTAACAATGTTGAAAGGCGAATTGCCCACGCTATTTAATGCTAGCGCGACAAGCGTTCACAGATGATTTGCCCCTAAAGCCTGAGCATTTCTTTGATAAAAGGGATCGTCAGCTTGCGTTGATGAACCATAGACGCTTTATCTAGCTTATCTAGTACATCAAACAAGGTACGTAAGTCTCTTGCCATACGATTAAGTAAGAAGCGTCCAACGTCGTCCGAAAGCTGCAACCCACGCATTGCAGCACGGCGCTGCAAAGCAAGCAATTTGTCATCATCTTTCATTGGTTGCAATTGGTAACTGAGCCCCCATTGCATACGGCTGACGAGATCAGGAAGTGAGAAACCAGCTTCGGTTGGTGACTTACAGCCACTCACAATAAGCTGGCAGTCTTGCTGCTCATTAATGCGGTTATATAAATGAAATAGCGCTTCTTCCCAAATTGGGTGTCCTGCAATGGCATCAACGTCATCGATGCAAATAAGCTGTAAAGACTCTAAACCTTCAAACAAATCCGTTGAAATACTGGCGTGGATACCTAGTGGCACATATAAGGTGCGTCGCTCGAATTCATTAGCTTGAGCGCAAGCGGCATGCAGTAAATGTGTACGACCAGACTTTTCCGGTCCAAAGATGAATAGCGAATTGCATAACTCCCCTTTGGCACTGGCTTGCAGCTTTTCGATCAGTTCATCATTGCCAGATGCAGGATAATAACTATCAAATGTCTCATCGTCCGGTAAATAAACGGGTAATGAAAGCTGTTTTGGGGAATGTTGACTCACTAAATTGAGATCTCGCTAAATTTTAACGGCGCCAGTATAACACAAGCTAAGAATAGTGCGGTGAACTTTCACCGCAAGGAACGTCAATGCCTAGCGTGCTAGCCATTGATATATGAGGGTAACCGGCTCACCGTCTTTCTCACTAGGCTGCTCATTCGTTTGATCTGGACTTTGACCAAATCCTTGATCAAAGCTTGAGCCGCTACCTAAAGTGGACTCAGTTTGAGGTATGGTAATATCTTGTATGCGATTGTCGATATTTAGCAGTCGTTGCAAGTCGGCAACCTGGCTAAATAAATCAACGGCATAAGTCACAGTATCAGCATTAATTTGGTGCAACTGAATGGCTTTAACTGCAGTTAACTCTTGCAAATAACTTTCAATTTCCACCACATCTTTCATTGATGTAATGCCGACAAAACTAAGTAATGTCGATAAATCTTCGCCAGAAGATGCTATCGCGTATTGGCTAACAAAGTACTGCGCTAATTTATCCATCATTTGCTGCCCAGCTAGCTGGTAATCTAGCGCCAGACCTTGATGAGAAAGTAACGGCTGCATAATCGGATCTTGGCTATCCTTGGCATATAAACTCATTTGGTAACGCACTTCACCAGCAAAGGTATCCATATTGGCCACGACAAAGTACTCGGCATCATACCTTTGGCTAGCCATCGCCACCGATTGTGCAAATTGCCCACGCACATCGGTAACACTTACCTGCATCAAATCGTCTAAATCCATCAACGGAAATAGCACAGGGATCCCCTGGCTAATTGCATAGTCGTTCATGCCATCTTCATTGGCGCTCACCATAGCGTCAGACACAATTTCATAACCGTTTTCACTTGGCATACTTAGCCAAAACAATGTCAATGGCCTCTGCGCGCCCCACACAGGTAGGTCAGCTTTACGTAGAATTTGTACTAACTGCTGGTGATCAAAGATAGCCTGCAAATACAGTTGGTTATCTTGTTGGTAATAGTTGTATTGCGTCAGTAATGACTGTGGTTTTTGAACCTGAGCACTCACTAGTTCATGACTTAACACACTGGCGTTACCTGAGTTTTTCACAAACACTTGCGACAAAGCTTGCTTTAATGCGTTAGTGCGATCAGTTTTGCTGCGACTATTAACTTGTATATCAGCCTGATCCAACTTCTTAATTTCCACAGCCGAAATTGATGTAGTAAAAACTAATGAAGCAGCTAAAAGTATGACATTGAGTGTATTTTTTAACATTAGATAGGATAAACGCAACAAAACAAAGTGACCAAAGTGTAACATAAGAATGTGACAGGAAGTAAATCACGATTAGCACGATCGGTTAATAGATGATTGTAATTAATCAAATTTAATCATCACTAAATGGAGACGGAAATGAATCGTATGTTTGTACCACTTCAGGGCGCACAAATGTTATTTGTCGCATTTGGCGCGCTGGTGCTCATGCCCTTAATCACAGGGCTAGATACCAGTGTAGCGCTATTTACTGCAGGTATTGGTACCCTATTATTTCAACTTATCACTAAACGACAAGTCCCTATCTTTCTAGCCTCGTCATTTGCGTTCATCGCACCAATTTTATATGGCGTTCAAACCTGGGGCATCCCAGCTACCATGGGTGGCTTAATGGCAGCGGGTTTTGTTTATGTATTGATGGGCACCGCCGTGAAGTTTAAGGGCACGGATTTTATTCATAAGCTGTTACCGCCTGTGGTGGTTGGCCCAGTCATTATGATCATCGGTTTAGGCCTTGCACCGGTAGCTGTAAATATGGCTCTGGGGAAAACTGGTGATGGTAGCGCGGTGTTAATTGAGCAATCAACGGCGCTCATTATTTCGCTAGGTGCATTGACCACAACGATTATTGTTGCCGTGTTCGCCAAAGGAATTACTCGACTAATGCCAATTCTAGCCGGCATTGTTGTTGGTTACATCATGAGCTTATTTTTCGGCATTGTTGACTTCTCACCTGTCGCTAACGCCAGTTGGGTAGCCCTACCCAACTTTGTCGCGCCCGAGTTTCACTGGCAAGCTATATTGTTCATGTTACCAGTGGCAATCGCACCAGCGGTTGAACATATCGGGGATATTCTGGCTATTTCTAATGTAACCGGTAAGGATTATTTGAAAAAGCCTGGGCTACATCGCACGCTTATGGGTGATGGTGTTGCCACTATTGCAGCCTCTACATTCGGCGGCCCGCCAAACACCACATATTCAGAGGTAACTGGCGCGGTAACTTTAACCAAGAGCTTTGACCCTCGCATTATGACCTGGACGGCAATTACTGCCATTATTCTCGCCTTTGTCGGCAAACTAGGTGCGCTGATGCAAACCATTCCAGTACCTGTAATGGGCGGCATTATGTGCTTGTTGTTTGGCTCGATTGCCGCTGTGGGCTTAAATACCCTAATACGCAATCAGGTTGATTTATCAGAGCCGCGAAACCTCACAATTGTCGCAGTAACACTGGTATTCGGCATTGGTGGCATGGCGTTTGGTATTGGCGAGTTTAGCTTATCTGGCATTAGTCTATGCGGTATCGTCGCCATCATCCTAAATGCTGTTTTACCGCACCAGGATAGCAAAGAAGCTGACGAGACGAGTTAACTAGCAGTTAATCGTCACAAGTAAAAAGCCAACGGTATGACCGTTGGCTTTTTCGTACACTGCACTAGTTTAAATTTTTAAACAAAATTAAGGTTCAATACTCTTGTTACTGGAGCTTGAACGAATAATTGTCAGTTTAGTTTAGCTCGAACTGGTAAACCGCAGTGCTACCACTCACTTCATTACCGACAATAAGCAAAGGCAAACCGGTCGGGCTATTCATTGCATCAACAAACTTCATCCCTTCAGGACCTAAATCACCGGCAAGTTCTGGTGTACCTGTGATATCAGCTCCATCGATTTCGAACTCGACATCAAAATCACGATTAACGACATAATCAATAAAGCTAACCTCAAAAGGATTGGTCACATCATAAATCATAAAGCCGCCGGTGCGCTCTAATCCGATGAATGCATACAAGGCGTCACCGACTTTACCCAATGCAACCGCTTCCGGCTCAGGCCCTTTATCATCACTGCGGCTGTCGCCTTTGCTTTCTTCATTATGGTTATTGAAGTCATCACCAAGCAATGCCGCTGTGATTTTTTCAAACTGGCTACCACTATCAAAAACTTGCGTGCCTTCTTTAGTCCAAATAGAGAATGAGCGCGCACCGTAAGATACAATTTTATCGTAAATGCCAGCGGTTTCAGACTCACCCATTGACGTTGTGACTTTTAAACGGCCAAGTAGCGTTTTATCTTGCGCTGCCGCAACTTGAGGGTGGTTTGCTGATAATGTGAGATCTTCAGCTCGCACTTCCTCTGAGAAATCACTGTAGTCGCGTGAGTCACCTTCGTTAGCGCTAACGATGAAATCGGTGTTGCCCCATTGATAGCTTGCGATAGTATCTGGTTGATACATGCCGTATACACCCTGATAAGTGCGAATATTGATCATGTCATCTTTATCAGATGCATCGATTTCATTACCGAGTAAGCCATAGTCTTTAAGACCTAGTGCATTGATCCGCACCACCTCTGCGTTAGCAATATCAATCACAGCAATAGCATTGTTTTCTTGTAAGCTAACAAATGCGTATTTACTGTCTTGTGAAACTGCGACGTATTCAGGCTCTAGATCTTGAGCGATACTAGCTCCAGGGCCGTTGATTTTAATCTTATCGCTTAGCTCGCTATTACGTGGGCTTCCAACATTAAACTCAGTAAAGCCAACACTTGTTGCCGTATCTGCAGGGGTATTATCAGTGATTGCAATAATTGACACACTACCTTCTGGGTCAACATCATAAGCATCATTTGGCTCACCTTCGTTGGCTACCAGTAAATACGCGCCATCAGGACTAAATGTCACATTGTCTGGAAGCGCGCCAGCCTCAACCGTTTTCAGGAATACTGGAACTGCAGAATCGCTCAAACGATAAAATGCTATTACGCCATTACCTTGCTTGCTGTTACCAGCGCTATCAGCACGTTCAATCGCCATCGCCATTAAATCACCATGTACAGCAACACTGTTTACGCTACCTAAGCCTGTTAACGCGCTATCGGCAGCTGCGTCTATTGTCATCAGCTTGTCGATATTGTTTAGCGTGAATGGATTCTCAACTTGTTCAGCGGCACTTAATTTTGACAAGTCGAGCACATCTACCATGCCACTTTGCGCGTTTACGACAAATGCTTGTTTACTTGACGCGTAAAAATCAACAATTTCAGCGGCGCTTTGGCCAAACACGCCAGATTCATAGCGACCAATCAAATTAGCCGCTAATTTCCCCTGTGCTTCATTGCATTGATAAACTGTTAAGCTCGCATCAACTTCATCAGCATCAAGCACGCCATTGCGGTTAACATCTAACCCAGCTTGGATCATTTGCCCACCAAACACACATTGTTCACTACCTTTAGCAATATCGGTTGTTGATATGACAGTGTTATAGCCATCCTTTCCGTTCTCACCATTGCTGCCGTTAGTGCCATTGACACCATCATCGCCATCACATGCACTTAGCAACATGGCTGAACAAATTACCGATAAAGAAAATAAGCGCTTTTTCATTTTTAGTACGTCCTGTTTTTTTTGATTTCGCATAACGTACTGGATAAAAATGACAAATTTGCGTCGATAAGATTAACGATATATTGCAAGCTGCAATCTTTGTAAAATCTTACAATTAAAACGTAATTAGCCGGACGCTAATTTAGTTGGCGTGTTAAAATATTACTGTTTTCAACGGTATTCTGAGGTAGTTTTGCGTTCCAGTACCCATGTCAATCAAACAGATCCCCTAGCTAACTTCCCCCCACTTGCATTATTAATCCCAATGCTAGCGGCGATTGTTGCCATCACCCCATTGGCAATCGACATGTATTTACCCGCAATGTCGATATTGGCTGACAGCTTCAATTCTAGTGTAACAACTGTTCAACAGTCTTTGAGCATTTACCTAGCGGGTTACGCAATAGGAATGCTTACCTTTGGCCCATTAGCCGATCGTTTTGGACGCCGTCCGTTAGTGATAGTTGGCTTATCAGGCTTTACCCTAGTCAGTACACTTATTGCGATAACCACCAGCGTCGAAGTATTTTTGTCATTACGCTTTTTACAAGCGTTTATAGGCGCGGCAGCGACCGTAGTAGTTCCTGGCTACATTAAAGAGGTTTACGGTAATAACACAGCTAAAGGCATGTCGTATGTCAGTTTGATTATGATGTTAGCGCCGCTTGTTGCACCGTCCCTTGGCAGTATTATCCTTGGCTTTGCTGACTGGCACATGATTTTTGCCAGTCAGGCTTTATATGCTTTTAGCTTGCTAATATTGGTGCTCATCAAACTTAAAATGCCTAGTGATGCTGGCAATGAGCGCAGTCAGAAATCGTTTTTTCGAGCCTACTACACGGTATTTTCTCGCGAGGGTGTAAAACTCAACATCATTTGTGGCGTACTGACGTCATTTGCATTTTTCTGTTACCTAACCGCATCACCATTTGTTTACATGGAAGTGTTTGAGCTAAGCAAAAACATGTTTGCAATTTTGTTTAGTAGTAATGTTGGCGCATTGATGCTCGCCAATATTATTAACTCTAGAATCGTTGGTCGCTTTGGTTCAAAACGTATGTTGGTAATGGCGACCTTTGCCGCAACTGTTTCGGCATCAGCATTGCTAGCTGCTAACGTGTTTGGGCTAAGTTATCACTACACAGTGGCAATGCTAATCCCATTAATGGGTTGTTTGGGTGTCATGTCGGTGAATGCCGATGCCATCGTACTGATGAAGTTTAAACAAGAAACCGGCACGGCGACTGCAGTGATTGGCACGTTGCGATTTGGCTTTGGCGCTCTCGCTGGGCCACTTTTAGCCCTGTTCTATACCGGCGATGCCGTGCCATTCTCTGCGCTAATGTTGATTTCAGTATTATTGGTAGTGGTTTGCCTTGTGCTGCAAACAAGACAAAGAGCAAACTAGTCATAAAAGTTTGCCCTTCTATTAAGCGAATTTAAATATTTAATGCCGGTGCCAAAAATTGGTTCCGGCATCATTGCCGCTTCAGAATCTACTATTCTCTTCCCCCTATCCACAAAGTTTACTCACAACACAGGCTATAGCCTTTCAAATCCACATAAGCGCACTCAAAACAACAAAGTTGAATAAACTTCAAGTATAAAAATAAATTAGTTTCAGCTATTGCAGTAAATTAAATTTTACATATGATGTTTTTAAGGCTGTATCAATACTCTTGATCGAGCTCGACATGGGAGCGAATTACCCTTCTCTCCCCCTGATTTAACGATTACCGTCGTTGTATTCAAGCTACTGTTTACCATACGGTAACTTTAAAGGATGTTTTTTATGGAAAAGCTTTCCGGCGCGAGCATGATTGTGCGCTCTCTAATCGATGAGGGCGTTGAACATATTTTCGGTTACCCTGGTGGGTCCGTCCTCGACATTTACGATTCTCTGCACAAAATCTCTGGTATTGAACATATTCTTGTGCGTCATGAACAAGCTGCCGTGCATATGGCAGATGGTTATGCCCGCTCAACAGGCAAAGTTGGTGTGGTGCTTGTGACATCAGGCCCTGGCGCAACTAATGCAGTCACCGGCATTGCTACCGCTTATATGGACTCAATTCCTATGGTGGTGTTGTCAGGCCAAGTACCAAGTAACTTAATTGGTAATGATGCATTCCAAGAATGCGACATGATTGGTATTTCACGGCCTGTGGTGAAACACAGCTTTTTGGTTACCGATCCTGCTGACATACCCGCTATCGTCAAAAAAGCATTTTACATTGCTGCAAGCGGACGTCCTGGCCCGGTTGTTATAGACCTACCTAAAGATTGTTTGAATCCTGATGTATTGCATGATTATGTTTACCCTGAAACGGTAAGCATGCGCTCATATAACCCAACGACTACTGGCCATAAGGGTCAAATAAAACGTGGTCTAGAGGCTTTATTACAAGCAAAGAAGCCAGTGCTTTATGTTGGCGGAGGCGCGATCATATCAGAATGTGATCAACAAATTTTACAGCTAGCTGAAAAGCTTAATATCCCAGTGATAAACACTCTTATGGGATTAGGGGCATTTCCTGGCACCCATCAACAATGTTTAGGCATGCTTGGCATGCACGGCCTCTATGAAGCCAACATGGCAATGCATAACTGCGACCTTATTTTCGGTATTGGGGTACGATTTGACGATCGTACAACTAATAATGTCGAAAAGTACTGCCCGAATGCCAAAATTCTCCACATAGACATTGACCCATCATCTATTTCTAAAACTGTGCGGGTTGATATTCCTATCGTAGGCAGCGCTGACAAAGTGCTGTCTAGTATGCTGTCGCTTTTAGAAGATTCTGGCAAAGCAAACGATGCCAATGCCATGGACTTGTGGTGGAGCCAAATCAACCAATGGCGTAACCGTAAGTGCCTTGCTTACGATACAAGCTCAGAGAGAATTAAGCCGCAACAGGTAATTGAAACCGTCCATAAGCTGACTAATGGTGATGCTTATGTTGCATCCGACGTGGGTCAACACCAAATGTTTGCCGCGCTTTACTATCCATTTGATAAACCAAGACGTTGGATTAACTCTGGCGGTCTAGGCACCATGGGCTTTGGCTTGCCTGCGGCTATGGGCGTTAAATTTGCCCACCCTGATGCCTGCGTAGTTTGTGTTACTGGCGATGGCTCTATTCAAATGAATATTCAAGAGCTTTCGACAGCGCTGCAATACGATATTCCGGTGAAAATTATTAACCTCAATAATCGTTTCTTAGGCATGGTTAAGCAGTGGCAAGACATGATTTATTCAGGTCGTCACTCCCACTCTTATATGGATTCTGTACCTAACTTCGCCAAAATTGCTGAAGCTTATGGTCACGTAGGTATGACGATTAGCGATCCTGCTGAGCTTGAAACTAAGCTGGCACAAGCACTAAGCATGACTGATAAGCTAGTGTTTGTTGATATCAGTGTTGACGAAACTGAGCACGTGTACCCAATGCTTATTCGCGGTGGTGCGATGAATGAAATGTGGTTAAGCAAAACGGAGAAAAGCTAATGCGTCGAATTATTTCTGTATTACTTGAAAACCAGCCCGGTGCTTTATCTCGCGTTGTTGGCTTATTCTCACAGCGCGGCTATAACATTGAGAACTTGACCGTGGCACCGACAGAAGATAACACCTTGTCACGGCTAAATATCACGGTTACCGCTGACGGTAGCGTACTGGAACAAATTGAGAAACAGCTTCACAAACTGATTGATATTCTTAAGGTTGCGAACATTACTGAAGGCGCGCACATTGAGCGTGAAATTGCCCTGATTAAGGTAAAAGCGCAAGGCGCAAATCGCGAAGAAGTAAAGCGCACGGCTGATATCTTCCGTGGCCAGATTGTCGATGTGACTCCTAACTTGTATACCATTCAAATGGTTGGCACGGGGGAAAAGATAGACGCCTTTATAGGAAACCTCGCTGATGTCACTAAGGTTATTGAAGTGTCTCGCTCAGGCATCGTAGGACTTGCTCGTGGTGAAAAATCAATGCGGGCTTAACACTACTTTTATAACGCTATAAAATCACAAAAACCGCTGACATTACTGTTAGCGGTTTTTTGTTGGCGTTTTTTGTTTGCGCTAGTCGCGAGCGAAAAAAATTTTAGCCTAAGGCGCTTCTTTAAAGGTCTACATCCACTATGTAATGCCCTTGCAGCCAATTACGCCCAATGAGTAGTTTATAACTCATCTTGCTTCTGTCTCTTAAATTGGTCTCCACCATAAACTCACTGCCCGGCTCACCAATTTTGAGTTTGACCATATAGCGCACTTCGCTACCTTGAGCATTACGAATAAGTGAGGTGTTAGTGATGCGAGTCTTCACGGTCGCCTTTTTGCCCTTTTCGTTTTCGGTAGTAAAAGTGATCATCTTACCTATATTGTTATCCATATTATCTTTGTCTTCATTTTCAATATGAATATCAACCGCATGCAGTGAGTTCTCGACTGCGCCAGTGTCAATGCGGGTTTTAAAAAGTAAGTCAGACTCAACAATAGACAGCTTTTCTACTGGGCCAATGTACTTTTTCTCCGACACATCGACCACATAATCACCTTTCAAGAAGTTACGGCCAATGAGTAATTTAAAATCCATGTGGGCGCGGTCGCGTAAATTAACCTGCACTGTTTTGAGTTTGTCGGGGAAGCCAATGGCAAGCTCAACAATGTAGCGTGTTTCAGTGCCTTGAGAGTTTTTTACCGTAGAAGTATCAACAATCTTGCCAGACAAGCGCGCTGTTTCACCACGCTCATTCATGGTTGTGAACTCAATGGTTTTACCAATATTTTTCTTCATCTTTTTATGCGCGCCGCCTTTGATTTCTAAATCAACGGCGTGCAAAGATGACTTACTCGCTCCGGTGTCCATACGCGCAGCAAACATTAAATTCGAGCCCGCTACCGTCATAGTTTCAAACCCTTTGAGCGTTTGTTTACTCTGGTTTTGAGGGTCGGCTTGTTTGCTGTGTACTTGTGTTGACAAACTAATCATAAGAAACAAGAAAAGATAACGCAGCATATTTATATTCCTTTTACTATGACAATCAATGAGGTAGGTATTTTACGCTACAACTAGTTGTTACGATAAAGCTAGCTGTGGTGGGTGCATGCGCTTTACAATTTAATCTAGCATGCCAAATTTGTGTATCTAACTGACTGTAACCAGCAGATGGAGTCTGGCGCGGTACCGAGCACAAACAAGCCTAAGGCACCATGCGCTCGATTTCTTGATCAAACAAGTTTTTAATCAAGCCTGAGAATTCTGTGACAAAAATACTTTGTTGAGCTGTTGCTTGATGATTACCTTTGGAGCCTAAAATCTCTTCAAGATCATAAACAATGGCATCGATCTCGCGGATAACCATATTACGTTGGGCAAAACTAAGTTGCGGGTTTTGACCACAAACCATAATGATTTGTGCTGATAACTGTTCTTCAAATAGCTCAAGTACACTGCCAGCATCTTCAACACTAGCGTCGTTGGTTTCAAACAAGTGCAAGTGTTCGGTTAAGTACTGAATAAGATGAACATAACCGTCTTTATCTGTAACCATTATGGCTCCTTGAGCAATTAAAAGGCGCATTTAACAGTGCGCCCTCTTTCGCTAACTATTTAAATTTATTGCGATAAGGATATCACAAAGCTCACAGGTACTGCTAAGCTGATACTTGATAAACCAGCCACTTCTCTAAGCTTTTCTACCCCACCTTCTAATCCAAAGTCTTTGGCGTTGACTACCACGGGTTTAAAACTGGTGACAAGTAACTTTTCCTTTGCCACTTTCGCGACCATAACATCAAAAACTTTATCAGCTTTAATACCATGTAAGTCAATCGTACCATTTACCTGTGCAATGACACTGTGACCTACCGCAAGCGATTTATACAACTCAGGCTTAACCTCAGCGCTAAGCATCATACTTGGATACTTACTCACCTCAAACAACATCGACTGCATGCGTTGATCGCGTATCTCGATACCTGTCGCAACACTCTTAAGTGGAATAGTTAAACTAAACTCACCTGACTCCGACAAACTGCCAGATAGATTCTTAAAGTGATGTACTTCAGCAATGTCTTGTTTTTTAGTAGAAATAAAGCTGACGTTTGAGTTGGCTGAATTAACCTGCCAATCTCCAGCTAACGCACTAGCACTAAAAAAAGCGCTAAGCGCTACTACAGATAAGCATTTGAGTTGAGTCTTCATGATGTAAGTCCTTTTTATGACGTAATAAATTAACGCTCTAACTAAATATTAGTCATCTTTAATTTATCTTAGCAAGCCATTTATCCAGGACTTTTGCAAAAGCATGCTTATCGGCAGCTGAGAATTTAGCGGGTCCTTGGGTAACTACACCAGCTGAGCGCATTTCTTCCATAAAATTACGCGAGTTAAGTGCTTGCTTAACATTATCTTTTGTATATAAAGTACCTCGTGGGTTCACCACCAAAGCACCTTTTGCAACGCCATCTGCTGCAAGTGGGATATCAGCAGTAACGATTAAATCGCCTTGTGACGCTTGCTCGACAATAAAGTTATCAGCTTCATCAAAACCACTACTCACGCGAATCGCTTTGATAAATTGCGATGGAGGATGACCGATTAGTTGATTCGCAACCAGGCGTAGTTGCAACTGTTTACGCTCCGCTGCTCGAAACAACATGTCTTTCACAGGGTTTGGGCAAGCATCAGCATCGACCCAAATAAATGGTTTACTCATAACAAGCCCTATGGTGCTAAGCGATCAATCTGCCAATTACCTTGCTGTTTTTCATACAAGAACCGGTCATGCAAGCGGCTTTCACCACCTTGCCAAAACTCAATGCTTGTTGGCTCAACAATATAGCCGCCCCAGAATTTAGGCAGCGGTACTTCACCTTCGGCAAATTTGGCTTTCATCTCGTTAAATTTACCCACCAAGGCTTGTCTGGCAGAAATCTTACTAGACTGCTTTGACACCCAGGCAGCAATCTGACTGTCTTTTGGTCGGCTCATGAAGTATTTACTCACCTCAAGCATAGACAGTGGCTTTGCCTCGCCAGTTACCGCCACCTGACGCTCTAATACATTCCAAGGGAATAACAAGCTTACCTTGCTATTGCAGGCAATTTGCTTAGATTTACGGCTTTCAAGATTGGTAAAGAATACAAAACCTTTGTCGCTAAATTGCTTTAATAGCACAATGCGCTGAAATGGTTGGCCGTCTTCATCAACCGTTGCTACACTCATGGCAGTTGGGTCGATTAACTTGGCATCACGTGCTTGTTCAAGCCAGGTTTCAAACAATGCCATCGGATTGTCTGGCAATTGCTCTCGTCTTAATCCACCTTGAGTGTACTCGCGGCGAATATCACTTAAATCACTCATTGTTCGGTTCGCTTTTTAATTCTTGATTATCAAATAAAAGCACAGCTGCAAGTGTCTACTCCAGCTGTGCTTTTCAATTAATCGATGACATTACTAGTCTTTTGCCGGTGCGAGCTTTTTACCCACTGCCCATGAATGCAGCATTTCAAGCCCTAATGTGGCGCCAGCAAGTGCGGTAATGTCTGCATGATCGTACGATGGGGCAACTTCTACCACATCCATACCCACTATATTCATACCCTGCAGGCCGCGAATAATCTTCATGGCTTTATCACTGGTTAAGCCACCACACACCGGCGTACCAGTGCCCGGCGCAAAAGCAGGATCAAGGCAGTCAATGTCAAAGGTTACATATAGCGGTAAATCACCAACACGCTGTTTAATACGTTCAATGATGGCATCTGCGGTCATTTCATTTGCAGTTGCAGCGTCGACTACGTCAAAACCGTGCCCTTGCTGTTCGTATTCAGTGCGAATGCCGATCTGAATCGAATGTTCAACATCAATCAGCCCCTCTTTCGGCGCATGGTAGAACATGGTGCCATGATCATATTTACTGCCCTGACTGTAAGTGTCCGTGTGAGCATCGAAATGCAATAAAGCCATTTTGCCGTATTTCTTATGGTGAGCACGCAGCAGTGGCAATGTAACAAAGTGGTCACCACCAAAACTCAACAGCGCTTTATCAGACTCGACCACTTTAGTCGCAAAAGCTTCTAATCGGCCAGTAAAGTCGGCTTGATCGCCACAGTCGAACACTAAATCGCCCGCATCAACAATGCTAATGCTATCGCTCAACTTAAAATGCCAAGGCCAGCGAGTATCCTCCCAGGCTAAGTTAACTGAGGCGCGGCGAATTGCATCGGGCCCCATGCGGCCGCCTGAGCGACCTGTAGTCGCCATATCAAACGGTAGGCCAATGACAACGACATCGGCGTTGCTCGCTAGTGGTTTAAAATCTAACGGCTGGCGTAAGTAGCCAAACGCATTTGAATACAATGAATAATCTGGTTTTTCAGCAAAAGTCGTCATAGACTCCTCACTTAATAACAAAAGTAATGCGCACCGTGTCTTATTGACGTCGGCAAAATTGGCGCAAGTGTATAGTATATCTCTGCTCAGGGCTTTCAGTATGGTTATCTAACTCATTAAGGCTAGTGTCGACAATGTTGACATCGCTACCGTGTTTGCTATCACAGAGGTTTAGCGTTGTTGCTAAGTATTGACTCACATCACTGGTAAAAGCGCCATGACCACTTAACACAAGATCGCAACGAGCCGGACTAAATTGGTGGTGTAAACGAGTAAATATCCCGAAAACGATGGTTAAATTATCTAGATTTGTTTCAATGCTTAAGTAAGAGCCACTGCTTTGAGGAGTTAAATGCAAGGTTAAATAATAACTGCCACTAATTGCGTTTAACGAGTATCCGCATGGGCTAAATGCATAGTCGTCAAACTTAAAGCCCACAAGTAATTCACCAATATTAAGTAGCCTACGTTGCTTGGCTGCGGTTAAGGTTTTGCCTTGCCCTTTTAGCGCCATAAAACGTGCCGCACTGTCACTATCGAGTTGGTAAAGCATTAATTCGCTTATTAAATGCTCTTGAGGTGTTAACTCTGGTAGCGGAACTAATGTTGTATCTAAATCACGATGAGTATAATAGAACATGAAATGTTGTTGCTCAGGTTTGTCACCTAACGTCAGAGATCGACCTGGTAGTTGCTGAGCTAACAGCTTTGCATCCTCAGCAAAGGTTGTAGTTTGCAGCGCCGCAAAAAGTTCGCTTTTACGTTGATACTTGAAACTAATGATATGATCGGTAGGAATTACGCCTAATGCATAAAGCGCCGACTCAATTAAGGTTGACTGCCCACAAGTCAACAGCAGTAGTTTATTGTCCCAAATAAATAAACTCGACTCACTCAGCACGTACGCATCGATGCAGTCATTGTGAACGTGAGATAAGATTTCAGCGCCAGCAAGCGTTAACAGCTTTGCCTTAAAGTCATCAGGCAAAGTTCTCAACGAGCCAAACTCATTCGCAACAACTATCTCAAGTTTTTTTTCACTGGCTTCAAACATCTAACCACTCAAAAACTCGCGCCGCAGCAAAAGTTGCGGCGCAAGTGACACCGCTAGGAGAAATCTTCTAAATAGGTGTAGCCTTTCAGGCCAAGCTGCAATTCTTCAAGAATTGATGCACGCTCATTCTCTACAATGTGCTTGTTGACGAGTTCTTCGTAGGTACGCATAAATTCTACTGCATCAAGATTCACGTATCTGAGCACATCAGCTACAGTATCGCCCTCTAGCACTGAGTCAATATTGGCTAAGCCTTGATCGTCTAAACGCACCACTGCAGAGTTAGTATCACCAAATAAGTTGTGTAGATCGCCCAAAATTTCTTGATAAGCGCCAACCATGAAAAAGCCAATTAAATACGGGCTTTCAGCACTCCAAGCCGGCACGGGTAAGGTGGACTCAATACCTTGACCATCAACATATTGATCGACAATACCGTCAGAGTCACAGGTAATATCCAGCATCACCGCACGTCTTTCGGGTGCTTTATCCAGTCCTGTTAACGGCAATACAGGAAATACCTGATCAATACCCCAGGCATCAGGTAATGACTGGAACAATGAAAAGTTCACAAAGAACTTATCAGCTAGCTTGCTGTTTAGCTCATCAATAACTGGTCGGTGAAAGCGGTTGTTGTTACTTAGCAATCCTTTAAGCTCGTGACACACTCGCAAGTTTGTTTGCTCAGCCCACGCGCGCTGCGCCAATGTCAGTTGACCTACCGCAAACAATGAGTTGGCCTCGGCCATATCGCTTTGCGTATCGTGATAAACCTCGATTAAAGCACGTTGATCTAAACGTCCCTTTAAATCACCCCACGACTGCCACATATTTTGTAATAGTTGAGGTGCATCTTCATCAGGCTCAGTAACGTCAGCTGGTTTATAAGCTTCCGTGCCAATTACATCGGTAATCAACACCGCATGATGCGCAGTAAGGTGACGACCTGACTCTGAGATAATCAACGGCATTGGCTGTTGATACTCGTTACATAAATCCGTCATCACGTTAACGATATTATTGGCATACTCTGTTAGGCCATAGTTCATTGAGTTGCTTGACTGGCTACGGGTGCCGTCATAATCAACAGCTAAACCGCCACCAACGTCAAAACAATCCACAGGAGCGCCAAGCTGCCTTAATTCACAATAAAAGCGACCAGCTTCACTCACACCTTGCCTAATATCGCGAATATTGGCGATCTGCGAGCCTAAATGGAAGTGCAACAATTGCAAACTAGGAAGCATATCTTGTGCTTTAAGCTGTTCAACCACCTGTAATACTTGCGCAGCAGATAAACCAAACTTTGACTTTTCACCACCACTGGCTTGCCAGTTACCTTTACCCTGAAATGCAAGGCGCGCACGAATACCTAAACGCGGGGTAACACCAAGCTGTTGTGCTTCAGCAAGTACCAGTTTTAGCTCGGACATTTTCTCAAGCACAATATAAACTTTGTGGCCAAGCTTCTCGCCAATTAATGCCAAGCGAACGTATTCTTTGTCTTTATAACCATTGCAAACAATCACCGAGCTAGCTTTTTGTGCCATAGCAAGCACCGCCATTAGCTCTGGCTTACTGCCGGCCTCAAGCCCGAGTTGCGGGACTTCTTTAGATTTTTGACTCGCTAAAATCTCTTCAACAACAGTTTGCTGTTGATTCACCTTAATCGGGTAAACCAACAGGTATTTATTTTGATATTCGTATTTCTGAATAGCCTCATTAAAGGCTTCGCACAGGCTTTCAACTCTATGGTGTAAAATCTGTGGGAAACGCACCAGCACGGGTAAAGACACACCGGCCTTAACCATGTCTTTAGCGAGCTC
The DNA here is from genome assembly GCF_012263345.1 of Shewanella sp. WXL01. Lineage (NCBI taxonomy): Bacteria > Pseudomonadati > Pseudomonadota > Gammaproteobacteria > Alteromonadales > Shewanellaceae > Shewanella > Shewanella sp. WXL01. The sequence continues at coordinate 708,748 of NZ_JAAIKQ010000002.1, read as the reverse complement.
ATTTAAGCCAATTTTATGCTCAGGATTTTGCGGATCAGGTGACACCGTCACTTCACCATCATCACGGATCCCAAAAAACTTCTGACTCCAATGCGTCACGTTATAGGTTGCGCGCGCATCTTCAATAGACCATTCAGTCATAACATTTTCCAAATAAAACGATATAAAACCATGGAACAATACAGTTAACACTGCGTTATTTTTCGCTCTTTAGCAAGAATTTAGTGTTTGAGTAACTCTCGATAGTCTTGTCACTTAAACCTATATACTTATCCAATGCTTTACGAGCGCCGTATCAACAAAAAGCGCGAGAATTTAACTCGCTAACCTACCAATAAGCAAGCAAAAACATTCAAAAGGCTACCTTTATTTTGCGCGGTGCTTACATTGGTTAATTTATAGTGGATATTTTGGCATTTTTTAAGTTAAGCACTATCAAAGATAAAAAGCCGTGTATAATTGCCGCAGTTATAAAAACCTCCAACATTGAGCGTAAGATGATAGATATTGGCAACCACTACTCACTCGAAATCGTCAAAGAAGTAAGCTTTGGTGTGTACCTTAATGCCCTTGAATTAGGTCAGGTATTACTACCTAAAAAATATGTCCCTGCAGACAGTCAAGTTGGCGATAAAATTGAGGTATTTTTATACCTTGATTCCGAAGACGTGGTGATCGCTACTACTCAAAAGCCTAAAGCCCAAGTAGGTGAATTTGCTTTTCTTAAAGCAGTCGCGACCAATAAAGTCGGTGCATTTCTAGACTGGGGGTTAGACAAAGACTTATTTCTCCCTTTCGGTGAGCAAAAGCGCCCGGTTGAAGAAGGCTTCTCGTATTTAGTGTACGTGCACATCAATCATGTCGATGAGCGTATCGTTGCCTCAGCCAAAGTTGATAAGTTTCTTGACAAAACTGAACCTAATTACTGTAAAGGTGAACAAGTTTCACTGATTATTGGAGGCCAAACTGACCTTGGTTATAAAGCTATCATCAACAATAGTCACTGGGGCGTAATTTACAAAAATGAAGTGTTCAAGAAACTAAGATTCGGTCAATCAATTACTGGTTACATTAAGCAAGTACGCAGCGACGGCAAAATCGATTTAGTACTGCAACAAGGTGGTAAAGCTGAACTTGATAAACACGCTATGCTGATTTTATCTAGGCTAAACAAAGCCGGTGGGTTTTTACCGCTTAATGATAAAACCGATGCCAACGTGATTTACGATCAGCTTGGAATGAGTAAGAAAGCCTTTAAGAAATCCATCGGCGGCCTGTTCAAAGCACAGAAAATCACCATTGAGACAGATGGCATCCATTTAACTGGTAGCTAGGGAGTTGGTAGTTAGCCCCTTACGCAAAGTGTACAGATTAGTCTCAGTTATCATTTTAATATAAGTACTTACATTTGTTTGCCTTTGCTTCAAAGCCTGCCTCTGTTATAACAGAAGCAGGCTTTTTATTTTGGGGCGTTTATGCAACTTAACCCACAGCAAACTCGAGTCATTGGCTGTTTACTCGAAAAAGAAATTACCACACCAGATCAATACCCTCTCTCTCTTAATGCACTGACACTTGCCTGTAATCAAAAAAGCAGCCGCGAACCCGTGATGTCGTTATCTGAGCAGCAAGTTAGTGAAACCATTGAGTCGCTTAATAAGCTCAGGCTTATCAGTGAGCAATCGGGCTTCGGCTCAAGAGTCGTTAAATATAAACACCGCTTTTGTAATACAGAATTTAGCGAAAACCAATTCAAACCAGAACAAGTTGCCGTGCTAACGGTGCTCATGCTCAGAGGACCACAGACTCCGGGCGAGCTAAAAACCCGCTGTCAACGCATGTATAACTTTGATGATGCTTCACATGTTGAATCAGTGCTGGTTGCCTTATCACAATTAGAAACGCCAGTAGTGGCGCAACTGCCTAAGCAAGCAAACAGACGTGATCATCAATATCAGCAGCTATTTTCTGAATACGATGCCGAGCAAATCATGGCAAGCGGCGATCAAGTCAGTATTAGTCAGGACGTGACTGACAAAGCGGCGCAAAATACACGTATTGAGCAACTCGAAGCCAAAGTTGATGAGCTAACTAAACGTATTGAAGAGCTTGAAGGACTACTTAAGTAATATTTAAAGGAAGAATCTAATGACCAGCACCACAGCGCCCTCAGCAATGAGGCAAATTGGCATGATAAGCCAATTTGAAGTGACAAAACGCTTTATCAATCCTGGCGGCATGATTGCCCTACTCGCTTATGTACTAATCTGGGCATTAATTCTACTTTACCCAGTGCAAAGTGCAGCAGACTTTTTAGTTAACCCAATGTTTAAAGAGTTTGTTATTGGCCTATACGGGCCTGGCGCATTCGACACCTTGTTTGATGCGCCTGTACCTGAATATGCCGTGCTTTGGTGTATCTCGTTATACCTTTTTCCATTATTTAGCTTGTTTATTTGCGCGGATCAGTTTTGCTCTGATAAGCAGCGAGGTACGTTTAGGTTTTTAACTCTGCGAGTATCTAGAAGCCAGCTATTCTTCGGCCGTTTTATTGGTCAAATGGCAATTCAAGCGCTGTTAATATGCGTTACGTTAATCGCGACCTTGTTACTTGTGCTTATTCGCGACGCCAGCCTATTGCTGCCGTCCCTTAGTAGTGCATTAATCATTTTGCTTAACCTCATTGTGGTTATCATGCCTTATGTGGCGCTAATGGCGGTATTCTCGCTTATCGCAAAAACAGCAAGACAAGCCAGTATTTTTGCCATCGTGCTTTGGGTCATTGCGTCTATGGTGATATCTATTATTAACATGCAATATCCTGCATTAGAGTTCCTGCATTGGATTTTGCCTGGTTCACAGATCTCAAGCATGATTAACTCGCTTGGTATAAACGCACTCATTTATGCGCCAATTCCACTTATCCAAACCGTATGCTTTTTGCTCCTTGGTCACTCAATTATGAATAGGAGCAAAATATGAAGCTAATTGAATGCAATAACCTATCTAAAAAATACGGTGACAAGTTAGCACTTAACTCAGTATCGCTAACGTTGGATTCAGGCGAGCCAATTGCACTTGTTGGGCCTAATGGCGCAGGTAAAACAACATTGTTTAGTCTGCTTTGCGGTTACATATTGCCATCAAGTGGAGAAGTAAGCATTTTAGGGCACAAACCCGGCAGTGCTAGTTTACATAATCAGGTGTCAGCCCTGCCGCAAGATGCTGCACTAGACCCTAATTTTACCGTAGAAACGCAACTCGCCTTTTTCGCCCGTCTGCAAGGCATGTCGAGTAAGCAAGCAAAACAAGAAGTAAAGCGCGTGTTAGAGCTGGTTGATATGGCGCAATCTGCCAAGCTTAAGCCTTTAAGTTTAAGCCATGGTATGACTAAGCGTGTTGCCATTGCCCAGGCCTTAATTGGTTCGCCTAAACTGGTGTTGCTTGATGAACCGACAGCAGGGCTTGATCCTGCCAATGCAAGAAAAGTGAGAGAGATTGTCAAGCAGCAATCTGCCAACACCACCTTTATGATCAGCTCACACAACCTTGAAGAATTAGAGAAGCTTTGTGACAAGGTGTTGTATCTTGAAAATGGTCAGTTGCAACAGTCAGTGTCGATTCATTCAACACAAAGCAGTGAGTACTTAACTGTTACACTGACTAATAACCTTGAACCTGAGCTAATTGAATCAATTACTAGAATAGATTCGGTCATTGAAGTAAAACAAACGTCCGAACAACAGCTGGTGATAGAATACAGCAAGTCATCACCTTTCTACATCGAACGGACTTTGCTGGAATTATTTGAGTCTAACAGATTGCAATATAAGTCAATGCTGGCGGGTAGAACCTTAGAGGACACGCTATTTGCCAAATAGCTTTTGTTGATAACTCGCTATGGTTGATGACAACCTCTATTAGCTAACAAGTTAAAACCGGCCGCTCAGGTCGGTTTTTTATTGTCTGAAGTAAACACAAATGGCCTTGCTATAACGAAATACCAAATGTGGTTTACGCATCTAGCCTGGAATACTCACGTGCGCAGCTAGCACCAATCGCTGAAAGTATTTAAGCACCCTGTAAAGTGATAAAATCCACAGTCAAACTTAAAATGCTAAATGCTAAATGCTGAGTACTGAGTGCTAAGATTCCATCTTAAACGCTTTTGTTACTTGCGAACTTGTCCAGGCTTACTCGATTTACCACGAACACTATTTGAATTCAATTTTGGCAGCTATATCGCCCCAATCAAAACGTCCATACTCCACAAAACCAAGGCTTTGGTAAAAGTTTCTTGCTAGGTGATTATCCGCACTATAACCAATATGGATTGCTTTAGGCTCTCTTGCTCGAATTTCTTCTAATGCCGTGTTCATCATTAGGCGGCCATATCCTTTACCTTGGCAATCTTTATCTGTCATTACGCGAAATATATAGTACTCATTGGGTCGTGGATCTGTTGCCCAATCAGCGTTTAGCCATTCGCTATACATAATGAAGCCCACCACCCTACCTTCAGCAATTGCCGCTCTTGGTTGATAATTCGGATTCACCGCTGCTTGCGCCATCGAGTAAACATTTTCAGACACGAAACCTCTTTGTGCCTCATCCAACTTTAAGTTAATGACTTCGCGTAGATTATCATTGGTAACTCGTACTAATTTCATTTTTTATCGTAACTCGAGTTGTGAAACTCACACTTTAGTACGGGACACAGGCAAGAAAAAAGCCGTGGTATAAAACCACGGCTTTTAAAGATTCTTTGTTACTTATCAGAAACCAATAATGTTTCTAATAGAGTATCAATTAACCGATAACTGATACGTTTTCAGCTTGTGGGCCTTTTTGACCTTGAGTAACAGTGAAAGAAACTTTTTGACCTTCGTCAAGAGTCTTAAAACCGTCAGAGTTGATTGCACGGAAGTGAACAAATACGTCTGGACCAGACTCTTGCTCGATGAAACCAAAACCTTTGTCAGAGTTGAACCACTTAACTACACCAGTTACTTGAGACATGATATAAATCCTGTAAATATATTAATAAGCCTTAACGGCGATAAAGCTGAAAATGCCGGTTTACTATTACTTATGTTACAGGACGAAACTGGTCGTATTGAAACACATAACTATAAGCCCAACCTTCAAGCCAAGATGACTATAACCCATCCACGTTATAAGTCAACAAACATAACCCTTTATCAATAAAGTTTTTTTACCGGGTTTTGTACCTCTGTTTAACCAGCAAAATAATCGCATAAACTTGCATCAGTTTTGTTAACTTTGCAACGGACGCTGGTAGATCTCAATCTTAAAGTCTAATTCACATTTTAGTCCTTGCTTGGCTAACCTAGCCTTTTGAAAATCCGACAATTTCCAGGCATAAGGTGTCATATTAAGCAAATTCTCAATATCCGCTTTATCCGTCAAATCTAACTCATAGCACACCTGGTGTTCGGCTATATGGTCAAATCCAGCGATTTGGATCTTATCTTGAGGGTGAAGCTTTGGTGTATCGTAAATAATCTGCTTAATTGCATAATGGTGTTTAGGGCCGGGTGAAACCGCGATTAAAATCCCACCAGGCTTAATCACACGTTGCAGTTCTTCAGGCTTTGATGGCGCATAAATACGAATGGCTAAATCAAAGCTGTTATCGGCAAATGGCATTTCAAACACGCTGGCTACGCTGAAATTAATTTCACTGTAACGTCTTGCCGCATAGCGCACCGCCGCTTTTGAAATGTCGAGGCCATAGAAAACATGTTCACCAGCCAAACTGTTAGCTAGTCGACTGGTGTAATACCCCTCACCGCAGCCAATATCTAAAATGCAGGCATCATCGTCAATATAGCTACTGGCTAATTGATTTACTTTATCACTCAGAGCTTGATAAAAGCCTTGCTCAAGAAAACTCCGGCGGGCTTGCATCATCTCTTTGCTGTCACCGGGATCTTTGGTTTTCTTTTTTTGTACTGGCAGCAGATTTACGTAGCCTTCTTTGGCTTTATCAAACTGGTGACCATTTTCACAGCCCCAGCTGCGACCTGCAAGACTCAACGGGCTTGCGCATAAAGGACAAATATATGACATAGGGATTTACGACTCTTCGGCGAGCTTATCAACCATTTCAACCACACTTTTTGGTGCGAGTAAGTTAAAACAATCAAGTTTATGTTGTAGCTTCTCAACTTCAAGATTTGATTGATTAGCAGAGGTATTCAAATTTGGTCGGTCTAAGGTTTGTTGATAACTGCGAAACAACCATTGACGCTTGCTGTGCAGCAGATGATCGTACTTCATTAGCTCTTTGCTTAAACTATGGTTTATCTTGGTCGCATCGCTCTTGAGTAACTGACTAATTTCAGCGCGCACCTGTTCAAGCTCAGTAATTTGCAATGCAAGGCTACTGGTTGACTCTTCTCGAGTAAACTCACGCTCCACAATAGACTGAGCTTTGATCAATGACTCAGGTAACTTAAGCTGCCTAAAGTCTTGCTCAAACTCAAGTAACTCAAAGCGGCTATTATTCGCAAGTGAAATCCTGACACTGTCACCTAGCTCGACATAAATTATTACGCCCTCACGTAACTCTTCAATGCATTGCCTTGGATCGTGCCCAAGTTTTAAAAACAAGCGAAAACCTTGGCCTAACGAACGTGAAACTGATGAGCACTCATTTATCGTAGCTTGTTGCCACTCTTGCTGCTCAATACAAATGAATGGTGCCTGCTTTATGATAAACCGTGCTTGTAATGGCTGACACTGATTTACAACAATTTCTGCCAGCGGATTGGCCAAATGCCCAAGTAAAGCCAGATCACTAACTTCATCCTCAAGGCGCACGAGCACCCGACTGTGATGGTGAAACTCAACTAAGTGAGGCAGATTATAAACGTGTCGATTCATGAAGTTACCTTAGTAATGCCGACTGATTGTAGCCTGCATTGGTATCTGCGTCACGACTAATTCTAAGAAAATGCGAGTAATCACTATGTATCTAGCAAGAGAGCTTGGTATAGCGCTAACCCGCCTGAAGCTCTACAATTAGGGTCGTACCTTCATCAACACTAGAAGTAAAACTCACTTGTCCTTGCTGAATTTCAACCATCAACTTAACCGCATACGTTCCCATACCCGTGCCTGAAGCTTTGCCATAGGTTGTATACTTCTCAAAAAAAGTATCGCGAATGCTATTAGGGATCACGCCTACATTATGAATTTCAATCCTAGTTGTATCACTGTCAGTATTGGCACGTATCATTACAGCTGAGCCATTAGGCGCTGCCTGCATGGCATTTTGCAGCAAGTTATTAATAATAGATGCCATCAGTGGGGTTTCTCCCATCACACAGATCTCAGAAGATACATGTGATTCAACTTCGAGGCGTTTTTCTTTTACTGTAACCGTGTTAACGTCAATCGCGGTATCGATTATCTCAGCGACGAAAATTTTGCGAGGCTTGAATTGATACTGCCCCTCTTCTATACGGTTGATCATGACCATATTGTCAATGATCTGATTTATCATCAAAGTGCCGTTTTCAACAGCATTTAGCATATAGGTAACCACATCAGGTCTTTTAATATTCTTGCGAATGCTGTTGGTTGTAGAATTAATAACTTGCAATTGGTTTTTCAAATCGTGTTGCATGATACGCTCAAAATCATTGCGAACTTTTAGACTTTCCATCATCGAGCGGATCTGAGCAGTGCTGGCTTTTTGAGCCCTAATGATATTGGAATGAGTCAAAAGGCGGGCTTTTAATACGGTAGGAACGATTGGTTTGGTTATGTAGTCAACAGCCCCTAACTCAAAGCCTTGTACTATATTTTCATTCTCTGAGAGCGCACTTAAGAATATCACCTTAATATGAGATAACTGGCTATGTTGATTAATCTTCTCCATTACCTGTAAGCCATCCATTTCCGGCATCATAATATCGAGTAAAATCAAATCTGGTGGATTGTTTGACAAACAAACCTCTAGTGCTTTCTTACCTGAAGTGGCCGCCCTTAACTGGTAATCACCTTTTAACGTATTCGCAATGACATGAATATTTTCGGGTACATCATCGACAATTAATATAGACAGTTTTTCGGGCTCGTTGTTGACTACGGAAACTGGTTCATTTGCAGTTTCAGGCTCAACCGAAGAATCAAAAACAACAGGGTTTGCAAGGGCTTTATGAATATGATCTAGCAATATGTGTTGCGAAAACGGTTTGACGATGTATTGCGATACACCCAGCTTTATCGCATTAGTTACGATAGACTGCTCTACCACGCTCGAAATGATGACAATTGGAAGTGAGTCCCAGTCTCTATTTTTTCTAATATGTGTCAACATAGTCATGCCGTCCATTTGCGGCATGCCAATATCAGAAACAACTAGCTTAATATCATGTTCATTTAGTCTTTCGAGCGCTTCAATACCATTCTTTGCTTGAAATACCTTTGAAAAGCCTAGTGTTAATAGCATCTTAACAATGGTAAGCCTCATGTTGTCGATGTCTTCTACAACGAGCACTGAGGTCGAACTTGCGTTTTCCAGCATCATTAATTGACTTCCTTAGGGCTGACGATAATCCTAACCTCTCTATCACATACGCTCGCGAGAGATCTGCAACTCTTGGCTAATCTTTAAAGGTAGACTTAATTGCAATCACCTCTTCAAGGTTGTTCAAAAACAATGGTACAAGATAAGGGTCAAAGTGCTTGCCAGATTGCTCTTGTAAAAACACAGTAGCCTGTTCAATTGACCATGGCTTTTTATAAGGACGTTCAGAGGTCAGCGCATCAAACACATCAGCAATAGCGACTATTCGTGCGCACAGTGGAATATCATTACCCGACAACCCATTTGGGTACCCACTTCCGTCCCATTTTTCGTGATGGCTGATTGCCACCGTTTTAGCAAGTTTCAGTAATTCGGAATCGTCATCGCCGATAATGTCGGCGCCAATCTCGGCGTGTTTTTGCATCTCAACTCTTTCATCATCTGTCAGCCGTCCTGGTTTACATAAAATATGATCTGGTATGCCTATTTTGCCAATGTCATGCATAGGTGCGGCTTGTTTAAGTAAATCAGCTTCAAGTGCATCCATGCCACTCGCTATTGCAAGAATATGCGCATAATGACTCATCCTAATGACATGCATTCCCGTTTCATTATCTTTGTATTCTGCAGCCTTACCTAAACGCTCAATAATCTTGGTTTGAGTTTGTGTTAACGCTTTAGTGCGCTCTAAAACCTTTTTATTAAGCACCCTTGTTTGATCGTACAAAGCCAAGTGGGTTCTGACCCGACTTTTTACAATCGCTGGACTGATAGGCTTGGTAATATAATCAACCGCCCCTAATGAAAGACCAAGTGTTTCATCAGATACTTCGCTATTGGCTGTGATAAAAATAATCGGAATTGATTTTGTGGTGGGGTCAGCTTTGAGCTTGCGGCAAACTTCATGACCATCGACCTCTGGCATCATCACATCGAGCAAGATTAAGTCGGGTTTGCTTGGTTGCTGGCATATTTTCAGCGCAGTCGCACCGTTTAACGACGCTTTTATGGTGTACTCGTCACCGAGCACATCAGTTAACAAATGAATATTGTCCGCTACGTCATCAACTATCAGTATGGTGTGCTTTGTCATCTGTTCCCTTAAAGTTCGTGTCTAGTTTATTCAGCTAGCTTAGTTGCGAGTTGATCTACATGCTCAACTGCACGCTCAAATTCAAACCCATCAATCATGCGATGTAGTTTTGCAACTGTTTTACGACCAGCAGCGCCCTCTAACGCACCTCGTATCAACTCAAAGTGACTCAAAGCATCAGTACTAAATGTTTCAAGTAACTGCTTAAGCTTAGCGACCTCTTCGGTCAGATTTTCTACTTGCGTAATATCAGATTGCTCAGATGCCTGATTGATTGCTCCCAATAAATAATCAAAATCAATTTCTGACATGTCAGCAATTGTGGCGGCCATTGAAGATGTCACCAGATCTAGCTCACTGGACAACTCTTCTAATGACTTGTTTTCGTGACAAGCTAACTCCAATTTGGCAGCAGCTTGTTGAATATGAGTTGCGCCTATATTTCCAGCGGCACCTTTTAATGAATGTGCCATTCGACAGGCAGACTGCTTATCTTCGGCCAACATGAGCTGGGTAAAGTTTTCAGTAAAATGCTGCTCATTATCGTGAAAAATTTTCAGCAGTTTTAAATAGAGGTCAACGTTGTTTTGGCAAATGTTAAGCCCTAGGGTTTTATCAACACCTGGGAGCTTTGGTACTAGCTCGAGTAATTCAGGGCTAACTTCAAACTGTTTGAATTTAGTCAGTGAATCGACGACTGGGCTTCGCAAAATCCATTTACTGAGCGTTGAAAATAACTCCTTTACTCTTATTGGTTTGGGAACATGATCATTCATCCCGCATGCGATCACTTTTTCTCTGTCACCAACCATTGCATTGGCCGTCATCGCAATAATAGGTAACTTATTAAATTTTTTCTGTTGTCTTATTGCTTTAGTCGCCTCATAACCATCCATCACTGGCATTTGGCAATCCATCAACACACAATCAAAATCTGCAGTTTCAAGTATATCCAGCGCTTCTTGGCCATTGTTGGCAACCGTGACTTCTATATCACTACTAACCAACAGCTCTTTCGCTAACTCCTGGTTTACAGCGTTGTCTTCCACCAATAGTATTTTCGCCCCCTCTAGGTTGCTGATAGCAAAATCAGTAAGCTTACTTGTCTTGCTCACAGGAGCACTTTCATAAGCTATACCTAGAGACGATAATATGGCTGCAATAAGTTGATTTTCGACAACTGGCTTAGTTAAAAATCCTTCAATATTGATGTTTCTAGCCGCTTCTGCCGCTTCCTCTTTGCCATAGGCTGTAACCATGATGACAGTTGGATAATGGGTGAGTTGTTGATGTGTCTGAATGATCTCTGCTGCTTTGATACCGTCCATTTCAGGCATCTTCCAATCCATTAATACTAGGTCATAAGGCGTTGTTTTATCTCTAGCTACCAGCATATCAATAGCTTTCAGCCCACTTATGGCTTCATCAACTTTGAAACCATGAACACTTAGCATTTCGAGAAGAATTTTACGTGATGACTTATTGTCATCGACAACTAGAATATGGAAGGCTTTATTCTGATCTGCACTTGGGAACTGCGCCTGTTTCTCGAAAATATGAGTTTGTAAATCACACACAAGGTTAAAATGAAAAGTGCTGCCCTCACCTTCACGGCTATCAACCCAAATATCGCCGTCCATTAGCTCAGTCAGCTTTTTGCAAATAGCAAGCCCTAATCCTGTACCACCAAACTTGCGCGTAGTAGACGTATCTGCTTGACTAAACGATGTAAATAATTGTGATTGGATTTCTGGACTTATCCCAACGCCTGTATCTCTTACTGAAAACAATAGCTTCACGCTATTTTCATCGATTTCTTGTGCGTCTACCTTAACGACTACCTCTCCTTGTTGAGTGAATTTAACTGCATTGTTGGTTAGGTTTATCAGGATCTGACTAAGACGAAGCGGATCTCCCAACAGATACTTGGGTACCTGTGGAGAAATTTGGAACATCAACTCTAATCCTTTCTCTTCCGCTTTTAACCCCGCAATATTTGCTAGGTTGTCAAAAATATCGTCAAGGTTAAAATCGGTATGTTCAATATTGAGCTTGCCAGCCTCAATTTTAGAAAAATCGAGTATGTCATTAATAATCCCAAGTAGTGACTCTGCCGACGAATTCACTTTCTCGATATAATTTTGCTGTTTAGAGTTCAATTCAGTTTGCAAAGCTAGGTAACTCATCCCAATGATGGCATTCATTGGTGTGCGAATTTCATGGCTCATATTGGCAAGAAAATCACTTTTAGCTCTACTTGCAAGCTTGGCTTTTTCTGTCGTCTCAGCCAGTTCATGTTCAATTTTTTTACGGTATGAAATGTCAGTCAAGGTACCACTGGTGCGCACAGCAATTCCTTTTTCATCACGCAGTGATTTCGCTCTGGCCTGGAACCAAATGAGCTTTTTATTGCTACCATAAACCCTAAATTCAATATTAAATGCCTGCTGCTGGAATATATGCGCTTTCATCGCTTCATAAGTGCGTGCAAAATCTTCGGGATGGATTAACTCATGCCAATGTTCACGGCTTGTTATAATCATATTTTCACCGACAATTTCATAGAATCGAGGCGAAAACCACATCTTTCCAGATGCTTCAAACTCCCACACGGCATCACCACTACCATGTATTGCAAGCTCAAAACGTTTTTTCGACTCCTCTAAGTCTGCAGTGCGTGCTTTGACTTGGGCTTCAAGATCTTCATTGCTCTTGTTCAGCGCCGCTTTTTGGGTACGGATAGTTTGCAATTGCTGGTTAATCGCATGCTTCATTTGATTGAAATTATTGGTAAGCGTCCCAAGTTCATCGTCACGTTTTACAATCACGTCATCGGTATGTTCTCCTACTGCGATAGACTGTGATGCATGGGTTAATTTCAAAATAGGCCTGGTTAGTACAGTGGCAAGAAATATCGCGATGATGGCCATCAATGCAGCAAGAAATATTACGGTGACAAAGATAATCTTTCTGGTTTGCAAAATCGCATGAAATGCCTCGGACTCATCCATCTCTACCAGTAAAGCAAAGTTGATATCGCCCCACATAATGGGAGTGTAAGTCGATAGAACGGATACTCCACGGTAATCTTTGGTGATGATGCCACCACTCTCTCCTTGCAAAGCTGCAATTGAACCTTCGGTTTTAATTGACCCTAACTCAGGATTGGCAAATGATGCTGACACTGTACGATTAACGGGGTCAAGATAAGCATCAGATCGCATCGTATAGTCTGGCCCGATCAATAAAGATTCACCGGTTTCTCCCATGCCAGAGCGTTGCTTCATTACCTCATTCACATAATCATTTGAGACTTTAAGGATTACGACACCGTGTATCTCTCCATATTGACTGGTAATGGGCGCAGATACAAAGGACAAAATTTTGTCAGCTGAGGGCCAATACTCACCAAAGTCAGTAATTGACACTCCTTGTTGCCCCTTAGCGTAAGCAACTGGCAGTAAGGTGTTCGTAAACCGTTCGGATTGAACATTTTGGCCAAGTTCGTCCTCTCTCAAAACACTGTATATGATGTTGCCATCATTATTTACCAGCATCAGATCATAGTATTGATACCCGGCCAGAAACTTCTTAAAAGCATCTCCATACTCTAATGACTCAAAAAAGTTATACTGAACTTCATCCATTACTCCCTCGTCGAATGTTGAAGAAAACGCTTCAACCGAAGAACTAATCGTAGTGCTTTCCGCGAGTACGCTCACATTTGCATGCAGCGTATTAATGTAATGTTTAAGCTGGCTGTGCTTTGCTGAGCGCACATATTCAAGTTTATTAAATATGTTATTTGACAAGGTATGTTGCACGTAATCAGTGATCACTAAGCTAACAGTACTCACCGGCAGTAAACTCACCGCTAACAAAACAGTAAGAAATCGGGTTCGGATACTTGTTGATTTCAATAGATTCATTCGTTGGTACTTCCATAACTGTATGGCAACCAATCTTCAGCAGACAGAGTATCTACACCAAAGATATTCATCCTTTGCTTGGTGATCATGGGTAAATCGGGTGTAGTAATGTTTTTGTGTCCGGTGCCAGTTTCAATATGCTTGAGTAGTACTCTAAGCCCAAGAGACGCTAAAAAGGGAGTATAAGGGGCCGCCATTGCGATCTTCCCTTCTTTTATTGCATCTAATGAAGAATGAAGCTCATCATTGCTGAGTACTATCACCTTGTTTCCCCCGGCTCTGCTATTCCAACGATTAGCATCATCGATTGCTTTCACAGCGCCCATGGCCTGCTCAGCGCCAGTGCAAAACACTACGTCAATAATCGAGTGGCTAACTAACGCTTTTGCGACTTGTTGCAACGAGTCTTCTCTATCAGAGTTATTGTGAACACTTTCTATAATGTTGATTTCAGGGAAGTAGCTTAGAACTTTCAAAAAGTGCCCAGTGCGCATGGCATCGGCCGTGCTTCCAAGCGGCTTTCTTACTAAGACCACATTCGCTTTTACAGTTCCAAGCTCTTTATAAAGCCTATCTACAAGGTACATCGCTTGCTGAGCGCCATTCGCAGCAAAGTTACCTGTTATTTGTTTACTTACTCTTGCTGAGCCCACTAGCCTGTCAATCGATACAACAGGTATATTCGCTTTATATGCTCTATCTACAGGAGGCCCAGTAGGAGCCTCTTGCATTGGCCAAATCAAAATTCCATCATATTGTTGTTCAATCCAAGTATCGATATGCTTGGCTTGCACCTGATTATCAAACTGAGCATCTGCTATCGATAACTCAACGTTGGTCAACTCGTTCGCTTGCCACTGCGCAGAGGCCGCACTGTTCATTAACCACGGGTGGTCTAATCCATGAGTAGAAAAACCAATTTTGTAGGTCTTTTTAGCATCACCATAAATACCTGAATCAATTGGATAGTAATCAGTAAATGGCAGCATCAAAGTGTTACCATCAATCGGACTGATAATTTTCGTACCCATATTGGGCGTAAACTCTATGGCATCTTTTTGCGGTCTTGGGTAGCGACGCATATAGATGGGAAACGCCTGACTATTATAGAAATGAGCAACTTGATGATTTGCGTGGCTCAGCGGTAACTGCTTCCAAAAATTCAACGAAGCTTGTCCTGATAATTTTAAGCTGTCGACATACTGAATTAACTCGTTCCCTTGCAGTGACACCACTTTTTGCCAATTAATCTCAGCTTGATTACTTTGCTGTGTTTCAGGCATACGCACCTGTTCTTGCGCTTGCGCAAAACCAGTTGCAACGATGGCAGCGAAGCCAAATAGCCATACTTTGATTTCTGAGTTACACATCAAAATACGATCCTTAATAAGAAATTCGATGAGATTGATTACTCGAACAGAAAAAGTAAACAGATTGTTATAACAGCATATTTTTCAAACGAGTTAAAGCTTGCAATGGGAACAGTGTACTGTTGCGCATTGAGTCAAGTTATTGGTATACGGTCGAAAAACACACTAAAACAATTGTGATATCGATTTGATGCTAATAAACGTTTACTATTAGCCGAGGCTTTACGTTGACTCTTCGGACAGTCGGCTTCAAACACTTCTTACTTTGTAGCAATGATGATTGCTTCAAGGGACCAAGATACACAGGTCACTTTTTTTGGCACGACTACACAACCTAATCATATAAGGCATTGATTTGCATTAGGTATATTTTTAAATCGATTTCATATGTACTCTACCATGTACACATTTCTCCCAAATTCAACTTTCAAGCACTCTACAAACTTGATGGTCTAAACTCTGCTTTTTTCACTCACCTATTTGTTAACATGCTTATGGCTAATAATTAAAAAACTCGCTAAAGACTAAAAAGATAAAGAGGTAAAGAGGTAAAGAGGTAAAGAGGTAAAAATAGATACTTTGCTATTTGCCACTTTTAAAAGAGCGAAAGTCGCATTCAAACAGCACACTTTGGTCTACAAAAGTAGAACAAAAAATGCCGCTATCAATAAGCGGCATTTTTAACACATTGTTTAAAATATTAATTTACAACTGAAATTTGATTAGTCTTGTTGCACTGTTGCTTCGGCAGAACTAGAGTAAATCGTACTTAGATCGTCACCCACAGCATAACTTTCGAAGTCCTCAGATAGAACTGCCGCATTGTTTGCATCAGCAATAACAATGTCATCAGCGAGTAACTCTTTTGCTGACTCTTTCGAAGAGCTACCAATACGGATTTGATACGTCTCTGTCGCAGTCCCTGTATTAATGGCAACATAAGGACCGTAGAAGGTTGTGCCACCATCAATTGAAAGTGAATAACCCGTTGCTGTCCATTCAAGCACTACATCAATGTCCGTATCGTTTGTATGCGTTAAGCCATCGATAACCTGCTGCGATTTTGCTGCATCGCGATATTTAACCTTACCATCATTACTAAAGATTATTTCGCCAGTTAGGTTACTTGAAGAGGCTGAACCACCATAAATACTAATGTAAGCGGTATTATCTTCATCAACACCTGGTGTAGCAGTGAAGCCAGCAATGGCTTGAAGCTTAATGCTTGCAGAAATAGAACCTTCAGCAAGAGCCGCTGTTGTTAAACGTAACTCAGCATCGGCGTCTGTTGTTGTGTCAGCCATTCTAGCAACTTTATTTACACTCGTTCCCGCTATGGTCCTAACAGTTGCTTCAGCAGAGCTTGAGTAAGTAGAGCTTAAATCTTCACCGTCAGCATAACTTTCAAAGTCTTCAGATAATACTGCCATATCTGTTTCATCAGCAATGACGACATCATCAGCGAGTAATTCTTTTGCTGACTCTTTAGAAGAGCTACCAATACGGATTTGATACGTTTCTGTTGCTGTACCTGTATTGATTGCTTCATATGGGCCGTAGAAGGTTGTACCACCATCAATTGAAACTGAATAACCTGTTGCTGTCCAATCGATAACAACGTCAATATCGGTATCATCAAAATAAGTTAAGCCTTCAATGGTTTGTTGAGATTTTGCTGCATCGCGATACTTAACCTTACCATCATTACTAAAGATTATTTCGCCAGTTAGGTTACTTGAAGAAGCTGAGCCGCCGTAAATACTGATGTAAGCGGTATTATCTTCAGAAACACCTGGTGTAGCAGTGAAACCATCAATGGCTTGTAGCTTAATGGTTGCAGAAATAGAGCCTTCAGCAAGTGGATCTGTGGTTAAACGTAGTTCGGCATCGGCGTCTGTTGTAGTATCAGCCATTCTAGCAACATTGTTTGCTCCGGTATCAACAACAACTGTGCCTGTAATAGTGATAATTAATTCAGCGGTAGTACCATCCAAAGATTCAATAGTAAAGGTATCGATTTCACTTTCACCAACAACAAGTGCTGCAATAACGGGATCAGCAGTATTAAGTGAATATGTCCAAGAGCCATCTTCTAATATTGCTAATGAACCGTATGTACCCATTAAGGTTGCCTGAACAATAAATGCTTCGCCTTCATCTGGGTCAAGTACACTTACCAAACCTGTAGTCGTTGCTTCATCAGCTGCAATTCTTCCCGTTAAATCAAAGAATACTGCTGGTGTAGGCTCTTCTGTGCCCTCACCTGCATCAAATACAATAACTTCTGAGTAAATAGCTAAGCCGTACTTGCTGTCTACACCATCTAAAGTCTCACCTGCATCATAGCTTTCAAAGTCATCTGAAAACACGCTTGCAGTGCCAGCAGTATCAGAAAATACTTCAATGTTATCAACATAGAAAGAACCGAAAGGAATCGTTCTATCATTATCACCAAATCTAAATTGGATAGCTTTAACACCATCAGCAAACCACTGGTCTAAGCTTGTATAATCAGAGTCAACAACTGCTGCAGTAGAGAATGAACCTCCACCAATCACTACCCCATCAATAGTCACTGTGATTTGATCTGCTTGATCTAAGTCCCATTCGATTTCTACATCATAAAACTGCTCTTCAACAAATGGTGCAGTGATAATATTGCCAGGATAAGCGTCACTGTCAGTATTTCGAACAAAGAAACGAGGTTCAATTACAGTGCCATCGGCTTGAGTTTGAGTTCCTTGAATACGCAAATCTACAAGCGATTCACTAGAACTACCAGATGAACCATAAAGCGTAATATAAGCATCTTTAATATTTCCATCACTACCAAGCGCAACCTCTTTAGATATAGATGCAGTCAGCTTACCTTGACGAAGGTTATCAACGCTAAATCTAATCTCACCCGTATCGCCGCCTGTATCGCTTATTTTTACAACTTGAGTAAGTGAAGCAACACGAATAACAATATCAGCAGTCGTACCATCAATAGAAGCGATAGTGATTGAGTCTGTTACAGATTCACCTAGTTCAAGGCTCGCTAAAGTGTCATTTGCAGTGTCAACCGTGTAAGACCAGCTACCGTTGGCGCTAATACTAAATGAACCATAATCAAGTGCTACATCAGTTTGAGCAACAAAAGCATCTTCTTCAAAGTTTGGATCAATAATGGTGAGTGAACCAGTTAGTGGATTAACAGCAGTATGTTGAACAGTACCGCCAAATTCACCTTCGATGATTGCAGCAACAGGGTCATTGTTGTAACCAACAGCGGCTCCAATTACATTAAGTAGCTCCTCATCAACAGAACCAGCAACTTGTGAAGTCGTTTGTAAATTAATTTGTGCTGTCTCAAGTGTCACTAAAGACGCTTCAGAAAAAGAGCCATCAGCGACGTCACTAGCAAGTTCTTGCATAACGGTAGATAAATCTGCGTCTGCGTTGTCTGCATCAACTTGTGATAGTAGCGCTAGCACAGAACCATATCTATCGGCATCTTCAGCACCATCAGCACCAAGTTCAACAGTACCAACTAAAGTAGGAAGCACCTCTGTTGTATCAAAACGAATACCAAAACGACCATTAATTATCTCAGCTGCTTCAGCAAACTGGTTTAAATCACTACCCGCGTTTTGAACAGCCATTTCGGTTAAAGGTGAGACAACATAGGTAGGTATTACGAGTATTAAATCTCCATTTTCATCTGTGGCATCATTACCCTCTTCATCTTTAGCAACTCTAAATTCATCGACAGTCACTACAGATCGTAGTTGAGGAGCATTTAAGGTTAAACCTGTTGATTCGTCAGTATAAGTACCACCAGTACAAGTAATTAAACCTAAACCTTCGAAGTGTACGTCGATAAATGTAACGCCACCTGAAGCGTCAGAGGTTGCAGTGCCTTGCGCAGGAAGAACTGCAGCACCACTATCATCAACTTCAAATATGTCGCAGTTTGCACCATCAATAGGGCCCTTAATAATGCTAGCTGAAACATTTAGGGTTGGGTTGATAGTAGGTGTTGATGCACCTACACCTTCTGTAAAGCCTGCATTATCGGTATAATTAGCAGAAACAGAAATGACTGTGCCTTCGTCGGCTTCAGTAATTGTGTAAGATGTGCCGATAGTACCTGTTGACCAAACGTATGTAATGGTGTCTTCTTTAATTCCGTCAGCATCAGTAGCTATTGCAGAGAGCGTGGCGCCAGCATAAAAGTCGCTTCCGATTATTTCTATACTACCGCGAGTATTAGCATCGAGTTCAGCACCGTCATCACCGCCACAACCTACTAGGCCTGTCGCAATAATGAGCGGTAAAAGTAATTTATTATTCATTTTTATTACTCCAAAAAGATTCTTTCTTCAAATTAGCTTGTTTTAGTTAAGAACTAGACTTGGCTAGTACTTAAAGCTGACACCTGCGAACAGGCGTGGACCGTAATCACTTACTTGACCCAAGTTACCTTTGACATAGAAGTCATCACTGCGAGGTTCGCTGAACAAGTTAATTGCTGAAAATTTAACACGAACGTGTTTATTGATTTTGTATGCCGCACGAGCTTCCCAAGTACCTGCCTCATCAACATAACGCAGTCTTGTGCCGTTAGAAGTGTAAGGTTGGAAGTATTCGCTGCGATACTTATAGATAAGCGCAGTATCAAAATCGCCTATTTGGTAGTAAATCTGACCATTGAATACATGCTCAGAAAATCCGGGGACTGAGGCAGGTGGAACAATACCTGCGGTAAGCTGAGTGGTTACACCGTCTAAATCAGTTGTAAAGGTATTACCGTAGTTACTATCTTCAAATTCATAGGTAGTATCTGCATAGTTATAACCAAACTTCACACCAATGCCTAAATCCCAACGATACGAGAATGTCGCTTCGAAACCATAAAGGTCACTTTTTTCCTCAGTTGTTACTGAATTAGTTATAGGTAAAACAACTTCCACACCGTCAACGGTAAACGTCTCTAATTGTGTTTGCTGTTGGAAACCACCATTAAATTGCTTGTAGTAAACACCTAAAGCAACAATAGCATCGTCGCTTGGGTACCATTCAGCAGCAAGATCATAGTTCCATGACATTAATGGTTTAAGTTCAGGGTTACCAGAGCCATTTGCACCCACTAACAAGTCTTCAACGGATTGAGGGTCATCAGAGTCGTCGGTTACAAATGTACGGCTATAACCCATATCAGATGGATCGGCACGTGACATACCTCGGTAAATGCCGGCCCTTAGGAGAATATTATCATCATAATCAACAACTAAGTTAAAGCTTGGTAGTACTTCAGTGTAATCGCCACCACTTTCAATTTGTTCAATAGTGCCATTTGGTACTAGAGATACCACACCTGTGATCGGATCAGTAACAACGTCAAAACCTTCTCTAAAACCAATAGAGTTAACATCAGTATTTACTACACGCACACCAAAGTTACCGCGAACAAATTTATCAAACATTTCAGTGTCGTAATTAAGCATTGCATAAGCAGAGGTAGTTTGTTCTGTTACGTCAATAGTACCCGCATTCTCGTATATCACCTCTGGATAGGCGAATTCGCCGCCTTGTGATGCTGCTAATGCTTGAGAGAAACACTCGTTATCGTAAGTTGCCCATGAATTGCCTGTACCGCTTTCAACAACATTACCTGAGCTGTCAACATGGGTGATAATATTACCGTCAGAAACACTAGATAAAAAATCACTCTCAGGGAAGGCTATTTGACAACCTTCAAGTACATCGATGGCCGACGTTGCAGATTCATCTAAATTGTATGTCGTTCTTGAGCCGTTACCGTTAGTGCCACCAAATTGAACAAATGTTAGTTCAGAAACGCGAACGCCAGCTTGAACGCTTCTAAAAACATCACTGTCTAGATAATATTGAACGTCAACGCGTGCACCCATAATTTCGTTGTCGCGAACATTTTCTCTGTCGAGGCGAGTGCGAAGACTATCTGTAAAATTGGAAATATCAGTCACATCAAAATCAGTCACTGTGAAATGAGGAATATGTTCTCCTAAATCCCAAGATATGAAAGGACGAGAGCTCGTTCTTCCTCGGTTAGTTATTTGTAGTTCTTCACGGCTGGTTTTAGAATAGCCAAGGTCAACACTAATCTTTAGATCATCAGAGTAAAAATGTTCTACGTTCAAGCCATATCCACGATAGTTTTCTTCACGCGAAAATTGCTCGCCCGCAGATTCGATGCGTTCTTCACCTTCCCAATGTAAAATACCGCCAACATCGTTTGTGATCAGATTTTGTCCCGTTACACCTGGCGTAACGCGCTTTTGTAAGAAAATTAAATCATGACGCGCTTCTGCTTGGGTACGATCTGAAAATTGTGCGTCAAAATTGATATCCCATTTTTCTGAGGGTTGGTATTGCAGAGCAAAGAATAAAGCGTCTCTTTTATCTGATGTTTCATTTTGACGGAAGCTTCGGCTTGAACCAGTCCATGCATATTCTCTGCCTTCATCTACTGCAAGACCTGTTTCTGGATCAATATCATTATTATAACCTTGGTTACTAAATGAACCATCAACGCTATCTTCACAATCGCCCGCTGAGCTGCGGAAAAAACCGGTATTGGTATCGGTTGGATCATTCAAACATGCCCACAAAGATGAACCGGTTGGGCTTGAGCTCCTATATTCAGCTTCTGGCTGGCTAATATCTTGACGTTGAAAACCTACACTCAAACCAAATGCTTGGCCGTTATCAAATTCAAATTGGTCAACATAGCTTAGTGTTCCACGGTAGCCCAAATCATCTTGAAGTGAACTGTCAACGTTGGCTTGGTCTGGGTTGTAATTAGCTTTTACTTCAGCCTGAAAACGTTGCTTACCAAATTCTAAAGGCTTAAGTGTCTCCAATGAAATAAGACCGGCAACCCCACCTTCAATCATTGAGGCGTCTTGTGTTTTATAAATAGCCACTTTCTGCATCAGTTCTGATGGGAACTGAGAAAAGTTAACTGAACGGTCACCACTACCATTGGTCGCTTCACGGCCATTGATGTTAGTGGCACTTAAGAATGGACCTAAACCACGAATACTGATTTCAGTAGCACCACCATTTTCACGGTGCGATGATGCACCCGTTAATGATTCTAGCGCCTCAGCAATTGAAAGTGCAGGTAAATCACCAATATCTGAAGCAGATAAACCGTCTACAACCGTGGTAGACTCGCGCTTTATTGCAATTTGGTCTTGAATTGTTCTACGTGTACCAACAATTGCAATAACCTCTATATCATCCTTGGCTTTATCTAGATTTTCAGTTTCGGCCTCTTGTGCTGTAGCCGAAAATGCAAAAGAGCTAGTTACAGAAGTAAATGCAGCAAGCTTCAACCATTTTGCGATCGGTGAAAGCTTGAACTTCCCTATTTTAAGGATGGGTTGTGTTTTTTTACTTAATTTCGTCGACATACCGTACTTCCCCTTAGTATTTTAATGCCATTTATTGATATATTTTTATTGCAAACAGGTTACTACCATTAAATTCTTATATTCATTTTTGCAAGCGGGTAAATACCATCAAACTATTATACTTTAATTAGAGTTATATCAATTAAAATAGACGAAACCCTAAAACCTCCAAAATATTAATCCAAATAAAAATGCAACCCAAAAACCATAGTTACGAGTTATGAATTTAGAATTATAAGTTGATACTTTAATTGCGCTAAAACTTGTACCCTTTATGCGTGTTATGGATATGATAGAAAGTGGCTTGTACATAATCACCATCAGCGCCGTCATTGTTTTGATTATAAACACCCGCTTTAAAGTACATATACTGATTACTAGCACTATAACCACTATCTTTCATATCGTAGTATTTAGTAATATTAGGCTTACCTTCCCTGATGATAGTAACGAACAACACTTCATCTATGACGGAAATTTTATAAGAGAATTTTTCGTTTAAGGCGATGCCGTCATCAGGGTCTGACAAAGTATGTGAACGTGAGCCAATCATATTTATCCAAATATCATCACCACCATTTATTTCATGGGCAAAATAAATAGACCCTTTCGAGTTGTCTGGTAATTTTCGGTAATATAAACGAATAGGTTCGTCATCCGTCGCGTGAATTTGCCCGATGACCACGCGTCCAACCTTTTTTATATCACCTGTGGTAGATACTCGGTTTATTGCCAAAGTCCCTTCCAAACTGCCTTCGACAGCGCCAGACTTAGCTTTTGCTGATCCATGCGCGTTACTGAAAACCCAGTTATTCTTTGTTAGGCCACGCGTTTTTATTCGACTATTCCCCCTACGTAGCATTTCGCGTAGTTCGGTTCTCGCATATTTGGTATTTTTTGAGGTTTTGGCACCTACGTTTGGGCAAGCGAATACCAAGCCACCATCATCTGCCGTATAAAAAAATGGCTTTAAGCTAAAGCCCTTAGCCAATGATTTCTCATAGACGGTATCAGCTTTTTTATCTTTATTGAGATCGGTTGGCAACGTTAATGACCAATCGAGTAAGTCAAAATTTTCACTAGGCTTTTTAAGCGGATCGAGTTTTGACAAATCCCCAAGTAAAACACCTTCAGCAAGGTTAGAGTGCGACTTAGGAATAAGCGTGTTCTCTTCAATTTCCTTAGCATTGAGTGATGCGCTAAAACCAGCTAAAGCAAAAACTATCACTACGAAAAAGTCACACATTTTCTTTTGAAAATGCCGGTAAGGTTTATACGTGTTAATATTGGAATCCTTTATAATTTACGTTCTCTTTGTTGAATATGTTCGTGTATTGTTCGGCTTAACTATTTTCAAATCTTACTTAGAATACCTATATTCGGTGCATATAGTGTTGCACCTACACATGAACTTAACTAACCCTAAAAAACGCAATATAAATAGATGAGACTTTGCTTCTAATTAACACCGTTCTAATTAACACCCAAAGTTATCTAAGTTCGTTGTAATAAGAAGTAGAACTCTTTGTCGTATATGATCAAAGAGCTGTGATTAATCGTTATACATACAGGGCGAGTTCCTGAACATTTTATCGCGCGATTTATTATGAGGTTTATGAGCTTTGAGTAAGCAAGCCTATTTAGCAGGGATGCTAAAGCGGAGCTATCAAGGATAACTTTACGGCGTCTTACGCATTCAAAGTTCATCAGCTCTTAGCACATGATTGATAATCAATCACTCATGCGCTCGCCTTGGTTGTACATCGAATCATATACAACTTCCCCCACACAGCTACACACCCAACAACTCGCTCACATCTGTAACCTCTAATTAACAAAAATATAACCACCACGACACACCATTGTCAACCAAAAACAGCACACAAAACATTACCAAAAACGAAAATTGGTAGTAACTTAGGCGCGAAAAGGACTAATACATTGGTTTGACACTCGCTCACCAAACACAAATGGAACTAATAAACAAATACTTACAGTAAAATCGAGCAATTGTTGTTGAGTAGTTTTTATATTCGCTACCAATAGATATGACAACATTACCAAATAGCAGAACAAAGCTAATCAGTGCGTCAGCTGTATTCCAAATTCACAACAGGTTATTACCAATTTCCATACTGGTAATTCCAATCGACAAATTGGTATTACCGATTTGTATGCGGGTATTACCAAGTTTCACACAGGTATTACCATCAGATGGTGTAATGCGATTACAGTTCAGAACTAATGTGCAGATTATAAGCAGTACGATAATTCGAATTGATTGTGATTTATCATCAATGCTCTTGCTGAACGAAGCTACGCTGTAAGGCGCATTAGTGCTTATTTCGAAGCATGTCCTGATAACCTTTTCGAAAATGGAATATCTCTACGGTTAATTTCTTCGCCATTGGCCAACTTGGCTGAAAGACTTGCTGTGCGAGCTGAGGTTTGGAAACCCGCCGCCATCAAACTCAATAAGGTGTTTAATTGATTGCGGAGCAACACTTACTTCACCTGGTCGATATTTTGAACCACCTGAAGCGTCATTCATCCATGTAAAGTTAACAGTTAGGCTTTTAACTAAACTAGACGCCTGCTTAACCCTTACCCCTTGCTTAACTACATCGGCCTAAACTTACTCGGACAGCTTTGCCGTTAAACCTGCACCAGTACAGGAACATGATGGAACCAATGGGTGTGACACGCTCGCTAAGGCCGTCACGATTTTTGATTTCTGGGCTGCCATTGTATGCACTGCTATTAACTGCGCGTAACTGCATGTCAGCTAAGGATACTTTAGGGGAACCGGTGTACATATTTATGAAACAACCTTAATCCCTAAGTTCCTAAATGTAAGCAGACTGGCTTGATGCAAGATAAGTCAAAGTGAATTAAAATGATGAGAGCGCAACATTTTTAAAGCTTAAGCTATTTATTTAAGCGATTAAAACGAAGAAAAAGAAAGATCAAACAAATGAATAAAAACGATAGCGAGAGCCCGTCTATTTTTTGGCATGACTACGAGACCTTTGGTGCAAACCCAGCAAAAGACAGACCTTCCCAATTTGCGGGGATCAGAACCGATTTAGATCTCAATATCATTGGCGAGCCAGAGACATTTTACTGCAAAATTGCTCCTGACTACCTTCCAGCACCCGAAGCAATATTAGTCACAGGGATCACCCCGCAACTAGCCAATCTTAAAGGCAGCCCAGAAGCTGAATTTATGGCGAAGATTAATCGTCTATTTGCCACACCAAATACCTGTGTTGCTGGCTACAATTCGATTCGTTTTGACGATGAGGTCAGCCGCTATGGCTTTTACCGTAACTTTATCGACCCTTATGCACGTGAATGGCAACACGGCAACTCTCGTTGGGATATTATTGATTTGGTCAGAGCCTGTTATGCGTTTAGACCTGAAGGTATTGAATGGCCAATGGGTGAAAACGGTGCACCAAGCTTTAAGCTAGAGCTACTCACCCAGGCAAATGGTTTAAGTCACGAGAAAGCCCACGACGCAATGTCAGATGTTTACGCCACCATTGATATGGCAAAGCTCATCAAGCAAAAGCAGCCTAAGTTGTTTGATTACTACTTTAACTTGCGCCGTAAACAAGCAGTAGCTGCACAAATTGATGTACTCAAAATGACGCCGCTAGTCCATGTGAGTAGTAAAATTAGCTCTGCCCAAGGGTGCACCACCTTAATAGCTCCCGTTGCGTACCACCCAACCAATAAAAATGCGGTTATTTGCGTTAACCTTGCTATGGATATTGAGCCTTTGCTGTCACTCACTCCAGAGGAAATCGTTGAGCGTATGTACACGCCAAGAGCGCAACTTGCTGAGGACCAGCTACCTGTCGGTGTCAAGCTGGTGCACCTTAACAAGTGTCCATTTATTGCTCCAACAAAGCTACTTGATGAAAAAGTCTGTGAGCACATCAATTTCGATATCGAATTTGCAAGAGACCAATATAGAAAGCTAAGGCAGAATACTGAAATTCGCGAGAAGCTAAATGCGGTATTTGAAATCGAATCAGACCGCGCTGAAATCACTGACCCTGATCTTATGCTCTACTGCGGCGGCTTCTTTAGCCCTGCGGATAAATCTAAAATGGAGATTATTCAGCGCACAGCCCCAGAGCACCTGGCAGCACTTGACCTACAATTTGAAGACCAAAGAATTAATCAAATGCTGTTTCGATATCGCGCACGGAATTATCCAGCAACCTTGTCTGATGAAGAATCGCTCAAATGGCGAGAGTTTTGCCAGCAACGCTTATCAGATCCCGATTATGTGATAAACCTAGAAAACTTGGTCGAAGAAACCAGCCAAAATGAACACAAACAAAAATTACTAAAAGCCCTATTCCAATACCTACAATCGTTATAGTAAGTGAATACAAGGAAAGGAATATGCAAGATAGATTTGCACCTGCGTTAAACCAATTACCACAAGAATTAGCCACTGCCATCGTCCCGATTTTGAACGAGCAGTTTAATGGTCACATTAGCGCCGAGCAGCTAGCCAACTTAAGTGAGCAAACCAAGCTAGAAACTAATGAGTTATTGCTTGCGCTATTACCTATTGCGGCAGCACTAGCAAGCCCTGAACTCAGCCAGTTTTTTGTTGGCGCGATAGTCAAAGGTCGCTCAGGCAAAATATATATGGGAGCCAACCTAGAACTTCCAGGTGAAGCACTGTTTCACACGGTACACGCCGAGCAAAGCGCTATTAGTCATGCTTGGCTTGCCGGTGAAAAACACATTGAAGCCATCATTATTAACTTCAGCCCTTGTGGCCATTGTCGCCAATTCATCAATGAATTAATTGAGGGGCAAGATGTGACTATTCACCTTCCTAATCAAAGGCCACAAAAGCTGTCCCACTATCTGCCCTATGCTTTTGGTCCTGCAGATTTACAAGTGACTCAACCGTTATTGACTGAGCAGAACCTCAATTTTGTATTGCCTAGTGATGACCCTGTTATCATTGAAGCGCTTGAGCAGCTCAATACTAGCTATGCTCCTTATACGCAAAGTCATGGCGCTGTCGCACTGCAGATGGCTGATGGTAAAATCCTTTGTGGACGATATGCTGAAAACGCCGCGTTTAATCCATCAATGCAACCAATGCAAATGGCGCTGACCAACCTTGTCCGCAGTAATTACCAATTCAGCGACATTAAACGCGCGGTACTAATCGAGTCTGCAGCAGGGAAAATTAGTTTAGTTGGTGCGGCAATGGATGCGCTTCATTCGGTCACGGCTGTTGAGCTAGAGCATTTAGTGGCTGAGCCACAAACCTAATGCGACTCAACGAGTAAAGCTACTTAACGGCTAAAGCTATTAGCATATTTGCTTTGTTGCAAACGGTCATAGTAAAAATAAAGGACAGCATTTGCTGTCCTTTTGTTTTGTTAATTAGCAGTGCTGAACGACTAACTCGTTGACATATAAACTCAGTTAACTGCGAGTTTTCTCTAAACGTGCCATTAAGCTTGATGTGTCCCAGCGATTGCCTTTCATTGCTTGCACTTCTGAATAGAATTGATCCACAAGCGCGGCGACAGGTAAATGACTGCCATTTCTGCGCGCTTCTTCAAGCGCGATGCCTAAATCTTTGCGCATCCAATCGATAGCAAATCCAAAGTCATACTCGCCTTCCCACATGGTTTGATAGCGATTTTCCATTTGCCAGCTTTGCGCGGCGCCTTTGCTGATAACCTCAACAACCTTAGGGCCATCTAAGCCGGCGCTGCGGGCAAAATGCAGTCCTTCTGCCAAACCTTGAACCACCCCGGCAATGCAAATTTGGTTCACCATTTTGGTTAACTGACCACTGCCTACTTCACCAAGCAGCTCTGCGCAGCGGCTGTATGCGTCAATGACAGGTTTAACCTGATCAAAATCTTTTTGTTTACCACCCATCATCACAGTTAGTACGCCGTTTTCAGCACCGGCTTGACCGCCAGATACAGGCGCATCCAAAAAGCGAATATTATTTTTGGCAAGTTTGGTCGCTAGCTCTCTGGCGACATCGGCAGATGCTGTTGTGTGATCGACTAAAATACTGCCACTTTTCATGCTTTGAGCGACACCATGTTCACCAATCACCACCTGACGCAAGTCATCATCGTTACCAACACAAGTGAACACGATGTCTTGCTCTGCAGCAGCCTGTTTTGGCGTTGACGCAAACTCACCGCCATATTGAGCAACCCACTTTTCCGCTTTAGCGGTAGTACGATTGTATACAGTAACTTGATGGCCGTTTTCTTGTAGAAAACCCGCCATCGGGTAGCCCATTACTCCTAGGCCAATGAATGCAACCTTTGCCATGCCATCCTCTTTTAGTCTATGGTCGGTTTTACGTGCGCTTCCATTTCTGCGCCAATACGTTTACGCATATCCATTAGGCGCAGCGCACTGTCACGTAAACGAATGTCTTCTTCTGCTTCAGGTATCCACTCGGGTACAGGAGTGGGTTTACCTTCGTCGTCGACAGCTACCATAATCACAATACAATGTGTGGTCAATTGACGTTCGGCATTTTTGGGATCGCCAGCTTGTACATCAATTGCCACATGCATCGAGGTGGCACCGGTATAAATTATCTTGCCAGTAACCTCAACAATATTGCCTACATGAATTGGCTTAACAAAACGAATACCGCCTGCATATGCCGTAATGCAGTATTTACCACTCCAACCTGCAGCCGTTGCATATGCCGCAAGGTCAATCCACTTCATTACTGCGCCGCCGTGAACCTTACCACCAAAGTTAACATCCGCAGGTTCGGCTAAAAACCGTAAAGTAAGCTCTCTATCTTGACCCGCCATCGTCGCCCCTCTATTTGTCATACAATTACTGTTAAGTTCAGTATACCTATAAAAAAAGCGCGTAACGCGCTTTTTTAATTGAATTATTCGATAGTGACGATTAATTGCTTGCTATTAGACCTTCTTGAACATCAACGAACCGTTGGTGCCACCAAAACCAAATGAATTGCATAAAGCGTAATCAAAACTATGTTTGCGCGACGTGTGTGCAACGAAATCCAAATCACAACCTTCATCTGGATTATCCAGGTTAATGGTTGGAGGTACATGTTGATCGCGTAGTGCAAGTACAGTGAAGATAGCTTCAACCGCACCAGCTGCACCTAGCAAGTGACCAGTCATTGATTTGGTTGAGCTAACTAACAGATTGTAAGCATGCTCATCAAATACAGATTTAACAGCTGCAGCCTCAGCTTTATCACCCGCAGGTGTTGATGTGCCGTGCGCGTTAATGTAACCCACTTCGGTCTTAGCAACGCCTGAATCTTTAATCGCATTTTCCATTGCTGCAGCGGCACCTGCACCATCGGCTGGAGGTGAAGTCATGTGGAATGCATCGCCGCTCATACCAAAGCCCACAAGCTCAGCGTAAATTTTTGCGCCGCGCGCTTTAGCGTGCTCATATTCTTCAACAATCATCATGCCTGCGCCATCGCCAATAACAAAGCCATCGCGGTCTTTGTCCCATGGGCGGCTTGCCGCTTTTGGATCGTCATTACGAGTAGAAAGCGCTTTTGCTGAGCCAAAACCACCTACGCCAAGTGGGCAAGTCACATCTTCACTACCGCCTGCAACCATCACATCAGCGTCGCCATAAGCGATGGTACGCGCAGCAAAACCGATGTTATGCACGCCAGTCGTACAAGCGGTTGTTACAGCAAAATTCGGACCTGTCATGCCATACTTAATCGACATATGGCCGGCAATCATATTAATAATCGTGCTTGGTACGAAAAATGGAGAAACCTTGCGAGGACCGCCTTTTAATAATGCACTGTGGTTTTGTTCAATCAACCACATACCGCCCATACCAGCGCCAATCGCTGTACCAACGCGGCTAGGGTCTAATGCGCTCATATCAAGACCTGAGTCATTCATAGCTTGGATGCCAGCTGCCATACCATACTGAATGAACAGATCCATTTTTCGCGCGTCTTTTTTCGATAAGTATTGTTCTATATCGAAATTTTTAACTGAGCCGCTAAAGCGGGTGCCATATTCGGTAGCATCAAATTTGGTGATAGGCTCGATGCCACTTTGGCCAGCAAGCAATGCTTGCCAAGAGGTGTCCACATCATTACCAACTGGGGTGATTAACCCTAAGCCAGTAATCACTACGCGACGTTTAGACATGGTAATTACCTTCATTGTGATGAACCAACGTAAAAGCAATCAAGAAACAGCATAATGAATTTTACGTTGATGGTGTTTTATCGGGGTTTAAACAAAAACAGGCGGCATAATTGCCGCCTGTTTCTGAGAATTCTGGATTACTGATTCTTAGAAACGTAATCGATCGCTGCTTGAACAGTGGTGATCTTTTCAGCTTCTTCATCTGGGATCTCAGTGTCAAACTCTTCTTCAAGAGCCATAACTAGTTCCACGGTGTCTAGAGAATCTGCACCTAAATCGTCTACAAAAGAAGCAGCTGATTTAACGTCTTCTTCTTTAACGCCTAGTTGCTCGATGATGATTTTCTTTACACGTTCTTCGATGTTGCTCATTAGTTCTCTTTCCTATTCAAATTACGCACTTGCGTAAGATTGCGAGTAGTTTATTAGATTGAGGTAACATTGCAAGTATAGATTCTGTGGTCTAACCACAAATTTACAATTTCAATGCTACCCATGTTACTCAAAAATTTGGCATGTTACTGCCAATCGCTTTAAACCATATACATACCGCCGTTCACATGCAAGGTTTCACCTGTAATGTAAGCGGCTGAATCTGAGGCTAAAAACAATACTGCATTGGCAATTTCTTGCGCTTGCCCTAATCTCTCCATAGGTACTTGCGACATGATAGCTTGTTGCTGATCTTCTGTCAGCTCATCAGTCATATCGGTTTGGATAAACCCTGGAGCAATAGCATTCACTGTTATTTGACGAGATGCAACCTCCTTCGCAAGAGATTTTGTAAATCCAATCAAACCGGCTTTCGCTGCGCAATAGTTAACTTGGCCTGGATTACCCATAGTACCGACTACAGAGCCAATGCTGATAATACGACCTTGACGTTTTTTCATCATAGAACGCATCACTGGCTTAGTTAGCTTAAATAATGACGTTAGATTTGTGTCAATGATGTCTTGCCACTCATCATCTTTCATACGCATCATTAAGTTATCACGAGTGATACCAGCATTATTCACTAGAATATCGACATCGCCAGCTTTTTCTTTGATCTCAGTATATAAATCGGCCACTGATTGACTATCTGTGACGTTGAGCACCATTCCAAACCCTGTTTCACCTAGGTAGTCTTGAATTGCAGCGGCGCCCTTTTCACTGGTTGCGGTACCAATGACGGTTGCACCTGCCTTTTGAAGTGTTTCAGCAATAGCACGGCCAATACCGCGGCTAGCGCCAGTCACTAGAGCAATTTTGCCCTCTACAGAAAATGACATGAAAATTCCTTTATTCAGTAAGAGCTGCAAACGAAGCATTGTCGTTTACAGGTTTTGCTTTAATTGATTTGTTGATTCTTTTTGCAAGACCCGCAAGCACTTTGCCAGGGCCACACTCTGCCATTTGAGTAACACCTTGCTCTGCCATGTACTCAACGGTTTCGCTCCAACGCACAGGGCAATATAACTGACGTACTAATGCATCTTTAATTGCATCACCGTCTGTTAGCGTTGCAACGTCAACGTTATTAATAACAGAGATAGTCGGCGCATTAAAATTAATTGCTTTTAATGCAACGGCGAGTCTATCTGCGGCAGGTTTCATTAGCGCACAATGCGATGGTACGCTCACTGGCAGAGCAACCGCCATTTTCGCGCCCGCAGCTTTACATGCATCAGCTGCGCGCTCTACCGCGTGCTTCTCACCAGCAATCACGACTTGACCTGGGCTGTTGAAGTTAACTGGGCTAACAACGTCACCTTGAGCCGACTCTTCACAAGCTTTAGCAATCGCATCATTATCTAGACCGATAATTGCGAACATAGCACCTGTGCCTGCAGGAACCGCTTGCTGCATTAGTTGACCACGTAGTTCAACCAATTTAACGGCGTCGGTAAACTCAATGACACCTGCACACACAAGCGCTGAGTATTCACCTAAACTGTGGCCAGCAAGAAAGTCTGGCATAGGCTTGTCAGCTGCAAGGTAAGCGCGCCAAATTGCGACGCTTGCCGTCAATAATGCAGGCTGAGTTTTATCTGTTTCATTTAGCTTTTCAGCAGGGCCTTGCTGAACTAACTCCCATAAGTCATAACCCAGTGCTTCACTTGCCTCAGCAAACGTTTGTGCGACAACTTGTTGTGACTCGGCAAGCTCAGCAAGCATACCGACTGCTTGAGATCCTTGGCCAGGGAAAACAAATGCTAATTTTTCCATGTGTATATACCTGTTTGTTGTTATTTTTAGTCGTATAAAGACCAGTCAATTAGAACTTAACTAGCGCACTGCCCCAGGCAAAACCTGCACCAAACGCTTCAAGTAATAACATGTGACCACGCTGAATACGTCCATCGCGCACTGCTTCATCTAATGCGATAGGTACTGACGCAGCAGAGGTGTTACCATGCTTTGCTAGCGTCAACACCACCTTATCTAAACTCATGTCGAGTTTCTTCGCAGTGGCTTTAATAATTCTAAAGTTTGCCTGATGTGGTACTAACCAGTCGATTTCAGATTTATCGACATTATTAATCTTCAATGTCTCGGTAACTACATTAGACAATTGTGTCACCGCGACTTTAAATACATCATTGCCTTTCATGGTCATATAGCCCACGGCTTCTGAACTTTCATTAGCACGTGGTGGGAATGAACATTTAAGCAAATCGCCTTGACTACCGTCAGCATAAATATGGGTATTAATGATACCTGGTGTATCGCTTGTACCAATTACAGCAGCGCCAGCACCGTCACCAAATAATATGACAGTGGTTCTGTCATCTGGTTCACATAAACGTGAAAGCACATCGGCGCCAATGACTAATACTTTTTTAGCCGCGCCATTTTTAACAAATTGATCAGCAACTGACAGAGCGTAAACAAAACCTGAGCAAGCTGCAGCTACGTCAAAAGCAGGAATGTTTTTTATGCCTAACATGGCTTGTATTTCACATGCCGCTGCAGGAAATGCGTTCGGCGCTGATGTGGTGCCGCATACAATCATGTCGAGTTCACTTGGGTCAACACCCGCCATTTCTAGCGCATTTAGTGCAGCCTGATAACCCATGGTTGATACCGACTCATCTTGAGCGGCAATACGGCGTTCAGAAATACCAGTACGTTCAACAATCCATTGGTCACTGGTTTCGACCATTTTTTCGAGATCTTGGTTACTTCTAACCTGTGCAGGCAGGTAACTGCCCGTTCCGAGAATTTTTGTGTGCATAAAAAAGATCAGCTATTGATGTCTAAAAGTATCGACTCCAGACGATCATTAATCATATCTGGTAGACGACGTTGCGCTTCAGTTGCCGCTAGATTTATTGCTTGTAAAAAGGCAGCTTCATCAGCGTTTCCATGACTCTTTACTACTATTCCGCGCAATCCTATCAGACTTGCTCCGTTATAGTGGTCGGGGTTCATCTTGCTGAGAACACTTTGAATTCTAGGCGCTATTAATTTGGACAATAAGCGAACAATTAGACCGTCTTTAAGGCCATTTTTGAGCTGGTGCACTAAGAGTTTAGCGATACCCTCAGAAGTTTTAAGCGTGATGTTACCCACGAATCCATCGCAAACAATCACATCAACATTACCGGTATAGATTTCATCACCTTCGACAAAACCAACATAATTTAATTGATCGGTATGTTGCAAAATCTGCCCTGCTTGCTGAACTTGGTCATTGCCTTTTATCTCTTCAATGCCGACATTCAATAGCGCAACCTTTGGTTGAGGGTTCTTGTGAATGGCTTCATACAACACGCTACCCATCACCGCATACTGAAACAGAGTCTCAGAGTCACAGGCGACATTAGCGCCAAGATCTAGCAAGTAAACAGGTTTGGCTGTAACTGCTGGCAGACAAGACACCAACGCTGGACGGTCAATACCAGGCAACATCTTCAAAATGATTTTCGACATTGCCATTAACGCACCCGTATTACCGGCGCTTACGCACGCGGCAGCGCGGCCATCTTTAACTAACTCGAGCGCTAAACGCATTGAGCTGTTTTTACGGAAACGCAAAGCATGGATCGGTCTATCACACATGGTCACAACTTCGGTGGTGTGAATGATCTCGATACGGGAAGTAACTTCTGGGGAGACACCTTTAAGGTGTGGATTTATTTCGGCTTCGTTACCCACCAAAATAAATTTTAGAAATGCTTGAGATTTCAATGCCTGCACGGCGGCAGGCACTGTGATGTGGGGGCCATGATCGCCCCCCATCGTATCTAACGCAAGCGTCAGACTATTCATAAGGCTAGCAACAAATTACTTGTTGATTACCTTTTTACCGCGGTAGAAACCGTCAGCAGTCACGTTGTGACGTAAGTGTAGTTCACCGCTAGTTGCGTCTACAGATAGTTGAGCAGTGCTCAATGCATCATGTGAACGGCGCATACCGCGCTTAGAACGAGATTTTTTATTCTGTTGTACAGCCATTTGACCTGTCTCCTACGATTACTTGCTCTTCAGTTTTTCTAACACTGCAAACGGATTTGGACGCTCCTCTTGAGCTTCTTCGATTTCGCCTACAGCTATATCTTGTGAACCTTGCTGACAATCTTCATCATCGTGCATGGCAACAATTGGCATAGCGACTATCAATTCATCTTCGATCAATTGATGTAGACGTACTTCTCCAATCTCATTAACCTCAATTGGATCATACGCATCCGGGAGCTCATCGATTTCTGCCTCAGTCTTACAAGGACTAAAACAAAAGTCGACCGTAACCTCAGTAGTAAATTGTGTCATGCAACGTTGACATAGCAGAGTGAGCTCCGTCACAGCCTTCCCGCGAAGGTAGACTATCCCCTGTAAGTCGACACCACATTCCAACGACACAACTACGTCGGAACAGTCGCCGGCTGATAATTCATTTAATCGCTTGTTCTGCTTGCCAGGAATGATGCCTTCATAACGAAGACGACTCGTGGCGGCGCGAACTGGATCAATTGAAACCGGTATCTTTACTGTTTGCATAAGGCGCGCATATTATAGTTTGCAAGCGTCAGAGTCAAAGAAAATTTCCCTAAATACGATGATTTATCACCCTATTCGTGGGCTAAGTGCTCTTTTACACTAACGCCATATTAAAACGAAGCAGAATTCTACCCAACAGCATGGTTCAAAACAAGCTGTTGATCGCTAAAAATCTACATTTAGAAATTAATTTTAGTAAACTCTCAGCCATCAGATAATTATTTAATCAAAAATGCCATGAAAGCTAAGTTAACCCTGGGTTCTAGCTCAGTTTATCGCCAACAATTATTGGCCAAATTAAACCTCGAATTTGACTGCTTAAGCCCAGACATTGACGAGTCCCCTCTCGCAGCTGAGTCGCCGACAGCATTAGTTGAACGCCTTTCTATTGAAAAAGCTAAAGCAGTGGCAAAAATGTGCTTAGAAAAGCCCTCTAACGGCACAAGCGCAGAGAAACCTAAGCACTTGGTTATTGGTAGCGATCAAGTAGCGGTGATTAATGGTGAAATAATTGGTAAACCGCTGACCCATGAAAATGCGGTCAAGCAACTGCTTAGTGCCTCTGGAAAAGCCATCACTTTTTATACAGGGCTTGCAGTGCTAGATGTTAACAAGAACACAGTACATAGCTGCGTTGAGCCCTTTACTGTACATTTTCGACAATTAACGAAAACGCAGGTTAAAAATTACGTGTCAGCCGAGCAACCACTATATTGCGCCGGGAGTTTTAAAAGTGAGGGGCTTGGCATTGCGCTATTCGACAAACTTGAAGGCGACGATCCAAACACCTTAATTGGCCTGCCGTTAATCAAACTTACCGACCTACTTAGTCAGCATGACGTGCACGTGTTGTAGTTAACCAGAAAGCCTATTTAACGTGTAACGTCTTATCTCTCGCGTTTTGAAAACACTACGCACAAGGCGAACTCACTAAGTCTCGATAAAAAGCGGCGATAAGTATGAGCTTGTATAAAAGTAGAGGGAGTACATTTGCTCCCCTTTAGCTTTTTAAAAATAAGTTATTCAAACTTATTGTGTTTGCAAATCCAGAAAACAGGCTAATCTTGCGATAGCTTTACCCTTTATAACAAGCCGCTACAACAAGCCCTTTATATCTGATGGTGTGTTAACCACAGCAACTGGGTTAGCGCTGAGCAGCTTAGCCTCACTGTGAGCACCGTAGCTTACGCCGATGGCATCCATACTCGCATTCGATGCCATGGTCATATCAATAATCGAGTCACCAATCATCACAGCATCGCTTGCGCTTACATTAAGCTCTTCCAGTAATGAATTGAGCATTTGAGGGTCAGGCTTACTCGCTGCATCACTTGCACTGCGAGTCGCTTTGAAATACTTACCTAAGCCTGTCGTCACTAACATTCTATCTAGCCCAGGTCTTGCCTTACCCGTTGCCACAGCTAAGGTGTAACCTTCATCATAAAGCTGCTCGATAAGCTCAACCGCACCCTCGAACATTGGCGTGTCAATGGTGCAGCTTTTATATTGCTGGCGATAACACTCCACCAACTCATCTTGCTTATCAATGACGTTAGGAAACAAAATTGGCATCACAGTGGGTAGCGACAGACCTATGATATCCCGTACTTGTTGCTCACTCGGGACAGGCTGACCCATTTGCTTGGCAACATCTTGCATACACACCACAATTTTAGTGATGGTATCCATTAAGGTGCCATCCCAATCGAATATGACGAGTTGGTACTTCTTGCTTTCTTCAATTAACAAACTTCTATGACCCTGTCTTGTGCGAGAAATCTAGTGCCAAATCACCTATCTACTTTTTCTTCGTAGTAGCTAGGCTTTCTTTAACTTGTCTAATGTTGCTTGCAACACGTCATCAAGCGGCGCTTTAACCATGGTAGTCACTTCAGAGTCTGGATGAATAAACTTAAGCTCTGCAGCATGCAAGAATAAGCGATTTAAACCGATTGCTTTCATGCTGTCGTCAAACTGCTGGGTGCTGTATTTATCATCACAAGCAATCGCGTGGCCTGTGTATTGGCAATGAACACGGATTTGATGGGTTCGACCCGTCACGGGCGAAGCCTTAACTAATGTGGCACCTTGGTAGCGCTGCATGATCTTAAAGCGCGTTTCAGACTCTTTTCCTTCTTTGTTAACCCGCACAATGCGCTCACCTGATTTTAAGGTGATCTTTAACAGCGGCGCTTTCACCACTTTATCTTTTGCCTGCCAATCACCGCGCACTAACGCAAGGTAATCTTTTTGCATGGTCTTTTTTCGCAGTTGGTCATGCAAATGCTTAAGTGCGCTGCGCTTTTTAGCAACTAGCAATACACCAGAGGTATCTCTATCTAAACGATGTACTAGTTCTAAAAACTTTTGCTGCGGGCGCAATGAACGTAAGCCTTCAATCACCCCAAAGTTAACGCCGCTACCACCGTGAACTGCGATGCCAGCAGGCTTATTCAGCACAATTAAGTGCTTATCTTCGTGGATAATACGCTCTTCAAGCTGAGCCACTTGCGACAAGTTTGCTGACGGCGCGGTGCGATAGTCTTTTTCAGCTACGCGAACCGGAGGAATACGCACGATATCGCCAATTTGTAACTTGTACTCAGGCTTAATACGTTTTTTATTTACCCTTACCTCACCTTTACGCACAATGCGATAGACCATGCTTTTCGGCACGCCTTTAAGTTTGGTAAGAAGGAAGTTGTCGATACGCTGCTCAAAATGGTCTTCGTCAATCGTGACCATCTGCACTTTAGTGGAGATTTCTGTTTTCATGTTACGCCATACTGTTATTACCGCGACATTGTAACTGATCTTAGTTAGCAATTGATATATTAAGAATGCCGAGTTTTGATTGCTGAATTATATGTTTATTGCTATATTTGCCGACTAGATGCGGGTAAGCAGTGGATAAAGTGTTCACAAATCCCCCATCCTGCGAAGAATAAGTAAAAGAACAAGTGAACTTTGTCGGTCGCAACTCATTGATTTGCAAACTGTACTAATTATTTTAACAGCCAAATTAGCTGTTACAGTTAAACCGTAAGTAGCAACTAAATTTTCTTAGGTTTTTTTACCCAAATTCGCCCCAAAATCGAACAATATTTTAGCTTGTTATCAGACAACACGATTCGACTTGGGCATTAACGGACTAGAAATTGATTTATGGGGTTTGTTGACTAACGAATTCCTTGTTTTTGTAACAACTAGAAAATAAGCCATAAATAGGATGCGACACGCAGCGATTGCGTCTAACAGTAATGCGCACCTCCCAGCCTGATACCAGCCGCGACGGCTGCACTTTAGAAGATCAGGCCCGTAATGCAGACAATCTGTTGTTTGATGACCATTATTAGAAGAATGATGTCATCATGAAACGCATGTTAATCAATGCAACTCAATCAGAAGAGTTGCGTGTAGCCCTTGTTGACGGGCAACAACTGTACGATCTGGATATTGAAAGCCCAGGTCATGAGCAGAAAAAGTCAAACATCTACAAAGGTAAAATCACCCGTGTTGAACCATCACTAGAAGCAGCTTTTGTTGACTATGGTGCTGAGCGTCACGGCTTCTTACCACTTAAAGAAATCGCTCGCGAATACTTCCCTAAAGGTTACTCTTTCCAAGGCCGTCCAAACATCAAAGAAGTGGTGTCTGAAGGTCAGGAAGTTATCATCCAAATTGATAAAGAAGAACGTGGCAACAAAGGTGCTGCACTAACAACCTTTATCAGCCTTGCGGGTTCTTACCTGGTCCTCATGCCAAACAACCCTCGCGCAGGCGGTATTTCTCGTCGTATCGAAGGTGATGAGCGTAGTGAACTTAAAGCTGCAATGTCAGAGCTTGAAGTACCACAAGGTATGGGCTTAATCGTTCGTACAGCCGGTGTAGGTAAAGATGCAGCTGAGCTAAAGTGGGACCTTAAAGTTCTACAACACCACTGGGAAGCGATTCAAGAAGCGGCAAACAGCAAGCCTGCGCCTTTCTTAATCCATCAGGAAAGTAACGTCATTGTACGTGCAATTCGCGATTATTTACGCCGCGATGTTGGTGAGATCTTAATTGACCACCCACGTATCTTTGAAGAAGCTAAGCAACACATTGGATTAGTGCGCCCTGACTTTGTAGAGCGTGTAAAACGCTATGAGTCGGAAGTACCGCTATTTACTCACTACCAAATTGAGTCGCAAATCGAATCAGCATTCCAACGTGAAGTGCGCCTGCCATCAGGTGGCTCGATTGTTATCGACCCAACTGAAGCATTAACTTCAATCGATATTAACTCTGCCCGCGCAACTAAAGGCGGCGATATCGAAGAGACGGCACTAAACACTAACTTAGAAGCAGCTGACGAAATTGCTCGTCAATTACGTCTGCGCGACCTAGGTGGCCTAGTGGTTATTGACTTTATCGATATGTCACCAGTTCGCCACCAACGTGAAGTTGAAAACCGCATGCGTGATGCTGTCCACAGTGACCGTGCTCGCGTTCAACTTGGTCGTATCTCACGCTTTGGTTTAATGGAAATGTCGCGCCAGCGTCTGCGCCCTTCTCTTGAAGAGTCTGCAGGTCACCTGTGTCCTCGTTGTCACGGTCAAGGCACTATTCGCGGCACTGAATCTCTAGCACTGTCTATTCTTCGCTTAATGGAAGAAGAAGCAATTAAAGAGAACACCAAGCAAATTGAAGCGGTAGTACCTGTTGATGTAGCGGCTTACCTGCTTAACGAAAAGCGTAAAGCAATCCGCATTACTGAGCAGCGTCATGACGTTGAAGTATACGTTATCCCAGACCGTCACATGGAAACGCCAGAATATCGCGTAGTACGTCGCAAAGCTGACGATGAAGTGACTGAAACGAGCTACAAGCGCGTTGAACAGCCAGAAAACAAGTTATACGAACCACGTAAACTTGAGCGTGCAGCAGCGCCTGAGCCAGCAATCAAAGGCTTTGGTGCACCTAAGCAAACGCCAGCTAAACCGGCAGCTAAGCCTGCGAAAGCTAAGGCAGAAGAAAAGCCAGGTTTATTCAGTCGCATCTTCAGTGCTATTGCCTCGCTATTTGGCAGCGAAGAAGAAAAGTCTGACAACAAAGACAAGAACAAAGGTAAAAAAGGCGGTCAGCAAAATCGTCGTAACCGTCGTAACGAGCGCCAAGATAACCGTAATGACAAACGTCGTAAGCGTGGTGAGTCGAATGCAAAAGACGGTAATGACAACCGTTCACGCAAAAATGCTGATCGTAACGCTGATCGCAATGAGCGTAATAAGGCTAAAGCTGATCAAGACGAGAACAAGCGTAATAAGTCTGCTGATAAAGCTAACCGCAACAGCAAGCCAAAGCGTGACAACGTAGAAAAGAGCCCTAAGCAAGAAGCGGCTCGCGAGCGTCGTCAACGCCGTAATATGCGCCGTAAAGTTCGCATCGAAAACGAAGCGACTAATAACGAGCAAACACAAGTTGCGCTAGCAACTGAAGAAGCAAACGTAAAAGCGACTGTCGAAGCGCAAGTTACAGAAAAGCCAGCGGCTGACACTCAAAACAGCGAAGGCCAAGCTGCGCCAAAAGCTAAAGAGCAAAAGTCAACTCGTACTCGCCGTCCTCGTAAAGAGCGCGTGAAAAAAGTTGAGCAAGAAACTGAGCAAGCGGCTGAAACGGTAGAAGTAGCAACAGAGGCTAAAGCAGAGACTGTTGAACAACCTAGTGTTGCTGTTGAAGCTAAAGCTGAAAGCGTAGAGGTTTCTCAAGCGACAGCAGAAGCTGCAACCACAGAAAAAGCTGAAGCGGCTACTACAGACAAAGCTGAAGCAACTGGGGAAGATAAAGCCGAAGACGGTAAGCGTGAAGGTCAGCGTCGTAGCCGTCGCAGCCCTCGCCACCTGCGTGCAGCAGGCCAACGCCGTCGCCGTGACGATGAAGATACCGCTCAAGCACCAGTATTTACTCCGGTAGATGAACTTGAAAAGCAACTTGACGCAGAAAACAACTCAGCGACAAGTGAAGCACAAGCTCCAAGTACATCAGAAGCACCAAGTAAATCTGAGGCTAAAGTAGACACGCCTGCTCCTGAAGCTGTAATTGAAGCACCGACAACTGAAACGGTTGTTGATGCGCCAGCTGCAGAGCCTGTTGTTGAAGTAGCTGCTGAAACCGTAACTGAAGTGGTTGTTGAAACAGAAACACCTGCTGAAGCACCTGTTGAAAAGCCAGCAACCGAAAAGGTAGTTGAAGCACCTGCTGAAGTGAAAGAGCCAGTGGTTGAAGCTCCAGTTGTTGAAGCAAAAGTTGAAGCGCCAGCTGAAACTCCGGCTACTGAAAAGGTCGCTGAAGCGCCAACTGAGCAAGCTGTTGAAGCGCCTGTATCAACAGCATCAGCAGAGCCAGCAAAACCTGCGAGTGCGCTAGCATCTAACGCATCTGCACCTATGGCTAAGCCAGCAGCGATTAAACCGCCTAAAGCTCAAGACAAAGCCGAAGTAGCGGCAGAGTCAAATGAGACTCCAGTTGAGAGTGAAGGCAACAGCGTGTCAGCCCCAGCAGCGAAACCAACTGCGAGTCGATTTGGCTCTATGGTTGGCTCAGAAATGGCTAAGCCAAGTGTGGAAGTGCGCGCTGCGCAACAAACACCACAAGGTAAAGACTATGCAAGTGCTCAAGCACCTGCGGCTAAACCAGCTAAATCGATGACAGCAAACAGCGCGTCATCAGATATGGCTCGCCCTGGTCAATAGCCTTTAACCCCTAAGAAAAACCACGCTTAGGCGTGGTTTTTTTATGCCTGAATATTGAAAAGACATTAGCTACTCCTAAAGTTAAATAATTCTACTTAAGGCTATTTTCAGGTTTAGTGAGTGATTAATTTTTGTTAACATGCTCACAATTTTTTTGACAACCCCAACAATACATATCAGAGGCATCATGTTCGATCTTCTTCGACACAAAACAAGTAGTAGCAAAGCCGATATTCTCTCGGGATTAACCGTGGCACTGGCACTTATTCCTGAAGCTGTGGCTTTCGCATTCGTAGCACATGTTGAACCTATGGTAGGTTTATACGCT
The DNA here is from genome assembly GCF_012263345.1 of Shewanella sp. WXL01. Taxonomy (NCBI): domain Bacteria; kingdom Pseudomonadati; phylum Pseudomonadota; class Gammaproteobacteria; order Alteromonadales; family Shewanellaceae; genus Shewanella; species Shewanella sp. WXL01. Next base: position 666,112 of record NZ_JAAIKQ010000002.1, on the reverse strand, counting down.
GCATTTATTATGGGGCTAGTCACCGCAGTCATCGGTGGTCGACCAGGGATGATTTCAGGTGCAACCGGTGCAATGGCGGTTGTTATGGTTTCACTAGTGGTTGAACACGGCGTGCAATACCTGTTCGCCGCCGTTGTGCTTGCCGGTATTATTCAAATTCTCGCGGGCGTATTTAAACTGGGTAAATTCATCCGCATTGTGCCTTACCCTGTAATGATAGGCTTTGTTAACGGTCTGGCGATTGTGATTTTCCTCGCTCAGCTTGGCCAGTTTAAAGTCAAAGACGCTGCAGGCAATATGGTTTGGATGGCACAAGAGCCATTAATGATCATGCTAGGGTTAGTGGCACTAACCATGGCAATCATTCATTTTCTACCTAAGCTAACCACGGCTGTGCCCTCTTCACTGGTTGCTATCTTAACGGTTACTGGTTTAGTAGTTGGTTTAGATCTTGATACCCGCAACGTATTAGACTTTTTGAAAACCATGAGTGGTGATGAAGCAGCAACCATTGCAGGTACCCTGCCATCATTTGCCATCCCAAGCGTGCCATTCAATTTTGAAACCTTTTACATCATCTTGCCTTACGCCTGTATTTTAGCGGCAGTTGGTTTGATTGAGTCACTCCTTACCCTAACGGTAATCGACGAAATGACCAATAGCCGTGGTAAAGGCAACAAAGAATGTGTTGGCCAAGGTGTGGGTAACATTACCTCTGGCTTCTTCGGCGCTATGGGTGGTTGCGCGATGATTGGTCAATCAATGATTAACATCAACTCTGGTGGTCGTGGTCGTCTATCGGGTATTACTGCCGCCCTAGCCTTGCTAACCTTTATCTTATTCGGCGCAGCATTCATCGAAATTATCCCACTGGCAGCGCTAGTTGGCGTAATGTTTATTGTGGTACTTGGTACGTTTGAATGGGCAAGCTTTAAGGTGATGCGCAAAGTACCTAAGCACGATGCATTCGTGATTGTACTTGTGACAACCGTTACCGTATTTACCGACCTTGCCTTTGCGGTATTTGTTGGTGTTATCGTGTCTGCTCTTGTATTTGCTTGGGAGCACGCTAAGCATATTAACGTTGAAGTATCGACAGACGCTAACGGCTGGAAAATTTACCGTGTAAACGGCCCGCTATTCTTTGGCTCTGTGGCAAACTTCCTTGAACTATTCAAAGCAGAAGATGATCCACAAGATGTGATTATTGATTTTCAAAACTCACGCGTTGCCGACCACTCAGCATTAGATGCCATCGACACCCTTGCTGAGCGCTATTTAAAAGCAGGTAAGCAGCTACATTTGCGCCACTTAAGTCAGGATTGTAAAGCACTACTGCATAAAGCGGGTGACTTGGTTGAAGTGAATATGATTGAAGATCCACACTACAAGGTGGCTGACGATAAGCTTGACTCATAAACCTGTTTAAATTTCAGGCTTTATCACTCAGTGAAATCAAACTAAATAGCGGCCCTAGTGGTCGCTATTTTTTTACGCAGTTACCAGTCATTTTCTTAACGATACCTATGAGACAGGCATCACAAATCATTTGGGAGTTATGCCGTTTAGGCAATAAAAACCGTGATCTAGCCATTATTTCAAACGCTTATATTTACTAAGGCATTCTAAACATTTTAATAAATACTAGTTAAAAACCTTGCCCTATGATGAAACCAAGTCGAAACACATTGTTAAGGTTGAATCATGAAAAAGACCCTTCTAGCTAGTTTAATCGCATTCACCGCGTTTAGCGCTAACGCAGAACTTATCCAACACACAGATCAAATCGGTGAAGTACAGTTCACGGGTTCTACTTACGAGCTAGGTAAACACGTTGGTGAAGTCGCTGGTGACCAAGTAGAAAGCGCTATCGAGCGTTTCAGCGACACCCTAGGTCAAATGCTTCCAGGACTAAGCGCTGAGTCTTTATCTAAGTCTTTCGATGACCAACAAGTATTCGCTAAGCTTAAGAAAGCGAGCCCAGAGTCAGCATCTTACATTCGCGGTCTTGCAGATCAACTAAACAAGAACCCTAACCTTCTTCTTGCAGTTGCTATGTCAGATGAAGCGATCCTTGAATCTCAACGCAACGGCGGTATGGGCTTCCTACAGGCTGAAAAAGGTGCTCACGACCCATCTGCTCCAGCAAAATGTACTTCAATGGCAGTAGCGGCTTCAGGCAATAAAGCATGGGCGGCATCTAACTTTGACTACATGGGTGTTAACTACACTGGTCTGCTAATGCTTAAGCACACTGACACTGACGGTAAAACTCGCCTGATCCAAACTTGGGCTGGTCTAATCCCTTACGGTGGTGTCACCAAAGGTGCTCAAGTAATGACCATGAACACCATGGCTGACCAAGGTACGCTACGTGAAAAAGACGGTGGCGAGATCCTAAGCGATACTGCGACTCCTTCTTTCTACTTAAGCTGGGATGTTTACAACACTGAAGATTACGCAGGCATCAAGTCAGTATTCGACAAATACCCAGAGTACACAGCTTTCTTCACTTACACGGTAGCTTCTGCGAACCAGCCAGCGATGAACATCGAGAACACTTACGGCGGTAAAGTAAACTACTCTGAGGGTGAGTACAAAGCACACGCTAACCACTCTGTTTACAACCAGCCTGCTGAGTTTGTTGATGAAGCATTCGCAGCACACTCTCTTGCGCGTCAAGATGCGGCTGAAAGCTTCATGGCGAAAGCATCTATTGAAACTCCAGAGTCAGAAGTACGTGAGCTTCTGCAAAGCAAACCACTTTGGAAAGGCCGTGGCGACATGATGGGTACCGTAACCAACACTTACTATAAAGTTGACGGTAAGAAAGTTGATGTTTACTTCCAAACTGACAGTGAGCACAAGCCAGTTCACATGACTAACTACTAGATACTAAATAGTAGTCAGCTAGTGTTAGTATTAAAAAGAGCGACCATTGGGTCGCTCTTTTGCTATCTACCGCATACACAACCCACTGCTACACAACCCTCTACTAAACAGAAAGTTACTTCAATAAGTGCTGAAACAGCTCAGTCACCTTATCGACTTTAGGTTTAACCACCATCTGACAATAAGGCTGTTGAGGATTGTTTGCATAATAATTTTCATGTTTTAGTTCGGCGGCATAAAACTCATCAAATTTAACCACTTGCGTCACAACTGGGTTATTAAACACCTGCTTAGATTCAAGCTCAGCAAGCGCTGCATTAACTAGGTCTGCTTGCACTTGATCATGCACAAATATCACTGAGCGATATTGTGGGCCTACATCATTACCCTGGCGGTTAAGCGTGGTTGGGTCGTGTGAGCTAAAAAACACCGCAAGCAAGGTTTGATAATCAAGTTTCGTAGCATCAAACTCTACCTGCACAACTTCAGCATGATGAGTGTTGCCACTACATACTTTCTCGTAGTTGGCATCTTCTGCAGAGCCACCGCTATAACCTGAAGTGACTTTCTCAACCCCATCTAAGCGTGAAAATATCGCCTCTAAGCACCAGAAACAACCGCCGCCAAAGGTGGCAAGCTTAGTAGACTGCTTAGCTTCATTATCTATTACGCTCTCTTCGATTTCTTTAAACGTCATCGACACCGAGTTAACACAATGGCGCACGTTAGCCGGCGTTAACATCTCACCTTCAAATACGTGCCCTAGGTGACCTCCACATTCAGCGCATACAATTTCAGTTCTGTGTCCATCAGCATCCGGCACGCGTGTTACCGAACCTTTGATTTCGTTATCAAAAGCAGGCCAGCCGCAATGAGCTTGAAACTTGTGTTCACTCAAATAAAGCGGTGCTTCGCAGCGCCTGCAGCAGTACACACCTTTAGCGTTGTGATCGACATATTCGCCTGTAAACGGCCGCTCTGTGCCCTTTTGTTCAATTACATAACGTTCAAACTCTGTTAGTGGTTTCATGTTATTCCTCTACCACAAATCTCACCTTGGACTTGCTCTAGTCGATGTGATGATATGACCTAATCTCTATCAAGTGTACGGTAATATAGGGCCTGCTGCTCTTTCAAGATTATTTTTGCAGCTGCTTGTTGGAAATTTATACAAGGCAGCGGCTTTGATGTGTGGTTGTTCCACATGATAAGTCGTTAACGCAGTAGAAATGACAACAAGCGCTGCCGGAACGGTTCGTTTAAAAGCACTTTACTCTTTGTTGCGAGCGAATTTGTTTAGGTGACTAGACGTCATCGCTCGCGTCGCGATTAAAGTGCTTTTAATTCGAACAAATTCTAATCAGCAAAGAACAGCAGGCCCTAGTGATCACGATCAAATAATTGCAGCCAATTGCGACAATAGCTACCATTAGCTCGGGTTCAAATTGGAGCGAGTCACAAGAACTCGCCCAATGCTGATAAAAACACACATAAAAACTTATAAAAATAAGATCATAAATATGAAACTAGAAACTATCGACTACCGCAGTGAAAACTGCGCCGAGCAATTTGTAAAATCGCTCCACGAAACTGGCTTTGGGGTCTTAAGCCATCATCCAATTGAGAAATCGCTGGTAGAGACCATTTACAAGCAATGGTACGAATTTTTCAATAGCGACAACAAAGACGACTTTTTGTTTAAACCAGAAACGCAAGACGGATTCTTCCCAGCTTCTATCTCAGAAACCGCCAAAGGCCATAGCGTTAAAGACATCAAAGAGTACTACCATGTGTACCCTTGGGGCCGCATTCCTGAAGAGCTTAAACAAAATATTCTTAAATACTATGAGTCAACCAACGCGTTAGCAGCAGAGTTACTCAGCTGGATTGAAAAATACTCGCCAGCAGATGTAGCCAAACACTACTCAATCCCACTATCGCAAATGATTGAGAATAGCCAAAAAACCTTGCTTAGAGTATTACACTATCCGCCACTTCAAGGTGATGAAGAACTAGGCGCAATTCGCGCTGCTGCACATGAAGATATTAACCTTATCACCATATTACCTGCCGCCAATGAGCCAGGATTACAGGTTAAAACTAAAACTGACGAATGGATTGATGTGCCAAGTGACTTTGGTAACCTCATCATTAACATCGGTGACATGCTGCAAGAAGCTTCCCAAGGCTACTTCCCATCAACATCGCACCGTGTGATAAACCCAGAAGGCGCTGACAAAACGAAATCACGTATTTCACTGCCGCTGTTTTTACATCCAAACCCAGAGGTAGTGCTGTCAGACAAATACACAGCCGACTCTTACCTTATGGAGCGACTACGCGAACTTGGGGTGATTTAAGCTTAGGGCTTGACAGCTGCACAACAAACAAGCGTCTTCGGGCGCTTTTTTTGTGCTTTTAATCAATGAACAAGGTAGAATACCGCTTCATTTTTGAGTGACAAAAGGCAACATCATGGCTATTCAATGGTTCCCAGGACACATGCATAAAGCGCGCAAAGAGATCGAGAAGGTTATGCCTCAAGTCGACCTCGTGATTGAAGTGCTCGACGCGCGTATCCCATATAGCAGTGAAAACCCGATGATTGCTAAACTGCGTGGCGAAAAACCGTGCATTAAGTTACTCAACAAAGCTGACCTTGCCGATCCGGTTATTACCGAGCAGTGGATTGAGTACTTTGAACAAGAGCAAGGTGTCAAAGCCTCTGCTATCACCACACTGCAACCTGGCATGGTCAAAAAAATCCCTGATATCTGCCGTAAATTAGTGCCTCACCGCGACGTTACCGAAAAAGACATTCGCACCATGATCATGGGGATCCCAAATGTGGGTAAATCTACCATTATCAATACCCTTGCAGGTCGCGTTATCGCGAAAACGGGTAACGAGCCAGCAGTCACCAAGAATCAGCAACGCATTAATCTGCGCAATGGTATCGTACTATCCGATACACCAGGCATTTTGTGGCCTAAGGTAGACAACGAATCAAGCAGCTACCGCTTAGCAGTTACTGGCGCGATTAAAGATACGGCTATGGAATATGACGATGTCGCCATGTTCGCAGCTGAGTACTTTTTAAAAGCGTACCCTCAAGAAATGATGGAGCGTTACAAGCTAAAAGAATTGCCAGAAACCGATATTGAACTGCTAGAGGCCATTGGCCGCTCACGTGGCGCATTGAGCGGTGGCGGTCGTATTGATTACCACAAAGTATCAGAACTGTTATTACACGAGTTCCGCTCAGGCAAGATTGGTCAGCTAACCCTTGAAACTCCAGCAATGGCGGAAGTTGAAAAGCAAAAAGTGGCAGAACTACTGGCAGAAAAAGAAGAGCTTAAAAAGCAAAAACAAGAGCAAGAAAAACGCAAACGTTCAGGAAAGCGTCACTAGTTACCTCTGTTCTAAGTAGTGTTTGCACTAATGCTTGCGCTAAATATTAACCGCGCCTGTTTGCGTCTAACGTTTATCCCTATTGCGCTTAAGCTTTCCTAAGCCGAAAACTGCAAAAGCCACAGTCATCACTGTGGCTTTTTATTAGCTTAAAATCGGCTACTTACTTTATGACTTTGCACTTAGCACTGCTGGCTGGCCCACTTGTTATTTAATGCTAATAGCAAGTGCCGACAAGCTGTCTTCTAATAAATCGAGTACCAACTCAAAACCTTTGTTACCGCCATAGTATGGGTCTGGCACTTCAGTCACATCTGCATCGCCAAAGGCTAAAATCATTTTAAGCTTATGCTGCAAATGGCTTGGACAGCGCGCTTGTAAGTCCGCCATGTTGTCATTATCAGCCGCTAATATCAGATCAAAGTTTTCAAAGTCACTGTTAGTAACTTGTCTTGCTTTCATACCTGAAAAATCTAAGCCGCGTTTAACACCCGCAGCTACAGAACGTGGGTCTGGTGCATTACCCTGGTGATAAGCAATGGTGCCAGCTGAGTCTACCAACACATCTAGTTGATGCTTAGCAACCTGCTGCCTAAATACCGCTTCTGCAGTTGGCGAGCGGCAAATGTTGCCCATACATACGAATAGGACGCTAGAAATCTTATTATTTTTCATAAATACAATGACTTAAATTTAATTGAACAGCAAATAGATTAGAACACCAACGAAAACTTTAACCTATTCTGCGATGACTGCATACTTTATTGGAGGAATATCCTTAGTCTTGATTAGAAACTCAATTGATGCGCATTAACAATGAGCAAACCTGTTTACACCTTAGTTGAGCCTATAGCTAACTGGACTAACGAGCCAACTGACTTGAATAGTGCCTTCATAAGGTTATCCGATGAATGTCTAGTGCCCCCCCTAGCCAACTAAAGGAATGACAGAGTTAGGCAGTGATGAGATCTCAATAAGAGAGCCTCTATAGGTGTTTGCTGTAAACAATTTTAACGGCTACGATGACAGAGCGAAGTAGTTTTTTTGCTGATTTATGAAGAAATTAGCTGCCTCTCGGCAGCTAAAAACTCTTATTGTTTATTTGATGGCAGTAGGTTCATATGTGTTAGATTTTACTAGACGATTTCCTCGCGAATCTAAGTAAATTTGACAAATATTCACTCTCATATGGCTTAATCGTTTGGTCAATGTTCTCAAGGCCAGACTTCATAATTGGATGATCTATTTCTGGATTAGTTAATCCTCGTGTTTTTCTTAGAAAAAATATACTTAAAACTTCTAAAGGGTAATAATATTCCAACGAAAGGTTTTGAAAATCATAATATCTATTTCCATTAAAACTATCCTGTCTGCACTGGTGTGTATGCCTGTCACAAAGCTTAATAATCATTTCTTCAAATCTTTCATTACATTTCATGTCCCAATTTTCAATCAGTTCATTAAGTAAAGGGGCATCATATGCACATTTAGTCTCAATTAATCTCTGAACATCTTTACTTCCATCATAAGAATTTATAAGTCGAATCAGGAAGTGTTGAGTTCTCCTACGGCCAAAACTATCCCCTCCATCATTTACAACTTCATTCTTCAATGCGAAATTAATTCTATTTCGCAAATCAAGTGCAAAATCTAACCATCCCAAGGACAAGCAAAAACCTATAGTTGAGCCCACATGACGTAAATGGCAGACTGTTTTTTGTTTTCTTTTACCACTATGAAACTCTTCCAAAGAATTTTCTAGGAGCACAAATTCTATTTTGGTAGACCAATACATAAACGTAATAGCTTTTCTGAATGTGTTTTCCCAATCTTTATTGTTTTCAAAACACTCTGAATAAGCATCGAGTACCAACCTAGTCGAATATTGACCTAAATCTTGTCCCATATTATATAGAGTATATTTCCTTTCACTGTATTCCATATTGAGTTTTTCGCTCATTTCTCTAGACATATGACTAAATTGAAAGTCTTCTCCTCTAGAACATTTTTCAAGCCTTAATACACTTTGGCTGTAGTCCACACTCCATTTATTTATATTCTTAACGTAAGTAGATAGCTTTGGAAATCTTTTGTAAATTCCTGTTGTATCGTCTTTCAATTCGTTAGGCTTATACACTAGGAGTCCTTAAATTCTAACGCCTTACTAATGGGCGCATAAATGCTTGGCTAAAATTAGCGATGAAGGAGCACAAGCCAAACGTTTTGCGTCCTTTTGAGTAACTTGTTAGGTATTCTTTGTACTTTGCCAAAAGATAACAACTGAAATGATAAACGAACTTACACTTAGAATTAATACGTTTTCTAAACCTTGTGGGGTATTTATACCCTCCAGAAAATTGTTACCTTTTACCATTGCTACCAACGTTAAAGTACCTATTAAAACTAGAGGGCTAATTACTCCAAAACAAATAGCGGATTTTATGCGAGATAATTTAGAAGCACATAGTTCGCAAAAAATCCAAGCCATAAAGCTAAAGATACTTGTCATTGCGACACCAATTAATGAAAGCATCAGAAACGCAGAGGACCTATTTTGAAAAGGCACGTCTTTCAAATACAAAGTTATTGGCATAATTGGGAAAAGTAGAACACTAAACATTGCTAGTGCTGGAAATAGAACTAGCTTTAATGGAATGTATTTACCACCAATATAAGATTTCATACAAATTTTGAGGAATACCTAACGCCCGCATAAGGGGCTGATAATGCTTGGCTATACTGTGAAGCGAAGCGGAACCGAGCCAAGCGTTAACAGTCCCTTCACTTTATGCGCTTGTTAGGTAACGGATACGCCAAAACAATTTCGAATATCAGACTCTAGTCGCTGACCGTCAAAACTTTTGTTTGCGCGCTGACTAAGTAGACGCACAGATTCGATAATGTTACCGATTAGTAATTTGATCCTTTGTTAGTCACTACCATTGCAAAATTCGTCATAATCAATGCGTAAACGGAAGTCAGTTGAGTGTGATTTTCTTTTAAAAAGTTTCCGTTCTTTATGCCAACCAGCCGCCTCCATTTCATCGGATAGTTTTACGATTATTGGAATAATATTTAGCTCAGCCACTTCATCTCCGTAGCTTTCTACCTCAAGAATTGGACTCAACTTTTCAGTAACGTAGTCGCTAGCAACTTGAAACTTTTTATCGATTTGGTCTTGCGGCTTTGTTCCATCAATTTCACCACTTAAGAAGAATTTCACGACAATTCCTTTTGAGTTACCTAACAGCGTATTAGCGGGAATTCCGATTTAATCCATTAACATTTCGCCAGAACTCAAACTGCAATACGCTTTTTAATTAATATTTCCAATAACTTACCAACCAAGTCTAGAAACAGCAATAGCATCTAGCGCTGGTGAAACCGAGAATTTGGATAAGCGAGAAATATCAGGTCTCGTTATGTAAACGATTGATAACAGTTTAAACTTATAAAATCAGTAACTTATCAGTATCCCATTTGGTAAACCGAGAATTTTGTAACTTACATAACGAGAAGCGATTAGCGAAGTTCCCTGCATAAAAATTAAACCTGTATAAAAACACAGTCATTGTATCATTGGTAAATGCTGCTCAGCTCTCATATAGAAAGTAATTTAATCGTGCAGCCCTATTTAGCGTGGCATTGACGATCTGAATTTAAGGCTAATCGTCTTTATCAAGATGCCTAACTCGTTTAAACCGAGCAAACCGTGGTACGCCGTTTTTGGTAACCCCCGAATATTCAAAGGTGATAATACTGTTGAGGGGCGGCGGAGATTGTCGCTGAACATCGGTAATCCCTGAACCTATTTTAAAACGTTTACCGTCTTCTAGCTCTACCACCAATGCACCTACCATTCCTTGGTACTTGCCTTTACCTGCAGTGTAAGCGACCACTTTTGCCTCAGCGTCATGTTTGGGTTTGAGCTTGACTATGTTATCTGTGCGGCCACGGAAATAACGTGCATTCATCTTATGCAGCATCAGCCCTTCACCGCCTGCTGTGACCACATCATCTAGCCAGTCGAATAACTCATCATTTGATGGCACCCTTTTCTGCTCTATCGCTGCAATATTGACTTTGCCCAGCGATAGCTGTTTTAAATATTCATAACGCTGTTCAAAACTGCCATCAATACAGGGTGCATCAAACAGCATAAGTTTGACTTGCTTCCATAAGGCTTGAGTATGCTCAGTTTGCTGTTTGGTTCTCACTAAAGCAGAGATAGTTTCAAAGTCATCACGTTTACGCCATAACTCTCCTTCAACGCAAACACCCTTAGGCAATTGCGCAATGAACCAAACAGGCGCATCAATAGCGTTGCCCTTTCTAGTGACAAGTTTTGTTCCTGTCCACACGCCGCGCACGCCATCGAGCTTTTCACTGACTAAGTAATCCTCTATTTGAATATCGCTTTGATATATTTTGGCTAACTGTAATTGCGGCGGAGTGTCTTGCACTTTTGATAAGTCTAAGGTGTTAGCATTTGACTCGGCGCTGCACACACCCAATAACAGACTGAGTAATAAGCTAAGTAACAAAGTAATGACCAGATGTAATCGATACGGTCCTTGAGTTGACTTGATTGAAACTGCAGAAAGTATGATTAAAATGCACATGCAAACAGGCGCTTGCTGGGCGCGACATTTCATAGTTAGCTTCCTTGCTTGTTGATATAAGAATACCAATTAGAACGACTATTTGATCATTCTTACTGGTTAAAAGCGCTTATAACTTCGTTAGAAATTTTGTAGGCAGAGTAACTAGCTAGCTGCAATTTCCGCCTTGTTCTAAGCGATTTTTCCTGCGTAATCTCTGATCACTTATTTATCCCAATTGGTATAAAACAGTGGCATAATGCCAATCCAAACAAGCATAGACCATCCATTACACAACTGATAACAACTACAAAGTCTTATGAAACCAGAAAACAATCATGGAATTAAACGCGTTATCCGCGCGACCGGCTTTTCGATGAAAGGATTAAAAGCGGCCTGGCAAAATGAAGCTGCATTTCGTCAAGAGCTTGTCCTGGCGATAATCATGCTACCTATCGCGGCATTGCTACCAGTCACTCTGGTAGAAAAGCTATTGCTTGTTGCATGTGTTTTTCTGGTGCTCATTGTCGAGCTGGTGAACTCTGCTATTGAAGCGGTAGTAGATAGAATAAGTGACGACATTCACCCATTAAGCGGCCGGGCTAAAGACATTGGCTCAGCAGCAGTATTTGTCGCATTAACCTTATGCGGCATTGTCTGGGGCGCAGTGCTCATCAATGCGTTTATGTAAATTCAGGCTAATTCATCCATTATAAGTTTAAGCGCTTACCAATTTGTGTACATTAGGTTGAGCGCATTCTATTAAGGGTATTCGATTGAGTGCATTTGCCAGCGCTTAAATCTTGCCAGCACTTTGTGCACACTCTCTTACGTTTGCGCAATTTCCACCAACTCACACCTTGCTCTATCACTAGACACTTCCGCATTTTCATCCAGTGCTAGCACTCTTTAAGTTCAAAAATCCCTCTGCACTCATTTAAGCGCTTAGCCCTTTGCTTAACAGTAAATATTGACTTTAAGAGCGTCAAAATTATGTGATATGCCAACTTTAAGTCGCAAAAAATGTCACTTGCAAGAATTTGCAATAAACTTTGACGCGATAAATGCCGCAACTTCTGCACAAATTTGATTTACCACAATATTTTTATCACAACCGCTTCACATTTGGTTACAAGATGCTAATATCTTTTGAGTCTAAATTAGTCCTGAGCAACGAAGTAAACGTCGCTTTTGGCATTCATAACGATAAAAAGCGCTAAAACCAATAATAATGAAAGGCACTAAATCCATGTTCAAATCTGCACTTGCTTGCTCTTTGCTATTAGCTATGTCTCCAATAGCTGTTGCTGATGTGACTGCAGAAGATTCGTTCGCTTTTCGTGTCGGTGCATTTTATGCCAGCTCAGACTCTTATATGAATGTTACCAATCCTGAAACTGGTGGTATTTTTCCATTGGATTTTGAGGATGATTTATTTCTGGCTGAAGATCAGTTTCTTCCCTTTTTCGAATTTGTATGGTCGTTCAATGATCGACACCATGTTTACGTCGATTGGAAATCTCTGCATCGCACCGCCAATACTCCTTATGTTGAAGATACCTGGATTTTCACCAACCCAAACGATGACAAAACTTACATTGTAGAAGCTGGCGCTCAACTAAAAACCACGCTAAACATAGACATTATGCGTTTAGGCTATGGTTACGATTTATTCCAAGGCGATGATTACACTTTTGGTGCATCGATTGGTTTACACACCATGTTTATCAAAACCGCTTTTGAGGGAACAATCGGTTTGTGTTCACCTACAGTGATGGCTAACTCGGCATGTAACGACTTTGTGGCAAACCCAAGAGTCGTTGATGAAAGCCTTACCGCACCGCTTCCCGATATTGGTATTTATGGTACTTACGAATTTATCCCTGGCTGGACAATTGGCGGGCACGCCCAGTATTTCGCCATTAAGTACGATGATGTCAAAGGTTCACTAATTGATATTCGCGCCTCTGTAGAGACAAACGTTGGTGACAACTGGCAGCTGTCTGTAGGCTATAACTACTACGAAGTTGATGTAGATTATGCTCAGAACGTTAGCTTCGGTGATCAAGACTTCCACCTTGCCGATTATAATCTTAACTACAGCTTCACAGGTCCGCGCTTTTCAGTTCAATATCATTTCTAGTTATTTTCAGTTGTAATCAATGCTCACGCGCAACGTTTGTTGCGACTCAATTACCTTGCGTTAGACTATAGGCAATGTCTTAGTTGCCAACTATCGCCCCAATAACAGTATCTGTGTAGTACGAGTCAGCTCACATAACTTTACCTAGCTAAATCAACAACAAATTCATACAATCAACTTAAGCTTTCAGACAAATTGCTATAGTTATCTAAACATGCAGCCATAAACGTGTATTTGTTATATTTGCTGCTTTTTAGGTCATCTTTGCGAGGTTAGATAAATTCGATGTCAAACAATCTATTGCAAACCGCCGCCGCGAACCTTAAAAAAGCTGTTCCGTTAATGCTCAAGTACAAAATCCCTACTACACCAACCAATTATGCCCTCTGGTATACCTATGTCGGTGAGCAAACACCTGAGCTAAATAAAGCTATGGATGAGGCAATTGAACAAAATCAAACCTGCTCTCCCGTCACCAGTGAATTACTTTATCGCCAGCACGTAGCCGATCCGGTTGAGTTAGATGTGCGTTCACTTCGCAAGAGCCTCGATGCCATGGTGATAGACTTAGCGCAATCAGTAAAAGACACCAATAAAGATACTCAGGTATTCCAGGAGCAAATTGAAAAAGACTTTGCCAAATTAAGCGAAATTGAAGATGGTGGATTTTCGCTGGATCAAATCATCGCTGTGGTGCGTAATATCGTTAAAGAACAAGGCAACATCCGCTCAAGCACCGTTAGCTTTACCGAGCAGCTACTTAAAGCTCAAGCGGAAATCGAATCATTAAAATCAAAACTGGCTGAGTCGGAAAAAGACGTGTTATTTGACTCTTTAACCAATGTGCTAAACCGCAGAGCATTTGACGATGACATTGTCGCGCAAGTCGCAAATAAAGAAACCCAGTGCAGTCTAATATTCGCGGACATTGACCACTTCAAGAACTTTAATGATAACTTTGGTCATCAACTTGGCGATCTAGTGCTAAAAACCGTAGCTAAACGTATTCAGGAAGCCTGCCGTGATGGCAACAAGCTATATCGCTACGGTGGCGAAGAATTTGCCATTATTTGTCCTAATAGCAATCAAAGAGTAGCAAGGCATTTAGCTGAAGGGATCCGCCGCGCCCTAGAAAAGCTTACCGTAAAAGATAGACGCAGCGACAAAGTTATCGACTCTATCACCGCATCTTTTGGCGTACATCAAATTACCGAAAAACAAGGGGTTGCAGAGTTAATCGAAGCGGCAGACAAACAGCTTTATGAAGCTAAACGCTTGGGCCGCAATCGGGTGATGCCAATTAGCTAATTTCCCCCTTGTCGGTTGCCCCTATAAAAAGAAAAACACGGCTACATATAGCCGTGTTTTTTATTGCTTGTTTGAGTGGACGTGGACGCGAACTCGATTTGTTGCCCATCTGTTTCAGTATCAGTTTTCAACGTGGCGCTGACGACATAACGATATTCAGTCTGACTGGTAATGCCCTCGAACGGATAGCAAGTAATTAGCGTTAACTCAGTATCGCCGTTGTAATTTAACACATGAGTAGAGGTTTCATGCACTATCTGAATATCACTTACCTCATACGTAAGCACTTGTGCAGACGTGTCAATTAACTCGATTTCATCGCCAACCTGCACCAATTGCAGCACTGAGAAGTGACTATCTCTATGCCCAGTAATAATGGTATTGCCATTAGCAGAAACAGGCGCACCAGTGTGCATCAGCCCAGGCCCAAACGCCATGGTTCTGCCACTGGCGCCATCCAATACATATAAAGGCGCCGTTTGAGTATGGCCACTGCTAAGCTTACGTTTTATAGTAAGCTTAGCGACAGGGTGAGTATCAGCCCAAGACCAAGGCTTGTGAGCCTGTTGGTCTTGTAAACTACGTTCAAATGCGCTCTCAATTAAGTACTGCGCGAAATGGGCTTTTGCCTGCATATATCCTCCCTTAAATACCATCATTAATCCCCCTCCCACCAGCAGTACTGTAATAATCAAATGAAAAGTGCGGGCACTAAAATGAGTGGTTGCTATAGTGGTCTTAGCCATAACTAACCCTCCCTAATCCGCGGCTGATAACGAAACAGAGGCAGCGTATTGACCGAATGTTCTGCTCACTTTGCGGCGCTGCCATTGCCATGCAACATGCCCAAGCCCTAAAGACATCAAGCAAAAACCAATTAACAACCATAAGCGGCTATCGGTTGCTGTTTGTGGTAGGCGCATTGCGTACTGCTTGGCAGATTGGCTTGCGCGCTGCTTGCTAGCATCGAATCCCGCAGGCAAAAGGTTACTTACAAATCCATCAACACTATTAGTTGGGTCAGGGTTAACTGGTGTAACATCTACCGCCACTAAACTGGTTTGTGAGGTCACTAGATGATACTTAAGGCCAATGGCTGCAATTTGCTGCTCGACACGTTGGCGATTAGCGCGGTTTTGAGTCAGCTCCAGTGCATTGACGTATTGATTAGCCCAAAGTAAATCTAACCCTGCGGCTTGAGTTGGCTCATCGGTAGCAAGCGTGCGCTGCCAATATTGACCATTGATATTGCCGCTAACAACAAGTGGATTAGATTGAGCTTGTGCACTGGTTTTGATGCTCAGCACCAAAGGCTCACCCAAATACAAATCGCCAATCACACTTGGCCAGTACTCAGGAATTTGTCCATCTTGATAAGCGACTTTGATATCGGTTAACGCAGGGTGTTCAAGCTTTGCCAGCAGCTTTGCCATTCTCTCGCTCACCTGCTGACCATCACTGATGTATACGTAGCTGCCCTTACCTGCCAACGCCGCAAGTTGCATAAAGTAGCGATTGGGTGCAGAGCCAATGCCAATGGTAAACAAACGCGCATCATCTAAATGAGTATCAATGATATGAAACAATTGCTGCTCGTTAGACACTGCACCATCTGTGACAAACAAAACTTGCTTAAGCTTGTGCGAGTTAGCTTGATGCTGATTGACTTGGTGCTTTGTTTGATGTTCGCCATCAGCATTAACACCAACATTGCCATTACTATGACTTGAAGTCAGTGCTGCCTTTAGTGCTGGCGCCATTTCTGTGCCACCATTAGCATCAAGACTTGCAACAAACTGCTGCCCGAGACCTAAGTTGCGACTGTTAACAGCTAAAGGTTCTACCGCCAATTGAGTCAACCTGTCGCTAAAGGCAATAATGTTGAAGCGATCCCGTGGTGTTAGTCCGGCTAGCGCATAGTTAAGCGCCTGTTTTGCCTGCCTAATTGAGTCACCAGACATAGAGCCAGACACATCAATAACCAAGATCAACTCGCGGCTTATTTGTTGGGCTTGTGCTAACTCCTGCGGCGGCATCACCATCAATAACTGATAGTGACTCGTTGGTGTCACTTTGTGTGGCTCAACGCCGGCTACTTTCGTTTCTGCGGGTGTAGTGTTTGCTGCAGGCACATGAGTTTGACCTTGCTGACTGAACAAGTAACTCTCAACATTTGCTTGCGCCATTGGCGTCCAGCTGAGCAGAAAGTCTTTGTTTGGCGTTGCCTGCTCGGTTAACGAGATAGACCAAGCATCACCGTGCTGAAAAGGCTTAATGTTATGGCTAGCACTGGATACGGATGCCAGTTCAAAGCCAGTGTCTAACTTAACGTTAATCTCAATCGGGTTTATTACTTGGTTTAAACCTGCGTAATTGATGTTAGTTAACCTATGCTCAGCTAGCTCATACTCTGATAACTGATTCTTAGATAACTGATCGGCAGTGTGCTCAATGCTAGCCGTATTACTTTGACCAAATAGATTCTGATACATAGCACTAAAGCGCATTACTGGCAGTGGCTTGTCAAACTCTGATAGTTGCTTGGGTTGATAGCGCGGCGTGATGGTCATAGGAAAATGTAAATTGTATTCACCATCTCTTAGCGCCAATGACTCTTGATAGTAAAACTCAATTTGCATTTCCCCTTGAGGTGCAAGGTTCGCGACATCAGTACTAAAAATATTACTGCGATGGCGCTGCATTAAGCTTGCCTGCTTACCCTGGGCTTTTGCCGCCTCAAAGGTTCGCTTCGCCTGCTTATTGGTTTCGATAATGCCAACAATCGTGTTGCCACCAACGTGCATCAGCAATGAGTCTACGGCAGCATTTTCAGGCAAAGGAAATACATACTCGCCATTAATCCAATGATTGGTTGGGTTTTTAAAGGTTTGCACAACTTTAACGCGGCTAACCATGCCAGTGACATTGATATCAACCGAAGTACTTAGCGGCAATGCATAATAAGTTTGCTCAGCTTGGGGCTCACCAAATTGCACTAAGCCATCTTGGGCGATGCCATGGCTATTGGTATTTTTATTCACATAGCTATTTGCATTCGCAATTTGATAACTCATTAAGCCTTGGGTTAACTGCTCATTTTGCCCTTGGGTATGACCTGAAGCGCTAGCAAAGCGAGTCACAAATAGCATCAATAGCGAGCAAGAGATCACCAAATATACATAACGTTTAAAGCATGAGCGCTTTAGTTTTTCGTTTCTAAAACGGGAACCATGACACATAAATGCTCCTTGTCACCTACTTGCATTGCAAGCAGGCAACTGTCTAATTTCAATAAATAGAAGGGGTTAGTTAGAAGCAAGTTCGCCGTGCTTAGCACCAAGTTTTAAGGTCACGCGGCGATCAAAGAAGTCATTTTCAAAGTTCTGCTCTTGATGCAATGGTGCAGTAGCACCATAGGCTTGGCCTTGTAAGCGACTCGCATCAATGCCCTGCGCTGTCAGATAGTTAGTCACTTCAAGTAAACGCTGCTCAGATAACACCTGGTTGTAGCTAGAGTCACCGCGGCGATCGGCATAGCCGGTTAAATCAAGGGTTAACTCTGGCGATACATTCATCATGTAAGCCACGTTATCAAGTTGCTGTTTGAAGATAGGTTCAATATGACTAGAGCCGGTTTTAAACTGTACATTCATGCCCATGCTTAACTCATCAAGCACTTGTTGTTGAGTTGCTTTAATTTGTGCCAGCTGCACTTGTGCCTCGTTGTAGGCTTGGGTCATCTCTTGCAATGATTGATTGTTACGCTCCATGGCAGTGATGGTTGAGCTTTGCTCACTGATTTTGGCTTGCTGCGCCGCAATCTCACTGTCATCACCAACAGATTTACCAATAAGTGAGCCCGTAAATGCGCCGATAAATGCGCCAACCGGGCCACCCACAACTGCGCCAAACACTAAACCAGAACTCAAACCTACTAATTCTTCTGTGTGTTCACGCTCTTCAATATCTGCGCTTTGCGGCGCGGCAACTGCCATGTTTGATAGCGAAAGAGTGGCGATTAGTGCAATGGCGATAGTTTGCTTTTTCATGTGCTTCATCCTTTTAGGTGTTATTTAAATTTGCGTTTCAGAATGTGTGTTCCTGAACTCGATGAAGCTATTAAACAATGCCCAAATGGCTTTTTTTGGCATCAAAAATGGCAATGCAAAGATCAAATGTGGCAACAATATGGCAATTGCCTCAGTTCGCTTTTTTGCGGCTAAATTTACTGTATAGTCAGCGTTATACGAAAAATGAGTGTGTTAGAAAGATACAGAGACGATGAAAAGAATTGCCATAGTTGAAGATGAAGCGGCGATCCGCGAGAACTATAAAGATGTATTGCAGCAGCAAGGCTATCAAGTTCAGGCCTATGCTAATCGCCCAGAAGCCATGCAAGCTTTTAACAGTCGCTTACCTGATTTGGCCATTTTAGATATTGGACTTGAAGAAGAAATCGACGGCGGTTTTACTCTGTGCCAAGCACTGCGCAATATGTCGAGCACCTTGCCGATCATTTTTTTAACTGCTCGCGATAGCGACATTGATACGGTTTGCGGTCTGCGCTTAGGGGCTGACGACTACTTATCAAAAGATGTCAGCTTTCCTCATCTTATTGCACGGATTGCCGCACTATTTCGCCGCTCAGAGCTGATCAGCTCAAGTCCAATTGAAGATAACTTGATGGAGCGAGGCCCACTTACCATTGATGCCAACCGTATTCAGGTGAGCTGGAAGCAAACCCCGATTGAGCTAACAGTAACCGAGTTTTGGATGGTGCACGCCATGGCAAAACACCCAGGCCATGTGCGTAGCCGCCAAGATTTAATGGCAGACGCCAAAATCTACGTTGATGACAGCACAATTACCTCGCACGTAAAGCGTATTCGCAAGAAGTTTCTCGCCGTTGATAGTGACTTTGACTGTATCGATACCGTATATGGCATGGGCTATCGCTGGGACAGCTTGTAAAGCAATCGAAAGTATCTTAACCAAGGTTATTCATGTATTTACCATTAGGGCTTAGAGCCAAAGTCGTTATCCTGTCGCTATTCTTACTGTGCCTGCCCTGGCTTGGTTATCAGTATGTGTGGGAGATGGAGAAATACCTGCGTCACGGTCAAGAAAAGACCTTAGAGGGCACAACTCAAGCGCTGGCCACTGCCTTACACGAACGTCCAAAACTGTTTGACAATCAGGCAAGCTTTTTAAGCCAGGTTGAAAAAGGCCGTGATCTTTATGCCTACCCGCTTGCTGGCCCTATTCAGCTAGACGGTAAACTGCACGACTGGCAACCATATGCTCACCGTATGCTGGAATACGGCAAAGATAATCTGCTATATCAACGTGACGAGCAAGATACCCCTGATATTCGCTTTACTCATATGGTGGGTAAATATGCAGGATACCTGTACGGATTTTTTCAAGTAAGCGATGCCAATGTCATCTTTCGTGGCAAAAACAGCCTTAGAGTAGACAGAAACGATCATCTCGTCATGGCTACGCTAACCCCTGCTGGCGAATTTAAGCGTTACATTATTGCCAATACAGAACAAGGCTGGCTAAGTGCATTTGAGCTGCCAGCCGACCCAAGTCAAAGCATTCCTGTTACCCCAGAAGTGCGTATTCAAGGTCACTGGCGTCTGACGAAACAAGGCTACAACATTGAGTTTCGAGTGCCACTTTCAATGGTTGGCAGCAAGCTTGGTTTCGCCATTCATAATGTCGACAGCAAACAAACTCGCGATTTAGTCAACATTATCGGTACATCGCAAACTAACTCGGTGGCAAACCTTGGTACAGTGTTGGTTCCCTCACCTGAAATCGAAAGTATTATCAAAGGCATGAGCCACAACAGCTCACGGATTTGGGTAGTGGATAACCACGGCCGCGTACTGGCTAAATCGGGCGATATTCGCTCATCTAGCAACGCCTGGAAGAGCACGGCCCTACTAGAAACTGATAACAGCGGCTGGGAGAAATTCCATAGCCAATATTTACTGCCCCTGTATTACAAAATCCTCACCCGCCCACCACAAGACTTTATTGACTCTTTGCAAGACTCTACCGAGTTAAGTGGCAGCCATATCGAAAAAGCGCTTGAGGGTAAGCCTGGCTCAACCTGGAGGCTAACACCCGACAGTAAAGCGGTGATCTTAGCCGCGGCAAGCCCTATTTGGATTGACGATAAAGTCATGGGTGTGGTGATAGCGGAAGAAACCACTCACGGCATTCGCTCGCTGCGAAATAAAGCACTAGAAAAACTGTTCAATATTATTCTCACCATCATGAGCATGGGCACATTGGCGCTATTTATTTTTGCATCGAGCATTTCTAGCCGCATTCGCCGCTTACGCGACCAGGCTGAAACCGCTATTGATGCTCAAGGACGTGTACGCCAGCAAATTGAGCCTTCAAAAAACAGAGATGAAATTGGCGATCTATCGCGCAGCTTCTCAAGTATTGTCAGCCGCTTAGGTCAGTACACCCATTATTTAGAGAATATGTCGTCAAGATTGTCACACGAGCTACGCACGCCAGTGGCCGTGGTGCGTAGCTCCCTTGAACACCTAAGCTTACAGCAATTAGATGAACCCACAGAAAAATACGTTAATCGCGCCCAGGAAGGGGTCAATCGCCTGCACCTTATTCTTAACAATTTAAGTGAAGCGACCCGCTTAGAAGAAAGTCTTACTAAAGCTGAAACCAATGATTTCCCGCTGCAAAAAGTAATTGCAGGTTGCATACAGGGGTATCAGCTAACCTACCCTCAGCAAAGCTTTAGCACTCACATTGAAGACAAGCCGATGCAGTGTCATGGTGTGCCAGAATACATCGCGCAGCTAATGGACAAACTCATCAACAACGCCATAGAATTTAGCGCTGATGATAGCGCCATTGACGTGAGTCTCACGCAATACAATAAGCAAGCTATCATCAAGGTCACCAATGTTGGGCCATTACTGCCCGAGAACATGAACGATCAAATTTTTGAGTCTATGGTGTCAGTACGCCCGCAAGAAGCCAGCAGCAAGCCACATCTGGGCTTAGGCTTGTATATCGCAAGATTAATTAGTGAATTCCATAACGGTACAATCAGTGCGACGAATGTGGAGACGCAATCAGGACAAGGGGTTGAAATTTGCGTGACACTTCCGCTTAACTAATTGTTCGAAAGCTATTATGTGAGCGATTCCTTGAGCGAGTCTCTTAGCAATTCGCATAGTGTAGCAAGCTGGTGCAGCGAGCCAGCTCAAATAAGTGGTATTACCTAAAGCGCCTATCGAGACATCCTGATAGGCGCTGTTTCATCTATTTAGTCAACCGATCTATTTAGTCAACCCACAAAGCTGCTTTGCTTGCGCCGCGACATTACGATAAGTGAGGTAATTTGCGCCAAGCCAATTGACCACCAGCCCTAAGCCCACGCCAAAGCCTAGGCTAAATAAACTCGCCAAAGTATGTTGGGGCAACAAGGTATGCATCAAACTAAAGCCAATAAAGTTCACGCTAATTGAACATACTGCCACCAGCACAACCCACTTGAATTGTGCCTTGGCGCTCAGCTGTTTTCGCTTGCCAAAGCTGTAATATCTGTGGCCAATCCACGTCAATAGCAATCCAACTAACATGGCAATAGCGCGAGCAAATTGCGCCGCACCTGTATCACCAGTAAACACAAACTCAATGAGTAAAAAATACATGCTGGCATCGATAATAAAGCTACCGCCACCAACCAACACAAAACGATAAAAGCTTGGGTTAATCAGGCTAAACTTATGTTTTAGAGCAAATTTACTGTACCTAGGCCGCTCAGAGGAAAGCGCGACTTCGCCATTTTGACTCTCAGTCTCAAAAGCTGGCTGACTCATCAGTGACGACTCAACTGCTCGACGGCTAAGTCATCAGATTTTGCCTTCAATTCATATGCCGATGTCGAAGCAGAAGAACGGCACAATAACAGTGACTTATCTTGAGTATTTGCCTGCTGGATACAGCGGCTAAATGGCGGTAATGAAACATCAATGTGTTTATGATGGGCAACCAGATAAAACTGTGACTGTGTCACCTCTTGCAGAGTATTTTGATCAATAAGTTTTGCTTGCCCTTGGGTGTAATACCGCCCAGAGAATTCTTGTTGCAACCAATAAAATACACGGTGATCTTCACTACGCTGCGATAACAGCCATTTATCACTTTTTTGCTTATCAATGCCCGAGTTAACCATTGCTAATGCGACTAGCAAAAGCACGGGTATAAATGCGGCAACTTTAGCAAGGTGGGCAACGCCGTGTTCTTTCCACGCATACGCAACTAACAATGCCAGCGCTGGCGCCGCCGGCAGCACGTATGCGGGTAAAATGTTGCCCGCCAAGGTAAACAAGATAAGTGGCGACAGCATCCAGCAGATCAAAAACTTAGTTAAACCATCAAATCCATTATGCCGTTGATATAATTTATACAGCGCTGCTGGAATAAATAGCGTCCACGGTAAGCCTGCAAAAGCAAAGAATAGCCAGATTTTACCTCTTGGTTGGTCATGCGCAGAGCCGTACAAGTCCCCTTGCCAGCCACTATCTACAAAGCGCGAGTAATGCTCTCCAATTAAAAAATATTCTAAAAAGCCCGGTGTCGCTTGCTCTGCCATCCAATACCAGGGCGCGGCGAGCAATAGCATTAAAGCAAAACCACTAATAAGCGGTACTTTTAGCACTAACTGCGACCACATTTTTACTGCGCCGAAATGCCACAATAACCATAAGCCAGAGCCGATAAAGAATATTACTAATGCCACCGGCCCTTTTGCTAATAACCCAATGCCAAGTCCAATGAAGCCGATATAAGCAAAGGATTTATGCTTTGTGAATGCTAAGTAGAACCCGATATAGGCCAAGGTGACCGCTAATAACAAGCCCATATCTGTCATTACGGTGCCTAAACACACGTAAAATACACAAATGGTCGACAGCACCAATGCGACATTTAGACGACTGATAGCAAACTGTTTAGCAAATAGCGCCACAGCTATTAACGTAAACAGCCCAGCGATAAAATGAGGTAGCCTTAAAAAGAACTCATTATTGGTAAATAACGCGATTGAGCCTGCGCTCATCCAATTTTGCAGTGGCGGTTTACCCCAAAACGGCACGCCATAATCAAACAATGGCGTTAACCAGTTACCCGTTTCCACCATCAGGCGTGCCATTTCGCCGTAGCGGGCTTCAGTTGTGTCCATTAGCGGATAAAAATGCAATGAAATTAAACGAATGAAAAGAGCTGTAATCAGCACACCCAATAATTGCTTTTGTCTGATACTCAACATTAGCCATTCACCTCTTTGGCAGAGTTAAAGGCTGTCACTGTATTGGTTATAGGACCGGGCGCGTTGTTGCTACCGTAACTAAAAGCATTAGGCACAGTGTTAGCTTGTAATTGCTGCCTTTGAGAAACGGAAAATGGTTTATCACTGCGGTGTTGCTGATAAGCTTGTGCCACAATGAAAATCGGTCGCTGTTTCACTTCCACAAATACCCTGCCGACATATTCACCAATTAAGCCAATAGCAAGCAACTGCACACCCGCAAGAAACAATTGCGTCACCATAATTGAGGCATAACCCGCCACAGCTTCGCCAAACACTAAGGTTTTAGTCATAATCCACAGGCCGTATACCAAGGCAAACACGCCAATCGTAACGCCAGAGTATGTTGCTAGTCTCAATGGTTTGAAACTGAAAGAAGTAATACCGTCCATCGCTAAACCTATCAGCGAGCCATAGTTCCATTTAGTATCACCACATTGACGGCTGTGCCTATCAAACTCGATAGTAGCTTGTGCAAAGCCTGGCCAGCTCAAAATTCCTTTCATAAAACGATTTCGTTCAGGCATGGCATTGATGTGATCAACGACCTGGCGGCTGAGTAATCTAAAATCACCTACATTTTCATGAACTGGCGTATCTGAAAGCCAATTCATTAATTTGTAAAAGCATGCCGCAGAAAAACGCTTAAACCAGGTTTCCCCATGGCGCTTGCGGCGCTTCATGTTGACAACATCAAAGCCCTCACGCCACTTGGCAAGCATTTCAGGTATCAGCTCAGGCGGATCTTGTAGATCAGCGTCGAGCAAAATGACCGCTTCACCGCGAACACTCTCTAAACCGGCTGTCATCGCCGCCTCTTTACCAAAGTTACGGCTCAAGCGAATGTATTGCGTCTCAAAGTGTAAGCTGTGTTTTTGCAGCAAGTATTGCCAGGTACCGTCGTGACTGCCGTCATCGACAAAAACCACCTCACACAAGTCATCCATATCGCTAATGAGTGTATTTAAACGCTCGAACAGCACATCAATGCCTTCAACCTCGTTATACATGGGGATCACAATCGATAAGGTGACCGGAGAAACTGCTGTTAGGTGGGTGTTCACAACCATAATCTTGTCCACTTAAAAAATAGAATTGGATTATGAACAAGTGCGCGTGTAAGAAATGTCGACGACATTTCTTACACATTGCACATGTGATAATTTACTCAATAACGTGATGACTGTTTATCTTGGCTAAATGAAAATTCTAATAATTGAAGACAACCATGATGTGGCTGGCGTGTTAGGTGATTACTTTGAGGCACTTGGTTGCGAGTTAGATTATGCGACCAATGGTGAACAAGGACTAAAACTCGCACTTCAAACCGCATTTGACGCCATCATTCTTGATTTAATGCTGCCAAAAATCGACGGCCTTACCCTATGCCGTCAATTGCGCCAGCAAGCCTGCATCACCCCTGTTTTAATGTTGACCGCCCTTGATAGTAAACAAGACTTGCTACAAGGCTTTGATGTCGGCGCCGATGATTACCTAGGTAAGCCATTTGATTTAGAAGAGGTTTACGCCAGAGTCAAGGCATTGGTAAAAAGGCACAAAGGTCAGGTGGCACCTAATGAAATTAGCTTTTCAGAGCTCAGTATTAATCTTGCTCAGCACAAAGCAATGCGCGCAGGGCAAACGCTAGTACTCACACCCACCACCTATCAAATTCTGGTGTTACTAACTCAATATGCACCTAACCTGGTTACCCGCGAGCAAGTCATTGAGCAGCTTTGGGGTGATAATCCACCAGGACAAGACATTCTACGCAGCCATATTTATCAACTGCGGACTCAACTGGATAAGCCCTTCGCCACACCTATGTTAGTGACAGTGCCAAAAGTTGGCTTTAAATTACAACAATCTTAAAAACAGCAAGGCGTTTCATACCATGCCCAAAGACAAAGCCTCCACCGGCCAATATTCCTCTCGCTCCCTGATGACGCTGCTAAGGCTTGCGTTTGCAGCCATCAGCTTTATCAGTGCTGGGTTTGTATTTTTAGTCATGGTTGGCGTCATGCAATGGGTTGAAGATCAGGTAAGCCTTAGGAATCTTGAGCAAGCAAAACCCTATGTTGGAGAAGCTTTGGAGCAATCTGCGGGATTTCCGCTAACGGTTTCGCCAACGGTCATCGCCTATTCTCACGCAGAGCAACTGCCAGATGAGTTTAAAGAAGCCGCCCAGTTCCCCAGTGAATACCAAACCGAAATTCATAGCCAATCTATTGATTACTTTGTCTACAAAACCAAACTAGTCACCAGTAAGGGCGTGCAAGAAGTGTATATTATCTCGCTAGCACAATACTCTGAGCTCACCGATGTGCAATGGCAACGCACTTTATTATTTTGTGTACTGCTAATGTCTGTGTTATTTGTCATTCTCAACACGGTCGCGACCAAAGTGCTGAGCCCAATGATCAAACCTATCAATCAGCTAAGCGATCAGCTGCAGCAACACCCGCTACCAGACTCTTTTACGATTAGCAGCCGCGCGGTAACCGAGTTTGGCATTCTAACCGACAGCCTCAATCAATACCGCGAAAACAGCGAGCAACGCATTAAACAGGAACAGGCCTTTGCACGTTATGCCAGCCATGAATTGAGAACACCACTGAGTATCGTGCGCGGCGCAGCAGTGTTACTTGGTCACAATCAAGAGCAGGCATTTCAACAAAAACAACGTGAGCGTATCGTTCGCGCCAGCCAAGATATGCAAAATACCGTCGATGCCCTGCTGCATATCGTCAAACAAGAAAACCCTAACTCACAAGCTCAGCCAAGACTGTTAGAGTCACAAGAGCTAGAGCAGATATTGTCGAACCATGTGACCACAGCTAACCAAAGAGGTATTAGCTTAAAGCTAGACATTCAAACAACACCTCATATCATTCCAAGTGAAGCCGTACTTAAAATGCTACTGGGCAACTTAATACAAAATGCCATTAATGCGCTCACAGATCTTGAGCAAGACAACAAAGCGATTGAAATCATTATTAGTGAGAATGCGATTACCGTTAGCGACAACGGGCATGGCCTGAGTCACAATGAGCACAACCAAACTGGCCATGGTTTGGGGCTAGTTATCGTTGATACGCTTTGCCAACGCTATCAATGGCAATTTCAACTCAAACCCAATGAGCCACAAGGTTGTGTGGCAGAGCTGAGTTTTTAGTGCTGTGGCTTGTGCTAAGGGCATTGGTCAGGTGGCTCGCGCCTGTTTCATATTAACGAGCACTCAATTTTTATAAGCACCTTATATTTAGCAACACTTCATATTTGCGAGTATAGCCACTTACATTTAGCCATCTAGATGTTAAGATAGCTAAAATAAAGAAGCTATTTACCCAAAATGTGGTTTAAGGAGAGCGGCGCGTTATGAGCAAGCACGATAAATTGGCAACTCAAATTGTCAGCACAGGCCGAGATAAGAAATACACCCAAGGCATTATTAACCCACCTGTTTACCGTGCATCAACCGTAGTGTTTGACTCGATGGATGACATGCGCCACGCCATTAAACACAAAACCAACGGCGAGCTATTTTACGGGCGCCGTGGCACCCACACTCATTTTGCATTTCAACAAGCTATCGCTGAACTTGAAGGCGGCTGTGGCACAGCTTTATACCCTTCAGGTGCTGCGGCAATCAGTGGCGCTTTATTGTCGTTCTTAGGTCAAGGCGATCATTTGTTAATGGTCGACAACGTCTATGAGCCAACACGCGATTTATGTGACAAACTGCTTGCCGGTTACGGCGTAGAAACCACATATTACGACCCGCTCATCGGCGCGGACATTAAAGAGCTTATTCGCCCTAATACCAAGGTAATATTTTTGGAATCACCAGGCTCAATTACCATGGAAATTCAAGACGTACCTGGCATTTGTGAAGTTGCCAAGGCGCACAATATTATCACCATGTTAGATAACACCTGGGCATCGCCAATCAATTGCCGACCATTTGAAATGGGGATCGACATCTCTATTCAAGCTGCGACTAAATACATTGTGGGTCATTCAGATGTGATGATTGGCACAGCAACGGCGAACGAAGAACACTGGCCGCGCCTACGTGAACACAGCTATTTAATGGGGCTTACCACCTCCCCAGATGACGTTTATCTAGCAAACCGTGGTCTTCGCACTTTAGGGGTTCGTCTTAAACAGCACGAACAAAATGCCCTAAAAGTAGCTAACTGGCTCGCAGCGCGTGAAGAAGTCGATCATTTAAGACATCCGGCGTTTGACACCTGCCCAGGGCATGAGTTTTTTAAGCGCGATTTCTGTGGCGGTAATGGTCTGTTCTCATTTGTCTTAAAGCAAGGCAACCTTAAAGCTGTCACCGCATTTGTTGAAAACATGCAGCACTTTAAAATGGGCTTCTCTTGGGGCGGTTATGAAAGCCTGATCTTAGGCTATTTTGGTCTAGATAAAATCCGCACGGTTACTAATTGGGATACATCAAAGCCATTGATTCGATTGCATATCGGACTTGAAGATGTTGATGACCTGATTGCCGATCTTGATGCTGCTTTTGAGCGTTATAACCTAGTCGTAAACTCATGCAAGTAATCGCATTAGCTAAGTAATTTAATCGACTAAAATTAATACCCAGGTAGCCTAACAGCTACCTGTTTTTGTTTTACGGCTAAATTCGCCCTAGTCAATCGATAAGTAGTTACCATCAGCCCAACCTTAAGATGCAAATAAAAATAATTATCATTTGCAATGATACCTTATAGCATTTATTATCTCCTGCACTTATCAAGGAGAAGCGAATGAAACCAGATATCCATCCTGAATACCGCCAAGTGGTTTTTCACGACACATCGTGTGACGCATACTTTGTAGTGGGCTCAACGTTAAAGACTGATCAAACAATTGAATATCAGGGTAAAACTTACCCTTACTATAACCTTGATGTATCGAGTCAATCTCATCCTTACTACACTGGTGAGCAACGCACGACTAAGAACCAGGGCCGCGTAGCTAAATTTAAGAACAAATTTAAAGGAACGTTTGGCTAATGAAAGTTTTAAGCTCGTTAAAAAGCGCTAAACAGCGCCATCCTGACTGCCAAGTGGTTAAACGTCGTGGTCGCGTTTACGTGATTTGCAAATCAAATCCAAGATTTAAAGCCGTACAAGGCAAGGCACGCAAGTAACACGTATACATTGTAATGAATCGCGGCTAAAGAATAGGAATAACCAACTACTCTTTAGCCCGAACTGTCACCTTTGCTAGTCATCTATTGTCACATTGGTGCTAACTGCTTAATCGCTTGATAGGCATTTTCTTGATACTGCTCTTTGGCAATATCAGCAAACAGCGTCGCTTGATCAGCTAGCTCACCTGTTAACCCCTTCCTACTCGCATAGAATAGACCGCTCTTATAATTTGCATTGAATACGGCATCCATGTATCGGCTCGCGCCGGTTTCAACCTTGTGCGCTTTACCCAGTAATAGCATCACCTTCATCGCCGATTGCATCATAACTCGTTTTAGCAATGGCAAACTATCAAATCCTTGGGTACCAATTGTTGCACCTGGGCTCATAGTGACAAAACGTACTTGTGGGTAACGGCGCGCCATTGCCGACATCCATAATGCGCCCATATATTTAATTGGACCATAAGCAACAGTGGGATCGTTAACTGAACTCAAATAACTCCCTTGTGCTAAACCAACAAACTCACTCACAGATGACGTATCAAATGTTGGGCGCTTCATGCCCATCTCCTCAACACCTCTCGCAGCTTCAGAGCCAGCATAAACTGCCACGTGATTAAGCTTACCGCTAGTGAGCAGCGACTCAGCCAATACACTATGCCCAAGTAGATTTACGGCAAAAATCTCGGTTACACCGCTGCTGTTTAAATTATGGAAATGCTTGCCGCCAGTACCACCAGCATTCATAACCAAAGCATCGACACTTTGAGGTAATGAGTTAACGGCATTAGCAACAGAATCAAGGTTGCTGACATCTATTGTGATAACTTCAAAGATATTGCGGCCAGTGAGTTGCTCAAGTTCAGCTTGCGCAATTTGACCTTTTTGCGGATCACGACAGCCCAAGTAGATTTTGTCGATGTTAGCTCTAAGTGCGAGTTGTCGGGCAGACTCCTTGCCCAACCCTGCATTGGCACCAGTAATGAATACACTGCGTATCATGTTGACTCCTTTAATCTTGAAAACGAGAGTTAGATTAAAGAAGCCAAAGCGAGGATTTTTGACTTTTCTTGCGGTGTTGGTGTTTGTGTTAGTGTTGACGGTCGTTAACGATATTCGTAGTAGTAACTGTGGCGGTCATTAATTCACGCTAACTTTTGCAGCGGCTTGATACGCTTTGGTACCCCATAGCGGCACGGTCGATAAACTGTGTTTGTAGCTACCTGAGGTTTCTTTGGTAGAGTATGAAACGTACATCAAGGTTTGATTGTCAGCATCATAGATACGGCGAATCTTCATACTCTTAAAAAAGATACTTTTTGACTTCTTGAATACCACTTCACCGGATTTGCTTTTATCAATTGCAGCAATCATATCGAGCGTAATTTCACCAGTTTGACGACATGAGATAGAGGAGTCAGACGGGTCGGCTAAATCTAAGTCAGCCTCAATGCTAGCAACGTGGCAAGTGACGCCAGTTACGATTGGATCGTTCATGTGGTTAAGTTTAATATCTTTGGTGGTAAACACGCCCAGGCTTACTTTACCCACATCATCGCTACAGGCGCTGAGTGCACCAATAGTTGTAATCACTGACAAACAAGCAAGTACTTTGCTAAGTTTCTTCATTTGAATTTCCCTAAAAGTGTTTCGATAAATATTAAACTGAACTAGATGTCTGATTTATCTATGAACTATGAATAACAACGCTGCGCCCACTTAGTCAGCCCCGCAGTCACCGAGCCGAAGTGGTCACCCACTACAATTTCTGCATCAGGATAAATACTGGCAATTTTATTGTAAATGGCGGGGCTGCGTGCAGTACCGCCAGTCACATAGATAATATCCACTTGCTTAAAATCTTGGTTAGCCTTTGCCTGCTCAACCGCTTGGCGCATTAAGCTGTCGACTTTATTAAGCGAATCATCAATAGCTTGAGTAAATAAATCAAAACTGACAGTAGGGGTTAAATCCGCTTCAACCATGGTTAAATCTGCTTGGGCGACATCGGTATCCGATAAATTAATCTTAGCAAGCTCGGCTTGACGCACTAGCTGGTAGCTAAGCTGATCGCGCTGCACTTTTTGCAGCCTTTTAATCAAAGCAGGCTCAGCAGCATCTTTGATTAAATCATCAATCAGCTTTTTGGTACTCAAACTACTAAAGTCGCGCTGGGCACTAATGTCATTCACCGCAACCGCATTCCAAAAAACCTGATTCGGTAACGGCTTACCGGTTTTAAGCAAACTCCCGTCGCCAAAATGCGGCATAAAGCCTTGTTTTGCTAGCGCAATATCTAAATCGTTACCACCGATACGTTGGCCGCTGTGACCATAAAAATCTTGTTGCCTGACATCCTTGGCTGCTAGCTTTGGCCCCATGCGCACTACTGAGCAGTCGGTTGTACCACCACCAACGTCAACCACTAACACGGTTTTATCTTGTTCAAGCTGCCCTTCATAATCCATACCTGCAGCTAATGGTTCAAACAAGAAGCTCACTTCCTTAAAGCCAGCTCGTTTAGCCGCTGTGGTTAAAATGGCTTCAGCCTGCTTGTTAGATTGCTCACCGCCAATACCTTGAAAGTTAACGGGTCTACCAATGACTGCATGACTGGCAACACCTAGCCCTTTTTGATTAAGCAGTTTATCTACGCGCTGCTTAACATATTGCATCATCAGGGTGACGATATCTTCAAACAAGGCGACTTGTTCATCTCGCAACCCCGTTGCACCAAGAAACGATTTTGGTGAACGGACATAAAACCCTTCTTCGGGCATATCAAGATAGTGTGCTTGAGCTTCTTTGCCTACAAACACGGCAGGCTCAGTTGGTGTTAGGTCTAATTCATGGCGAACGCGTTTAGCATGGGCAAGTTGAGATGAGCGCAACTGAGCGAAACTTGCTTGTTCGGTTGCTGGTAGATTTTGATATACAGCCTGCGCGATAAGATCGCGATCGTAGGCATACAGCGTCGATGGCATATAATTGGAATCATCCAACAGAGGCAATAGCTCTACCTCACCCTCATTAATCATCCCCACCGAGCAATTGGCACTGCCATAGTCGAACCCAACAAACATAACTGCCCCTCAAGCGCCCTAGCGCACACTAACAAAAAGCCGTCAAATTTAGCACGCGGTGAATTACAACTAAAGCACAAACACGTCCATTCACACTAACAGTCGATAAAAGCAGCGTTTGTCGTGATAACTAAATGAAAAACGAATTTAGCGAGAATAAAACACTGGTTTTAGCTCAATAGCAGCGAAGTGACAACGCTCACAAACCCGACTTAATACCGAGTTGCAAAGGCTAATTTAATAAATCTGTCATATACTAAATTTACAATAGAAAGGATGTTGCCACTGCTGATAAACACTTTAGAAACAGCAGCTTACCTTTATTTTCAAGCTCTACCTTTCCAACTATTCCTTATTGTTATTGGTGTATATGGAGTACCTAATGGCCGATGCGCAAACTCAGCTTTTCATTGAAAAAGAACTCTCTTGGCTTTCATTTAACGAACGAGTTCTGCAAGAAGCTTTCGACAAAGCGGTGCCTCTAATTGAACGTGTGCGCTTTTTAGGAATTTTTTCTAGCAACATGGATGAGTTTTTTCAGGTGAGAGTCGCTGCAGTTAGGCGCTCTATCCTTCTAACGGGCTTTGGCCGCAAACAGCAAAAGTGTTTGCAACTGATGAACAGCATTCAGCAAAAGGTCTTAAAGCTTCAAGAAAAGTTCGATCTTATCTATCAAGAGCTAATGAAAGAGCTCGCCCGCTGCAATATATTTTTAATTAACGAGTCGCAGCTAAGTGAATTCCACAGTGCCTGGTTAAGAAAATACTTTAACAATCAGCTAAAGCGTCACATTGCACCACATATTATTACTGATGAAAGCGATTTAGTGCAGCACCTCGTTGATGGCACCACCTATCTCGTCGCTAGTTTAAAAAAAGCCAACAAAGAAGAGTATGCTCTGGTTGAAGTTCCCAATAAAAGCGTGCCGAGATTCCTTGAGCTTCCATCTGAAAAAGGCACAAAGATTAAACACTTAATCTTGCTCGACAATATCATTCGTCACTGTATTGACGACCTGTTCACACCATTTTTTGATTATGACAGCATCGAAGTCTTCTCAATGAAAATGACCCGAGACGCCGAGTATGATGTGAGTAACGAGCTAGAGAAGACGACTCTTGAGCAAATGACCATGGGGATTAAAAAGCGTCTTAACGCTCAGCCTGTGCGCCTAGTATACGACCGCAATATGCCGCAGCACATGCTCAATATGCTCAAAGCACACCTAAATATCAGTTCAACCGAAACTGAGTGCCTTATTCCAGGTGGTCGCTACCATAGCTTTCGTGATTTTATGGACTTCCCAAATCCGGGACGCAAAAAACTGATTAACGAAAAGCTTCATGCCATCGACTCACAACAGTTTCTTGCTTTTGACAACAGCTTCGAAGCCATTAGGCATAAAGACATTATGCTTAATTACCCATACCACAAGTTCTCACATTTTACCGAGCTAGTAAGACAAGCAGCTTATGATCCAGCTGTTAGCGCCATTCGCATCAACCTGTATCGTGTCGCGAAAAAGAGTCATATAATGCAGTCGTTAATTGACGGGGTTAAAAATGGTAAACGTGTCACCGCAGTAATTGAGCTACGTGCGCGCTTCGATGAAGAGTCGAACATTAACTGGACCCGCCGTCTCGCAGAAGCTGGCGTCAATGTTCACCATGGTATACCAAGCCTAAAAATTCATTCCAAACTGTGCCTGATCACCCGTAAAGAACACGGCAAAAACCAGTATTACTGTCATGTCGGTTCGGGCAACTTCAACGAAGGTACTGCGCGTTTTTACACCGACTTTTCATTATTCACCGCCAACCAAGAGATCGCCAAAGAGGTTAAGCAGGTGTTTGATTTAATTGAGCACCCTTATCGAAAAGACGATTTTAAACACCTAATTGTCTCGCCATACAACTCACGAGGTAAATTGCTGTCGCTCATCGATAATGAAATCACGCTAGCGAAACAAAAACGTAAAGCGCATATTCAGCTCAAACTTAATAACCTTGTTGATAAACAGCTTATCGATAAACTGTATGAGGCCTCTCAAGCCGGCGTACAAATCCAACTGCTTATTCGAGGTATGTGCAGTCTGGTGCCACAAATTCCTGGTATTAGTGACAACATCAAGGTAGTGAGCATTATCGACCGTTACCTTGAGCACTCTCGGGTAATGTACTTCCATGCCAACGGTGAGCAAAAGCTATTTATCGGTTCAGCAGACTGGATGTCACGTAATATCGATGAGCGGGTTGAAGTATTCACGCCAGTTTATGACGAGCAATTAAAAACCATGATCTGCGACATCATCGACTTGCAATTTAGAGACAACACCAAGGCGCGGGTCATCAATTTACAACAAGATAATCGTTATCAACCGCGGGGAAACAAGCGAAAGTTACGTAGCCAAATTGCGATTCATGACTATCTGTTAAACCATGAAAAACGGGTAAAAAAGCAACTTGAGATAAAATCCGATACAATCGATGTACCTACACAGCCACGTGAAGCTTAGGGTAAATTAACCGGATGTCAGATACCTCACAACATTTTGTCGCTATCGATATGGGCTCAAACAGCTTTCATTTAGTGATCGCGCGCGAGCAAGACGGTCTTTTGCAAATTTTGCACAAAGAAAAGCGTCAGGTTCAACTTGCTAAGTTTTTAGATAGCCAAAGCTTACTGGCTGAAGAGGCTATCAAAAATGGAGTGCAATGCCTAAAGGAGTTCAGCCAACGCTTTTCTGAGCTTGCAAAAACACGGGTAAAATTAGTTGCCACTCATACCCTTAGGGAGGCTAAAAATCGCCAAGTATTTATTAAGGCCGCCCGTAAAGCATTGGATTACCCAATTGATGTCGTATCTGGGCACGAAGAAGCGCGACTTATTTACAACGGCATTGCCCACAGTCAGGTACTACAGAGCAGTAATATCGTGATTGATATTGGTGGCGGTTCAACTGAAGTCATTTTAGGAAGCGAGCAAAAAGCAACCCACCTTGCCAGCTTAAAATGTGGCTGTGTCAGCTACAACAAACGCTTTTTTACTACTGGTGCAATCACCAAGGAAGCATTTAAACAAGCGGTTAAAGCAGCGGACAAACAATTTTCCAACTTAGGGCCTGTGTACTTTAATCAAGACTGGTCTTTGGTTTTAGGCAGCTCTGGCACAGCTAAAGCGATTAGCAGTGCCATCAATGATATCGTTGACAACCCTGACGGTATTACCTACCACAACCTTAAAGCACTCAAAGCTTACCTAATCGAATGCGGCCATATTAATACCCTAAACCTGCCCTCTTTGGATGACAAACGCCTGCCATTAATCGCGGCAGGCCTGGCCATTATGATTGGCTTTTTTCGTCGTTTGAATATTCAACAGCTACAAGTCGCAAAAGGTGCACTGCGCGAAGGCGTATTGTATGAACTGGCTAGAATTGAACACCAAGATGATATTCGCCAGCGAACGATCACCAGTTTCTCTCAGCTTTACCACACAGATACCGCTCAGGCTCGCCAGGTGCAAGACACAGCTCTGGCGCTATTTGAACAAATCTGTGACAAGTGGCAACTTAGTGATTATCACTGGATGTTAAGTGGTGCTTGTCAATTGCATGAGATAGGTATTTCAATTAATTCAAAGTCTCATCACAAGCATGGCCGTTACATTCTTGATAACGCCGATCTCCCTGGCTTTAACCAGCAGCAACAACAAATGTTAGCTTTGCTCGTTGGGTGTCATCGTAAAAAAATAGACTATCCAGCCTTAATCTTTGGTGATAATCAGCAGCGATTAATATTTACCCGCTTGCTGACCATACTGCGCCTTGCTGTACTGTTGAACCTTGGTCGTTCACCCGACAAAGACTATGCAGTAAAACTCAATGCATCTGCCAATGAGCTGAGTTTCAAATTTACCAAAGAGCATAACAAGCAAGACCAGTTGCTAATGCAAGACTTAATGAGCGAACAGCAAAAATTAGCGCCACTTGGCGTCCACTTACTGCTATAAGTACCTACTGCTATAAGCACTTGCTTCTATAAACGTTTGGTACAAAAACGGCGCAGCCTTAATTGGGTGCGCCGTTATTAATTTTCTGGCTACTTTTCAGCTTGAGCTTGTTTCTGCTCAGCTTTTTGCTGACGTCTATTCTTGATAACCTGACCCACATCACTACCAATATGGCTCTCACCGCGGGCTTTTGCTAGCTGCACCTGTCGCTCGCGCTCCATAAAGCGCTGACGCTGCTTATCCGATAGTTTGTCGATACAGTGCGGGCAACTTACCCCTTGTACATAATGCTCTGATTGCTTGTCTTGTTCAGTAATTGGTAAACGGCACGCATTACATTGATCGTATTGACCCTTTTCTAACTGATGATTTACTGCCACTCGATTATCAAATACAAAACACTCTCCCTGCCACATGCTTTGTTCAGGCTCGACTTCTTCAAGATACTTTAAAATGCCACCTTCTAAGTGATACACCTCATCAAAGCCCTGCTCCTTCATATAAGCTGTTGATTTTTCGCAGCGAATGCCACCAGTGCAGAACATGGCGACTTTTTTATGTTTAGCTGGATCTAGGTTTTGTTTCACATAGTCTGGAAACTCACGGAAGGTTTCGGTGTTTGGGTTAACCGCGTTCTCAAAGGTACCAATTTCGACTTCATAATCGTTGCGAGTATCGACAAGCAGTACATCAGGATCAGAAATAAGCTTGTTCCAATCTTTTGGCTTTACGTAGGTGCCAACCACTTTACGAGGATCGATACCCTCTACGCCCATGGTCACAATTTCTTTTTTAAGTTTTACTTTAGTGCGGTAAAACGGCATTTCATCATCGAATGACAGTTTGTAAACAATGTCTTTTAGCCCTTGCTGCGCATCTAACCAGGCAAGTAAGCCATCAATTGC
Organism: Shewanella sp. WXL01; assembly: GCF_012263345.1. Classification (NCBI taxonomy): domain Bacteria; kingdom Pseudomonadati; phylum Pseudomonadota; class Gammaproteobacteria; order Alteromonadales; family Shewanellaceae; genus Shewanella; species Shewanella sp. WXL01. The sequence continues at coordinate 629,224 of NZ_JAAIKQ010000002.1, read as the reverse complement.
TTGCTGCGTGCCCGCAACCGTACCATTAATGCCCTCTTGCGCCAGCAGCAAAGTGCCCTTAACATCCAGCGCTTGCATTGTTGACAGCAAAGGCTGCTGCAAAGATTGATACTCAGGTAATTCGACAAACTTATATAACGCGCAAACAACAACTTGTGACATGATTTTCTCCGCTCGCTGAGGCTTAATCCCCAGTGCAAAACAACTAAATGTGACTAATTCTACAAAACTAACGCTTTAAAAATTGATCTAGATCAATTTTGCGCGCAGAATTCTAACCGAATCTAGTTCACATAGCTATCAAACGATTAACAATCAGTAGTATCAAATATGTCACCACACACATCACAAGCTGTTTTATATACCTTTAGACGCTGCCCTTACGCCATGCGTGGACGCATTGGCCTGCATTTATCATCACTTAACCCGCAAATTAGAGAGATTATTCTTAAGCACAAACCGCAAGAAATGCTCGCCATTTCGCCTAAAGGCACAGTACCGGTACTTTGTTTAGATGAAGCTCAAGCCAAAGCTGCATTAAGTGAGCGCGGTGAGTCAGCACTGATTATTGATGAGAGTTTAGATATTTTTACCTTTGCACTCACTAAGCACCCAAGCACAGTACAAAGCTATTTAGATAAAGATGATTACCAGTTATTGCTGCAAAGCCTAAATTGGGATGAGGCTAAAGCGCTAATAAGCCAAAATGATGGTGAGTTTAAGCAAAATCTTGATAGATACAAATACGCCGATCGCTACCCTGAGTTTACTGAGCAAGACTACCGTGACAGAGGGTGTGAGTTCATCGCCAAACTTGAACAAAGACTTGAAGTTAACACGCATCTATTTGCAAATAGCCCAACCTTTGCAGATTTTGCCATCTTCCCGTTTGTGCGCCAATTTGCGCATGTCGACAAAAAGTGGTTTGAGTCTGCGCCTTACCCCAAAGTCAGAAACTGGTTAACAACGCATCTTGAATCTAAGCTATTTGCCGATGTGATGCGCAAATATCCACTGTGGCTAGACGATAAAGATCATTTTATCGCTTTACAAAGCTCCTAGAGAACATTGCTCCTAGAAAAGATAGTTCATAGAGTCCCCTTTAACTGGGCAACTACATGATAGATAACGGTTGAATGGGGAAAATGCACTTTGATGGCGCAAAAGAACGTTAAGGCTTACTAGAAACTTAGTTGATGGCAACTTGTGCTGATGTTTAGTTGATAAAAGCTAAATACGCCCTAATTCCTTGCGCCACAGTGCTCGTCGCTGAATTTGATTAAGCTCCATGACCCCGCCATAAAAAGCACTAAAAAAACTTAGCGGGATCATAGCAAGATTTAGCGCATCTAATTCTATCTGCCCTAGCGCAGCCAAACTTAACGTAAGTACAGCATGACTGACTAATGCAGCAATAGCCGGGATCAACGCCAGCTTTCGCTCAAACACCTTGCCAAATTGCGCCGACAAATGGCCGATAAACCAGGCGCTAATAAAAAATAGCCAAACAAACTTCAGACCAGCACTGACAATCAACATAAACACTATCATCAACAACAGCGCAGCAGTAATACTTGCCATTGCTGCCTTTTGCGCAGACTGCTGACTAACCAGATGCTCATAAGCCATCTTAGCTTGCTGATCTAAATACTTTTCTTGTGCTTTAAGGTCTTTCTTTGCTCTTGGCATAACTTGGCTAATTTATATTTATAACTTACGGATTTGTATATGACCCTAACAGCTGCTGAGCACGTATAAAAGCTATCGTTTAGATTTAGCGACATTTTCAATCAAGTTACAGCACTTAGTGCTGATTAAAATTTCAGTGAACAAATTGAAAAACGCCAAACCAAGCCATATACATAACTTATACACACAAAAACGCTAACCCTTAGCGGTAATTAGGACAATGTCATGCTTAATTTCTCATTCCACAACACCACTAAAATTCATTTTGGTGAAGGCCAGATCAGTGCGATTAGCAAAGAAATCCCAAAAGATGCACGGGTGCTTATGGTTTACGGCGGCGGCTCAATCAAGAGCAACGGCGTATATGATCAAGTGGTTGAAGCGTTAACAAACCACACCTGGTTTGAATTTTCCGGCATCGAGCCAAATCCAAACTATGACACTCTGATGAAAGCACAGGCGATTATTGAAACTGAAAACATTGATTACTTGCTTGCAGTAGGTGGTGGCTCAGTCGTTGATGGTGTGAAGTTTATCTCTGCGGCCGCTAAATTTAAAGGCGAAGACCCATGGGATATCGTTGCTAAAGGTGCACCAGTGAAAGCCGCCATCCCAATTGGCGCAGTGTTGACCCTGCCAGCTACTGGCTCAGAATCAAACAATGGCTCAGTAGTGACCCGTGATGGTAATAAACTACCATTTGGTAGCCCACTGGTACGCCCACAGTTTGCTGTACTTGATCCAAAAGTCACTTTGTCGTTATCAGAGCGCCAGGTGGCAAACGGTGTAGTAGATGCATTCGTGCACATTATGGAGCAATACCTCACGTACGATGTTAACGGTAAAGTACAAGATAGATTCAGTGAAGGTCTACTGCTGACATTAATTGAAGAAGGCCCGAAAGCATTGGCGAGCGAAACTAAAGATGACTTAGAAGTGCGCGCTAATATTATGTGGTCAGCGACGATGGCACTAAATGGGTTAATCGGCGCAGGTGTACCGCAAGATTGGGCAACTCACATGATTGGTCACGAGTTAACCGCAAGCCATGGTATTGACCATGCACGTACGCTTTCTATCGTATTACCTGCAGTGATGAAAGTTCGCCGCGAGCAAAAACGTGGCAAGCTAGTGCAATATGCTGAACGTGTATGGAACATCACAGAAGGCAGTGACGATTTGAAAATTGATGCTGCCATCGCCGCAACCGAAAACTTCTTCAAGCAAATGCAAGTACCGACGCGTATTTCAGATGAGGGAATTGAGAAAAGCTATATCGATACCTGGGTTAATGCACTTGAAACTCACGGCATGACCAAGCTTGGCGAGCGCGGAGAAGTGACGCTAGAAGTAAGTAAGCAAATCCTTGAAACAGCTTACTAGCCACAAAAGCAATCGATAGTAAACAGAGCCGCTAATACCAAGTGCCAGTGACAATCCATCACTGGCACTTTTTACATCCACTACAATAATCAAGCCCAGCATTTCAAACTATCCGTCAACTAGCCCGTCTGCAGCAAAATAACCATTACAACAACTTAAATTTACGTTCTCATCACAAACAGCTGAAATTTAAGTTAATTTACGCTTTTAGCACTATTTATAACTTAACTCATATGCTCCAATAGGCTTAATACTTTTAACTTGTAGATTAACGAAGCAACCTCACCCATTTGGCGTATTTTCAATCGTGAGCGAGCAAGTTATCTATAAAGAGATACACTTATAAAAGCATAACGCGAAGATAAGTTGCCACAAAAGTGGCTACAAACCCTATATACAGTTAGACATGAATCGCGACAATAGCTGCCCACGTCAAGCAATGATTGCTTAGGAACCGACATGAATAATATGGACATTATGTTACTCGTATTGATAGCACTGCTTATCATACTGCACATACACTTTTGCTACCGCGCGCTCACCTCGCACGCTAAAATTGATGCCTATAAACGCTATATTTGGGGCGTTCTCAGCCTGTTCATGGGTCCACTAGGGTACTATCTATACCAAAATCAATTGCCATTGGATTTTGATGACTGATTTAGGCAGCTGGCTTTAATAACAAGTTCCAGTTACTGAAGTGGATAATGTTGAGGATAATGAAGTAGTACCTGCTGGCGTTGCTGTTTTAGTTGCTAGAGGCAAAAATTGTTCACCTATATCAAAAGGCTTAACCCTGGGGGTAAGCCTTTTTTGCTTTACATCACTTTCGTCCGTTACAAATGACGCACAAACTCCCGACCTGATTTCTGTGGCTTGATATTTGCGCTGGTGACAGGCGTGCCGATATACAAAAAGCCAATGACTTGATCGGTGTCAGCAATACCCAAACCTTTGTTAACACTTGGATTGAAAGCAAAATCACCAGTACGCCAAATGGCTCCTAATCCTAAGGCAAACGCAGCTTGTTGCATCGCAAGAGTGGCACAACCAGCCGCTAAATGCTGCTCAAGCTCAGGTACTTTCGGATGAGATTGAATTTTCGATACCACAGTGATCACCATTGGCGCGCGGTGAGGCATCTTGCTCGCCTTCTCAATAAAGGCTTGGTCAGCACCTTTATCGATTGCCGCTTGCGACAACACTGCACCTAGCTTATCTAGGCCTTCACCCTCGGCAATAATGAACTCCCATGGCGTTAATCCACAATGATCTGGCACCCGAATTGCCGCGTCTAAAATAAAATCTAATTGCTCTTGATTAGGGGCGGGAGCGGCAAGTCTTGGGGTAGATTGACGAGTTAATAGCAGTGTTTTTGCGTCCACGAATACATCCTTTTACTAAATAGCACCTTACCTTAAACCTTTGAATTTAGCGTACTAAGGTTGCAAGCTGAGCTATTTAAACTGTGCGATAAAAACTGTAAGTTGAAGCTATCATAACAAATATCCCACCAAACTGGTGGGATATTTAATTCAATAGAATGATTAGGTTAAATGACTAACCGCTAATTTAATTGCACCTAGCTAATCTACATTCCTATCTATTGAGCAGGCTTTAAATACTTGTTTGCAAGTAGATGATCTACGCTGGTGTAACGACCACCACCTGTCATCAGCAAGGCTAACAGCATTACAAAATAGGTTATCGCAAACTCAATACCATTGTTTAAAATCACAAAACTACCTGAGCTAGTTAGCCACTCGTAGTTACCGTGTTCTTGCAAAATCGACTTTGCCATTGCTAGTTTATCCCCTGCAGCAAGCACACTTTCATTCGCGAGCCACGAGCTGCTATCCGCTATCGCTAACCAACCGTTTTCCCAATGCACCGCAAATGCAGCCACCAACATGGTAAACATCATAGGGATCGCCACTACACGTGTTGCTAATCCAATCAACAATAAAATACCGCCAAAAAACTCAGTCCCCGCCGCCAGCGCGACCATCACTTCAGGCATTGGTAAGCCTAAGCCCCAATCAGGGTTACCAAACCAGGCAGCAGTATCTTCAAATGCGCTCAGTTTGGTGTAACCTGCTTGCATCAATACTGGCGCTAAATAAATTCGCAGCGCCAGCGGTGCTAGTCCATCAAAGTGACGCAGTTTATTGAGTATTGATTGGTATAAGTTCGCAAGTGCTTGCATGGTTTATCCTTAAAGTAAATTCAACGCGACACTTTGCTCAGCAAAGCGCTATAGGTCTGTTATTTACATCAGACCTAACCACAAGGTTTTTTATTACAAAACTTTTGTTTCAATTGAGTGCTTTAAGAGTAGTTCAAGTTAGCGCATAGCAATTAAAGTTAAGTATTGCTTAGCATAATCAAGGTATGTAAGGCTCTTATCGCTTTGGATTTTGTCACGATGGATTTCATCAAGATGGATTTCATAAAGAGTCATATCAAACATCAATAACGCCCACATGACTGCAAATAGCCAAAATAGATTTACTGCGCTTTCAATGGCACTGGCAGCATCATTTGTAAGATGTGATTGTGCGATTGAAGATGACAGATAATCGCTAATTAACTGCTGAGTAGCATAAGCATCTATATCATGAGTAGCAATCACAGAGGCAAGGTCAAACAAAGGATGACTGGCAATAGCATATTCAAAATCAATGCATTGCAGTCGCGGCTGACCACAAACTGTGGTGTTAGGTAAAATGTTGTAAGGGTTTAAATCTCGGTGGCAATAACACGGTTTAATCAAGCTGGCATCCATTTGCGCGAGCCAGCCCTCAACCCGCGGCTGCATTTCTTTGAGTTGCTTAAATAGCGCTAGCCACTCAGTTGCTGATTTTGCCGCGTCATCAGATTGAGATGCAGCCTCTAACCGAGCTTTTCTCGCCAAAAGCCTCTGCCAATAGTTTTGATATTGCTCTGATGTGGAAATGGCCTTACTTGGCACAGGCAGACTATGAAGCTCAGTTAACATGCTCGCGAGTAACACCGCGGTGAAACTCTTCTGCTCGCGTTCATCGGGTACAAACGTAGAAAAAATTTGCCTACAGCCACGCTCTGCATACAGGCTAGACCAATCGTTGATTGTATCTTCATCTAGATTTGAAGCTTGTTGCGGCGCGATAAACTCGCTTAAATAAGTTTGATAGTCGGCAGCATGCCATAATAGCTTTGGCGCCAATTCTTGCGCATAGGCAAACTGCCAGGTCTCAACTTCAAGCGCCCTATCACACCACTCACTAGTCTGACGGTTAATGCGCAGCACCTTATCGCCACCGATACAGTGCAAGCGAAAATTGTCATTGCTCAACCCGTGGGACAAAGCTGACACCTGCTGACAGCTTTGTTCAAGTGATTCAAATAACGCAGCGGGCATGGTTTGCACACACTTAAGCTGAGCGTGAGTAAGGTAAGGCTTAATAAGTTCAATGAACACTTAGCTCGCGCCTACGTTGTTGCTAAATTTGGGTTAATTGCGGTTTGAGCCAAGTAGCGTTTGCGCCACATAAAGTATCCGGCAATCGCCATAAACACATAACCGACAAATAATACTGTGGTTAGCATCAACCCTTTTTGGAAGTATAAATAAATACTGACTAGGTCGATGACTACCCAATAAATCCAGTTTTCCAGCACTTTTTTAGCCACTAGGTAAGTTGTCATCACCGCAAAGCAGGTTGTGGCAGCATCTAAATAAGCAAATGAAGCCTGGGTATAGGTTGCCATCAAATAACCTAGCAGCAAAGAAACAGCTCCAGTAATGGCAATAACTACCCCATGTTTGGCTAAAGACCAGGATTCGATCAAAGAGCCATCTTGCTTGTTGTCCGTGCTCGGCGTGCTATCAGCCTCCGTCTTCGGTTTTTGCGTCCAAAGCCAATAACCATAAACAGCCATCGCCATATAGTAAACGTTAAGCACAGACTCCATTAGCAAGGATACTTGCCAAAATAATACGGTATAAATCGCCGTGCTGATGAAGGCCGCGTGCCAACACCACTTGCTGGTTTTCATTGCTAACGCCAGATAGGCAACCGCTAAAATCACCGCAATCAATTCCCACACGGTCATCACGCTGATTTCATTCGCAGCTTGTAATAAAGTATCTACCATCTCTTTTTCTTATTATTCGTTCATGGAATTGATGAGCATTTACTCGCTGTGACTTAGGTTTAATTCACCGCCAATAAACTTACATACAAATACTGCCTTGCCCCACTTTTCGTGCGCAGCTTGCATTTCAACATTGAGCATTTGCATCACATCATCATAATTGCCACAAACTTGTGTCGCCATCGCATTAGTTACACGCTGAATATTGTCGTATTTATCAAGGCGCGAGATAAACCATTTGATTGGATCAATATAGTTTTCATTAAACGGATACATGCTGATTTCAACGGTCAGTTTCATCATTCTCTCCAGGCTTTTTCCAAACAAATGCGGCGGTATTACACCGCCGCACTAAACACTAAGTGACTATTAAACCTATCGCTTACATAAACTTATAGTCAAAGGTTACGCCAATTTGGCGCGGGTCGGCATAACGGATGTATTGCTTATCAACCCAGCCTTGATCTGGCTCGTTACCGAAGAAGAAGCCACGCACGCCGTACTTCTCATCAGTTAGGTTACGACCCCAAACATAAGCAGACCAGGTATCGGTTTCATAGCCCATGCGCGCATTAAAGATAGTGTAAGCTTCAGACTTAGAATCATTGCTATCAGAGTAGTAGAAATCACTCTTGCCGCTAGCATTAAGGTTGGCAAACCAACCTGCGTCGCTAAAGTACGTCATACCTAAGCTGTAGGTGTACTTTGGTGAATGCGCCAGATCGCGACCAGATAAATCGACCTCAGAGCCGTATTTGTCTTTGTACTTATAGTCACCATAGGTTGCATTCAGTAAACCTAAGCTACCGTATACTTCGATGTTGTCGCTGGCATACCACTTAGCATCAACCTCAGCACCATAGTTGTTTGAACTACCAGCATTTTCAGTAAATAGAATGAAGCGCTGTTGGTTTTCAGGGTCTTGCAATGAAGCTGATACCTGCTGATCACGTCTATCCATATAGAACAACGCGATATTGGTATCCACATTGCCATCTAACCAGCTAGATTTTAAACCTAACTCATAGTTGTATAGGGTTTCAGCGGTGAACTCTTTTTTATCAGCCAGCTCAGGTGGCAAAGTCATGTTAAAGCCACCCGCTTTATAACCACGTGCGATACGTGCATAGGCGTTGTGATCAACATTAATTGCTTTCGATAGCGCGATATGACCGCCCCACATGTTCTCACTTGGATCAAAGTTATCGCCGTTGGTATCTTTATAATCACTTACGCGGCGCTCAATACGCAGACCTGTCGACAACAGGTAATCATTGCCTAACTGAGTATCAAACTGCATAAATGCTGCATAGTTAGTCGCATCGTATTCAGATACTAGGACTTCGTCTGGCCAGGTGTTGTACTCAGAATATAAGTCATTGTCTTCTTTAAGGTTCATTGCGTATAAACCCACTAACCAATCTGTGGTGCCGTTCCAAATACGACCAGATTCAGTTGAGGTAAAACGAAACTCTTGAGTGATAGTCTGACGATTAGCTTTCTTATCCCAGGTGTAATCGTATTGGCATGCTTCACCTTCGCAATCTTTACCGCCCCAGTAGTCAGGGTTAGCCCAGTCACCGTCGTACATGTGGCGATGGTCAGTCTTCGCGAATGACGTTAATGAGGTTAACTCAAAGCCCTCACCGCCAGAGTAAATAAACTTAAGACCAGCACCAGTGGTTTTTTGATTATCCACACCAGGTTGATCAGTTAAGGTGTTAAAGCCATTGTTATCAAGCGTCCACACGTCATAGCCATTGTCAAAGTTGGCGTGCATTAAGGTGAGATCAGCTTGAAGATCGTCTGTCATATACCAACGCAATTTTGCGCGTGCAGTTAACTCATCACGCTTGTTGGTGTCATCACGCCCTAAATATTCGTTGGTTCTAAAACCATTTTGGTCATGCTTTTCAAGCGCAACGCGGTATAGCACCTTGCCTGATTCAGTAATTGCGCCTGAGCTAAAGCCAGAAAAAGTACGTAGGTCATCATCACCTAAGCTCACTTTTGCGCCATGCTCTGCATGCTCGGTCGGGTCATTACTTTTAAGATAAATAAGACCAGCCAGTGCGTTAGCACCGTATTGGGTACCTTGTGGGCCGCGCAGTACTTCAACCTGCTGCATGTCGTACATGCTCGACACCATACCTAGACCAGATAGGTCAATATCATCAACCACATAGCCTACAGATGAATTTGGCGCGCCTTGATATTGCTCTTGCTCACCCACACCACGAATTTGGAAATAACGCGGGCGCGAGCTACCACCAGACCAGTTAAAGTTGGCAATAGAATTCAATACATCTTCAAAGTGCTGCGCACCTTCATCTTTAATCTGTTGCTCACCAATCACAGTCACGCTTGATGGCATGCGCTCAATGTTAATTTGGTTAAAGTCAGCATTAACCACTATCACTTCCATCGCTTCATCAGCAGGAGCGACTTCAATTTGATCAGCATTGGCATGGAAACTCGCAATAATGGCTAGTGCGAGAGAAGATTTCTTTTTAAACGACATGAGGACCTCAAATTCCGATTTTGAGATCCGGCAAGCATAGTAAGGTCTGTGCAGGTAGATTTTGCGGCCTATTCCTACGCCGGTATGAGCCGGATCAGGTTCTAAGGGTTTGTTAAAAAAACATCTCAGTTAGTGCTGCAATAAAAACGTGCGATAAACGCAGCAACTAACACCCCTTGGCGGCGTCGATTATACCCAAAGCCCTGTGGCTTTACACTCAAATTAAAACAATTTACTCACTTATAAGCATGAATTTTAACCAAGTTGACCTGCAGCACAGATTGAGTGATTTACCTATTACAAAAACCTTGAAAATTCCATTAAAAAAGCCAGCTAGTGTTAGCTGGCTTTATGGTCACGCTTGTTTGCAGGATTTCTCACACTCAAACTATTGGCTAAGAGAATTGAATAAGAGAATTGACCAAACGAATTAAGCAAGTGACTTAGTTTGAAAACGCTTTGCGCACATACACTTCAAAGCGAGTTGCATTAGCATTAGGCGCGACTGCGCTTACTTGCATTTGCTGCTTGCCGTGCAGTTTTAACGACTTCCAGCTTGTGGCTTCATCTTCAATGGTAAAACCGCTGGCATCGTACCAAGTAAACTTGTATTGCAAACGCAGGTCAGTAGCAACCTTGCTTGAAATGACCGCTGCGCCTTCCATAATATTTGAGGTCATTTTTGAGCGTAGATTACCAATGGCAACTTCACGGTTAAAAGTGGCGTTGTCAACGCGCACGTTGCCGTCAGAACTGGCCGATAAACCCGAGGTATGATTTGCACACCCGGCAAACATAACCGCTGAGCCAACTAAACCCAACGCAATCAAAGCCGATTTCAATAGTTTCATGGGAACTCCTATTCTAATAAAAAGTGTGCTCGCGCCGTGGCAATTAACTGCTTACGGTTAGACTGCCAACAATTAATGCTTACATTCGCCACGCGGCGGCCTTGACGAGTAATTTTACATTCGGCAAAGGTATCTTGGTGCAAACCAGCGCGGAGGTAATCAATCGAAAAGTCGACAATTTTAGGCACTTTCTTAGCCGTCATAAACACCATAAGCTGCACAATGGCCGACATTTCCATAAAGCCTGCAATCACCCCGCCGTGAATAGCTGGCAAGATTGGGTTGCCGATATTGTCAGCTTTAGCTGGCAACTTAAACACCATTTCATCGCCAAAGCGTTCTACCGAAATACCAATAAACTGCGAGTACGGTACTTTCTCTAACAGATAGGTGTAGTTATTGGTTTCAATGGCGCGTTTAACCACATCTTGAAACTCAATTCGCTGATTTTGTTCGGCAAACTCTTTGGCTCTATTTGATGCATCTAATGCCACTTGCTCACAGTTATCACCAATTAATGAATGACGAAACTCATCGCTGATCATCTCTGGGCTAATACGCATAAATGAGCCAACGGCGTGAGCAATTGGGGCATCAATACTGTCTTGATAAGCAATCGCGCGCGTAAACGCCACGCTTGACGTTAAACGATAACACTCAGCTAGCACAAACACCGACTTGTTTGGCTCAGCTGGGCGCATATAGTCGACACGTAAATCAAGCGTAGGTGAGATCTCAAGCGACTTATACTTATCTAAAATCGCACAAACCACAGCAGCGCCGCAGCCAGTATCGATTAAGGTTGTGATCACCCCGCCGTGAATAACGCCGGTATCTGGGTAGCCAATAATATCTTTGCTGTATGGCAGCTCAATCAACACGTGGTGAGCACTGCCCTCTTTTACATCAAACCCAAGACGGCGACATTGCGCCAGTTGATTAACAAAGCGCTTAGCGACATCGGTTAACTCAAAAAACTCTGGGCTAACAATTTGCTTGTTCGTAGTTGAAGGATTAGTCATGACCAAGCATACGTCCTAATGGCTTACCACCCACAAGGTGCATGTGAATATGGTAAACCTCTTGGCCACCATGCTTATTACAGTTCATGATCAAGCGGTAGCCGTCTTCGGCAATGCCAGCTTCGTCAGCAAGCTTTGCTGCTACAGTCATCATACGGCCTAAAGCCTTTTCATCTGATGCTTTTACATCGTTGGCGGTAGGAATAAGGTGATTTGGAATAATCAAAATATGCGTTGGCGCTTGAGGTGCAATGTCACGAAAGGCGGTGACTAACTCGTCTTGATAAAGAATATCGGCAGGAATTTCGCGGCGGATAATCTTACTAAATATGGTTTCTTCGGCCATTTTTGCTTCCTCTATACAGTCGCTGACTTAAAAAAGAATATTGGTTACGCCTAAGCCCTTATCTCATTGCTAAAGCTGCTTCATTGTTTAAGCATGAAAACAACTTCAGCCAAGCAGGCTTATCTTTCACCAAAAATAGGAAATAAAGCTAATTCTATCAAGCCTTAGCCTCCCGACTCTAGCGATATAATGTAAAAACAACCAATAACCGCTTAATCCTTGTCTAATTGCAGTGTTTTTGGCAGCATGAGCGCCAATATAAGTAATTTTCACCACGCAAATTGGACTCTCCCTATGCATTATCATATCCATGCGATTGACCCTAAAGCCCACTTATTTGCTGTTAGTTTTACCATCCCAAATGCGTTAGCAGAGCAAACGCTATCCTTGCCAGCCTGGCTTCCTGGCAGCTATATGATCCGCGACTTTGCTAAAAACATCATCGGTATTAAGGCATATGATGAGTCAGACAAGCACATCGCCATTAGCCAGCAAGACAAGCAAACCTGGCAACTACACAATCAAGCAGGTAGCGTGCGCGTTGAATATCAGGTTTACGCCTGGGACTTATCGGTACGTACTGCACACCTTGATACTAACCATGGTTTCTTTAACGGCAGCAGTGTTTTCCTTGCCGCGAATGGCTTAGAAGACAATGCTCATAGCGTGACTATTGCGCCGCCAGCACTTAATGAACTGAGCGATTGGAAAGTTGCTACTAGCATGAAGCGCACTCAAGGTGAGCAATTTGGCTTTGGTGAATTTAGCGCTGACAACTACGATGATTTAATCGACCACCCTGTGGAAATGGGCGATTTAACCATTAGCACCTTTGAAGCAAACGGCGTACCTCACGATATTGTACTAAGCGGCAAGCACCGCGCATGTATGGCGCGTTTAGAGCAAGACTTAAAAGCCATTTGCGAATATCAAATCAACTTTTTTGGCACGCCTGCGCCGTTTGAACGCTACGTATTTATGACTACTGTACTGGATAAAGGCTTTGGCGGCCTAGAGCATAAAGCATCAACGGCGTTAATGTGCTCACGAAGCGATTTACCAGCAAGCATGGATAGCAAGGTCGATAGCGGTTATCGCACTTATTTGTCACTTTGCAGCCATGAGTACTTCCACAGCTGGAATGTGAAGCGCATTAAACCGGCTGAGTTTACCCCATTCGATTTATCAAAAGAGTCGTACACCAAACAGCTTTGGGCATACGAGGGTATCACCTCTTACTTTGATGACTTTATTACCTACCGCAGCGGCCGGGTTAACCAAAGCCAATACTTGGATATGCTGAGCGAGTTAATGACCCGAGTTTATCGTGGTGAAGGACGCTTTATCCAAACCCTAAACGACTCAAGCTTTAACACTTGGACGACCTTTTACCAGCAAAAAGAAAACGCTGCTAATGCCATTGTTAGCTATTACACCAAAGGCGCAATGTTCGCTCTAATGCTGGATTTAACCCTGCGCCTTGAGTCAAACGGCAAATACTCACTCGATGATGTAATGCGCGAGCTATGGCAGCAACATGGTTTAACTGGTATCGGCACGCAAGATAACACTCACCAACAAATCATTGAGCGTTTGCTTAATCGCGACTGCTCTGAATTATTTGCATGGCTTGATTCAACCGAGGATTTACCACTTAGCGAGTTACTTGAACAAGTTGGTGTTGAGCTAGTGCTGCGTGCTAGCGAAGGTAGCAGTGATGTTGGCGGCGGTAAAGCAGACAAAGGTAACAAGATAGCCTTTGGTGCTAAGTTTGCCCCGCAAGCTATGGGGATCAAAATCAACACCGTTGCCCACAACAGCCCTGCTCACCTAGCAGGCTTGAGCGCAGGCGATGTACTAATTGCCGCTGATGGTTTGCAAGTCAATGGCGAGTTTGAAAAGCTACTGCAAGATTACAGCGCTGGCAGCGAGCTTGAGCTACATTGGTTCCGCCGCGATCAACTGATGCAAGGCACTATGGTATTAACCGAATCGGTGAAAGATACCGTAAGCCTAGTCATTAAAGACGACAGCAAAGCTGAGCTGTGGTTGGGTAAGGCTTAAATATTTAAGGCGGTTAACCCAGTTTAGCCGCCCTCTTCTATGGAAATAAACTAATAACTAAGGAATGTTATGAACTGTACAAGTTGTAAAAATGGCGCGCTATTTCCAAGCTTTATCGATGGACAATTTAGAGCACACACTTGCTCAAACTGTGGCGGCAACTGGATATTGATTGAAGACTATATCGCCTGGAAAGAGCAAAACCCTGACTATCAATTTTCAGATAACATCAGCTTTGAAGAGTCTGATGCTACTGACAGCAAACAAGCACTGCTTTGCCCTAAATCTGGCGCAATTATGCGTAAATTCAAGATTTCAGCAGGTAACGAGCACCGTCTAGACTATAGCGCAGCCGTTGGCGGGATCTGGTTGGATAAAGGCGAATGGGAACTATTAAAAAGCGAAGGGTTAGCAGGTAGCCTAAACTCAGTGGTCACTCAAAGCTGGCAACGTAATATCCGTCAGCAAACTACAAAACAGAGCTTAACCGAGCTTTATCAAACTAAGTTTGGTAATGAGGGCTACAGCAAAGTTAAACAAATGCGTGAGTGGTTAAGCGCTCAAGAAAATAAAGCCGACTTACGCGCTTATTTGCTGGCTGACGACCCGTATTCGGCAGAAAGATAACAGTTCATACTTTCAAATTTGTAAACACCTAAAAAAGCCACTCTGATTAAATCAGAGCGGCTTTTTATTTATAACTCTTTAGAAGCTTAGGCTTAGAACAAGTTTTCTGGCATAGACATAACCGCGCTATCACCTTGGTTTACTTGCGCTAAATGATAGTCTGCTTTTGCAAATAACTTATCCATGTAGAAGCGAGCGACAAAGGCTTTTTGCGCTTTAAAGTCACTATCTTCATGATCGGCTGCTTTGTCTGCCATCAACAATGAGTAGAAGCCATAAAGGGTGTAACCAAAAGCATCTAAAAAGTCGACTGCGCTAGCATTGATTAACGCAGGTTGGGCAACCTTGTTATCGTTAATAAATGCAGCGGTTTGTACAATCTGCTCAAATCTATCTAGCACAGCTTCTTTATCTGCGTCATCAATATGACTTAAGCCAGCTAAATCTTCGCGCACGTCAGCTACAAACTCTTTAAGTGTTGCTAGGTTGTCGCCAGTCACTTTACGGCCTAGGAAGTCAATCGCCTGAATACCGTTAGTGCCTTCATAGATTTGTGCGATACGGGTGTCACGTACCAGTTGCTCGATACCCGTTTCACGAATGTAACCATGACCACCGAATACTTGCTGCGCCATGATCGTGGCATCTAAACCGCGATCCGATAAGAATGCTTTCGCAACTGGCGTCATTAAGCCAACGTAACGCGCTGCTTTTGATTTTGCTTCATCACTGCCGTATTTGGCTAAATCTAGTTGCTTACCAGTAAATACTGACAGCGCACGACCTGCATCGGTTAATGCGCGAATGGTAAGTAGCATACGGCGCACATCGCCGTGAACAATAATTGGGTCGCTGTCAGCACCTGTTGGAGAGCCACCAGCCGCTAAACCTTGCATACGCTCTTTGGCATACTCTGCCGCCATTTGGTAAGCCGCTTGTGAGCTACCTAAGCCTTGAATACCAATCGCTAGGCGTTCGTAGTTCATCATAGTAAACATACACACTAGGCCGCGATTTGGCTTGCCGACTAAATAACCTTTGGCATTGTCAAAGTTCATCACACAAGTGGCTGACGCTTTCAAACCCATCTTGTGCTCGATTGAACCAACCGAAACGCCGTTCGCCTCACCTAGGCTACCGTCTTCATTCACATTGATTTTTGGTACAAGGAATAATGAAATGCCGTTGGTGTCAGGCAGTTTCGCCAGAACCAAGTGAATTACGTTTTCAGTTAAGTCGTGGTCACCACCAGTAATAAAGATTTTGGTGCCAGAAATGGCATAGCTGCCGTCATCGTTTGGTACCGCTTTAGTGCGAATAGTGCGAAGGTCAGAGCCCGATTGCGGTTCTGTCATATCCATTGCGCCCGCCCATTGACCTGAATATAGGTTTGGCAGGTAAGTGTTCTTTAATTCATCTGTTGCGTGAGCATTGATTGCCAGCGCTGCGCCCGCAGTTAACGAGCCGTAAAGCGTAAATGAGTTACACGCGCTGTAGCTCATTTCATCAACCAGTACGCCAAGCATTTTCGGCATGCCCATTCCGCCAAGTTCAGCATCACCACATAGGCCGACCCAACCGCCGTCAGCAAATTCTTGGTAAGCCTCTTTAAATCCGTCTGGCGTGATAACGTTATCGCCCTCATGGCGTACGCCTTGTTCATCGCCACTTCTGTTTAAAGGGTGGATTAGATCACGGCTAATCTTGCTGGCTTCATCTAAGATAGCCATTGCCGTATCGGTATCGACCATCTCTGCAATATCCGGCATCGACTGCCAAGTTGATGTTGCGTCAAAAACGTCTTCGAGCAGGAACTGCATGTCTTTTAGCGGAGCTTGATACGGATTCATATTATTCTCTTAAACAGATGATTCAAACGAGTGTTTCAATTATTATCCAAAGCCGTTACAAAACACAAGCAATTTATCTCAATCTAACTAGAGTAAAGTCTCTAAAATCAAGCTTTGAGCGCACTATCTTGCTGGCTTAACTTTTATCTACAATCTAGGGGGCATCTGCTGCAATCAATCCGCATCTAACCATGACATATCGCATCATGATCCGTTAGAATATGGGGCTTTATACAGCACTAGCAGTTAACTTTAACGCTGCAAATTACAGACATCCCACATGACAGACACGCCACACTTAAGCTTTGAACAGGTCACCATCTTTGGTAATGCCAAAGGCGAAATTCAAGTACCCAATCAAGGTATTGCCATTACGTTTAACTCAACCCGCCGCGCAGAGCCAAACGTGATCAACATTTGTAATGGCCCATATGCTAAGTCTGATAAAAGCTTTGTGGTAAGTAACAGCCCAGATAATGAATGGTTAGAGCAGCAGCTTGATACCGTCGCTAAACAAATTGAGCCGCAAATAGGCTGCTGGCCGTCAACAGGGTTGGTAACGGTGATTTTGATGTCGTTATTGAGTAAACAAGTAAATGTGCAGCGTATGGCTTTATTGCCAAGCCTAGCGCGTGATGAAGGTATGCCAAAGGAGCAACATCTGCTGTGTGTGGTACACAATTGGTTGGGCGAAAGACGTATCGCATTAGGGCTGGTGCTCACCAACAAGCACATTCAATGGCCAGAGTTGTTTTTATCGCCGTTAGTGACTAGTGAAGATAACGAAAAGGCACAGGCGCTAGATGAACAAAACCTTGAAATTGCCAATCCGTTTGAGCTGCTACATAAAATAAGCCGCAAAGCGGAAACACCAGCAGCGATGATTTACACCTTTCAAACGTCAATCTTTAAGCAACTAGCACAAATGAGCGACCACATTTGGCTGACTATGGCATCCACCAAAGCCCTCACCCAGGTCGAGGCCATCTTTGCTCATGAACAAGCGGAAACAGAATCAAGCCCCTGGTATCTCACAGACCCAAAGGTTAATCAATACCTTAACCCAATCCGCCATCACCTAGCTTATTGCCAACAGTTGATCGCGGTGGCGAGTATTCAAGGGAAATAATTAGGTTTTTGTAAGATGACTGAAACAACAAAGCCCCAGCATTTCTGCTGGGGCTTTGTTTATAAATTCTGGCGGTGAGGGAGGGATTCGAACCCTCGATACCTTGCGGTATACACACTTTCCAGGCGTGCTCCTTCGGCCACTCGGACACCTCACCATATGTTGACCTCTTTGAGATCTGGCGGGTACTTTACGCAAATGCCTGATTGTGGTCAAGTTAAAACGCCCTGCTCTGGCGCGTTTGCACATTTGCTAAGCATTTGAGTTAACCAACCTCGAACGTAAAGCCGATTACCAAGCACTAGCCAACAAGATCGGGAACAAGCCTTTGACACCGGTGGCGATAATCTCGATACCTAGCGAGAACATTAGTAGGCCCATAATACGGGTAATCACGTTAATGCCTGTAGTACCAAGCAACTTGAAAATAACCGGCGCCATTCTAAACAGGCCCCAGCTTAAGCTACCGAAAATTATC
Source organism: Shewanella sp. WXL01 (assembly GCF_012263345.1). NCBI lineage: Bacteria > Pseudomonadati > Pseudomonadota > Gammaproteobacteria > Alteromonadales > Shewanellaceae > Shewanella > Shewanella sp. WXL01. The sequence goes on along the minus strand of NZ_JAAIKQ010000002.1, from coordinate 611,127 downwards.
ACGGTAACAAACATCCCCATAATATTGGCAAACGAGTTATGCTCTGCAGCAAATACAATCACCGAGCTTAAGGCGCCTGGGCCTGCCATCAGTGGCAATGCAAGTGGCACAACAGCTACCGAGTCCATACCTGATGACTCGCGGTCTTCTTCTTTGTTGCGCTTAACTTCACTTATTTTACCTTGCAGCATCGACATCGCAATAATGCAGATAAGACTGCCACCAGCAATACGGAACGATGACAGCGAGATACTGAACATATTGAGAATATGCTGACCTATGGTGATGGTCACGATTAGGATCACCACTACCGCAAAGTTGGCTACCTTGTTGGTATGTTCGCGCTCAGCATCAGTCTGGTGACTGGTTAAGCTAACAAATACAGGTAATAGCCCTACTGGGTTGATAATTGCCACCAGCCCTAAAAAGAACTTGATAAACAACATGTAGTCCAATCTCGTATCCTCACTGTTAATTTACGTGATGTATATGCTACTTGGCTACCCGAAAGCCTATAAAAAGCTAAGCTTGTCCGAGCGGCCTTGTAGAACAAAGATTAAGTCTAGTCGCTAAATACTTATTTCGACTGCTAAATATCTAGTACAACTGTTAAATTTCGGCGCTAATGTAGCGGATAAAGTGAGTATCGCAAAATGAGAAATTTAGTAACCAAACACCATATTTGGATTAGTTTTTCTAAGTGAAAAGATCACAGTTTTAGCCCTATAAAATACGAAGGCAAACAATCGCTAGGTACTGCAGCTATTATCATGGGGAACGCGGGTTAAAAAATTGTAATCAAATAAAAAAGGATGCCCTAAGGCACCCTTTAATTTAACTAAGCTAATATCAAAAAATCCATCAGCTTCTATTTCAATAGCAAATAGTTAATTGCTATTTCTTTTCAGTCCACTTGTCCATCCAACGGAATACATTTTCGTACCATTGGCCTAGGTTATCTTGATTTAAGATCCAGTGGTTTTCATCTGGGAACATTAACAGTTCAGATGGAATACCTTTGCGCTGCATGTAAGTGAATGCACCTAGACCTTGACCGTAAGGTACGCGGAAGTCTTTTTCACCGTGGATAACTAGCATAGGTGTTTGCCAGTTTTCTACGTAGTTAACTGGGTTGAACTTCTCGTACAGATCTTTTTTCTGCTCGTAAGTGCCACCGAACTCATGCTCGATGAACCAGAGCTCTTCAGTCACATAGTACATAGAACGTAGATCGAATAGACCAGCGTGGTTGATTAGACATTTGAAGCCGTCGTTCCAGTTACCCTGGATCCAGTTCATCATATAACCACCGTATGAACCACCTAATGCACAAGCATTGTTGGCATCTAACCAAGGCTGTTGCTTGGTAACTGCATCCATACCTTTTTGTAGATCAACAAGTGGCTTACCGCCCCAGTCTTCACTGATTGAATCAGTAAATGCTTGGCCGTAACCGGTAGAGCCGTGGAAGTCGACCATGACTACACCGTAACCCGCACCTGACCACAACTGAGCGTTCCAGCGACCAGAGAATGAGTTACCGAATGAACCTTGTGGACCACCATGAACTAGGTAAGCGATTGGGTACTTTTTACCTTCTTCATAGTTGTATGGTTTGATCCAGTAGCCGTGTACTTTCTCGTCATTCCAACCTTTAAAGCTAAACTGCTCAAACTCACCGAACTTAATCTTGCTAAGTTTATCTTGGTTTACTTGAGTTAAACGAGTTAGATGCTCACCTTCATGGTTAACTGTATAAAGGTCACCCGGCTCAACTAAAGAGCGCTTGTTGAAAATTAGCTTGTCTTCAGTTGCTGCAATTAGGCTGTTGCTACCATCGTTGTAGATTGGGCGCACGTCACCAAATTGAGTGTTAACTTCAAAGATGCTGACTTGACCTACATCTTGCGCAGTGACATATAGCTTGCGGCCATCTTTACTGAACATCAGTGAGTGTGGGCTGCGATCCCAAAGTGGCGCGACTTCTTTTTCCTGACCTGTGACATTATCACGCAGCATGATACGGAAACGGTCTGCTTCAAAACCTGGTTTGCTCATCGCAAGATATGCAAGGTAACGACCATCAGCCGAGAACGTTGGGTGTGCATCCCAGGCTTTGTTAGCTTCAGTTAGGTTAACGGCTTCACCGCCTGTTACAGGCACTTGCCATAGGTCATAGTTTGTTGTCCAAGCTTGGGTATTGCTTGGTGCTTTTGCCGTGTAAACAATGTGCTTGCCATCTGGGGTGAAAGTTACTTCTTCCATGCCAGAGAACGGCTTAGGCGGCGTTTCTGTATCGCGGCCTTGAGTCACGTTTACCGCATCTTTGATGGTTGTACCGTTAAGGCTTGCTACAAAGATATGGTTGCGAGCATGGTCTTCCCAGGTGTCCCAGTGGCGCACCATTAGCTGCTTGTATTCACGGCCTGTGGTTTTAGCATCTGCAACTTGTTGCTTCTTTTCTACTGTGCAAGCTAGGTCTTTACACTCTGGGAATACGCGCATGTTCAAAGCGACTTGTTTACCGTCTGCCGATAACACGTAACCTTGAATATCTAGCGGTAAATCAGAGATAACCTGTGCTTCGCCGCCGGTCAGCGACATATTGAATAGCTGGCTGCTTCCGGTGCGATTTGCTAGGAAGTATATCGACTTGTCATCTGGCGCGAATTTCACATCGTGCTCAGTGCCTTTTACTGAAGTTAGCTGCTTAGGCTTAGCGTTTTTGTCGCTTAGGTCTAATTGGTATAGATCTGAGCTTGCTTTACCGTCGGCATCAATCAGTTTTACAGCATAAACAAGGGTGTTACCGTCGTTTGATACTGCTGCGCTGTGAAGTTTGTTTAGGTTAGATAGGTCTTGTACCGTGAAGGCACGCTGGTCAGCGGCAACTGCACTGCTCATCATACCTGCTGCAGCTAGGGCGATGAATATAGAAGATGTTTTCATTGTTATTGGGTCTCGATTTTTACTATTTTTTAATCAGTTTTTTGTAAAACGCTTGGCTTCAATGAGGGCGCTATTTCGGAGCACAGTTTCAAGGCTCAGTTAGATGGCTAAAATTCAAAAGCACAAATTTCAAAACGGCTATATTAGTTGCCGCAGTGACTTGCTACGACGCGACTTACTATCGCAATTCAGTACCAAGCGATTTAACAACGACACTATTGGGTTTTGAAATTGGCACTTTTGCCAAACTCGCTCTTGCCATACCGATGCGTAACGAGTTTTATGCATCTATTGATTATCAACAAATTTTGGTTTTTACACGCTTAAGCAACCTAGACTTGTTTAACGAAATGCCTTTAAAGCGCAGTCAGACTAGCGAAAGCAAAACGCCTAAGCAACTGCTTTTGTTTAAAGCAGTGGCTTAAGCGTTAAATTGTGAGCAAAACATGCACTAATGTTTACCTAACCACTTAGTGGTTATTCACGACATTAGCACAGCGGTTCGCTGCTAAGCTTTTGCATCAGCTATATTCACTTTCCAAATCGCAGGGCCAGTATCGTGAGCATTCACGCCCTGGCTATCTACCGCAACGGTCACTGGCATATCTTTGACTTCAAACTCGTAAATCGCTTCCATACCTAAGTCTTCAAACGCGACTACGCGAGACTTCTTAATGGCTTTAGAAACTAGATAAGCTGCGCCGCCAACGGCCATCAAGTAAACTGCTTTATGCTTTTTAATCGACTCAACGGTTTGTGGGCCGCGCTCAGATTTACCAATCATGCCCATTAGGCCAGTTTTCTCTAGCATTAGGTCAGTAAACTTATCCATACGGGTTGCTGTAGTTGGGCCTGCAGGGCCAACTACTTCATCACCAACTGGATCAACTGGGCCTACGTAGTAAATGAACTTACCAGTAAAGTCGACGCCTTCTGGTAAACCTTCGCCTGACTCAATTAGCGTTTGAATACGTTTATGAGCAGCGTCACGGCCTGTTAGCATTTTACCGTTGAGCAATAAGGTGTCACCGCTTTTCCATTTTTCAATGTCAGCTTGAGTGACATTATCAAGGTCAACACGGTGAGTGTTCTCACCCGCTTCACGAGTAATTTCTGGCCAGTCTTCCAGTGCAGGCGGCGCTAAATCTGCTGGGCCTGTGCCATCTAGATGGAAGTGTACGTGACGGGTTGCCGCGCAATTTGGGATCATCACAACCGGCTTAGATGCGGCGTGAGTCGGCGCTGACTTGATTTTAATGTCCAGCACAGTGGTTAAACCGCCAAGACCTTGGGCACCGATACCTAAGTCGTTACAACGGTTGAAGATGTCTAAACGCAGCTTTTCTTCTGCTGTTTCTGCGCCTTTATCTAACAGCTCATGGATATCAACAGGGTCCATTAATGACTCTTTTGCCATTACCGCGGCTTTTTCAGCCGTGCCGCCGATACCTATGCCTAACATACCTGGTGGACACCAACCTGCGCCCATGGTTGGCAAGGTTTTCTCGACCCAAGCTGCGATATCGTCAGACGGGTTTAGCATGACCATTTTAGATTTGTTTTCAGAGCCACCGCCTTTTGCTGCAATCGCAACTTCAACGTGACTGCCTGGCACCATATCAATATGCACTACTGATGGGGTGTTATCTCGGGTGTTTTTACGCGCACCAGCAGGGTCTGCCACAATGGATGCACGCAGCGGGTTATCAGGATTAGTGTAAGCACGGCGAACGCCTTCATCCACCATTTGCTGCACTGTCATGTCCGTTTTGTCCCACTGCACATTCATACCAATCTTAACGAACGTGGTTACGATACCTGTGTCTTGACACAATGGACGTTTACCTTCGGCTGACATGCGCGAGTTAATCAAGATTTGCGCAATGGCATCCTTTGCAGCTGGGCTTTCCTCTTTAAGGTAAGCCTCGTGCATGGCATCAACGAAATCTTTAGGGTGATAGTAGGAGATGTACTGTAGTGAGTCAGCAATGCTTTCAATAAAGTCAGCCTGCTTAATAACAACAGCTTGAGATGTTTCACTAGTGGACATATTGGTGCGCTCCAGCAGCCTTTTATGGCTTAGTTTATTTATCGTTGTTTTAAATCAAACTATTGGGAATATGGTCGAAAAGCTTACCGATACAGTTTTTTATCTTGTTTGTTGATAAAAGCGGCAGGCGTCAACCACAAGCCCTAATCCTTTTGTGAGCAATATGATACTCTTTCCATCCTTTTTGGGCTACATCACATTTTAGATAAGGGTTATCGATGTCTGCGCGATCAAATCACACTCTGGCAATTCGCAAATTGGATTGGCAATTAGACACTAAAGCTGTGTTTGGTTTGTTTGCTGCTAAGCCCTGGTCGATGTTGTTAGACTCAGGCTTTTCTGATCATATCGATGCCCGCTACGACATCATCGCTATCGACCCAATCGCGACACTTACCGCAAATAGCAACGGCGCGGCAAATAGTTACAGTAATCAATTTACCGCGTTATCTGATGTCATTTCTGATGAACTAGCTGATGCCATTAAGCTGCAAACTCAAAGCTGCAATGCTTTTGATGCCTTGGATGTGGTCAAACAAAGCCTATACCCAAAATCGAGCAACACTCACCTGCCCTTTAGCAGCGGCGCGTTAGGTGCATTTAACTATGACCTTGGTCGTCAGCTTGAAAAACTGCCCGCCGATGCAGCTGATGATATTTCCCTGCCTGCAATGAATGTTGGCTTTTATGACTTTGTGTTGCTGTTTGATTATGCCAATAGCCAATGGCTTGCGTGTCACTATCAGGGCGAAACTGCGCTTGAGCAAAAGCTTGCTGAAATTGAACAGCTAGTTACTGCGGCTGAATCCGATAGCAATGATTTTACTCATTTCTTAGTTAATAAAGCCGAATTTAATCCATTTACGCTTTGTGAAGGCTGGCATACACAGATTAGTCGTGATGAGTATCTGGCTAAGTTTGATCAGGTGCAGGAGTATTTACTCAGTGGCGACTGTTATCAAATTAACTTAACTCAGCGCTTTGAAGCGAAATACCAAGGTGATGAGTGGCAAGCTTACTGCACACTTACTGCAGCAAACAAGGCGCCGTTCTCAGCCTTTATGCGCCTACCTGAGCACTGCATTTTATCTATCTCGCCAGAGCGCTTTATTCTGGTTAATCAACACCAAATTCAAACTAAGCCGATTAAAGGCACGCTTCCTCGCGGCGCAACACCTGAGCAAGACTCGCTGCTTGCTGCGCAGTTAAAGCAGTCTGAGAAAGATCGCGCTGAGAATTTAATGATTGTTGATTTGCTGCGTAATGATGTTAGCCGCGTTGCCGCACCGGGCAGTGTTGCTGTACCTAAGCTATTTGATGTTGAGAGCTTCCCCGCTGTGCACCATTTAGTTAGCACAGTGACTGCCACCTTAGATAAAGGTAAAAACTGCGTGGATGTGCTTAAAGCCACCTTCCCCGGTGGCTCAATTACTGGCGCACCTAAAATTCGCGCCATGGAAATTATTGAAGAGTTAGAACCGTCACGCCGCTCTATGTATTGCGGCAGTATCGGCTACATCAGCCAAGACAATAAAATGGATACGAGTATCACCATTCGCACCCTAGTAACTGACAAACACAACATCTACTGCTGGGCTGGCGGCGGGATTGTTGCCGACTCAAAAGGCGATGCGGAGTATCAGGAATCATTCGATAAAGTCAGCAAGATTTTGCCAGTGCTAGATAATGGCACTTTGTAGCAAATATCAATCAGACAAGGTCACTACTCAACCAGCTTTGCTTCGACATAAACGCAGGTAAAGTGCCACCTTATGAAAAAGGTAGCTTTGTGTGAACTCCCTACAAGAGAGCCTAATTTCACCTATAAATCTGAGTTGCAACAACATCTAAAGCCATTGAAAACATGGATGTTTTCGTTGAGCCCACACGGAGGTGTTCACGGCGTGCTTTAAATGTTATTGCAACGTGAGGTAATTATTTAGGCTACCAGAACTGGTAATCAACAGAATTTACAGGCAAAGCCTTACTGAACGATAACCACCTCCGACTAAATCAGGTGATTTAGGGCTGACAACACTTATGCCGCTTATTTACCGTCAGTTACTGCGACAGCAACCACTACAGTAAACCAAGCGGCATTTTTTAGTCTAACTAGCCGTCAGTTATATCTCTACATGCTTTTGCACTTTGCCAAAGTCAGCAAGGATGGCGTAGGCACATGGGATGATAAATAGCACCATCATAGTCGAGGCGAAAATACCAAATACGATGGATACTACCAGCGGCTGAACCACTTGTGCTTGCAAGCTGGTTTCGAGCAGTAGCGGCAATAAACCTGCTGCTGTGGTCAATGAGGTTAAGAACACAGCCCTAAAACGCTCGCGACTGGCACTCACTACTGCTTGATGAACATCTTCACCTTCATCGACATGATGACGAATGTACTGCACTAGCAAGATAGAGTCATTGACCACAATACCTGCTAGCGAGATAAAGCCCATCACTGACGGCATCGACATATTGTGCCCCAGCAACAAGTGCCCCCACAGTACGCCAATCAATGACAATGGAATTGCCAGCATCACGATAAACGGCTCAAGGTAACTTCTAAACTGAAAGCTTAAAATTGCAAACAGCCCGAATAACCCCACGATAAAACCATTCATTAAAGACGTGCCCGTCTTTGAGGTTTCTTTCGCTGAACCTTCAAAATCAACGCGAATGTTTGGGTATTGCTGTTTGATCATTGGCACCCACTCACTGCGAATTTTGGCATTGGCCTCTGTGCTGTTAGCAATACGGTTATCAACATCTGCCATCACGGTAACCGTGCGCAGGCCGTTAATGCGCTGAATACGTACGTATGAGCGTTGATACTCAAGCAAGGCTACTGACGACAGTGGCAGCTGATCGCCATTACTTAAGATAATTGGGAAGTTAGCTAAACCCTGTAAGTCCCCTGCTTGCTCGCGATTAAGGCGTACATCAATTTCGATGTTTTCAGGCCCAACCTGAATTTCATCAGCGGTTTGTCCAAAATAGGCGCTGCGCAGCTGTGACGCCACCATTTGCCCATCAATACCGTATGCTTCCGCCCCTGGTCGCAAACTGACTTTGACTTCTTCTTTACCTGGGCGCATGTCATCCATAATGCCATTAATACCGTTAAACTCGCTAAGGTATGATTGCAGCGACACAGACGCTGCTTTCAGCTCGTTTAAGTCATCTCCTTGGATGCGAAGCTCAATATCACGGCCTGCAGGCCCCATTGATGGCTGCTTAAATACCACGGCAATTGGCATTGCCATTTCACCGCTTTGCTCGCGCCAAGCGTTGATAAAGTCATCAATTTTGGTTTCGCGAATTTCGGCGGACAATAAATCTAGCCTCACCGTTGCAACATGTGGGCCTTTCTCGCCAGCATCAGCATTAAAGTTAAATTGACTGGTGATGTCTTCAATCAACGGGTTATCTTCGTTCTGGTCTGTAAATTTATCACCTGTGACTTTTGCTGCAGCAACCACACGGTCGACAATGGCCTGGGTTTGCGACAAGGTAGAGCCAGGCGGCAGCAAGATACGCGCCTCAGCAATATCACCGTCTAGCTCCGGGAATGGTACAAACTTTAGCGCACCACTGGTGAGCAATGAAAACGATAATAACAACATGCCTAAAGTGACGCCGACACTGGCATAGCGCCAACGTACGACCCAGGTAACCGCATTGACTAACTTGGTGTCACGAAAACGCTTAAACTCTGCCATAAATTGCTGCTTAAAGCGCGCAAATACATTGTTGTGCACCACGTCATCATTTTGATGCTTTAGCGAATGGTGTAAGTGATTTGGCAAGATGATAAATGCTTCAATAAGGCTGATAGACAACACCATGATCAGCACAATCGGAATTTGTGACAGTACGGCGCCCATTTGACCATCAAGCCCAAGTAGCGAGCTGAAAATCAACACTGTGGTAATAAAGGATGACGCAACGCCTGGCGCAACTTTCTTAACCCCTTCAACCACTGCTGTATCGATATCAAGGCCACGATCAACATGGGAAGCGATAGATTCTGAAATCACAATCGCGTCATCCATCATGATGCCGATAGCCATAAGCAAACCAACCAAGCTCATAATGTTGATCGACACGCCAAAGAGGCTCATTAGGTACAGGCCACCTAAGAATGCCACCGGCAAACCCGCTGAAACCCAGAATGAGTAACGTAAGCTAAAGAACAGCCACATACTGAAGAACACCAATACAATCCCTTGCCAACCATTAGTTAGCATCATGTTTAGGCGATCTTTTACCAGAGATGACATGTCATTAGTCATGGTTAGCGTGACACCATCTGGCGCGAGATGACGCTCTTTTTCGATAAACTCGATGACCTTGTCTTTTACGTTCAGCGCATCTTCTGCTTTATTCTTCTGAATTTTAATCAGTGCTGCAGGTTTGCCATTAAATAACGCGTGCTCTTCATCTAACTCAAAACGATCGGTGATGGTGGCGATATCGCCAAGGCGCACCACACTACCGTCATTATTTGATGCCACAATCAGCTGCGCTAAGGTATCTGGCGTCATCTTGCGCTCGTCAAAACGGATTAGCAGATTTTTGTCAGCCAGTTCAATGTTACCCGCTGGTAGCTTTACGTTTTGCCTGCCCACTTTGTCAGCGATTTCACCTGCCGACAGCCCTAAGCGGCGCATGTCTACTTCGTTAAGCTCAATGCGCAGTTGATGATCGCTAAAGCCAGTAATGGTGACTAAATCAAGCCCGGCATCAATCTTTAAGCGGCGCTTTACATCTTCTGCATAGTGCTTTAAATCAGGCCAACTGGTTTCGGCAACCAATGCGATATCGACCACAGGATCAGCCCAATCTAACTCTTTCACAATCGGTGATTCGATTTCTGTAGGGAAGTTTTTCACCGCATTGATTTGAGTTTGTACGTCAATCAAAAAGCGCCCCATATCGGCACCGGAAGCTAGCTTAAGCTTCATGGTTGCGATGCCTTCTTGGGCGTCACAAGTTACTTCTTCAATATTGGCAAGCCCATCAACAGCATCTTCCATACTCAAACAGATGCTCTCTTCCACTTCGACTGGCGACGCGCCTGGGTAAACTACAGAAGCTGTTACATAAGGCGGTGCAAACTCAGGGAAGGTTTCACGCTTGATTGTGCCTACATGCAGCAAACCCAGCAGTAAAAATGCCATCATCAATAAGTTGGCTAGGGTTGGATGCCTAGTTACATACGCAATCACTATTCAGCCCCCTTGTTAGCATCAACCACACGTAGCTTCATGCCCTCAATCGCAGGGATTAAGTCATTCACCACCAACTGTTCACCCGCCGTTACATCACCTCGCACTGCGACGCCGCCTTCATGACGAAATAGCACCTCAACTGGCACAATTTTTAAAGTGCTATCAGCTTGCATTACATACAAGTTGTTAGTGTGAATAGCCTGCTCTGGCACACTAAAGTGCTTAGCGGCTTTGCCTTCAATACGCGCTTTGACAAACATGCCTTTGGTTAGTGGCGGGCGCTCTAACAAATTAAGCTTGTTGTAATCTTGCTCGACTTCTAAATACACACCAATAGTGCCTTGGTTAGCATTAACGGTTTCTGCCACACGAGTGACCTTGGCAGGCCAACTAAACTGATTATTACCCGCTTGAAATTGTACTTCGCCATTAAGCTCAAAGCGATCAATTGATGGCATCGCGCCATTGTCGCTAGCTTTTGCAAATCGCTGTGCATGCTCTGGCATGGCAGCATCAAGGGACGTTGCCAACACGCGCATATTTTGCAGTGACATTTCGGCTTTGATTTCCGAGCTACCAAGCTGATGGGCAACCAACATAACCTGACCAATACTCACCACTTGATTCAGCTCGATGTTCACGTCTGACAAACGCGCATCAAATGGCAGCACCACTTGAGTTTGTGCTAGTCGGCGCTCGGCATCTTGCACCTTGGCAAGGTCGACTTGTTTTTGCGCCTCGGTGACTTTTTTGTCATCAGGCCAAGTATCGAGTGAGTTTTGAATATTTTCTAAGGCGTTTTGCTGCGCCAGTAAAGCTTGCTTTTGACTTTCAAGCTCTGAGCTAGACACAAGATTGCGCTTTTTAAGTGTTTGTTTACGCTGATACTCTTGCTCGACTAACTTAAGTTTTTGCAGCTCAATATCAAAGTTAGTTTTAAGGCTTTCAAGTTGTTGATCCAGTTTTACTAACTGCGCCTCAGTTGAGTTAAGTGACGCTTTGGCCTGAGCAAGGTTTAGCTCATACTCAAGCGGGTCAATCTCTAATAGCTTGGTGCCTTTTGCCAATGTGCGCCCAGTTTCTAACTGTGGATGACGATAAATGACTTTGCCGCCGACTTCTGACAACGCCTGCCAAACATGTTTTGGCGACACGCGGCCAAAGCCTTCTATCACCGGCGCAACATCAACCTGCTCAAGGGTAAATACTTCGACAACACGCGAGTTATCAAAGCCATCAACCTTATCCGGCCCAGGCTTTAACACCACTGACAACACCAAGGCTGCGGCTCCAATGCCAATTCCAGGCAAAATTAATCGTTTATTGGTGTTCATTGCTTGTTTCCTTGGTTACATCTGGGTTGACTTGGGCTTTAAACAAGCCTTGGGTGAGTAATTGATTATTTTGCTTGGCATGCTCGGTTAAAAACTCTGGCGTTATTTGGATCCCAAGCGAGTCGAGCATGATTTTTGGCGCTAGAAATGGGAATACCATTAACGAGAAAAAGCTTAATTGAGCTGATGGAACATTAACGTCATCTTGCAGTGCACCTTGTTTCTTTAAACTATCAAAAATCAGGTTTCGTTGAGTCTTTGCTATGTTATTTGCTACCTCTGCTATCTCAGGGAAATCGTTCGACTCATGAGCCATACTAAGTAAGCGGTGCATCAAGCGTGGAAATTTAGGATTTTTAGCCATTACCTGATAGTAAGTGTTCATCAAGTCATGCAACGAGCCGACTTTTGGTGCTTCGCTAATTGATTTTATCTGGGCAAGTACAGGTGCGGATGTCTCTTTTATCATGGTGATAAATAACGCATCTTTCGCGCCAAAATAGTAGCGAATAAGCCCTGGATCTGAACCTGCTAGCTCTGCAATATCACGCATAGTGACCTTGCTGTATTCTTTATCAATAAATAGCTCACGAGCTGCAGCGATAATCTTGTCGCGATTATCTTGTTTACCTGTTGGCCTACCTACTTTACGGGGATGTTTGTCATCTAATTGCATTTAATCGCCGTCATTTTGATTAATTCCTCAACTGTGGAATTAAGTGTAGTTGATAGCAAAGCGCATTGGCAGCAGATTAATTCTCGAATTTGCGCTAAATCAGGAATTACAAAATTAAACTAACTCTGATAGCTTAAAATACTGGGTTTACGGCACACCTCTTAACCAGCACATTTACAAAGTAAAAGGTAATCAACACTAACATATGGATAGCCATAGCTTTCGCACTCGCTTTAAATTGCACCAACTTAACCACGGTATTCCATCAATATTGACTGGCAGAGAGTCATTGCAAGCCGCGGTGCTCATTCCATTGATTGAAATTGAGTCACAGCTAAACCTAATTCTGACACAAAGACCTATGCACCTTCGCCATCACCCAGGGCAAATCAGTTTTCCCGGTGGAAAGGTTGAGCAAGTTGATAGCAGCCTAGTTGCTACAGCGCTCAGAGAAGCGGATGAAGAGATAGGCTTAAAAGCGGATAACGTTGAAGTATTGGGAGCGTTTCCATCTCATCACACCATGACAGGTTTTGAAGTAACGCCGGTTATTGGCATGGTTAAACAACCTTTTTCCATGAAGATAGATAGTAATGAAGTAGCAGATTGTTTTACCGCTCCACTGAGTTATTTCATCGACAGCAATAATCGTCACACAGTTGATTTTCAGCGCAAAGGCACCACACACAAGGTGCATGTAATGCCCTATCAAGATAAGTTTATTTGGGGTATTACTGCCGCTGTGATCAACATGCTTTGCCAGCATATCAGCGATAGCTAAAACTGGAGTTAACGATCAAAATTCTCGCTACACCACGTAACGTATATACAAGCCTGCTGCTAACGACACCACAAACAACAGGGGGATATTGACCCAAAAGCCGATCCGCGTTGTAGTCTTTGCGTAAAAATTTACCAGCAGATTAACCAGACTAATCGCAGCACACGCCCATATTAAGTATTCGAGCTGAATGGTTAAGTCTGGGTCCCAGTGCAAACGCACCTCAACGCCTTTACTGCGAAAATATCCCACAGCTTTGTCTGGTCTTGCTTCACCAAAAATAATCAAGGCGTAAATAGCAATGCTCCAGGATAACACCGAGAGCACGGTTAAAATGGTTTGGAAAACGGCAAGTCTTTTCATGGCACCTTTGTCAATTTGCAAAGTTACAACCGCTAGTATGTTGCGGCAGATTCTGATTAAGTACTGATACACGCTTAAAAAATCAGCTAAAGCGATTCAGACTTTTAGGTAAAATAACGATTTCGGCTGATATAACAGCAAATTTGTTACAGATAATAAAAAAGTCATTCAATTATCACCCTAGAATAGCGTTTTCAGCTTGAGAAAAGCCACCATAAAGGTAAGATAAACGCCAAATATTTTTTACAATCGTTAGATGGAGAGTAGCGCAGTAATGACAATTGCAACTGTCGCAGCTGTATTTAACGGCGAACACGCCGTTGGTACACAAGTCACTGTACGTGGCTGGGTAAGAACACGTCGAGATTCTAAAGCAGGTATCTCATTTTTAGCCGTATATGATGGTTCAAGTTTTGATCCTATTCAGGGCGTCGTGCCTAATACCTTGTCTAATTACAATGACGAAGTGTTAAAGCTGACAGCTGGCTGCTCTGTGATCATGACAGGTGAAGTGGTTGAATCTCCAGGTGCCGGTCAAGCATTTGAGCTGCAAGTAACTAACGTTGAAGTTGTTGGTTTGGTTGAAGATCCTGATACCTACCCAATGGCAGCTAAGCGTCACTCAATCGAGTATCTACGTGAAGTGGCTCATCTACGCCCGCGTACCAACTTAATTGGTGCGGTAGCACGTGTACGTAACTGTCTATCGCAAGCTATCCACCGCTTCTATAACGAAGAAGGTTATGTTTGGGTATCTGCGCCGCTTATCACCGCTTCTGATGCAGAAGGTGCAGGTGAAATGTTCCGCGTATCAACGCTGGATATGGAAAACCTACCGCGCACAGACAAAGGCGAAGTTGATTTTGCTGAAGACTTCTTTGGTAAAGAAACCTTCCTAACAGTTTCTGGTCAGCTTAACGCTGAAGCGTACGCTTGTGCACTGTCTAAGGTTTACACCTTTGGCCCAACTTTCCGCGCTGAAAACTCAAACACCAGCCGTCACTTAGCTGAGTTTTGGATGGTAGAGCCTGAAGTTGCATTTGCCGATCTTGACGATGCTGCTGAGCTTGCTGAAAAAATGCTCAAGTACTGCTTCAATGCTGTGCTTGAAGAGCGCCGTGATGACTTAGAATTCTTCGCTAAGCGTGTTGAGAAAACTGCTATTGAGCGCTTAGAAGCATTCGTAAGCAGTGACTTTGCCCAAGTTGATTACACTGACGCAATCGACATTCTTAAAGCATCAGGCAAGAAGTTTGAGTTTGACGTTGAATGGGGTATCGACCTATCGTCTGAGCACGAACGCTTCCTAGCTGAAGAGCACTTTAAAGCACCAGTAGTTGTCAAGAACTACCCGAAAGACATTAAAGCTTTCTACATGCGTTTGAACGACGACGGCAAAACTGTTGCGGCAATGGACGTACTGGCTCCAGGCATTGGTGAAATCATCGGTGGCGCACAACGTGAAGAGCGTTTAGACGTGCTAGATGAGCGCATGCGCGCAATGAACATCGACCCAGAGCACATGAACTGGTATCGCGACTTACGCCGCTACGGCACTGTGCCACACGCAGGTTTCGGTCTTGGTTTTGAGCGCCTAGTGTCTTACGTGACTGGCGTTGCTAACATTCGTGACGTGATCCCATTCCCACGTGCACCTAAGTCAGCAAACTTCTAAGCTTGAATGACTTTTTAAGCTGAAATGGCTTTGTGTTTTAGCTGATTGCTAAAAACACTAGAAATAACAAAACGCGCCTACTTGTTAAGTGGCGCGTTTTTTATTGTGTATCTATTAAAGGGTTTTCAAGTAACTGACTTAAACTGAATGAGTTTTTCTATCTGCACTTGGGCAATTTTCCTAGTTAATCCAACGACTCAGGTGATACCAAACTCACTACGTGGTATTCTGCGCCAGCTGTAAATTTAATTCATTCGTAAAAGGACTTAGCATAAATGAATCGAAGCGTACTGGGCTTATTAGCATTACTGACTTTTTTCACATCTAGCGCACTTGCTGCTGATGACTGCCCAACTCACCAACGTAAATCAAAGATACTCTCATCTACAACTCAACAAAAAATTACCAGAGCTATAGATCTACAAAGAAATCACCGTGTTGAGGAAGCTATCAATGCGTTGCAAAGTATCGACACTAAACATGATTTCGAAAAAGCGGCTATTGGATATTACCTAGGGACAATGCTTACGAAGCTTGGAAAAGATGAGCAAGCCATAATTCAGTTTACTGATGCGATTAACTTAAATGCGCTCGATGGAAAGATGCATGCGAGTGCACTCAAGACTTCTGGAGATCTGCTAGCAAAAACTCACCAACATGAGGACGCTGTAACTGCATATAATGAGTGGAAATCGTTTACCTGCACGGATACCGCTATTGAAGTTGATTCACAATTGGCGAAGTCCCATGCAGAACTAGAACAGTGGTCTTTAACACTACTTTATGCACGAAAAGTACTATCAATAGCCCCTTCAAATGCAAGGATGAAGTTATTGAATAAGAAAGCTGAAATGATGATTTCAAATATAAGCCCACAGGTGTTGGACACGATTAACGCATTAGACGCCGCACAAAATCAACATAGCCACTTAAAATCCATTTACCGTGCAGAGCCTGTTTATCCAATATCTGCTGCAAGACAAGGAATAGAGGGCTGGGTAACGATGAGCTTCAATGTAAACACATCTGGAAATGTCGAAAACGTGGTTGTTATCGAACAAGACGAAAGTGGTTTATTCGAACAAAGCGCAATTGAAGCGTTAAAAAAA
Organism: Shewanella sp. WXL01; assembly: GCF_012263345.1. Classification (NCBI taxonomy): domain Bacteria; kingdom Pseudomonadati; phylum Pseudomonadota; class Gammaproteobacteria; order Alteromonadales; family Shewanellaceae; genus Shewanella; species Shewanella sp. WXL01. Next base: position 594,953 of record NZ_JAAIKQ010000002.1, on the reverse strand, counting down.
TGGCGTTATAGACCAAAGCACATCAATGGAAATCCGGTAGCAAGTAAAGACCTTACCGTAGAGCTCGCATTTACCATCAAAGCGCAATAGCGCCTAGGCAGCAGGCCTTTGAATATTAAAACTGATATAAACTAAATATACCAAAAACGGCTCATACACATATTGTATGAGCCGTTTATTACTCAATAGCTTAATTGCCAACACCAAGCAAATCTAACTTTCCAAAATCATCTTATCTCTAAGCATTGCCACTTCATCACGTAGTGCTGCTGCTTGCTCAAACTCGAGGTTTTTAGCGTGTTCCAACATTTGTTTTTCGAGTTGTTGGATCTGCTTATTGATATCAACAGTGCTGTCGTAGTTAACCTCTGGCTCTGCCACTTTGGCGAGGCCTTTGCCACGTTTCGCTTTACCTGTTGGTCTAGCGTCACCAATGTCCATTACATCGGTAATACTCTTCACCACACCTTTAGGCACAATGCCATTATCAAGGTTAAACTGATGCTGCTTAGCACGGCGACGCTCGGTTTCTTTCATCGCCTTGTCCATAGATTTTGTGACAGTATCTGCGTACAAGATCACCTTACCATTGACGTTACGAGCGGCGCGGCCGATGGTCTGAATAAGCGAGCGCTCTGAGCGTAAAAAGCCTTCTTTGTCAGCATCGAGAATACACACCAGCGACACTTCTGGCATGTCTAATCCCTCACGCAGCAAGTTAATACCGACCAGCACGTCAAACTCACCAAGGCGCAGATCGCGAATGATCTCCACCCTTTCCACGGTATCAATATCGGAGTGAAGGTAGCGCACTCGCACGCCGTGCTCATCAAGGTACTCAGTTAAATCCTCTGCCATGCGTTTCGTTAATGTGGTGACCAGCACCCTTTCATTTAACGCGATACGCTTGTTGGCCTCAGACAGCAAGTCGTCGACCTGAATTGCCACCGGGCGCACCTCAAGCTCTGGGTCAAGCAAGCCTGTTGGGCGCACTACCTGCTCAGCAATTTCATCATCACTTTTTTCAAGTTCATAGTTGCTTGGTGTTGCCGATACGAAAATCGTTTGCGGCATTAAGTTTTCGAACTCTTCAAACTTGAGCGGGCGGTTATCAAGCGCTGATGGCAGTCTAAAACCATACTCAACTAGCGTGGTTTTACGGCTGCGGTCACCTTTATACATGGCACCAATTTGTGGCACAGTGACATGAGACTCATCGATAATCAGCAAACCATCAGCTGGCAAGTAATCAAGTAAGGTTGGCGGTCCGTCACCCGCTGGTCGCCCAGATAGATAGCGTGAGTAGTTCTCAATACCTGAGCAGTACCCAAGCTCCACCATCATTTCAACGTCATATTGCACTCGCTCGGTAATGCGCTGAGCTTCGATAAGCTTGTTATTATCCAGTAGCTCCTGACGGCGCACGCGAAGCTCTTCTTTAATTTCTTCGGTTGCGGCAAGAATTTTTTCGCGCGGGGTCACATAGTGCGTTTTCGGATAAACCGTGGTGCGAGCTATGCGCTTGGTAATTTGCCCGGTTAAAGGGTCAAACTCGCTTAATCTTTCAATTTCATCATCAAAAAGCTCAACGCGAATCGCGTCTCTATCTGAATCAGCTGGGAATATATCAATCACCTCTCCACGCACACGATAGGTACCACGCTGCAGATCAATGTCGTTGCGAGTGTATTGCATTTCACTCAGGCGCTTTAGAATATCGCGTTGCCCCATAAAGTCACCCTGACGTAGGTGCAATAACATCTTCATGTAAGAGTCAGGATCGCCAAGACCATAGATAGCTGAAACAGACGCAATCAACACGACATCTTTACGTTCGAGCAGGGCTTTGGTTGCCGATAAGCGCATTTGCTCAATGTGATCGTTAACCGATGCATCCTTCTCAATAAAGGTATTTGATGCAGGAACGTAGGCTTCTGGCTGATAATAGTCGTAGTAAGAAACGAAATACTCAACAGCATTATTGGGGAAGAATTCTTTCATCTCACCATATAGCTGAGCCGCCAAGGTTTTGTTTGGCGCCATAATAATGGTCGGGCGACCCATTTCTTTGATTACATTGGCAACGGTATAAGTTTTACCAGACCCAGTAACCCCAAGCAGAGTTTGGTGAGCGATGCCCGACTCTAAACCCTCAACCAGTTGTTTAATCGCAGTTGGCTGATCGCCTGCAGGCTCAAATTTGGAAGCAAGTGAAAAAATCGATTCTGACACGTGTTGATCCTTATAAATGGCAGCCCATTATCATACTCCGAATATTGCTGAAGGTGTATGGCAAACTCATGGCTTTTCTGCTGAATTTTGATGCGCTACTTTGTACGCCAAATGAGTTTAAATAGGATGAAAATTGCTTGGATACGCAACCAGGTTAGCTGATCATTTTACGATCACTTGATTCGACGAAATTTGACTGTTGCGATCTCATAGCGGCAGATTATGACAGTTTGAATAACGAAATATGAAACTTATCTACGTAAAGCAAAAGTACTCTGCCAAGCTTAAAAAGCGAGCAAAAATCAACGCTAAAAGCAAATTTAATGCACAATTTTGAATTATTTTTGATTACATTTTCCCGTAGTTAACTACATCAAACATAAAAAGCGCTTGATTTTTATAAGCCACTGATAATAAAAGATTTAAATAATGGTTAAAAAAATAGACCATTTTAAGTCCAAGCCCCATTTTACGGGTATTTGCAGCCAATTTTTAGGCTTAACTCACAGGCTTATCCACAGAAATAGTGGATAAGTCAATTAAACCCAGTTTTGCCGTGCTTTAGCGCCCCTTTGTAAGATATCTGCCAAATGAATGACACACTGAAAGTTTTTTACATTTGAAAGTAGCTCTTACAATCCACAAACTTTAATTGCGCTATTACTAATATTTAACCCTAGTAATTCATTGCAATCCCACCAACAAAATTTTATTCAGCTCATTCTAGTTTTGTGCAGCTCTTTGGTTAACAGATCAAAGTTCAGTAGACCTGAGATTGGAGTACTCTAGTTTGGCACCAACAAGCAAACCTAAACTCGACTTGGCTGCTCTCAACTCTTTAACAAATAGCCGCGAACTGGTCCCCTATAGCTTAGGCATATATAAGCACTACTAGCTAAGCTGCTATTTTTAATATTAACAGCCATTCTCGACCACTTGGCAAAATCAAAGTCATGCTTACTAACCCTTAAAACTTAACTAGTCATGTTGTTGCCGCGCATTCAAACAGACCTTGACGCTCTGCCGGCCAGAATTTTGCCAAAAGGTTAAAAGTTTACCTCCCACCCACATACTTGTGCGTACTTAAGCGTTGATAAATGCAATAAATGGCTGTTTGAGAAAAAGAGTTTCGTAAATAAATCATAGCGCTACTGCCTGCTCTGACAGCATTAGCGCTTATATCTCGCACATGATGCACATTACATAACCAATTAGATGCAGATGTTCATTTTTTTTTAATATGCGAGTTGACTCAAGGGCTGCAGCGTTTTACTATGCGCTCCGTTCTCAGCAATACATTGCTAAGCGCTTCCCCTGTAGTTCAGTTGGTAGAACGGCGGACTGTTAATCCGTATGTCACTGGTTCGAGTCCAGTCTGGGGAGCCAATCAA